>MDVS01000027.1 GCA_001940645.1 Candidatus Heimdallarchaeota archaeon LC_3
AAATATGATAGAGAAGTAATCCAGCAGTCTACTATGATATTCTCAAACTGGGTGCCCCCTCCAACATGATTATGTTGATAGGCAGCACCATGTACCTCTTTTCCATATCTCCTCATTGAAGTATCGTCAAGAGAAACTACTACTCGTTCTCGACCATCAATGTTACTAAATCGCTTAGAAAGGTCTTTTTTCAGAATTTGAAGGTAGGGACGACTTCGAAGAAGCGAATAACGTATCTTTCGTGCGGAAATATTATCTATTCCTGTTCGTTCTAAGCTTTGAATACTTTTTCTACGACCTGCAATTAAATGATCGCATAATGCTGCCATGTTTATATTTTGGCTGCCATAGCTCCAAGGGAATGTTTTTAAACTCTGTTGAATGAATTCTCGTATGGGAGGGAAGAACATGGTTTGAATCACCAATTCTTCTATGTTTTTCTCTCCCTTCTAAATTTTATGAATTTTGTCGGAATACAGAAATTTATGTAAAAAGTATGTTAAAATTTATTACCTTGATTTAAACGTTTAAATGAAGAATATTATTTAAAAGTTCGAGGCGAGGAAAAATGAATAAGAAATTGTTAATAATCATTACTATTATCTGTTTAGTACTTCTTAAACCCAAATTATCAGCTGGTTATTCCGAAAATCGTTTGTTGAGAGTGTTTGAATCTGAAGATGGATTAAATTGGTCACAAATACCTGGTTGGGATGTATGTCCAGACCATAATTGTTGGGAAGCAAAAATTATTTCGTCCGATTTGCGTACGGAGGCCGTAGTATCATGGTCAGAAACAACAGATGGTTTTTTCAGTAATTTAAGCATAGCGCGATTAAGTGATAATAATTGGTCAACGATTAAAGTTCCAAATTTAGAACCCTCAACTGAAGAGGATCATTATTGGCCAGATTATGATATGATCATTGAAAATGATAATTTAATACATATTTGGTACAAAACTAAAGATGAATCACTATATCATATTCAGTATGAAGATGAAAATTGGACAAATCCAGAAAAATTAATAGAAAATTATAATAGCCATATATTAAAAGCTTATAAAACTTCTACAGGAAAGTATTATGTTCTTAGTGATAACAAATTACTTTCCTATACTGATATAACTTTAATATCAACCGTGAATTTCTCATTATCGTTTAGTGCTCATAATTTTTACTTTCATAATGATTCAATTTATATTCTCGGACATGGAGATAATTTAGAATTAAATGTAAAACAATATAATATAGAAACATTTAGGGAGGTAAAAAGTACACAAATAATGGGAGCCACTGGATCTGCTTTCTCCAGTCGAGGATTAAGTCAACTCTCCTTAAATATTGATGAAAATGGTTTTGTGAATGTAATAACAACATATTCTTATGGAACAGGAAATGGTCCAGAGACTAATGAAATAATTTACACTGAATATGATGGAAATAGATGGAACGAAGAAAAAATTATTCGAGAAGAAACAGAATTCCAAATCAGGCATGCAAATATACTGAAAAGAACAAATGGGCAAATTGCTATATTTTGGTGGGAATTGAAAGATAAAACCAGCATATATTGTTTACTTCTCGATGAAAATGGGGAAGAAATAAGTAATAATCTAATTTCCAAAGATGAAGTATTTGTTAGAGATTTCCAGGTTTTAGAAACATCTGAAGAGATATTGCAAATATTTTACGTTCAGGAAATACGTGGACAATCAATTCCAATTCCACTATGGAGTCCTATATTTGCTGTAATAATCATTACTATTTTAGGGTTATTTATGCGGAAAAAGAAAATAAAAAGATGAAAATAAACTCAAAAGAATACTAATACTATGTTTTTAAAATTCTGAACAAAATGAAAAATACGTAAAATAACAGAAAGTTCTTTGTATGATAAAATTACAGTCTACTATTTCAAATTTTGATATATCTGATTGGTTAATCATTATAAAGTTAGATCTTATCGTCTATTGTTTTTTTTTATGGAGTTACCTCATCACTATTACTATAGAACCCCCTAATCAGGGTTTTACTTTTCTTCCTATTATAACTACCTTTTTTAACATCATTCTGTTTCTATCTGTATTAATTATTATTTTTATTAAGATTTTTTCGGTAAACAAAAAATTCGGGTTAAGAAAAAGGATTTCTGATATACTCCTGAAAAATTATTTTAGTGTTCACTTTATAATATTAATAATAATAAGTTCAGTTGTTTTAGTAGAAAAATTGACGGGGGCTAAACATTTACAGTTCTTTGAGATATCAAAATTATTTCCCATACAGATTTTGCTAATTTTACTTGGGTTACTGACAATATTATTAATAATTACCATTTACAAGATAACCGAAACAAAACATGAGGACTGGATTAAATATCCAGTTATAATAACAGTGGTAATGGTAATAACATTTTCACTTTTATTTTATATTAGTTACATATTGAGTGGAAAACCAATAATCTGTTCAGAACCGAGATTTGAAGATTGTTAATAAGAAAAAAGTAGCAATAATTGAGATTTCTCTGGCTGCTTTTCTATAATTGGAAAAGAAAACTGTAAAATGATTTTATAATTAAGATCAGGGAATTGTTCTATTTGAATTATATGAAAAGAAGATGGATAATAAAATAATAAAATAATAAAATGCAAAATCAGGTAATAATTTCAAACACATAATTAGTGAGTCGAAGATCAAAATTAATGATTAATTTAGCCTTGAAAAGTAAATTCGCTGAGTAAGGGTATTAATTGAATGTGGGATGTCATGATGACATGCATGTTTCGATGGGAAAAATGAGTAAACATCTTTAAGAAGTAAAGTAAGAATTATTTCGTATAACAGACTTTTGTGATCTTATGAATATTGAGAAAATTAATTGTCCATCTTGCGGAAAGCTTATTGACATATCACTTCCTATAAGTAGAGAAGTCGTTCAAATAAGAACAAAATCATTTTTCAATATCTTACAACCATGGTTAGGGATTCGCATGTATACAGTCTGCCAAAACTGTCATAAAAAAATAACAATTTGGACTCAAAAGAAAAACCCTAAAGTTTATCAGATGTTACAGGAAAAGCAGGAAGATGCTTCTTAAATCCCACTAAAAATCTTTTTATTACAATTATTGAGTAGTAAGACATGAACAGAATACAAGAACTGGAAAAATTGATAAAAAATGGATATGTTCAGAACCGTAAAATACCGAAATACCCCATTTTTGATTTTATTGATGATTACCGAAATCAGTTAGAAGATTTAATTTGTTTTCTTAATGAACAAACATTTTTCAATAAAAAAGACCTTGTATTAGAAATTGGTACTGGTCCTGGATCTTTTATGTCACTAATTTCTCCTTTAGTCCGGTGGATCATCACTTGTGATATAGATGAAGAGCATGTTCTGGAAGCAGTCCAAACAATAAATTTTTTTAAACTAAAAAATGTAAAATTATTTTGGGGAACGATCGAGGGATTAGATTATCTTGGTTTTAAAGTAAACTTCCCAAATGAGACATTTGATAAGATAGTAGCTCACAGAAGTTTTCAAAAACCGATAGAAATTGAAAAATTTATTATTATGGCTAAAAAAGTGAGAAAAAGTTGTGGGAAGATTTTATTGACTTATAATCCTTATCACTTTAAAACCGATGAAGCAAAATTGTCAAGACATGAAAATCTCTCACGAAAAATTTATTTGAGAAGGAAAGATAAACCAAAATTATATTTTGAAGATATATTGAAAGGATTAATCATCCAAGCTGAACATGTTAATTATAAAAAGTTTCCTATGCCTGAACAAGCTTATGAGGAACTTGCAAAATACTTTAAAGATGATGAAATTAATTTAATTAAAGATAAAGGACATATTTATCCGATAAGGACAGTTTTACTCAGATAATTCTTTATAAATAATTAGATTTACTTATTCTGTCATTTCTAATAAAGACTCACAAATTTATTTATTCCAGTCTTTACTTAAGGATTTATGAATTATTTTTCAATAAAACCCCATTTCTTTGCTTCTCTCTACGGTTCTATGGTTGCAACTGGTGAAATATCCCATGGAAAAGTCTTATCTGATCGAGATCTATACTCGAGAGTATAACATAACTCTAAAAAAAAATTGTCTCCTATCAGAGGAAAAACTTGTTGTGGAGCGAGTCAACATACACAAGCTATCTTCTTTTTTCAGATAAGTTTTTAATTCCTATGTTCAAATTATTATGCATACATCAAATCTAATTCTATACTATGTAATAAGTTGCGATCTATAAAATGAAGAAAAAAATATTGGATAGATTCGATAAAGATGTTAAAGGGGCATTAACAACATTATTAATTATTGGCATAATTATTGAAGGAAAACGAGTCTGGACCTACCAGATAAAAAAAAGATTTAGAGAATTAAGTCATGATGGAGGCACAATTCCAGATAGCACTCTTTATTCAACTTTGAATAAGTTGGAAAATGATTATGGAATTTTAATATCTGAAAACGATCCCGAAGTTCAACGAAGGTTTTTTTTCATATCAGAAGAAGGCAAAAGAGAGTTTTTTAAGATAAAATCATTTTGGTTTAACATTTTTCACAGCAGTGAAAAAATACTCAATGGATTACGCTTTGATTTTGAGGAGTCAAAAAAATGAAGACAATCGAGGAATATGTTGAAAGATTAAAAATTCTAAATTCAAGACTACAGGTGAATGATGGATTAATTAAGGAGCATGAAACACTACTACACTTTGAATTTGAAGATTACTTATTGAAAGCTAGTGTTGAGGGAAAAACAAAAAAAGAACTTGAATTTGAATTTGTAAACAACCTTGAGAATCCAGAGAAACTATATTCGTCATGGTTTATGAAAAATGATATTAAAATATTTGTGGGCACATTAAGAAATTCGATTAACAGAACCTGGTTGTCTCGACAATTCTTTCTAGGGTATATTTTAATTGTATATTCATCATATATGTTGTATTCTATTCTAGAATATTATGGATATTGGAATTTATTACCTATAGTATATTTACTAACTGTGCTATTAGTATTTTCACCCTTAGTATTACACATGATCCGAAATATTTTTAGAAATACCCTGATTGAAATTCGTTATCAAATAATTACAGATTTTTGGATACAGTCAATTTTTTACACTTTTTTATTTCTGCCTTATAATGTAATGCTCGTAAGTGAATTAGAATTAATAAGTGCGAATTTTACTTTATTATTAAGAATATTGGTACTTCTTTTAGTTTTATTTACTTATTTACTAATTTTAGGAGGGAAATACTTCAAATCTGAAAAAATTTTTATTAGTGCAACCTTAATTGTTAATATAATAGCAATTTGGGGAATTTATACCCTCTTTTTGAATTTATATACCGAATATTATTCTGATTTTCCTGATTATCTAGTTGCTTTTAATCATGAGCCTTCTGAACTAATAAGTCAAATACAAACGGGAATAATCTTATTGATTATGCAAACAATATTTATATCAGTCTGTATAGTATTATTAACATACATAATAATAAAGTTATTTGATAATATGAAGGAATCAGGAAAATATTTTTTAAAAACACAAAAAATGAAAATATGGATAATAAAATATCCATTAATAAAATATCTGGCGATTATACCAGTAATTATAATCTTAGCATTAATTCAGATGTTATATTATGTTACTTACAATGAATTGTAATAAAAAAAGTGGTCTCATACTTCAGTTTTCATAAACTAGTGATATTTTTTATTGGTATTAGACGAAATTTAACGCATTCTCTAGACATTTATGAGAAATAATGAATAATATTCCCATTTCTAATTCACAAATCTAAAACTTAATTAATAGTCCTCAAATCATTTACTAACGTAACTTTATTAAAAATATTTAGTCTTTTTCCGGTAGTTTTTGTGAAATTATTTTTTATATTCATTATTATTCTTTTTTTAGTTTCATCTATTTTAATCAATTTTGGTTTAGAAGTTAAAGGATCAAAAGAATCTACTAATAATGATATATTTGTATTGAATGAAGAGTTAATTTGGAGGTTATTCTTAATATTTGAAATTGAAGTTACCGACAATTTTACTGCTGTATCTGTTGCTGTACTTCTAGTTTCTGAAACTAATAAGACTTTTGACTCATTTACTTTTTTTCCAGTTAATTTTCTTGTTAATAATTCTTTTAATGAAGAAGTCTGGTGCTGGTGTCCACCGTCACATACCTATGTTAATTATACTGTTTATTCCTATAACAAATACACTACTGATTTCACTATTCATTTTATTACTCATTCCATCCAGATTAACGATAGTTTTGGAATCTTAAATGTTAACAACATAGGAACATGGAAATTTACTTCTTACTCACGTAATTGGCCCCAATCATCATTTACTACTAATCTCACAATTACAAGTATTAATCCTATTGTAATAGATTTGCCAAATAAAACTCAATCTTTTCTAGTTTATGGATCAGTGCCAAGCATTCAATTCACACAAGATAATTCAGAAAGAAATATCCCAGGGTTTGAGATTTCACTATTACTAGTTGCTTTATTTTTACAAAAAGATAAGAGATCAAAAAAGAATCCTTAACGAAGAAAATTTTCCCATATTTAATCCTTTAATTGGTAAGTTATACTCTGGAGATTTATGGGAAATTCCAGTTAATACAGAATTTTCAATTATTAATTCCATTTGAAATTTAAATTTATTAGTGATAATCATTGCCTAAATTGGTAAATATTTTTTTTTCTCGTTTTAATAGACAAATAAATTCAGTGGTCCCTTGATAAGGATTATTAAGCAAATAAAACCTTTAGATTTGTTTTTCATTATCACCCCTTATTGTTTATTACTGAATAGTTTAAACCAGTCAGTAGTTTTATTACCAAAAAAGGCAAAATCAAGAGTTTCTAGTGATATATCAAAACCTAAAGAATATTTTTTATGATAATCCTAAAATTGGTTTTTAATAGGCTATTAAAGCTAAAATAATTAAGATATGTATCAATGTCTGAACCTTTTTAAATTGAGTTTTCATCTTTTATCAAAATATTTTGAGGTAAATAAATTGGTTTATGATTATAACACTCTAAAAATTGATGAATTCAATATTAAACAACATTCACCTAGAATAAGCATCAATTTTATTTATAATACAACAAAAAATTATTTATTATTACTAATAAGCTCAATAAGTTTAATGATCCTAGGAATGCTTTTTATTGATGTTTATTGGGCAATTTTTATAGGATTTTTATTCGGTATTTTATATTTAATATTCCCTTTCGCATATTTGTTGTTAAAATCATATAAATATCCAGTTTACACCTTCAATTTCTTATCACGATTTTTTCTATTTTTACCGTTCTCAGCAGTCTTGATCCTAATAATAGGATTTTTGGTCTCCCCTGATCGTGATAATTACTATATGGTAATAGTGGTTATTGGGACAATAATTTTTATCTAAATTCAGTTGGATGGTTTGCAGGAATATTTCTAGTAATCTTACTAATTGGAATAGTTTTTGTTGGGAAAATAACAGGAATAAACAAGTCAAAGAACTTTTATTATCATGATTCTCAGATAATTCAGCAATCAACTGAACCAGAAATAATGAAAAATCAGTTATCTGCTATTAAACAGAATTATTCAAAAGAGGAATTATTTGGATATTTATTTAATAGAAAAGATATAAAAAATTGGGGAATTTTTAATTATAGTTATTTACTTTTTATATTTCTAATTTATAGCATAAGTATTGTACCTAGAGAAACGATTCCATCAGTAAATTTCTATTTAATAGTCATTTATTTTCTTATAGCCCTATTCATACCTATTATGAAAACGTTTACTGAAACACAATCAAATAATTATCTTCGTAGAGATTTATATGTATCCAGACTAATAATTTCTCTGTTTATTGCTATAATAGTTTCTATATTTATAATCTGGATGAATTTTTATTTTAATTCGATAAATATTTATGGACTAAGCTTGGGATTAAATTTACTATTTATTTTTATATCCACAATATTAATGATACCGTTAATAATCTATACAATAAACTATAATACGAAAAGAGAGAATATTAAGGCTAACGAGACTTTATTAGAACTGGAGAAATCATCGCTAGCAAGAAAATTAACGAAATATTATTTATTGACAAGATTATCAGAAATAAAAAATATTCTCGATACGACGAATCCACTAACCTTTGATATGAAATTTAAAAAAGCAATCGAGAAAAATATCAATGAATTAGTCAATTCATTCAAATCAAATGGGTTAACAATAAAAAATACCCTAGGAGTGAAAAAAATTGCGCTTGAGGTGGCTAGCCCTCTACGAGAACACTTACGAGAAGCAATTGGAAAAAATTTTACCGAATTATACCTTAATGGAGATTATCCAACTGTTTCACAAATAGACTTCGGAGAAGTATGGCAGAAAATTAATAAAGCATATCTGCAGTGGGAATCAAAAACAAATTCTTCTGACTAGACCAAGGTTCAGGTATCTCAACATTTTATGCTTCTTGATAATTCAATTGATTAGAAATAATATTAAAAATCACTACAAAAATGATATAGGGAGAGAAACAAAAAGGAATTAATTTCCTATTTTTAATTACATAGAAATGAATTGGATTCTAAATTTGAAGTTTAAATGGACACAGAAATAGAAATGTTAATTTGATTCATCACAAATCCAATTTTTTGTTCTGCTAGTAAACTTTTTTACGAGCTTCAAAGAATTTCAGAAGAAAAAAGAGATTTAATATTAATGAAAACCATGGGAAAGATACCGGATTCAATATTTAAGGATTTAAGTCCTAAGCAAAGAGGTAATATTACAAAATGGTCTAAAAATGTTTTTCGTGGAGATTATTTAATAGGAAGAGGTTTGAGGGATCTAGAAAAAGTGGATATCATTATTGAAATTGAAAATTTAAAGAAATTGAATCTAGATCAAGATATCTTACTTAAACTAGTTAATGCAAAAAAACTTCATCATTTAGCTTTTTTCGACTCTTCTATAGTCACTTGTGGAAAAATAACTGAATTAGTATTAAAAAGAATTATGGAAAAGGAAAAAATTATTTTTGATAATAAATCAGGATTAAGTAAATTATTTAATACATTAAAAAGTCGTGTGACTTTTCAAAAGCATGGTGATAAGATTTTAGAAAATATACAAGAAATTATCCGCATAATTCGTAATACATACGCTCACGATAATCCTAAAATAGCAACTAAAGAAGAATCAGAATTAGTATGACATTCATTGATGTATTTAATGAATGAAATAAGGAGTTTGTAACAAAAATGAAAGTAGAAATTAAAGAAAACAAGGTAATAATTGAAATAGAAATAGACCCTAAACAATCTGCCAGTGGAAAAATGACTTTAATAGCATCTACTGGAGGTTTTAAAGATGCTGGTACACTATATGAAGGAAAATCCCTCAGAATGAATCTTATGATTGGATACAATAATAAATAGAAATTTATTATATTCACATAGGAATACACATTAAGAATTAGCTCAATCACCATCTTTCCTAATTCTTCAATTAAAAGATCAATGCTATCGCTAACTGAATGAATTACTTCAATAAATTTTCCTTTAAAAGTATATCATTTTCAATTTACTCTCCTACTTGACTGAAAGTAAACGAACTCGAAAGATTTAAAAAGGGGAGGGTAAAAGAATGAAATTGTCTTAACTCCAATCTTTTTCTCTACTCCCATATATTTTTCTACCGATAATATACTCTTTTAACCTACTCCCAGCCATTTTACTCCAGTTACCATGCTACTATTTTAAAAAAAAAGGGCAGCTACCTGATATCCAAATTGCAGTCTCTTAAGCAATTCCTATTTTTAGGTGGTGATATTTTTTCAAACCGTGGTAACTATGTACATTGAATCGTTGACTCCTTATTTTACTTATTGGATTTACGACATAATCAACTTTGAGGACTATACCATGAATACTACTACAAAAGACCATGTTACACAAACAGATTTTGCTAAAAACCCTACAATGCACAGTTTAAACTTGTTTAACAACAATTGGTCTATAAACCGAATTTCTCGAGAGTATAACACTACTCCAAAAAAAATTGTCTCCTATCTGGGAAAAAATCTTGTTGTGGAACGGATCAACGCCCTGTATCAATCTGGAATCGAATATCGTGAAATAGCCAAAATAATTGGTTTAGATTTGCGGAATATATATCGATATCTGGAAGCTACGAGGTCAAACGATCCGTTAACAGCTGAGGAAATCCAAAAAACACTTGGGTTACTATGTAGGGATTACTCGTTGACGCGGATAGCATCAGAACTCAACAAAACAACAAAAATCATTCAGCAAACACTATTACAAGAGTGTATGTTTGAATATTTGTCGTTAGAGTCACTGGCAGATCTGCAAACACGATACAAACTATCAAAACCAGAAATCGGTAAATATTTGCGAAAGCACAATATTTCTGTTCTGGAAGCTGGAGATAGAACCAAATTGGTCAAACACATTGACAGTGGAAACTGGCAGTTCTGGAGACCAATATCGCCATATTTATCAGAGTTATCATAGGTGAACTACTTGGAGATGCCAATATACGTGTAAATATCCATTCTAGTACGCCAGATAAAAAATCTGATATCCCTACACCTGCTGTTGCTGAGTATTCACAAGCTATGAAATTTTTTAACAACTTTGATTCTAACTCTCTTAAAAATCAATATGCGATTACATTCATTGATAGCTTTAATCAACATACTTCAACAGTTGCTTCTATTCCTACTGCACTTATTCGTATGACAAAATCCATTAGAGAGCTCAAGTGGGTTTTGCATTTGCAGTTCATATTTGAATCTTGTGGTTATTCAGTTTCTTTGCGTCTTATAAGCGTAAAACAAAATCTGGTAAGCTACGAGATTATATTGACCTCACTACTTCATCCAGTGTTCAACTTTATGAAATCTTTAAGAGATTTTATAGACCCACAAAAATCATTCCTAGTGATCTTATTTTATCTCCTGATATAGTTTTACATTGGTACACTGGAGATGGGTATTACTCAAAATACCAGATATATCTCTTTACCAACAATTTTTCTAAAATTGAGGTTGAAAACATATCCATATCACTTGAATCTCTCCTTGATATTTCCACTCACATCCAGAGTTTCAGCGATAAACGTATTCCAGATAGTAAATACTTCATAATTGCGATATCTTCACAACAAAATATTGGTAATTTTCTAAATTTTATTCGTAAATCTAATATCACATCATTATCAATTGCTAAGTCTGTTTTTCCTTGGAAATTCACTAGCAAATACAAACGACAATATCATTCCTTAGTCTAGATATTAGTATTTATTAATAAATTTTTATTTTTCTTTTTTATTCAAAATCTGCTATATAATTCGATAAATAAGAAAATTTTCAATGTAGTCTGCTGAATCTAGACAAATTTTTGAAATAAATAAATATAAATTTATTAGATATAAGAAAAATAATAATAATTTTCATTATTTCTATTATTTTAGATTGTAATTTCGAATTAAAAACATGTTACGGTTTGAAGAAGATGGCTGAACAAGGAACAATCATTAGAATCGCTGGTCCTGTAGTAGATGTTTCAGGATTAACAAAAGCACTGTTATACGAAGTGGTTCGTGTAGGAAACGAAAAACTAGTAGGAGAAATTATTAAAATCCAAATAAATCCCTCTACAGGAGATCATGTATCATCAGTTCAAGTATATGAACAAACCGAAGGTATTAGACCTGGAGAACCAGTAGTAGGAACTGGATTATTATTATCTGTAGAATTAGGACCGGGAATTTTGGAATCATTCTTTGATGGAATTCAAAGACCCTTAAACGCAATTGCTGCGCAGACTGGTGACTTTATTAAAAGAGGAATAGTAGCTGACCCTCTTGATCATGAAAGAAAATGGGAATTCGTCCCAACAAAGAAAGAAGGGGATGAAACTTCTGGTAGCACGATAATTGGGGTAGTTCAAGAAACAAAATTAATCGAACATAGAATACTCATTCCTCCAAATGTCAAACCCGGAAAGATTAAATCAATAAAACAAGGCAGTTTTAATGTTACAGAAACTGTTGCTGTTATAGAAACTGAGGATGGTGATGTAGAAGTAAAATTAGCCCATTATTGGCCAGTTCGTGTCGGAAGACCCGTTAAGAACAAACTCCCAGCAAATGTTCCACTAATAACTGGACAAAGAATATTCGATACTATGTTCCCAATTGCAAAAGGGGGAACAGGTGCCATCCCCGGAGCATTTGGGACAGGAAAAACAGTTGCTCAGCATCAACTAGCTAAATGGAGTGATGCTAAGGTAGTGGTATATATAGGATGCGGTGAAAGAGGAAATGAGATGGCGGAAGTGCTTAAAGAGTTTCCTAAACTTAGAGATCCTTACACTAATGAACCCCTTATGTTACGGACGACTTTAATAGCAAATACGTCCAATATGCCCGTTGCTGCCAGAGAGGCGTCCATTTATACCGGTATTACTTTAGCAGAATATTATCGTGATCAAGGTCATGACGTTTCAGTTATGGCTGATTCAACCTCTCGATGGGCTGAAGCTCTTAGAGAGATCTCCGGTCGTATGGAAGAAATGCCTGGTGAAGAATCTTTCCCTGCTTACCTTCCTTCTCGTATTGCTCAATTTTATGAAAGATCTGGCCGTGTTGTTACCCTTAATGGCGATGAAGCTTCAATTACTATAATTGGTGCTGTTTCTCCTCCGGGTGGCGACTTTTCTGAACCAGTTACTCAATATACCCTAAGAACTTGTCGTGTTTTTTGGGGTTTAAGCAAGCCTTTAGCTAATGCACGTCACTTTCCTGCTATTGATTGGCTTGATTCCTATTCTTTGTATACTGATTCATTAAGTGACTGGTTTGCTGCCAAAATTGCTCCAGATTTTCCTGAGAATCGCATTAAAGCAATGAGTTTACTCCAAAAAGAAAAAGAACTTCAAGAGATAGTCCAATTAATAGGAGAAGATGCTTTACCAGATTCTGAGAAGATTGTGTTACGTGTTACACGCTTAATCCGTGAAGCATTCCTTCAACAAAATGCATATTCTAGTGACTCGTTTTGCACTATCGAAAAGCAATATAAAATGCTGAAAGCAATTCACAATTTTAATACTGCAATGAATCGTTTGTTTCAAGAAGGAGCTACTTTAGAGAATATGATGGATACTTTTCGTCCTCAAATTATTGATATAAACAACTTTAAATGGATGGAAGATGAATTCGAGGAAAAATATGCTGAAGTTATGAAAACCTTTGATGAAATGACGATCAGTAATTTACAAACTGCTGTTTAAATTTCCTTTAGACTAATCAATCACTTTTCCCACTTTAAATTCTCAATATAGATATCTGAAGAGCTTTCTTCTAATTATTTTTTTTACTAAAATAAAATTCTGTTTCAAATGAAACAGTGTTAAAAGGTCGCAGAAACGAAATGGCTTAACGATTATGAAATATCCATAAATCTATTAGTAATAATTCGGTTAACTTATTTAGACACCTTTTTCAAAACCTTGTGAATTTTTTATAATAAAATAATCATCTTTAAGAGAATATGATGGTCACTTTCCGACCTCAAATTATTGATATAAACAACTTTAAATGGATGGAAGATGAATTCGATGAGAAATACGCTGAGGTTATGAAAATCTTTAACGAAATGACTATTAGTAATAAACAAACTGTTGTTTAAACTTCCTTTAGAACAACCAATCAGTTTTCTTTTTTTATTTTTAATGTTTATATTTGAAAATTCGTAGGTTATTAGCAAAAGGGAGAGAAAAAGAGTTATTAGCAACAAAAAAGCTTAAAAAAATGTTATTTCAAATTTAAAATTGAAATTCTTAATCTATATTGGTAATAGAAACCTTTAATCATTTTCTTGGTAAGAATTCTTGTCCTTTTTTACTGGAAAAAACTGCAATAAGGCCCCAATTTCCACTATTATTATTATTATGGCTAATACACCAATGAAATTATACATTTCAGATACTATCCCTACAATGATGATCATTATTCCGAATAATAGACTTGTTACTGTTGGTACTAATGAGTAAACACTATTTCTTATTTCTGAAGGAATCATTTTAAGAAAGAGCTTATTTTTTATAATATATATTAGAATTGTAATAAAATTTCCTAATGGAACGATTATCAATAATATTATTAGTAATGCTACTGGATTAAAGGAATTCCTAAGAGGAAAAATTAATAAAAGGATTAAATAACCTCCGAAAAACAATAATCCCCACAAACCTATTAGCAATCCCATAGTCCTTGAGGATGATATCCTTTTACTTATTCTTCCACTGCTAATTTGCAATCCAAATGTTATCAAAAATACTACTGAACGAAACACACCAACTATGAAATCTGAACCTGCAAATCCAAAATATATGAAAAACAAGAGAAATTGTGCCCAAATCATTCTTGCGACACTTAATAGCACTACAGACATCAGAAGTAAGAAGACTTTTTTACTACTAATAGCAAATCGTATTCCTTCCCAAAAAACTTTTCTAAAATCTTTTATTTCTGATTTTTTACCTTCATCCTTATCAGCAGCAATCATTGGAGACAAGTTTGATTTGAAATTATTCATTAACACCAGACTTATGACTGCTAACAATAAATAACCTAAACTTTGAATGAAAAAAACTATTGTTCTCGAAATAGTAGACGCTATTACTCCACCTAACAAAATTGCAGGTATAATTACCAAATAAATTATTGCTTCAGACCTACTAAGAAAAAATCCATAAATTTTTTCTTCTGGATCATAATCTTCTGCTGAAATCTTATAATTATTATCAAACCAACTTTCTAGTGCACCAGATTGTTGAGACAAACCAAAGGAGAAAAATATGTATGCTAACAGAAAAAATTCAAAAGATTGAGACAAGTAGAATGCTAGATATGTAATACTTATAAATAGATAACCAATGAATAAGACCCAACGCTGGCCTATTACATCTCCTAAAGCTCCTGTAGGATAATCAGATAAGAAAACAATTATAACCATTACGGTTAAGAAAAACGTGAATTGTGAGAGTGATACAAACGTAGTTACATACAAAACCAAAAACATAAATGAAATATTTCTCAAAAAAACGTCAGAAGAAGAAATCAGTAGTCTTTTAAAAAATAATTGCTTAACTTGATGATCAGCATCTGCTATTCCAAGAAATTTGCTGAGAATAAATATTACTCCTTTTATTTTTTAAGAAAACAACAATATATTCAATATAAATATGTTTTTATTGGGAATAAAATGCACATTATTCTTATTTAAGATTTCGAAACAAAATTTCGCAAATTCAAATACAAAATATTCATAATGCACTCCATAAATTAAGATCTACTTAATGTTTAGAGAAGAAAAGCTTTGTGAACAAGATTTCTTTCAAATAGCTTATTCATGACAAGTTTACATACAGAAATGTCTACAAAATATTTATTTTTGTCAATATTTATTATTGCTTTAAGTTTTTTACTACAAATACATTTTTAAGACAAATTATTCTATTTTTATCCTCTCAAATTGTTTTGTTTGTTAATGTTAACATAGATAATTATGTCAGTATGACAGTTCTCATTGGATATATATGTCCTTTTTCTTTTATTAAATCAATTTCGTTACTTTTATAATATTTTGATAGCTCCACGTAAGCTTCGTCCGGCATAGGAAATTTTTTATACATTATATATTCCGCTTGGATCTTTAGACCTCCTAAGAGGTCATCAAAATTATATTTTGGCTTATCTTTCCTTCTCAGATATATATTACGTGATAGTTTTTCATGTTCTATTAATTTTGCCTCATTTGTTATAAAATAATAAGGATTATATGATATTAAGATTTTACCATCCTTTTTTCTTACTCTTTTCGCCATAAGAATGAATTTTTCAATGTCTTCAGGCTTTCGAAAACTTCCTTGGGCGATAACTTTATCAAATTTCTCATTTGGGAAGTGTACTTTAAAACCATTATGATTATACTCATCAACTGTTCCCCAGAATAATGAAACATTATTCATTTGAAAATAATCAATTGTTTGGACTGATTCCATAACATGCTCTTCATCGATTTCACAGGAAATTATCCACTTGACAAAAGGAGCAATTAAAGAGGTAAAAGTTCCAGTTCCCATTCCTATTTCTAAAACAATATCATTTTTATTAAAAAACGCTTCATTCTTTAAGAAATTCATTAAACCCGTTAATTGATGATGAGATTTATTAATAAAATCGTAAATAGAGTGTCTAGGTTTCTTGGGATTTTGGACCAGTCCATCTCTTATCATTTCCTTAAGTTCTTCTATTTCACTCATCTCACACACCTAATTTGATCTGAGAATTGTTTTTATTGTTTATTTCAATCTAATTATCGGTGTTATTATTAAAACAATTAGGAGATAAATTATTAATCAATTAAATTTATGTGCTTAAATTACCTTCCTTAAGTACTAATAACCTCAAATTTTCGGTTTTCATGTTCTATCTCCTTAAATATTTTAAAGCCTTAATTTTTCTTTTATGTAGAACCTTAATTGGGGGTAAATTTTGTCTAATACGAAAAAATTTTTACTCATATTATTCTTTATTAGCATCTTAACCTACGCTGGGGGATATTCCCTTGCTTGTAGCTATATGTATCCTCCTATAGTTCATATCTCTGATATAAAAGCAACTGAAGATTCAGATATTTATAATATTTATTTTACGAATGGTAGTAACAGTAACATTGTTGAGAAAGTGCAATATAATATTACATCTCGAAATCAGAATGAATTTAATGATGACCTTTTAGAATTGCCTATTAATAACCCAATATTTAAAAATGGTAACAATATTTATAATGTAATTCTTTTTGCTAATGATTCAAATTATATATGGATAATTAAAAATGAAACAAATTACTTTACAAAACAACTAAATATTTCCCTTGAAGAAATACCTCTATATTGGTCATTTATCAGTGAAAAGTATAATTCCGCTTATCTAATTATTCCACCTTATTTTTATATTACAAAATTAGATCACAACAAAGAAATAAAATCAGGTATGATTCAAAGTTGGGATGCAGGGGGAGAGAGGAATTTGTATATTAATGAAGATTTAGATTTGTTTTACTCATCCGCTGGTTGCTGTTATTGTGTTTCAAGATTATTTTTTTCTTATTCTGAAGAGAATATCGAGTTTTTAGTTCAAGAGAATGTTTGGGATATCATCATTATTGATTCGAATACAAAACAACTCATTTATGCCAATGAATTTGATTACAAAATAACACATTATCAATTAAATGAAAATAAAGTCGTATCTATAGAATTAAAATTAAAAATCCTTAATGGTAGAGCAGGATTAAACTTTTCTCAAATATTCTCTTTCGGGATAATATCATTCGGAGGGTTAGGATTAGGAATTTTCTCTGCAATAATATTTGAAAGATTAATGAAAAAATAGTTAATTATTGATTCATGTTCTTTATTTTACAGAATTTTTTCCTGCAACAAAGGTTGAAATTTTTATGTTGTGCATAAGGCAATTATTAGTATACTTTTTAATATAATTAGAATTATATAAACTATCAACAATATAATTAATATACTACCATATTTTGCTCTCTTAAAAGGTTTTTTTCCAATATTAAAGCTAATTAATCCAAGAATTGCTGGATAAATTATGAAAATAAACAATCCATAAATGTCATCCCAGGTGACTAATCTGCTTGATAAATTACTTTTATTTATATAACCCCCAATAATGATAGTATATAGTAGTAAAATAACTAAAAGTACCGTATATTGGTTTATAATAAAGTTTGTACGATTTGTCTTCATATCCCAATCTTTATATTTCCCCACTGTTAGACCTAACCCTAAACTAAAGAAAATACTGAATAAAATCAAAGTAATAAATCCAATATATGTAGGTCTAAAAAATAAACAGCCATTCGATTGATAGCAATATATTGTTGTCTCTATCCAAAAAACAGAAGTCCTTAATACATCTTCTGCACACCTATCTTGATGCAATCGCGTATGTTCGCCTGTAAATATTGAAAACAGTATTAAATCTAAAATCATGAGAAAATAGAAAATTGTACTTCCAAAGATTAATATTATATTACTTTTGACATATTTTCTTAAATAACCAGCATCATTCATTAGAAATCAAGGTAATGATAATTTTGGTGATTAATATTAATTAATATTTTATTTTAGAATCTTTGTAAAGGTTAATCCGATTTCTTGTTGGTCTTTATAATCGTTGGAATACCGTGTTAAATCGAATCCAGTGAATTCAAATCCATTTTTTCTATAAAATATGATTGCTTGGTGATTACAACTTTGCACTTCTAAAGTTAGGGCCCTTTTGTTCCAATTTCTTGATCTAATTTCAGCTTTTTCAACCAATAATGAGCCTATTCCTCTACGTTGATAATCCGGAGAAATAAATAAATCATAAATTTTACTTGTATTATTCCAATCTACTTTTCCTATACACATCCATCCTATCTGTTTATTAATATCCTCATCAAATACGATGTAATATTCTGCTGGTTCTTTATGAGGAGAAACAAGTTCTTCGTAGGTATCAACAATAAACGGTTTAGATAACGGTTGTAAACTCCAAATGAAGTTCCAACCGTAATTATCAGGTTTAATTTGAACTTGAATATCATAAAAATGGGTAGCACGGTAATAAAAATGACCCTTAATTGAATTATTAACTTTATTTGGAAGTATGCTTTTAATTATCATATTAAAACCTTGACATTAAAATTCAACAATAATTTGAGTAAAATAATGAATATTATTGTATTTTCATATTAAATAACTCTCATTTAGGTAAGCCTACATGAAAAACTAATATAATTAAAAATATTTGATAATTGAAGCTTTTTGAAAAGATGGAAGCGTCAATAATTAAAGGTGATGAAATGAAAATAAGTGAAGAAACTTGGAAATTTTATCAAACTCATTTAAGATATATGACGAAGAAATGAAGATGTTTAAAGAGAATCCAAGGAATGAGGAAATATTAACAAGAGCTCCCGAGTTAATGAATAAAACAATAATTGCAGAAGTTGTGAAGGCTCATGGATGCAATAGTGAACATAAAATCGGAGACAAATTTGTTTTTGATGGTGCAGGTAACCTTATAACGAAGCTTTGTCCGAAGAAAAGTTGTATTTACGCTTTGAGTTCGCTATCTATTGGAATTTTTGCTTCCAATGAATTGTTTTATGCAGGTGTAGATCCTAATGAAATGAGATTTAAACGTGTAGGCTGTTTTGATGTCGGAGTCAATTGTGGTGGTTGGGGTCGTATAATTATGGAATTACATGTAGAGGATCGTCAGAAGAAATAAACAGCAGAGAATCCGTATCTACTGTTATATTTCACAAATTATTAGACATTTTTTCCTGATTACAATAATTAATTTTAGAAATGTGTTTTTTCATGAATTCAGATCTTAATATTCCATATTTTGACGATTCTATTAAAATCGAGACAAACAACTCTTCTATTGATATTAAATGGAAATTTCATCCAAGATTTAAACAAGAAATTATGTTATATGTCCCTTCAATCTTCTGGAATTTATCTAAGGAAACTTTGACAACTGTTTTTAATGAATTAACAAAGAAATTTTCAGAAACTTCTAGATCTTGGCTTGTATTCATTTTAAAAGAGGAAGTCTATAATTCATCTTTAATAAATACTTTAAATCACTGTGGTGTTGTGCATTATATTACTGAACTTAATTCAGAATTGAATTTACAGAAATTTTCCCATAAGGAAGTAATAACTAAAGAATTTTCAATTGAACAGCTTATCCAAGGTAAATGGAAAAATGAAATTGATAATGAAAATTCTAGGATATGGCATTCTCTTTGGAATCTCGAAAAAATTACATCTGATGATATACCAGATAGAGAGGGATTTAAGCACGAAGCACTACAAGAATTTTATAGTAGATTCCAATCAGGAGAAAGTTCTATTGAAACTATCTTTATTGCTATTAAAAACAACATTATCATAGGTTTAACCTATTGTTGGTTTGATAATGATATTCCTAACATTTATTTCACTGGGGTATTAAAAGAATATAGAGGATTAGGGATTGGTACTCTACTGAAATCAAATATGACAGATTTCCTAAAATCTCTAAAGTATTTAACTCTTAGAACAAATAATAAAGAGAATAATTCTTCTATATTATTAACAAATTACAAATTAGGTTTCAAAATTATATACAAAACCTATTTATACAGGTTACAGCTTAAAACAGCAATTAAAAAGAAAAATGACTAGGATTTATTAGAAAAACCCTAGATCAGACTACATATGGCTCAAGTAAACAAGAGTGAAAATCTATTATCAAATTGTTTGACACCCAAACACCAAGGAATGACTTTCATCGTTAAAAAATTTGACTTTGTAACCGTTTTCAGTGATTATTTTTTCTATTTGATTCTTTTGTGGTACAAAATGTTCTAATCGGTAGATATACTTTTTATGAATTGAATAATACTCAAAAAATCGATAATATATTAAATAGGTTACTGTTTCTATTCCATAAGGTCCTTCTGTTTCTGTAAATCGAAAGGCTTCAAGTAATATAGGTTTTTTTTCTTCTTCTACTAATAATTCACCTGAATATTTTCCTTTCCTTCGTTCCTCTTTGGTTCGGTTTTGTGGAATCTTATATGACGTGAAGATAAACAGACCATCTTCTGAGAGATAATTTTTCACAGTTCTGAAAAGTAAATCTAATTTCGAATGAAAACTTGGAAAGGTGTTCATGGGGAGAACAATAACATCAAATTTTCTCTTTCGAAATTGTTTTGATCTAAAAAAATTCTCATAATAAATTTCTACGTCCGATAGACTTGGTTGCTGTTTTTTAAATAGTAAAAAGTAAGATTCCATATGTTTACAGCGTTCTATTCCAAATAATTTAGTTGACAGCTTCTTCCTTTGTCTTTCCTTATCCAATTTTTTTAATATTCTTCCATAACCAGTACCGATTTCTAACACGGATGTAGGACTTGTTTCAAAGACTAAATCAATTTCAGGATCCGATCTATTCTCATGCTGGTATCTACGACGCCAAAACACATCAGCCCATTCTTTTGTTTCTCCATGATTCAATAAAACATTTTCTACTGAGTCATCAGGGTGTAAAATTTTTTTTGATTTAAGAATATTAACTTCTTTTAATATTTTCTCTGCCATATAATCTGATTTAGTCAAAATATTCACCTCTTTAACTAAAGTTAACTTTACTCTAGTCCTAAACCGAATTGAAGAGATTAATGTATATAAAATATTAGAATATAAGCTTATTTGCTCAAAAAAAGAAAAATACTTCCCCAATTATATAATGGAGTGATAATTTTTAAATGTTTCTGCTTAAATTTATGCTGATTTTATTAATAATTTTGGGGAAATTTCAATCCAATCTAATTTTTTATCCGTGAATTAAGAGATTTGTATATTACCCATCTATATTTTTCGATTGTAAATCCCAATTTCCTATATAAGCTTATATTATTCTTTTTTTCCTTTATTACATGTAATTTTACTTGTAAAATAGTTTAACAGTTTTTGTTATTATTATGAAATAAATAACAGAATAAAATAATTTTGTGCCAACACTGTAATTAAACTTTTTTCCCAAGTCCAACAATCATATGAAAGAATAATTATCCACGTTATGACATAAAATACTTGAAAAACTAGTGAAAGTAATTGATAGAAAAATTTTTCTTGAAAAATGACAAACGAATTAATAATTATTATGCAAACTAAATAAAAATTGTAATACATAATAAATAGACCTAATGAAGAGATTTTTAATTCAGATTTACTAAAGTAATAGATTAATAAGAATATAGAAATTGAAATACCAATCCAAAGTATTGTTAGGATCTGAAATCCTAATTGGGCAACTTTGAAAGGAATAAAGCTGAAAAACACAATATTTTGTGGAATAATTAGAAAAATAACAATAAATATCACAAATCCGATGGCATTAGTATAATAAAATGGTTTGGGAAGGGAAAACAGTTTTGAATAATACCTTTTTTTGATAACTGTTTCATTTTCTAACTGATCCAAATCATCAGAATTTGTTTTTCCATACAAGAAGTCTAGAGATTTCCTTCCTTCATCTGTTAGGAAATATTGTTTATTGGTATCTTGGGTAATTAATCCCTGTAATATTTTTAGATGATGATACAATGTTCCAGTTGCAACATTAAACTGAATTTTTAATTTCTTATAACTTACTGTTACCTCTTTTTCAATGAATAGAAGTAAATCTCGTCTTAACGGATGTGCAAGTATTTCTAATAATGTTGAATTAATATTATCTGCACTGGATGGTATAAATATAACCTCAAAATAAGTGATCGAAGTTCTGACGTTGTTGAATAAGAAAAATGGAAATTTTAATTATTTAAATTTTTGTTTCTAAAAGAAAAAAAGGAAAATATTGAAAATATTCATTATAGTCTTTTTCTTGAAACGAAATAAATTCCAATTGCTGCTAATCCTACAAAAGTGGTGAGAAAAAACAGTCCTGATTTCGAGATCAATAATTCTACAAATTCATTGATTGTACTCGCCAGGGTTCCTACTTCTTCATCGCCTATACCAATGTTTGGATCATGCAGCAGATAATCGCCAAAATATGGATAGTTAAGGAAAATTTCTGCCGACTTAAGTTGTCTTTGAAATTCTATTTGTGTTGTTACATCAATGGATCCATCGACAGAGCCTGCGTAAGCTATTGAAGCACTAGAGAAATATCCTGCGATTTTGCCTTCATTATTGCGTAAAAATAAACCTTCCTCATTTGTTCTATTAATTATATTTTGATCTGTCTTATACAAACGCTCTATGTTTCGTTCACGAGCATCATTAAATTTGGATAAGAAAGATAAGTGAAAAGCTAATCTATCTGTGCTGGAATTCCAAGGCCAATTAACTATTTCTATATCAAACTTCAAATATTTTGTTTCACGATTTAAATAATTGGTTAAATTTATTATTGTTTCTTCAAATCCAGGAAGACGAATATTTGAGGAGTAAAATGAGAAAGTTACAGTAGTTTCGTTTGCAGCCTCTCTAGTAAATGTCCAATCTACATTTCCTTGTAACTGAATATGAAAAACAGTTTCATTTGGTTGAAATTGACCATCTCCGTTTGTATCATCATATTCTATTATACTCATAATCTTTAATAGATATGCTGAATAATTGTCTAATCCATACCAACGATAAAACGGCACATTACCTGCTGTATCTACCATAAAGTACGAATGTCTATTCCTCATCTCAGTTCTATTTTCTGAGATAGAATGGTTCATTATAATATCATCTGGTAGTGGAGAATCATATCTAGGGGAGTTTGGCATCATACCAGAACTAGGTCGTCGTTGATCAAAAGTGTAAGTCTGATCAAAACTATTTTCAATCGCTGATACTGGAAAAATTCCTCCAACTAATAAAAGAAAAAGTAGGGGAACTAATATTAGAGGTATTTTGTTAATAATTTTCATGTTATTCAATATTATTGAAAAATTTCTAATATATATAATTTTAGTTCGTCTTCACTAGAGCTTTGAAATTTGTATCGATTTTTACATATTAAGACTAATAACGTACTTATAATTTGCTTCACCGTTGTACCAAAAATCTTTAATGTAGTAGCTGACAGAGAATCATTTAAATAACTTATTTTAATCATTATCTATGAAAGAAAAGCAATTAGTATTCATAGACGGTGAATGATCCAAGAAAATCTAATATGTTCATGCTTTTGTTTTCATGTTATTTACCTAACCACTATGATAAAATTCGTCTTTCCGGTGATGTACTGCATGTCATTGTTGTTGAAGAGGCTCAAAAGAATTAAAACAAAAGTATTCGTTGCTTAAAACTATCTAGATAAATCCATTTGTAGAGTTGAAGATAATTTTTCAAGAGCTTTTTTGATTACAGCAATAATGAGAGGAATCTTACTTTGGATATGAATGATCTTACTTATTTTTTCTTACTTTAGATTAAAGGATTAAATGAATAAAAGTTTGCAAAATAAATTTCGGTTTATTCTCTTTTCTTTCCTTTTTTCAGACCCAATTTCATTATTGGTAAGAATATTAATGCTAATACCATGATATCCGTTGAAAACTCTACTTCTTGGTGAGTTTTGTAATAAGCATGAATAAAGTAATTATCTGTAGGAATAACAAAATTCACATCAATAAAGGATTGGTTACTTATTACTTGATTCATATTAGACAAGTTAACGGTCGCAATAAAAGTTTCTGACACAGGATTATCGTTAATTATTCTTTCATTCTTATGTAAAATTGTTATTTCATTTTTTTCCAGGTTTATGCTTAGTGGTTGGAAATACGTAAAATCTTTGCTAGAAAACTGAACTTCCTCGTGGGTCATTAAATTATAAATATAACTTATAGGATCTTTGGAGTTTTCAACATAGTTTTTATATAGGACTCCAAAAGTAACATCTTGTGAGTTTATAATCCTTGCATGGAAATCAAATAATTCAATTCCTGGATTGAAGGTCAGAGTTTGTGTTTCATTTGTTTCAAAATCTACATAATACCAAGTATAAAAGAAATTGGTTTCATTTGATTTATAGACATAGGTTGAAAATGCTGAGAAATAGTCAGAGGAACTTGAAGTTTTCAAACTGTTTATTCTGATCTGTGATTTATTGACCTGATGTTTATAAGTCTCAATTATAAATGTGCTCTGAACATCAATTATATTATTTATTGATATATTAACTTGATAATCAACTATTCCAGATGTTGTATAAAGTATACGATGAATAGGATAAGTAAGTTCCCCATTCTGTTCATTTAAGTCTATTCGCCATTGATTATCGAACTGGTTAGTATCTAATGATGAATTTATTAAAGGAACTGTAGTTTCAATTATATTTTCGTTCCTTATATCAAAAATTTTGTACTCTGATGACGAGGTTTTAAACAAATAGTATGAATTGTTTAGTTTCATATTAAAATTTGATAATTCACATGTTCCACCGATATTAACATGAGTAAAACTTGTTTTATACACAAGATCCAAGGAAGAAGTATCATAGAATTCAATAAATCCTGTAAATGAAACAGGTCCTGCAAATGAACAAGCTGCTACCGGTTGAGATGAAAAGAAAATAAGAAAGAACCCAAGAATTATAATTAATTTTTTTATCGTCATTGTGTTACCTCAAAAAATAAAAATAAAAAATAACCATAATTTGATGCTTTTTTTCTTTAATATATTTTGACAATTAGGAAGTGAATTCAATCAATTTCAGGATTTTAATTATTTAAGAATAATTATTTTTTTTAATAACCTCAATTTAGGGTTACTGGAAATAATCAAGTCATTATTTTCTAAATATATAAAAAAAATAACTAAATTTTTAAGATTTTAAGAGACTTCCTCTAACATTAGGTTTAAAAGTAAATGAAACCCAATAACTTGGATAATATTTCTTATTAGTTTGATAATTTCAAAATTTCAAGGGAATTTGAATGAATAAATCAGAACGATTTTATTTTATTTTCGAGTGGTTGTCCTTATTTTACCTTTTTGTTGCTTTATTTATTGGGTTTTATTTTTTATTTGAAAATATTTCCACATTTAGTAATTCAGAAAGAATATTTTCTGCTTTAATGTTTTTAATCATATCTGGAACTATTTGGCTACCTTTATACATTTTGGCTTTGTTTTTTGAAACAATACCTATAGGAACCTTTATTTCAATTTTGTGGTTATTAATTATTATTTTCTTGATTACTTTTGAATTTACAAGTATTCTCAGAACAGAAAAAGAAAAAATATTAGATAGTTTCAGTGTTTGACGTGAGTTTAGATCCTCAAAGAGAATTGGTGATTTTTCATATGAATAATCCAAATGAAAACAATGAATTACTTTTTAAACACAAAAAAAAGCAAAAACCTAATTTTCCTACTGATAATAGAATGAAATTGATAATATTTTTTTGTTTAGTAATGGTTTTAAGTTTTCTCTTTGCATTATTACTAGCTTCTCCTCTTAGATTTTGGTTTTGATGCTTTAAAAGATCTATTTAAGAAATTTCAATTTGTTAAATAGCATTTTTATAATGAATTAGAAAAATGTCTTAATTATTATAATAAATGTTTTTTAATAATGAAATGAGTGAAAATTCTTTAGTTTTTGTTTTAAGTATTGAATCTTAGAATTGTCAATACCGCATTAGCTTATACTAAAAACTAATTATTTGGTCGATTAATTGCATCTTTGAGGATTTACTTATGATTATTCAATCTAATATTGATAATATCACAATTTTTTATCGATTTTTGAAATCAAACTATCGTTCTATTATTATCACTTCTCTAGGCCTAATTATTAGTCTATCAATAATTTCATCTACGAGTATATTTGTTGAAACTGAAAGAAGTTCAATTATTTCCTATTATACCGAAAATAGAAATTTTATGTGGGAATTAGAAAGTTATGGGGACGAGGAGTTTAATATTCAAATTGATCTAGTAGAATTATCTTCTCAATTCAATAATTCGCTTGAAAAATTTGATTTATTATCAAGCGTGGAGTCAATTGCTTATTTACATTATTTCGATTCTCCATTACAAATTAATCTATCGCAGGATCCGTATGCATATCGTGGAGTAACAGTTTATGAAATAAATATGGATAGATTATCAGAAATTTTGGAACCCGGATCTTCAATTCACAATAATACCTTAAATAATCAAAATGCAGTTTTTTTAGAATTTGATAGCAAACCTGGTCTTATAAATAATGTCAGTATTGGAAATGAATATTCCTTATTTGTTAGTTACGGCTTTCCTGAAGTAATTGAGCCAATAATAAATATTACAATTACAGGAAAAAAATTCATTTCTTATGAACAAAAAGAAAAATTTGAAAATGAAATTCCTGAACTAAGAAGGATGTGGGGGAATCAATTATTAATTGTTCAGAATCTTACCTCATTTATTCAAGAATTTGACCAAAATATCGCAAACATTGATGATCCCGACTTTTATTTTTACAAATCAGAACACTTAACGTTAATGTATATGAGTAATGCCAAATATTTTGATAGTTTAGATATTGGTGCGACATTAAGAAAGTTAGAGTTATTACGCAGTGATGTAGAAGAAAATATCCTTGGGGGGAACGATCGCTGGTTTAGCGGTTGGTTCAGTGATAATGTCTATTGGACACTCAAAGAAATTGAAAACCAAGTGACTTTTCTATTAGTAATGCTTTTTCTGTTTTCATCTCCAGTATTTATCTTAGCACTTTTTCTTGCCTATTATTCGTTTGGATTGATTAAACGACAAAAATTCCAACAACTTGGGGTCATGTTATCACGAGGAATTAAGAGGAGTCAATTATCTATATTACTTATTCTTGAGGTTTTTGTATCACTTATTATTGCTATTATAATGGGTATTTTGCTCAGTATTCCCTTTTCAACTATTTTTGTACAATCTTCAGGTCTCTTAGAATTTGATAATCCTCGATCTCCGGTAATATTACTACTAGATTTAGTACGATTTATTACTCCTATTGGCTTTATTTTAATCGTGATTACAAATTTGTTCTCAATTTATCGAACAAGTAATATCACTTTAGCAACTATCGAGAAACACATGAATAAAGAACAAACAGATCCATTTTGGCAAAAAAAATATCTTGATGTTGTCTTTCTAATATTAGGAATAGGAATTATATTAGTAGTCTCTGAAATTAATCTCAGACAAGACCGAGATATGAATTTAGCGTTTTTAAACTTTTTATTAATACCTGCACCAATCCTTTTAGTTACAGGAGCTGTAATGTTTATTTCCCGAATTTTTGCTATCGTTACTGATCGTATAAGCGTTTTACTATGGAAAAAGAAAAGTGGATTGTTATCTTTTTCATTAAAAAATGTTGTTCGACACAAACAAGCATCAATAAGAGCTATACTTTTGATATCGATAAATGTGGCATTTATAATCGCTTTCTTAACCTTTCCCTTTTCAAATTTTGCTTATCAGGAGGAAAGGATTAGTTATGATATCGGTGCGGAGATGTTTGTTAGTTTAAATAATATAACCCAATACACGAATCATACATATTTTTCAGAAGTATTAGAAAATGTGAGTCAAGATATTGATTCCTATACTCAAATTATACGCGTACAATTAAAAGGAAATAATGTTATTGCCGTTAACACATCAGATTTTCTTGAATCAGCATATTTCAAAGATTCTTATTCAAGTAATATAAAAAGCAAACTTAAAGAATTATCTACTAATAATATGTCGACAATTCTATATCAAAAAAATCTTCAAGCAATTGGAAAGAAAGTCAATGATACCTTTGCATGGCCTACCCCTTATCAAGGTCCTCCAAGCGGTCCAAGTGAAATTATTCCTTCATATATATTTAATATTACTGGATCGTTTAACTATTTTCCAAAGTTGCTGAATTGGCAGCCATATAATGCTCGAACTGAATTTTATGGAGTAATGAGCCTAGGAACGTATACCAATTTAGAAAAACTTAGTGAAAATGTTTCCGAAGGATATGAATGGGACTACGGGTTATCAAATGCTCAATTAGGTCTTTATTTAAAACCTAAAGATTCAGCAAATACAACATTAATGGCTGAAATTCTTGAAAACAATACGTTAGTTAATTATGTTCGAAATTTAGATGACGAACTTAAACAGGTATTTGAAAATCCTAATAGCAATTCTTTGTTTGGTTTAATTAATTCAAATATCGTGTTTTTATTAATCATCACATTATTTGTCCTAATTATGTTTGGAATACTCCAAATCATTGAGCGCGGAAAGGAAGTGGCAACAGAAAGAGTATTAGGAATGACACTAAAACAAACATTTTTACTCTTTATTTATGAAACTAATTGGTTATTAATCTTTGGATTAGTATCAGGATTAATTTTTGGTGCATTTGTTTCTTGGATATTTATATATCCCTTCGCTACATCAGGGATACCTCCGTTAACAATGGTTTATCCTGTAGAATTGATTTCCATTTTACTCATTCTTATATTGGTTGGAGCAACTCTATTTAACTTTATACCTGCTTATTTAAGTTCAAAAATTGAAATTACTAGACTCTTAAAGGTGGAATGATCATGTCAGAACAAATTATGGTTGAAATCAGAGATTTAATTAAACTCTATGAAACTGAAACTACAAATATTAAAATTACAGCTTTAAGAGGAATTGAGCTCGATATCAAAGAAGGAGATTTAGTATCTATTGTTGGTCCTTCGGGTTCAGGAAAGACGACTTTAATTAAAATGATCGCTGGAATCGAAAAACCCTCTGCGGGTACGGTACGTGTTGCTGATACCTTTGTGAACACTTTAAATGATCAACAACTCACTCAATTTCGACGTGAAAACCTAGGTTTTATGTGGCAATTTCCTGAAAGAAACCTGGTATCACGCTTCTCTGTTATACAAAACGTTATGCTACCAATGCAATTAATCCATAAGGGAACTAGATCTGAACGAATAAAACAAGCAAATGAGTTATTATCAACTCTAGGTTTAAGCTCCAGGAAAAATCATCCAGTTAACAAGCTTTCTGGTGGAGAAGCACAACGAGTAGGACTTGCTGCTGCTTTAGCTACTCAACCAAAGCTTATACTTGCTGATGAACCTACTGGTGAACTAGATTCCGTTAATGCCGGAAAAATTATTGAATATTTAAAAGAATTAAATAAAGAATTAGGCCAAACTTTTATAATCGTTACTCATGATCAACGTTTTATGACTATGACAGAAAAAACATTTAAAATGAGGGATGGAGCACTTTACGGTATTCACAGAAGATTAGAAGGAGGAAAAGAACTTTCTTCATCAGGAATTTGGGAGAGAGAACATCTAATGACAATAGATAGTTTAGGAACTATTAGATTACCGAAAGAAATGGTGAATCAAGCTGAAATATCTAAATATATTAAAGTACAATTCAATCCTGATCGAGGTTGTATAGAAATTTTTCCAGTTAAAAAGTAAGGTATAAAATATGAGTGAATCAAAAAATAATAACAATTCTATTGCAATTTCAATTGTTGAGACTTCTAAAAGATTTCATTCTGGGGATGAAATTATACATGCAATCGATAATTGCTCATTAGAAATTTATGCAGGACAATTTGTTTGTATCATGGGACCATCAGGATCAGGTAAATCAACCTTGTTAAATTTGATCGGAGGATTATCAAATGTTACTGAGGGCAAGATCAGTGTTTTCTCTCAAACGTTACATAATTTATCCGAAAGCGATAGAGCACTCCTACGAAGAAAAATAATAGGAATTATATTCCAATTCTATAATCTTCATGAGGGTTTGACTGCTGTTGAAAATATTGAATTACCAATGTTAATAGCAGGGATCTCCCAAAAAATTCGTCGGAAAAAAGCACAAGAATTATTGGAGTTAGTAGAGCTTGTTCCTCGTGCAAACAATTTGCCTTATGAACTTAGTGGTGGTGAAAAACAGAGAGTAGGCATTGCTAGATCTCTTTCTAATGATCCTAAAATTATTTTAGCTGATGAACCCACAGGTGATTTAGACCATGAAATCGGTGAGTCTATTATGGATTTATTGGTTGATCTCAATTCTGAACAAGGGAAGACCATTGTAATGGTTACTCATGATCTAAGTTTAATAAGAAAAGGATTCAGACTAATTAAATTAGAAGATGGAAAGATAATTTCTGATGAGATTGTTGAAAGTTTAGATAATTTTGCTCAAGATGTATCAATTATTGCAAAAAAACAAATATCTACGTAATTTCTTCTTTAATATTCTAAATTTTCATTACAAATTAATAATAATCTGTATTTACTTCCAATCGCCATTCATATAGACATTTTTCACGGAAATTATTAAAAAAATGGTTTACATTAGTTTATAGCCTAAAGCAATTGAAAAATTCAAGTATATAGATCACTAATCCACTGGAATATTATGAAAAAATCTGAAACTAAGATAAATTAATAAAAATTATTTAGGTGAACGAATATGTCTTGAAATTATAACCTAAAAGCATTTTCAAGTTTATTTATATATATTTTTTTAATTTGAAAGGATCTATAATATTGTCAAAAGAAAAATTGCAAAGAATGCTAGAATTTGAGCCCGATAATGTGAATTTATTAGTTGAAAATGCTCGATTAGCTAGAATTAATCAAGAAATTAGCAAAGCTAAGAACTATCTCTTACTTGCGAAACAAAAGGACCCAAACAATTCTTTGGTGAATGTGGAATATGGATTGTTATTGTTTGAAACTGGTTATCGTAATGAATCAGTAGAATATTTTGAAAAAGCTAAAACTTACATTGATACAAATAATTTTTTAGAATTCCTATATTTGCTTGAAGTTTTTTGGGGAAAAAAATATTTTAACTTCTGTCAAGAAATTGTTCTAAAATTAGTACAAAAAAAATACAAAAAGAAAGAAATAGAGTATTTAGAGAAATTATATGATAATTTTGTCATTGACATAGATATAAGATTAATAGAAGATTCAAACCAACTTTTGGCAATCATTTTACTTGCTAAATATTTAGAAAAAACAGGTGAATACGAATTATATGTCAAACTAGCTAAAAAAAGATTTGATCTTGAAATATAGTTACTATCATTTGTTCTCTTAATATATTGTAAATTAATATTAGATTTTTTTCTCTTAATTATTTTAATACCAATTAATTTGTCCTTATAAAAAGGATGGGAAGTTAATTGGGACCAATTCGAACAAAAAATAGAGAAATAAGAATAAAAATACATGAATTGACACTAAAAGAATCAAAATTAAACAAATTGCTATTCTTTAGTTTTAAAAATAAAATTGGGTTAATAATCATATTATCTTTTACATTAATTGTGGAAGCTGGATTTATATTTATAATAACTGAGAATCCTGCATTTATTGGTCCAAATTTCCGATCAATTTACACGATAACTGACAAACTTAGAGAACAATGGGGAGATGATTTAACAGATTCTGAGAAATTAATTAATTTAAATAATCAATATTGAATAGAAACAATCCTGTTATTAGGTCCAATTATTATAATATCCTAGGTTATTATATGGTAAAAATTGCTCTAACATATTATGAAGATAAGAGTAAAACAACTACCATACAATATTTAGTAATAATTTTTATTATCTCCGGGATATTCTTACTAATAACAATATATGATTTTAAGTTAAATGTTAAATTCGGAGACTATGATATCTTTTTCTAGGGGAAAACTTTACAACTTGACCCCTTCATGGCGATGGATTTACCAGATCGCAATTGAGAATTGCCCCAATTTTAGATAAAAAATAAAAAGAATACCTAAAAAGCCTAAAATAGATAAATCTAAATTTAAATATTTTTGGAGTAATTACGGTTAAATGACATTAGGCAACCATTATGAACATTTTAATTACATTTAGTTTGATTATTTTACTTGTTATAAGAATATTTATATTAAATATGTCAATAAGCTTATACCTAGATAGAAGGAGAAAAAATTTCTTAGTTATAATATTCGGATGGATTTTTACACTATTGTCTGGAATTTTTCCTTTAATATTAGAATTTGAAAACAATACAGATTTATATAGTCTAGTTATCGTTTTTAACAACTATTTCTTTGCATTAGGCACAATTTTTGTTTATGGAGGTTTTTTCTACGTTTTTGATTTTGTATCTAAGGATTTTATAAAAAGTCTCAGCGTCTTAGCTATTTTCGGACCTTTAATATTATGGTTATTTAATTTTTCAAGTCTATCTACTATTTTATCATCTTTATTACTTTACACAGTAGTTCTTCTAATAACTAAATATCTGATATTCAATTCAAAAGAAATTACAGACGTTATTGGTGGATCAATTAGGTATATATATTTAACTGCGGGGTTAGGATATATATTTGTTCCTCTATCAATTGTCATCTATATTATTGAGGGCAGTTTTGATTTATATCTATCATCGAATGAATTTATAATAATCTTAAATTATCTGATGGCAATTATCTATAGTATAACATTTTTTGCTCTTTTTGTAAATTTACAATATAGCATCGTTACAAATTTGAAAAATCAACTCATAGATACCTATAGCCATGATTTAGGAAATATAATTCAAATTATATATGGGGGAGTTTCTATTTTAGAAGTTACTAAAGATAATGAAGAAATTTTAGAAAAAACTTTAGCATTATTATCTAAAAATTGTCAAAAAGCTTCAAAACTCATTAAAAAAATTCGAAAATCTAATGTTTAGATTGTGTTCTATAGGAAATTGAAAAATGATCATGGTAACAAATTTTTGATTATCTCTGAAGCTATAATAGTACTTCAAAATTTGGAAAGATTGGATCTAAGGTGCTGTATGTAAATTATAGGTTATATTCGGGTGGAATATATCATTTAAACTTCGATTCAGAAGTCATTTATTTCTAACAAAAAAGCTAATATTATGTACTGAAAATCATTACTGATTAAAAAAAAAGAGTGAGTTCAACCAGAACTCAAGATGTATAAACTAAACCCAGTTTATTTCTGAGCCGCTAATTTAATGTCGTTTTCTTTAACAGTTTTTCTTCCGGAGTGTCGGGCAATTTCTACCGCGTATTTAGCAATATTTTTACCCCAGTCGGTAAGAATCTCGTTCATTTTATCAACAGCGTCAGCTGATACTCTTTGGGCACCTGCTTGACGAATTAATTTTTCAACACGTGCGTTTGCAAAGTTTCCTGCCATTTTTCATCATTTCCTCTATTTTATATTTTTTTTTGCACCATTCATTACTAAAATTAGAGTCCCTTTGACACGGTTTTGGTAAGTCCACTAGACTTAATGGGATACTAAATATTATAATGAGGAATAGTGACTATTTTCTCAAAAAATTCTTGCCTTTAAAAAACTTTTGATTTCGTATTTCTTTTCGAACAACACTGACTTGACTTATTCTCAAGTTAATATCCATAAGTCACAGATTTTCTAATCGAAAATTATTATCGACTTCACAAGTGATATCAGTCTTAATCCATCCCGAGAGCAATGTTGAATAAAAGGAACAATGTACTCCTTTCGTTTAACCGAAGCAAAAAATTTCCCTTTAAGCGTAAATCTAAGCATTTTTTCCTCATTTTTTGTTCTTAATATCAAGACATAAGTTTTTGAATCACAATTCAAGTTGTTAGGTAACGTGATATTGTAAAAATTTTTATTTTTTTAATGTAACCTAGCAGCAGGGTTCATTTTAATCGCTAGATTACAAAAGCAGAATTTCTATTTATTAAGCTAAATCTTTTAATATTAAACTATAATTTGAATTTAGAGGTGATAAAATTAACATTATATTAAATCAACATGAAAAATAAATAGATTATTTTTTAAATTGCCAAATTGTTTTCAAATGAGTTGTTTATTTACTATTAGCTTAATATTTCTCCTTTCTCATAATTTTATGGAATTAATTTTGAAAGAAAAAAAACTAGAATAAGGGAAAATGAATCCCAAGAGTTTATTATTTGTGATTACTTCCTCAAATTACCGAAAATTGTCATACCTGCTCTTACTTTTTCGCCTACTGTAACAATTGGATCTACATTCTTTGTTGGAATATGAAAATCAGTTTCGCTTCCAAATCTAATCATTCCTAACCGTTCACCCCTTGGTATAACCTCCTCTGAAACTGGGAAGTAGGATACACATCGAAAAGCTAGAAAACCACTAATTTGAATAACTTTGAAAGGAATTTTGTCTGGATTCTCAAAATGTAATTCTTGTCTTGCATTTTTTGATTTTGATATTTTATTTAGTCCTGGAAGAATCGGTAAAAATATCCCACGGAATTTTTCTTTTTTTATCATTTTACCAGATAATGGCATTCTATTTACATGTACATCCCAAAATCTCATCCGAATTCTAAATATTGTCGTATTTGGAATAGTTTCGGTATCAATTTCGAAAATAACACCATCTGCTGGTGAAACAATTGCTGATGAATTAGTTTCAACAATATGACGGTCAGGATCCCTAAAAAATTGAATCACAAAGATTAACGTTAACCCAGTTATTAGTATCGACCACCAAAATGACAAATTTAGATATGAAATAATCAACGATAAAATAAAAATTACAATTGATGGTAATGTAATTATTTGATGGCCGTTAGCTAATTTCATTTGTCTTTTAATATCCTTACGTTTTACCGCCTAAATCTTCATGAGGATATTCTCCTCGAATAACAGGAAGTTTTGTAACATATAATGGTTGCATTTTTTTTGTTAAATAAGATAATACTGTATCTGCTTTTGATTGTTTATCACACACAAAGATATCTAAACTAATGAATCTATATTCTGGCCAAGTGTGTAAACTGATATGTGATTCCTGTAAGATAACAAGAATACTTGTTCCATATGGTGAAAACAGATAAGTGAAAATGTCTCTTACTGTTAATTCTGCTTCTTGACATGCTTCTAATAAAGATGCTTTGAGAAATTCAACAGAAAAATTTTGTTTTGGAACTTTACTTAATTCTGCTAACACATGGTATCCTATTACAATTTGCTCTTCTTTACTATTCTGTCCCTGATTTATTATTTTATTTTGTATCTGTGACCAATGATTCTTACGATCTTTTACTTCTTTTGTATATAAATCTCCTAAATGTGTTTGTTGTATTAACCGACTCTTGGGAAATACTATTTGAAATATATAGAGATCTGAAAATTGACCAAGTCGGAGGTTCCCTCGATATAGATTAAATCGCTTTCGTAATTCAGTTAATTTAAATCCGTAATTTAAACTTGATAATTGTAAATCCCAATGTGTTTGTGGTTCTTTTGGGCCAAATGCTAGATATAATGGGAGTCCTAATTTCTCATTCAATAATTCTCTCCCTCTTTGGAGGAATAATCGTGATCCTGGAACGGTGTAAGGAGGATCAGTAAAAACAATATCTTGAGTATGAGTGTATTCACTAGGAATTGGATTGCGTAGATCCCATTCAACAGTTATTATCTTATGAATATTCTGAAAATTGGTTTTTCCTTTTTCTTTATTCTGAGTAAGTTCATGACTGAGATTTTCTGATGATTGCTGTAAAAAATTGGTAATTCTTTGATCTATATCAAAAACTGTTACCGATTTTGAAAGATTAGATGCGAAAATTACTATACTTAATCCATCATCATCACCAATTAAGGATATTTTTCTGCCTTCAATGTGTCCATTTAGGAGCATAAAAAGAAAACGTCTGTATACTGTTTCTTCAGTAGCTCTACTCTGATCTAATTCCTTTAACGGTTCCGGTCTTTCCTTAATAATCGAATCAATTCTTTTAAAGATATTGTTCCCCAGAACATCCCTGACTTCATTTATTATATTTGAAGAAAACGGATTCCAATTTTCAAAACTAAATGAAGATGGTAGTTTAGAAAACCCTAAAACTTCTTGGACATAATTCTCTCCTGATGGAGTAAATGAAGATATATTCGATAATATAGAGGCTTTAATTAATTCTTGTCTTGTTGCTGATAAAACTGGAACAGGTATTTCAGTAAACTGACTTAACAACTTGTTATTGATACCTTGAGGATGTCTGAAGAGGTTTAATAGTATTGATCTAACCCCTTCAGGACCTTCAGCTAAAGAAGATTTTTCAGCTACTTGTTCAAGAATATTTGGAGCAAAAGAATCAATTTTCATTCATGTTTTGAGGGAATCAGGTTCCTTCATTAATTTATGCTTCATTATTTCCTTCATTAATTGAATTTTTAATTTTGGAAAAATTACCTCAAAATAAATTCATTTCTTTGAAATGGATCCTAAAATAATTTTTTAGCTGTTGTTGTTTTATGGTTAATCTAGAAGAAAAATTTAAGTTATCTGATCTGGATCGATTAGCATTAGATGACATTATAGATAACCCTGAAGCTTTAACCAGCAAAAAAAGTCTTGAACAGCTTAAACGATCAATTGCGAAGCAATATAGACTAAAACGATATTTTGCTAATAGTCAAATAATTCTCCGTGCAAAAGAACGTGATATTGATCCTTTAGAGCATCCTTGGTTAGCAAACCTAAATAAAAAACCAGCAAGATCTATTTCTGGAGTTTCTATTGTTGCTGTGATGATACCTCCTAAAAATTCTTGTCCTTTTGATTGTGCTTATTGTCCTTCAAGTGAAAATGCTCCTAGAAGTTATATAGGACATGAACCATCTACTTTACGTGCTATAAATTCCAACTATGATCCTTTTGCTATAACTAAACTTAGAATTGAACAGTTACGTTCAATCGGACATGCTGCAAGTAAAATTCATGTTGTTGTGCAAGGAGGAACATTTCTAGCATTACATAATGAGGAACAGGATCGAATAATGAAAGGTATTTATGATGGTATATTAGCTGTTGATGATAAGAATCAAGATTATGATACAATCTTACGACCTTCTAGAAGCATAGAAGAAGCTATTCATTTATGTGAAACTAGCATTACCCGAAATGTCGGAACAACTTTTGAAACTCGTCCAGATGTTTGTAAGCCTAGACATATTGATAGGATGTTAAAACTAGGTGGTACTTGGATAGAACTTGGAATTCAAGCACTTTCTGATGAAATTTATCTTAAAGTCAACCGGGGTCACACAATTCTAGATGTAAAACGTTCAATTCAATTAGTAAAAGATGCAGGATACAAAGTCAGTGTCCATATGATGCCTAATCTTCTTTCCAAACCAGAAGAAGACATTAAATATTTTAAGGAATTATATAAAAATCAGGATTATAAGCCTGATGGATTAAAAATTTATCCTTTACTGATTTTACCAAGTACACGATTGTATGATGATTGGAAAAATGGAATTTTAGATCCTGAACCTTATGATGACGATACTCTTGTTAAAACATTAGCAACTATAAAAGATTCAGTACCAGAATATACACGTATTCACAGAATCCAACGAGATATTCCTGGAAAATATGTTGAAGCTGGTTTGAAATTAGGGAATTTAAGAAATATCGTAAAAGACTATATGCATGATTATGAGATGAGATGTTCTTGTATTCGATGTAGAGAATTAGGACAAGTAATGAACTTAGGGAATTATACTCCTGGAGAAAATATTACGTTAACGGAAGAATCTTATTCAGCCAGTAATGGAAAGGAATGGTTCTTATCATTTATTGAAGAACATTCCCGAGTTTTATTTGGATTTTTGCGGATGCGATTCCCATCCCAAAATGCTCACCGCTCTGAAATAACACCATCTTCAGCAATTATTAGAGAATTACATATTTATGGTCAGGAAGTAGTAATTGGTACTAAGCCTAAAGAGGCTATCCATGCTCAACACCGAGGATTAGGAAAAAAATTATTAGAACGTTCCGAAGAGATTGCTAAAGAATCAGGATATGATAAAATGGTCATAATTAGTGGTATAGGAGTACGAGATTACTACAGGAAATACGGTTACACTTTAGATGGACCTTATGTGTCAAAAAAGCTATGAAAAAATCATAGTATTATATGAAAAGGAATTTTGCATCTTAATTTTAACCTAAAATTGAAATGTGTTATTATTTATATTCATCAGATATTACAGTAAATTGACCTTTATATTTAAAAAAGACTATAAATTTTAAGAAAAAATACTAAATAAAGATTTAACGATCTTTATTAAATGGATGTCCTAAATGGAACAACAAAACCCATCCTCAAATCCTCCAGAAACGGATAAGAAGGAAAATTCAAAAAATCTTAACAAACAGAGAGAGGGAAATTCTGCTCCAGAGAACTCTGCTCTAAATGGATCTATTTCTGTTTTAGAAAACTCTTCTGAAGAAAGTAGTGATGAACTACCTGCAAACATTCAGGAACAAGAGACATCAGATTCTGAAACTACTGAAGAGCCGATCAAACTTAATATTGGAGATCTTCGATACAAAATTGATGAAATGGAATCCGAAGTTAGAAGTTGGCGATCGAAAAGAGAAGAATTAAACAATCAAGTTATTGAAAAAGCAAAAAGCCGAAATGATCTTAACACGAAAGTCAAAGAGCTTATAACTACTGCTAATGAAGCAAAAGTCGAAAGAGATAAAGCTAATGCTGAAATTAATAAACTCAAAGAAGAAAAAAATGAGTTTCATAAAGAAATTGAACGCTTAGTAGCAATTGTAGAAAAAACTGAAAGAGAACAAAATAAACCTCAAAAAAATATTCCTCTTAATGTAGCAAATAAAAAAATCAAAAAATTACAACAAGATATGCAAACCCTGGAGTGGAAATTACAAACAACTGGAAATATCACAATTCAAGAAGAACGGGACGTAGTTGAACGAATAGGTGCATTTGAACAAGAATTAGAAGATTTGCTTAAGTATCAAGAATCAAGTAAAGAACGCCAAGAAGCAGGATATAAATTAAGAGTTAACAGACAAAAATTGAGGAAAACAATTCAGTCAATGAATAAGTTAGCACGAGACTCACGTGCCTTTCATACCACTATGATTCAAGGTTATCACGAAGCTAATAAAATACGCAAAGAAGCGGATGCTATTCATGCAGACATTCAGAAAATAAAAGAACGAGCTGATGCTATTCATGCAGAATATGTAAATAAGATAAAAGAAAAGCGAAAATTAAGTGATAAAGTTAAGAAATTTCGTAAGAAAGAACGTGATATTCAATCTGCAATTAATAGAGAACAAATTCAAGAAAAGACTGCTGAAGCAGTCCAAAAAACAAAAGAGGGTAAGAAAATTTCTTTTGATGATTTCAAAAATCTAATTAATAAAGGATTAATATAGAAATCATTGAATTAACATCATTTTACCAATATTAACCTTTTTTTATCATAGTTTATCTAGTAGATAAACCAAAACATTCTTGAAAATATATTTCTGTAATTAATTAGATTATTCATGACTCCTCGCGATATTCTTGATATAGTTTTAAAACTTGAAATTGACAAAATAAATGAAAATTTACCCCAAAAAAGGATTTCTATTGAAGAATTACTAAAAAAAGAACCATATTCGTTACCAACAAAAAAAAGCGAAAAAATTTTAATTTCAAAAAAAGAACTTTCGTCATTTATAGACAATTTTGATGAATCATTATATAAAGACATACGAATTCCTTTAATATTTTTAAATGTAAAAGATATATATAAAACAGCAGGAGCAAAAATAGACCAATGGGTAGCAGAAAAATTATTGGGTTATGAAAAAGAAAATGTAGTTTTTTTAACTCATTATGAAGCAAAACATAGTTATTATTATGGATATCAAGTAAGAAAGTTAAAAAGAAAATATCCGAATATCATACAAATGATCTACAGTTTGTAATTTAGAAAGAAGATTTATATTTCTCAAGAGCTTTTTCAAAAATATCTCTTGAAAAATGAGAAAAAATTTTAAGTTTTTGTATCTTAATACTTTCAAAATATTTCTGGTTATCAATTTCTACTATTTTTCTATCATCAATTAGAGGCATCAATCCTTCAGATAATTCTTCAAATGTAATAACTAGTTTTTGATAATAATCAACATAATTGATGATTCCAATAAGATCCTGAGGATTTTCTTTGGTAAAACCCTTTATCGAGCTAAAAATCTCTTTGTCTAAATTCAAATCTGATATTGAAATTATACTAATAAGATTTTTTTGGTTCTAAGAAAAGAATTGAAAATTAAAAAATAGAGAATTGCCTTTAAATGGAGAAGTATTAACCAAAAGAGATAAGGAATGAAATTTCCTTTATAATAATATTAATTATTGAAAGAATGCAGCATTCTTTTCGATGTATGAATTCCATTTTTCAGGAAGCTCATCTTCAGCAAAAATTGCTTCTACGGGGCACGCGGAGACGCATTGCTGACAATCGATGCACTCATCGGGGTCAATAACGAAAAGTTCATCTTGTTCATGAATACAGTCCACTGGACAGACATCTACACAATCACCAGATTTTACACCAATACATGGTTCTGCGATAATATGAGTCATTATTTTTTCACCAATAAGCTTAAATTTTGTTTTCTTTAGGTTCTATAAATAGTCTTATCAATTTTTTATTTCTTTTTAAGATAATTTATCAACCTTCAAACAACTTCTTATAAAATATTGAGTATATCTTTTAGTGAAAGACTCAAAATTTACAAAAGATGTTATTCAGCTGGTTTTAAGAAAAATTTTGATGTTTTTAAATTCGGAGTAAAGTAATTCTAATCAAGTAAGCTAGCGCTAACCTACCAATATTTTTGAAATAGATCTTTTATGCCTCTACCTATTATATCTCTTCATGATTCAGCTATTACTTCAACTAGTAGATGTGGTAGTTGTTTACAGAGCTTACATTTTTCACGATGTTTTTTTCCATCATTATTCTCCCATTTATTCGTCCAAATATCTATCTTATTTAATAATTCGCCTAATTCTTTTCCTTTTTCAGTTAAGGAATAAATTACTCTAATAGGCATCTTTTCTGATAAAACCTTTCTTTTAACTATACCCTGCTCTTCTAATGTGCTTAATGAGCCTGATAATACAGTTGCTGATAAGTTTTCCTCACTTTGTTTTTTAATTCTATTTTGAATATTAGTAAAATTTAGTGTTTCAAATTCCAGCAACTGTAAAACAATGAATACTGTCCATTTTTTCGATAATACACGTAATGATTTCAAATAGTAGCAGTTATTCAGCGAATTCTCTGATATTGTTTTCACATCCACTAAAAAATGATTGTTTATTTTATTTATCCAGTGTATTAACTAAAATTTCATTATTCTTAAATTTATTTTTTATTTTAAATTGATCTTTTTCCTATAGGATAAATACACTCACTAAACCACTTCTATTTTTTTTGGGCCATTCTTTTTTTGTTTTTTCTAAATTCTTTTTCGAATCAAAAACCGTAGATATTTATATTAGAAAATTATTTCTCGCATGGTGTTATTCCATGTGGGATCGTCAAATGCTTTATTAAATTAAATCAACAAAAAACCCTATTCTTGTCTCTATATTTGGCTAGGTTCACCTTTTCCATCAATAGCACTTCTATAAATCTATTCTCAGAAGTCCTTTCTGTTTCACATAACAGGAGGTTTGAAAAATGACCAAACGATCGAAAAAATTTTCAAAACAAAAAGAAAAGTATATTGTTACTTCAGCATTACCATATGTCAATGGAATCAAGCATTTAGGAAATTTCATTGGTTCATTATTACCTGCTGATGTCTACACAAGATTTTTAAAAGCTCAAGGACATGATGCAATCTATATTTGTGCTACAGATGATCATGGCACACCAGCGGAGCTTGGTGCTATTGATGAGGGTATGTCTGTCAAAGAATACGTGAAAAAGTATCATAATGTCCAAATTAAAATCTATAAAGACTTTGGGTTAGAGTTCGAGATATTTGGTAATACTTCTGATCAAACAAATCACGAAATTACTCGATACTTATTCAAAAAATTGTATAATAATGATTTAATTGAAGAAAAAGAAATTATTCAACTGTATAGTGTTGATGAAGATAGATTTCTTCCGGATAGATTTATTCGAGGTACCTGTCCTCACTGTGGTTATGAAAATGCACGTGGTGATCAATGTGAGAACTGTACCAAAGTTCTTGATCCCAAAGAGCTTATTAATCCTAAATCTGCTATTACAGGCTCATTAAATATTGAACCTCGTCCAACTAAACATTTATTTATTAATCTTCCAAGAGTACAAAACCTAATCTCAGCTTGGGTTGAATCTAAAAAAGAAAAATGGCCTCGAACAAGTTATTCAATAGCTAAAAAGTGGCTTAATGAAGGTCTACGTTCTAGAAGTATAACTCGTGATCTTAAATGGGGTATTAAAGTTCCATTAAAAGGCTATGAGAATAAGGTCTTCTATGTCTGGTTTGATGCTCCTATAGGTTATATCGGAGCAACGATTCAATGGTCCAATAAAATCGGTAAACCAAACCAATGGAAAAATTATTGGAAAGATTCTAATACTAAGCTAGTACAATTTATGGGTAAAGACAATGTTCCATTTCATACGGTTACCTGGCCTGCTACCATGATGGGAGCTGATGACGGGTTCGTTTTAGCAGATGTTGTAAAAGGATTTGAATGGCTCAATTATGAAGGTGGTAAATTCTCTACTAGCCAAAATCGTGGAGTGTTCTTAGATCAGGCATTAGCGACATATCCTGCTGATTATTGGCGATATTATCTACTTTTAATTGCACCAGAACGACATGATACAGATTTTACTTGGTCAGGTTTCCAGAATGCTGTCAATAACGATCTTGCAAATTTGCTAGGAAATTTCGTTCATAGGACTTTGACATTTATTCATCGTGAATTTGAAGGAAAAATACCCCCCATTGAAGTTCTTGATGAGTTAGATAAGAAAATATTAGTAAAAGTAACCACCACATTAAATGAACTTGTAAAACATTTCAAAGAATTAGAGTTTCAGAAAGCGTTAATTGCTTTAAGACAATTTTGGTCGGATTGTAATGCATATTTTCAAGAGAAGCAACCTTGGAAATTAGTGAAAGAAGATAGAATAAAAGGAGCCACAACTTTAAGCGTTTGTGCAAAATTATCATGGATTAATGCTGTTCTTTGTAGACCATTTATTCCAGAGACCTCTCAGAAAATTTTTACACTATTGGGTTTACAGGAAAATAAAGACCTTACTTCTGGACAATGGAGTACTGTCCTTGATACAGGAAATCCTTTGCAAGCTGCTACTCTTTCCCCTAATCCTAAACCATTATTTTCTAAAATAGATGATAAACAGGTCACCAAATTACAAATAAAATTTGGAGGAGATACTTTCGCAGCACAAAAACTAACCGATGTTAAGGGCCGTCAAAAGAAGAAGAAATCTAAAAGCTCTGCTGATCTATCTTCCGTTAATTCAAGCAAGAAATCTTTACCAGAAGGAATAATTGCATTCGAAGATTTTCTCAAAGTGGAACTGCGAGTTGGGCGAATACTTGAATGTGAATTGGTGAAAAAATCTACAAAACTGTTAAAAATATCGGTTGATCTTGGTGAAGCAGATCCAAGACAAATTTTAGCCGGATTAGCTGAATATTATCAATCTTCAGATTTAATAAATAAAAATGTTTTAGTTGTTGCAAATTTGGAAGTTAAAAATCTGAAGGGGTTAGAAAGTCAAGGAATGATCTTGGCAGCTAATACCAATGACAAAAAATCACCCTTCAGAGTAGTGTTTGTAGAAGATTCACTTCCATTAGGAGCGAAGCTTAGTTAACTGAAAAGAAAATTCTTTTTTCTTATATTATCTTTTTTATTTAAATTTTTCACTTTTAAAATATTTATCTTTTAAGGAGAATGTCTACAGATGACCGAAAATGATGAAAAGAAAACTGAGACTATTATAGATTATGAAGATTTTGCTAAATTAAATATTAAAATTGCTAAAATTCTTTCTGTTAAAGAAATCCCCAAATCTAATAAATTGCTAAAACTCGAAATTACTATTGGAGAAGATGAGGAACGGACAATTGTTGCAGGAATTAAAGAAAGCTATTCTGATGAAGATCTTGTAGGAACCCAAATTGTTGTATTAACTAATTTAAAGCCAAGAAAAGTTTTTGGAGTAGAGTCAAATGGAATGCTACTTGCTGCTTCAATAGATGGAAAAGCTGTTCTATTACGACCAGATAAAGAGGTTTTAGAAGGTAGTAAAATTAGGTAGATAAAGATTAAATGGAAATTTATATTAAATTCTTAAAATGTTTTTGACCCAAGATAAAGATCCTTTAACTCCATAGAAGAATGCATCCAACCAATCTGCAAAAGTATCTATTATCGGTACTCCACTTTTCTCTATTACCCACGCAAATAATAGTGTTCCAAAGAATCCTATTGGTTTAGAAAGCTCATCGTGGGCAATTTCAAAAGGATATGGCCCAAACGTAAAACCAAATATTTCAAAACCAGCTACAAGCCATAAGTGGAAAGCTATTCTGATTGTGTTAGTTATGAATAATACAAACCAGAAAATACCAATTACTGTAAGTTTCTTACCTATATTGTACAAGGTTTGATGATTTGCTTGAAACCTTCTGTACGAGGATACTAATGTTGGATCAACATTAGCAGGTAATGACTTGCTTTTGAGAGGAGTAACAATTATTAAGGCAATTAATATTGCTCCCGCCTGAAATCCTGTGCATGCTTTCACAATCCAATAAGCTGGATATTGTGTTCCGTCAATACTAACACCTGGTGTGCTTGGAAAGGCTTCACCAAATGTTCCCCATTCTGGAGACCACGGAAATGTAGCAAATCCGTCAGCAGCTCCAGTATAATGTGCTGGATAGCCCATAAATTGCAATATTCCTACTACGAGATCACGGGTCCAATGAGCCAGAAATAACCAATCAGGCAGAACATACAATGCAATACTGATTGTTGTTGTCACCAAAATGCTAGTTATTATCCACCAAGGATTATAAGGACGAGGTTTTTTCTCTCGAAGATATGTAATTGATTCTTCCGTACTTGTTGCGGATTTTTGTGATGCAGAAACAGTGGCCATAATTAATATTCCTCAGAACTTGATTGCATTTATCAATTGGAGAGTCCTCTTATAAATGTAGATTCAAGTGCATTAATATTCATATTGAACAGTTATTTATATACCATTACTTAGTAATAATAATAAATTATTTTATTGATTATTTAATTAAATTGTTAGAAATTCTTATTTATGTAAGTAAATTTTTTGAAATGCGGAGATTTTTTCTAATGACTTTACCACGAATTGCAGTGGCCTTACCCGACTCTATGGTTTATGAGTATAAACATTTACGAGATAAAACTGAGAAATTAGGTTATATTATAAGAGCATTATCTATTTTTCAGGTAACTGATATTTTCATTTATCATTCTCCGTTTATTACACCAGCGGAAGCTGAAAAAGAAAAAAGGATAATAAAAAATATTATTGGATATGCTGAATGTCCTCAATATCTACGCAAACAACTCTTCCCTATTCATCGAGATCTTGAATTCGTTGGTGTATTACCTCCTTTGGCAACACCTCATCATTCGGTCGAAACTAAATTAAAGGAAGGAGAGATTCGAGAAGCTCTTGTTTATCTAGGTAACGATAACAAAATTTATGCTAATGTTGGTATGAAATTCCCTGTTCTGATCCACAACTCTCCTCCAGAATCACTTAAAGATAAAAAAATTCGAAAAACAGTTAGAATGGTTAAAGAAAATGACTCACATAAATTTTTTGCTGAAATTGTTCCTAGAGAATTAGTTCAATCAGAAACATATTGGGGTTTTAAGATTAAATTCACAGATATTTCTGTGGCTAAATTTGGTGATCGATTAAAAGATTTTTTTATCATTGCTACTGATCGGCAAGGAAAATCCTACACAACAGTAAAAGAAGAAATTGATGAAGGAGTGTTAAAAATAAAAAACAAAAATTCTATTCTTTTTTTATTTGGTGAGCCAAGATTTGATTTATATCAGATGTTAAAAGGATTTAGTAACATAAAATTAAAAGATATCAGTAACATCGTAATTAATGCTGTACCTTATAGTGGGACTAGAAGTATACGATTAGAAGAAGCAGTAATGATCTCTTTAGCGAGAATTTTACCCGTTGTTGGAATACATAATTAAAAAAAGAAAAAATCTTTTTTTTCAAGTAACACTCCAATTATCAATTTTATTATTTGTAGATTTACTTGATATGATTTTTCAGGAACTACATAAAAAAGAAATTAAAATTTAGGATATGAAAGATAAATTAACATAAATACTGAAACCAATTAAAATATTAAACAGAAAAAAAGTATCAAGACCGTTATATCAATTGCGGGGGTATCCGAGCACGGTCAAAGGAGATAGACTCAAGATCTATTCGCGTAGAATCAATGAGCTGTATTGCTCATAATACGTAAGCGTACGGGCGTTCAAATCGCCCCCCCCGCATTTTATCCTTGATAAGTAAGCAAAATATAATGTTGATTGATAGAAAAAAATTATAATTTATTATAAAACAGTTAAAATAGTCAGAAAAATTTAAGGTGCCAGAGTTTTGTCCTCCGCTGAAAGATTAAATGTTAATGCTACCCGTATGGAACTTCTTGGACTTCGAAAGCGTAAAAATCTAGCTCAAAATGGTTACGATCTTTTAAACAGAAAATTGGAGACACTTACTTCTGAGCTGTTTACGATCTTACAAGAATTCAAAGATTTTAATGAAAGGATTAAGCCTGCAATTCAGGATGCTATTGATGCTTTAACTAAAACAGATATGGCAATGGGGTCTTTAAAGGTTAGAGAAATTTCTCAAGGATTTCCAGAAACAGTAAAAATTGAGGCATCTTCAAGAAGTTTAATGGGTGTAAGGGTTCCTCAAATAAAATTACTAAAAGATGAGGATAAAGACGTTAGCTATTATTCTTTTTCCGATACTTCAGCATATCTGGATGATGGTAGAAAAAAATTTGATAACGCCTTAGAACTAATAGTTAAGCTTGGAGAATATCAAAGTACTATTAGTCGATTAGCCAGTGAAATTCAAAGCACTAAACGTAGAGTAAATGCTTTGAAAAACATTGTTATCCCTAGGTTTAATAATACAATTAATTATATCAAGTTAACTTTAGCAGAAAGAGAAAGAGAAGAGTTTGTTAGATTGAAAAAGGTAAAAGCAAACTTGGAAAAAGAAACAAGTAAGAATTAATATTGAAAACTTCATTAGGATAAATTTAAAACAGAAAGTAAAAATTTTCTAGAAATCATTACTTATATAGCAATTCAGCAATCAGAAAGATTTGAAAAGACATATAATAAAATTAAACACAAACAGATGGTGAAAATGAGCGAGAATTACGTACGTACATTTGAAGATTGGGAGAAATTAATGCAACTACGCATAGCAGATGAAAAAAAGAAAAAAGGACTAGATTTATCTTCTGCATTTATTTTGCTAGCATCAACAATGGGTGATTTAACCATAGAAAAAGAATATCGCTTATTTAGAGCAATGTCAGGACTAATACAAAAAGAGAACACTTTCAAGCTTGATGATGATCGTAGTGATTTAGTGGCTTCAATTTTAACATTGGCAGCTGAAATTAAAAGAACACAATAAAGTGAAAGAAAATTTCTTTTTTGAAAATTACTCAAAAATTATGAAATATGTTTAATAAAAGCTCCTAAAATATCCCAGTTTGTTAATAATCCTAGTAAATGGTCATCTTCATCAACAACAGGAGCTTGATCTATCTTTTTACTTCTAAACATTTGAGAAGCACTTGATAAATTGGAAAAAACTGTAACTGTATGAAGATTTTTGCTCATTATTTCTATTACTGGTCGTGATGGTATAATCAAGATTTTATCAGATATAATAAGTACAGACGAAGAGTCCCATGTTTCAGTAGCATCTACTTCGGCATCCGTAGATATCTCTTGAAAGTTTCTAACATCAGCAAACTTTAAGAAATCATTAGGAGAAATAATTCCTGCTAAACCTTTTTCATTAATTACTGGTAAAGCCTCTTGACCAGAATGTAACAATATTTGGGCAGCAACGTTGGCAGGAGTACCTTCCCACAAAACAGAAATATTGTCTGAGAAATTTTCCTTTATTTCCTCATTGAAAGATTTATCATTTGAAATGATTTTCCATATAATATCTGAAATAGATACTAAACCAACTATTTTATTATCACCCTCGATAACGGGGATCTTTGACCGTTTCATATCATTCATTAACTTGATAAGATCTACAATACTTTGTTCTTTTTTAATGGTGGGCCAGTCACTTATTTTTGACATAAGCAATGCTAATTGGGTTTCAGCTGGTTTACGTAATATTTCAGATCGACCAACCATTCCTACAAGTTTATTATCTGAATCCTTTTCTATAACTGGAAAAACACTCAATCTAAACTCTTTAATTGCTGATAAAAGAGTTTCACGATTTCCAGGAATCTCTAATGTTTTAAGATCCGTGGACATCAAGTCTAGAACTTTTTTATTAGGAATCATATAGTAAAACCCTTTGTATCCTAAAAACAGAATTAAATTACTTAATGTTTTCTAAATAGAATTTTTTAAGTTAAATAGAGTGAAAATAATTACTCTTAGTAAAACCTTGAAAAAAAATTATGCTCCAGGTTTTATCAAAATATTTACTGCTAATATGAAAATGATCAGAAAAATAGCAAAAAATACTGTTAATCTAGGTCCTACTTTAATACCAGGAGAATCTGACTCTGAATAAAACCTGATAAGCCCTGCGCCCGTTGCTGGCATTGGGTTGTCGCTTTTTGACTTTTTACTTCGACGACTACTCATAACTATCACAATAATTGAAAATACCGATTAATCTTCTCATTAAAGAAGAATATCATATTATCTGCTATTTTTTCTAAGATTTCATTAATATATTTATAACAATAAATGAAATTATTTTGCACTAAAAATTAGCTTAAAAAATAAATTTAATATAAGCTCTTCAGTAGGTGAGATATTCCTTTTTAAAGTTTCTTAATTCGATTTTAATTCAATAAAAAAGTATTTTTTTAAATAAAAGGATAGTAACTATATATTCGGGAGTATTTTTGTTATTTACTAGTTTTTAATGCTATTTTTTCTTTGAAAATAATTTGATGATTTTTATAGTAAGTAAATTACTTTTTTTATCGAATTAAAATTTATCAATTATAATGTAAATATTGTTACATTATAATTTTGAAATTATTTTATCACGAGGTTAACGATATGGGTCTTATTCTCGAATACGAAGGCAAAGAATTATTCAAAAAGCATAAAATTACCATTTTTCCGTCAATACTAGCAAATACCGTTGATGAAGCTAAGGATGCTGCCAAAAAATTAGGGTTTCCTGTAGCTGTAAAAGCACAAGTGTTAACTGGTGGAAGAGGAAAAAAAGGATGGATAAAATTAGCTAAATCAACCGAAGAAGTTGAAGAAAAGTTTAAAGAAATGTCTACTTCAGTTAAAAATCACTATGGAAGAGAATTTCCTTTTCTTATTGAAAAAGGAGCTGATATTAAACAAGAAATTTTTATCAGTATGTTGATAGATGCTGATACTCTTGAAACTTTGGTATTATTTTCCTTAGAGGGTGGGGTTGATATTGAAACTCTTGCTAAAGAACGTCCAGAAGCAATTGAAAACTTCAGATATGAATTCGGAAAAGAGGTTTATCCTTATCATTTCATGAGTGGATTAGGAAAAAGAGGTTTAACTGGAAGGATTAAAGTTTCGATAGCAAAAATCATTTCAACATTAGTTAATATGATGAAAATAGAAGATTTACAATTAGCTGAGATAAATCCTTTAGTAATAACAGGAGATGATCAAGTAGTAGCTTTAGATGCAAGAATAGTTGTAGATGATGATGCAACATTCCGACATCCAGAAAGAGAAAACTATTTGTCCGAAGAACTACGATATACAAAAGAGGAGGCAGATGCTAAAGAACACGGTTTGGCATACGTAGATTTAGGTGGCGATATCGGTTTAATGTCATGCGGGGCCGGTATGGGTATGTGTACCGCTGATTTGATTGCTTACTTTGGAAAGGAAACAGGAATGTATCCTAGGAACTTTTTAGACGTTGGAGGGGGTGCTTCTCCAGAAAAGGTAGAACAAGCTTTAAGAATAATAGTAGGAGAATCAGGTCTAAAATCAATTTTAATTAATGCTTTTGGTGGAATTACCCGACTCGATGATGTTGCTAAAGGAATTATTGAAGCAAAGAAAAAATATAATATCGAAATACCTATGGTAATTCGTTTAATGGGTACAAATCAGAAGGAAGGTGTAGCTTTGCTTAATGAAGCAGGTTTAGAAGCATTTGAAGAAATGGAACCAGCGATACAAAAAGCAGTCGCATTAGCAAAGGAGGATTAAATTGTGGTTATATTATTAGATAAATCAACTAAAGTAATTGTTCAGGGCATTACTGGATATCAAGGTCTTTTCCATGCAAAAAAGATGCGAGATTATGGAACCAACGTTGTTGGTGGTACAAGACCAGGAAAAGGTGGTACAGAAGTTGAAGGGTTTCCTGTCTTTGATTCAGTTGCTGAAGCTGTTGAAAAGGTTGGCGCCACAGCATCAATCATTTTTATTCCAAAACAAGGTGTGAAGATCGCAGTTTATGAAGCAATAGATGCTGGAATAAAATTAATTATAGTTATTACTGAAGGGGTTCCTAAAATGGATGTAATGGCGATGGTTAAGAGAGTTCGTGACAATGATATTGTTATGATCGGTCCTAACTGTCCTGGTCTAATTACTCCTGGTCAAGCTAAGATGGGTATTATTCCCGGTAATATCGTTAAACCTGGAGAAGTAGGTGTTGTTTCCCGATCAGGTACTCTAACCTATGAAGTCCTTGATCAATTAACACGTGCAGGTTTGGGCCAAACTAGTTGTATTGGAATAGGTGGTGATCCTATAAAAGCAACTAACTTTGTTCAAGTATTGAAAATGTTTCAAGATGATCCTGCTACAAAAAAAATTGTCATGTTAGGTGAAATCGGCGGAGCAGCCGAAGAAGATGCCGCAAAATTCATTAAAGAATATCCAGTAACAAAACGAATGGCAGGGTTTATAGCTGGTAAAACTGCACGTGAAGGAAAAACAATGGGTCATGCTGGTGCCATTATTCAGGGAAATGTTGGAACTGCACAAGGAAAAATAGATGCTCTTACTGCTGTTGGTGTCAAAATGGCTGAAAAAATATCAGACATTCCAAATTTACTTAAATGAATAAAAATACCTTGATTTTTCAAATATAATTAGGATACAGAAATCGTTTAGATCTTATTTACTCAAAATCACTTGATCATGTTTAATTTTATACTAGATTTTGATTCCTGGTCTTGAAAAAAGTTAAATTAAATAAATTGATTAGGTTATTCTCTTGGGAAGTATTGCGAGAAATCCTGAAGGTGCTAGCCAATAAAAAAAAGTTTCATGTCTCCAAACTCTAAACTATGGAAAAAATTTATTAGAATAAGAAAAATCTTAAGGATAATAAATAGCTAATTTTATCATTTCTTAGAATTTTGCTGTTAAAAAAAATAAAAGAGGAAATTGCTAAGATAGTCTATTCAGATTTTTTTAATCTTCTAAAACTTTGCCAATTCTTTTAACAAATTTGTCCTTTCCTGTTGCACCAACGGAAGAATCAGCTAATTTTCCATCTTTAAAGATTAAAAACATGGGAATAGAACTTACACGGTATTTTCCGGCAGTTTTCTGGTTGTTATCTATATCTAATTTTGCAAATAGCATTTTCCCTCTATAATCTTCTTCTAATTCCTTCACAATCGGAGCTACTTTTCTACAGGGCATACACCATTCCGCCCATAAATCAATAAACAAAGGTAAACCATATTCATTATTTATCATATCATCAATGGTATCATCATATAATTCTAATATTCCTGTTGGTATATCGAGACTCATTTAATATTTCACCTTAATTTTGGAATTTATTTCTAATAATAATAATTTAATAATTTTTGTTCTAGTACACTTTTATGACTTTTGTTTGTTTATTAAACATTCCTTTTTCACAATAACGTTATTCCTAAAAAATCTTCACCATCGGTCGTTGGGATCTAAGCTATGAATATTTACAGTACCCTTGTCACATTGGATAATGTCCATTGCTTTAGGAGGATAGACAACGATATTAGGCAATAGCAATTTTTTCTCTTCAATGTAGTGAATAATTTCGTCCCAAGTATATCTTTGGGATATATGGGCTGGAAGAAAAACTAATAATCTTTCTAACTTTTTTATTTCAGTAATTAAATCAGAAAAAACTGTGTGAACATCACTGTGAAATGTAGGATCATGTTCAAAATAAGTACTTTCATGTACTAAAAGCTGGGTATCATTAAACCATTTTATAAATTCAGGATCAAATGGTGTATCACCTGAATATCCAAAAATAACCGAATTCTTTGTGAAAACCATTTCTCGAGTTATTTCTCGTCCTTCGTATTTAATCTTTCCCTTTTTCTGTAGCGTACCTAAAATCTTCCCTTTTGGAACTCCAAGTTTTTCCAAAGAGTTTAAATTTAATTTCCAAGAAATGGATTCCAATTTAAAACCCATACTACCAGACATATGTTTATTATTACGAGCAGTTATTTTATAATTATCAATCTCAATTGCGGGTTGATCTGGGTCAATAACATGAATTTGAGCAATTTTTTCTATATCCTCTCCTAATTCAATCTTTAAATACTGTTTTAAAAAAATTTCGGGATTTTTTATATCGATATCTTCAAACGAAAAAAAAAATTCAGTTCTTTTTTTAAACGGTTCTATAGAATGTTTTGGAACATATATATGAATCGGTTTTTTCTTTTCCACTCTCATATCTAGCTCAAACATTATTGCTCGAGTAAGTAATTGCCGTAATCCTCCCCAATGATCCAAATGAAAGTGTGAGATAAAGATATGATCAATGTTACTAAAAGATGGCTTACCGTATAAAGACTGGAGTCTTTGAATGTCAGTATTAGTAGTTCGTTTCCAGCGATCTATAAGTTTTGTCATCGAATGAACAAATTCAGGACAAATATCAAATAAAAATTTGTTATCAATACAAATAGACATTGTTCCTTGTCCAGAAGTTGGAACAGTCCCCCTTGTTCCAAGAAAATATATTAACATTTGTTGAGAATCCTTGTTTCTTTATAAACCTAAGCTAGGATGATAATATTTTGAATTTGTTTCCTTTTTTTTCTGATCCATTTTATTAATAATGATACAAGCTTCAAACGCTATATTAATAATTTTATTTTCAGCTATTGGTTTTTGTTCATCTGTAATGAAGGATCCTTGCGGTCTGTTAGCATAAACAGCACAAATAGTTCCTGAACGCCAATTTTTTAAAGATGCCAGTGTAAAAAGAGTACTTGATTCCATTTCAAAATTAATTACGTTTCTTTTAGCAAGTTCTTCCGGTATTTTAGAATTTTTTATAGGAAATCCTGGTATTTCTCTTCCTTGTGCTCCATAAAACCCAGAAGCTGCTGCTGTTATTCCTACATGATAAGATTCATGCTTACTTGCCTCGATAAGAGCTAAAATTACTTCATAATGAGCAATAGATGGATAATTATCATCCACAAATCGTAAACTTGTATCTTCTAATCTTACAGCACCTGAACTTATTACTACATCCCCTAAATTAATATTTCCATGTAATGCTCCACAACTACCTACTCTAATTATTATTTCAGGCTCTACAATCCGGGAAAGTTCCAGCATAGCAATTTCTATATTTGAGGGTCCAATTCCAGTTGCAAGTACAGTGACTGGAAGACCTTTGTAAGTACCAGTATGGGATACAAATTCTCTATTTGAACTTGAAACTGTTACACTATCTGTATCCATAAACTTTTTAACTTTATCAGCTCTTGCAGGGTCACCTACAAGCAATATATAAGTAGCTACTTCTCCAGGTGCTAAACCTATGTGATATTGTCTTCCAGATTCAGTTTCTACTATTTCTGAGCTAGTAATATTTTTAGAACTTGCTTTCTTTCTTTTTTTCGTTTGTTTCGATCTGGATATTGCTATATCCTCCTATTGTTACCATGCTTGTAACTAGATGGTTTTAAGATATTCATTCATAGATAATCGTTCCCTATCAGCTAGTTTTTGTAATATTTTTTGTGTTCCTGAACCATATTGAATTGCTGTCTTATTTCTCATACTGATATAATCAGGAATACCTATTTTGGTTGATAATTCTCTTAGTATTATTTTTCTTGAAAATTCTTGCTGATTTTCTTTATTATTTCTTTCCTTAATTAAAAATTCTAATGGAAGTTGTGAAACAAATTCCACTAATTTGAAATCTAAATAAGGAAATCTGAGCTCAATTCCATGGCTTGAAGCCATTAAATCATCCCGTTCGATATTTCTTTTAGCAATGAACCTTAATTCATCCCATAAAATTTGGTTAAGGTTAAGAGTAGTTGAGGATTTCTGTTTTAGAAAAAGATCCTCATATCTTTTATACCCAATAAATAATTCATCAGCTCCTTGTCCTGTAAAACATACATTAATTTTATTTTCTGAAGCTTTTTTTGACAAAAAATATATTGGTAAAGCGATTCCAACATCTACTGGAGATCGTGAATCTAAACGTGAAAGTACTTTTTTAAGATTATACTCTACTATATCTTCTGTGATATTGACACGAATATATGAATTATTTTCATTTTCGTGAAAGTATTTTTCTGCTACCAATATATCTTTAGATCCTTCAAATCCAATAATTAAAGGAGTAAGATAACTTGATTGTTTCGTTGCTAATTTGTGTAAAACAGTCGAATCTACCCCTCCGCTAAAAAAAATTCCTAATCTACTATCATCTTTTCGCAAATTATTTAGTAATCTCTTTATACTGTTAGTAAGATGATTTTTCAATGAATCAATACAAATTTGAAGATTTACCTCATCTAAACTCGATCTTGTTGGGGAAAATGAAGATTCCATTATTGTGGAATTATTATTAAATGTTAAAAAATTATTTTCTTTTGTTAATTCAATTTTACACCAAGTTCCTGGAGTTACTTGACTTATCCATTCATTTTGAATCCCTAATTCAACTAAAATCTTTTTTTCAGATGCAAAACCCCAACAATTAGTTGATTTCCAATAAAACCAAAGAGGTCTTATTCCGAAACTATCCCTAGCTATATAAAGCTCAGAACTAGTTTTATCAAACAATATTAAAGCATAATCCGCTTTTAATCTATTTAATATGTTTGAAAATAGCTTTTCTCTTTTATCAACTTTTGATTTTTCTTGACTATAAACTTCAAGTATATAATCAAAATCATTTGATTCCAGACTAAATTTTATGTCTTGTGCTTTAGAAAAAAGGTCTAAATGGTTATATATTTCACCATTTGCAACAAGAATATCTCCTCTATTTGAAACTAATGGAAAACAATTAGTACCAACAAGAGATAATTGAGAAGCAATAAAGGTTATTTCGGGATGAACCTTAGTATAAATATGGATTTTGTAGTTATCAGGTCCTCGTAATGAAAGAATTGATTCTATATTTGACATTTGGTTTCTTATATCAAATCCTCTAAAAACAAGAATACCACACATGCTGAAAATAACCTGAAATCAATCACTTTTCTTTTAGCCATTCATTACGGAAAAATTCATACTCTGAAAAAGATATGAAGAATGAATTGTATCTTTTTGAGACTTTAGCTTCGTTGCATAGTTTTATATGTTTACATATATTGATTTTTTTTAAGTTATCAAGAATAAAAGAGTAACAGGTGCAAAAATCATCACCAACATAATAAATCCTTTCTGTTCCTACTACAACCCAACGTTCAATCACATTATCAATAGCAGATTTATTTTCATCATCGCTAGAGTTTCTAGTGATAATATATTTCTTTACTAATGATTCAGTTAACGGAGAAAAAAAATCTTCAAAAGTATTTAGTTCAACATTTATTTCAGGAGTAGTATCCAACATTATAACCAATCTTAATCTAAAATTTGGTTGGTAACAGAAATAAGCTCTTGAGCACATAATTTTTGTGTATCAAACTCTTCTAGTTTAGATTTTAGATCATTTTCACTCAAATCACCGATTTCTGATCTCACTATTAGTTCTTCTCTACTATCAGCTAAATTTTCTATGAAATTTTTGCATTGATTTTGAATTTCTCTAATTCGTCTTTCTTCAGTATTAAATTTTGTTTGTACGTCATTATATTTTTCAATATATTCTTTATACAATGATGAATAAACTTTTTCAGAAATTGTATCTTTTTTTTCCTCAAGTTTTTTAAGTCGAACCGAAATTGTTTGTAATTCTTGTTTTAGGATTAAAAAAGGAAAGTCATCTGAAATTTCCTCAAATTCTTCTTCTAAAACTTTCTGACGTTCTTTTAATTGCTCTTGTTCATTAGAAAGATCCATTTCCTCTATTTGTTCTTTGATAGCATTTTTTTCTATTTCTATTTTGATTTGATTTATTTCTGAGTTGAGTTTAATTTTTGTTGCCAATCGTGAAAAAATTTTTTCTTCTTCATTAGTAATTTCAGGAAAACTCATATGTCTATACACCTAACCGATTTTTAAATAAATTTTGAACAGATTTGTTAAATTGGATCAACATGAATAATTTTCTTCTGGTCTTTAGATTCTACCTTGAATCTGACACTTATGAATTCCTCTATTAAGGCCATGTTTGTCTTAGTATGGGATGTTATTTCCGGAGTTGAGAAAGAAAATGGCGCGTTTAGTGCTCCATAAGAAACAATTTGGTCAGATAAGTATTCATCTATGACTGCAAATGAATTATAACTATTTATTAATCTAAGAGCTGCTGTTTTTCCCACTTTTTCAGCAGGTAATCCTTTTTTACCAATGACACTTTGGCCAATTGGAGGAGTCATTTTTCCTTCTTGATTAGTCCATAATGTCAATCCTGATCCAGGTGATAAAGAAGAAACATATTTACACGCTATATCTATCTCAATATTGGGAAAAGAAGCTTTTAATGTTTGTATTGCTGAATCTTTCTGCCTTTCAGCAACTTTTGCTCTTTCAAGACCTTTTGCAGAAATCGAGAGGCCATTAATACTCTCTATTCTTTTACATTTCACAAGCCTTCTGATCATTTCATCTTTAGGAATATTCTTTTTTGGATAAATTATCACTTCTACAGCAGCTCCACCTTTAGGATAAAATCCATGTTTTTTTATTTGAATTTCTGATTTATATCCCCATAACTGTAATGTTGGCTCAGTTACTTGTTTTATATAATCAATAGAGGGTGCACCTAAACCATAAGTAGCTCCACCTTGAAAAATCAACTTAATAGGAAAGTCTGTTTTGGCTAACGATAATCTTAAAACTTGAATCACTAAGGCTATTGATCCAGCAGTATTAATTGAAATAACGTATTCATTCTTATTTTCATTAGTCTCACCTGGTTTATAAGATACTTCAATTGAGCCTACGTCAGCATTAGAAAGCTCTCCACCAAAAATTGAGTGAAGTGTTTTTATACCTACTAAATGTTGGGTTCTAAGACCAGGTTTTGACCTGTTTGCTCTAATATTTTTTACAAGTAAGGGCTTATTTGTTAAGGAGGCAAAAGCAAACGATAAGCGAACAATTGATCCTCCTCCTTCACCTTTCGAGCCATCAATTGATTTGTACACATAAAAGACCTGCTTTAAACTTAAAAAATAGAAAAAAAATCTTTTATTTTATACCCGAAAGTATAACAAAAAAAATTATCGATTAACCTGCTCGATCTTTCTTTTTTGGCCGTAAGCGATAAGATCGACACCTTCTACATTTAATAGCACCTGGTGGATTTCTTGCATAACATTTACGGCAAATAGTTTTATTTAGAAGAACTTTTGCTACAATAGCTTTTTTATCTGGATCATCAATCGGCATTGTTATCATCAACAAAATAAAGATAAATTATATAATCATTATCTATTTAATTATATATTTCCTAACTAATTTGAAATTTTAATATCTTCTAACATATCAGCGAAATTGATAACTATCATTTAGAAACTTGTGATTCTAGGATTTCTTTAAAAATATCTGGAATTTTTTCTTTTTCATTTTTTTCATAGTTATAAACTACTTGAACCGAGGTAGCTACTGCATAAATTTTTTCAGGTTTTGTCGATTCTACTATTTTGTATTTAAACCACCAAGAGGTAGTTCCTACTGATTTAACATCTAGCAGGACTTCAGGTTGATCTGATAAAGTAATTGGAATTTTAAAATCAATATCAACTTTGGCCAGAATAAAGGAAATGTCTTTTCCTTCTACAGTTAATGAAAATTTCTTAAAAAACTCTATACGTGCCAATTCAAGATATGTTAGAAAAACTGCATTGTTCACATGTCCCATACTGTCAGTGTCTCTAAATCTTATACTAATGCTAGTTTTATGCATAGAAATAGCCTTGAAATAATCTAATTGTAAGGTAATAAATCTTGAAATTTTGAAACAACTGGAGAAATCAAATTTGCTCCTAAAGGTGTGATTTGTATATATTCCTGATTATGATCATTAACAACAAATAGAATGAGCTTATTTTGAACTAGAATATCTAATTCTTCCATATAATTTTTTAATAAGTAAGTAATTTCATTTAAAGCAACATTATTTTCTTTTAATGTTGCTAAATGTGCTAAAATTGTGAGTATTGAGTAAACAGATTTGCTAAACGTCTCAGCTTTATTTTTTTGATTTAATGTTACAATTACAAACTGTTCATCATTAAATTCAATAATTTCAAGTGTAATTCCAATTAATTCGTATCGAGAATGTAATTCTTCTAACAGTTCAGTTAAATCAATTTCATCTGTCGAAATGAATTTTTCTAGTTCACTTAAAGATAAATATGATTTATCTAACAACTCTAAACTTATTAGTTTCATTATTTCTTCTTTTAAGTCTGCTGAACTCATATTAATACACAAAATTAAATTAATTATTATTATGTCGATTAAAAAATGGAAAGGATATTTTGACATCATTTGGTGGGGAATCGTTATTTTCTAAATATTTCTTAGCACAAGACCAGATATTCTTATTAAAAATCCAAATTTGCTTAACATTATCGTTAATGCTAGAAAATTCGCTATTTGATGCTCTATCAATATAATATTTTTCAAATTTATCTTTATTACTATCAATAAGTATAATTTTTTTCTGAGAGTAAAGGTAAGTAAATTCTTGCCAATGAATAATTGATTGAGAATATTTTGCATTTATTATTGTTTTTAAAAATGGAATAGGAGACTCATTATTCAATTCACTTAGAATTTTAAATTCAGATGAATCTTTCAAACTATTGGAGGAAAAATACTGATTATTTAATTTTAGTTGATTCAAATCATGAATTTTTAGTTCAGATTGCTTTTTGAATATTAAATATGCATGTTTTGCAATAGATTCAATAATTTTTGGATCAACCTCTAATGAAAACATGTTAATTAGTTGAATTGTTTCATGAAAGTAAGAAGACAATGCATCTGAATTCTTATTCAAAAATTTTTCAAGATATTCAATATTAAGAAAGTTAGAAACATTTACTCCTAATTGTGAGAATAATTTAGATTTTAATCTATGTTTTAAGATTATATATTCATCTTCTAAATGATTAATTCCCTTATACAGTTCATTTAAAATAATATGAAGAGATTGTAAACTGGAGATTGAATTTGGATTACTCCTAATATCCTCTAAAGAATTAACTTCTAAGATCTTATTGGTTTTTTTGACTTTTTTTGTCATAATCCTAGCTCCAGTATACTAAATTGATTGATTATGATTTAACTAAATGAAACATTGAGATTTTATCTTCAAAGGGAATCTCAGAATAGAAATTTTCATGTGTTAATACAATTTGAGTAGAGGAATTGATAATTTCATTCTTAACTCCTTCGTTTATTTTTTCTAACAATTTTCTTAAATCTAACGAGTTGAATTTAAGTAATTCTTCATCTACAAGCATCAATCCATTTTTAGTTACTAAAGATAAACTTAAATGCCAAATGAAATTAAATAATGACTTATAAGATGAGGATAAGTATTGAAGAGGATAATTCTCTCCATTAATCTCACATTTAATATCTAAAAAACCAGATATTGGCGTGTCTGGAAAATTTAATTCAACGATTAATTGAGTGTTCCATGATTTGAGAAAAAAGTTAATTTTATTTTGTAAATCATCTAACAAATAAACTAGTTTTTTATTCCATACCGATTTCCATTCGTCCAAATTAATTTTAATATTATTATTTAACTCCATTAAATTTTGTATATCTTTATTAACATCTTCAATCCATTTATTATGATTTTCTAATTGTTCAGGGGCTTCAAAATTAAGATTGAGATTTTCTAATTGTTCTATATTGCTCTTTGTATTGGAAACTAAAGTATTTATAGTATTTATTGCCAGGATTTGATCTGGTTTTTTTACATTAGCTTTAGAAACCTCTTTACTTAATTTTACCTGATTTATCTTAATCTGTTTTAGTTCCTTCTCAATTTCAGTTTGCTTTTCTTTCAATTGAGAATTTTTTGTCTTTAATTCATCAGTTTCTGAATATAATTGATCGTTTTCTTTTACAAGTAAGTTAGATTCGTTTTCTATTTTATTGATTTCGTTTCTAATAGCTTGCATCTTATGTGAAGAAGAATTAACAGAGGATACGAATTTTTTCTTGTTAGCTTTTTTTATATTCTTTTCATTTTGGTAAGCATCTTTTTTCTCTTTTAGTTCATTTATTTCTCTTTGCAAACTGTCAATATCACTTTGAAGCTTTTTCTTTTTTTCAATAATGCTGGTTTCATTTTGATCTGTATTTTTAGAATCAATCTCTGTCATAATCCTTCTATAATCAGTCATTTTCATTTGTTTTTGACGTTCATCAAATGAAAATCGCTTCAAAAACTTTTCATAATTTTGATTTTCTTTATTAAACCTATCTATTCTTGATTTTTTTTCCAAATAATCGTTTCTTATTAATTCAAACTCTTGTTCCTTCTTCTTTCTATTTTCTTCAATGTTGTTAGTTTTTTGTACTATTTCTTCTCTTTTTAGTTCTTTACTATTTATTTCATTAGTATTCTTCTCAATATCTATATTATTTGACTCTAATGTTTTAGATAAAGCATTTATTCTATCTTCCATCTGAATTACCGGTGCCCATATTAGCTGATTTTCTAAAGAGGATAATTTTTCCTTATATTCTTTAAATTGATTTAAACTTGTTATATCTTGATGTAATTCATTTTCCCGTAACTCAGCTTCTAAAAGAATTTCGGATTGTCTTTTTAATTTTTCTTCTAAACTTGAGGATTTAAGCATTAACGAATTAAATTTATCCACTGAATCTGAAAGAGATAATTGATTTACAAAGATAAGATATAATGATTCAGGAGTCATTCCTTCAGAGAAAATTGAGAGTATTCTTAAAGTTATGAGATCATGTGAATAATTTTCATTGAATAAATTACCATTAATAAACAGAAGCCATTCATTTAGAAGAGTTTCCTCGATTTCAATACCGTTAATTACATATTTAATATCATTCTTATTAGAATTTATTTCAATGTTAATTTTTACTTCTTTTTTGCTCTTTTTAGAAATTATCGATTTCAATTCTTTTGAAAGAATTGAAAACTCTTTATTTCTAGCTTCATTTAAGAATTCGGGGATAATTTCAGCTTCTATTATCGATGGTTTTTGTTCTTTTTTTTTAACAAAATTTAGATTTAAATCATAATTATTTGAAAAATTAGGATTGAATAATAAATTGATTGCTTGAATTATACTGGTTTTCCCAGAATTAGCTAACCCACTAATTAAGGAAATTTGAGTATCAAAATCAATTTTTAAATCATCAAAACATTTGAAATTTTTAATTTGAAGTGATTTTAAATGAAAAAAACAATGGAAATACAATTGTAATCACTAAACTCCCAAGGTATTAGAGAACTTTTTTTGCTTTTAAATTAGATTTTCCCTTAATAGTTTTATTATTTTGAATGTTTTGGCCTGAATCAAATTGTTCTCTACCAGACATTCGTTTTTCATTATCTATATGAGTTTTTGTGCCACCTGCTGATTGTAAGCTTAAAGAAAGTTTATCATTGTCCAAAATGCGATCTTTCAAGGCCCTTAAAAGAGCTATTTGGAACCCACGTTTAATATCCGCACCAGTAAAACCTCCAGTAACTTCTTCCGATGCTACTGAGTCAATCTGAGCTTCACTAACTTGAATTGTAAAATTGGATGAAGATTTTAGTTGTTCTAGGAAATTATTAATTATTTGTTTTCTTATTTTCACATCTGGAAATGGAAATGAAATATGGTAACAGAATCTTCTCCAAACAGCACTATCCAATAAATGTTGATGATTAGTTGCTCCTAAAAATGCAATTGGATCTTTAGAATTTAATATTGAATCCATCCGTTGCAAAAGTGTAACTACAGCTCTTTTAATTTCACCAACTTCATAAACTGAACTTCTTTCACTAGCAATTGCATCTAATTCGTCAAAAAAAACAACAACAGGTGTTTTATTTTTTGCATAGGTGTGAGCTGCGTTAAGAACATCCCGAATATTATTCAAAGTTTTACCTAAAATGGATCCAATTAATGAATCAGCATATACAAGAAATATTGGAACTTTATAATGCTTAGCAAAGGCCTTACATAATGTTGTTTTACCTGTTCCAGGTGGACCTACTAATAATGCTGACAAAGTAATAGAAAAAGGTAATTCTCCTTCTGGCATAGTATTGATCACATTAATTGCTTGAAAAAAGTCATGTAAGAATGATTTCTGTTCTTCTGATCCAATAATTTCTTCTATCGTTTCTTCAATATCAGAAGGCTCATAAAATTCTCCAAAATTCTTCATGATATCTATAACTGACATTTTTTAATAAACCAACTCATTTTTTCTATTTAGAATCATAATAAAATAGTATATAGTATTAATTATTATTTTCATTCCTTTTTATTCCAAATCCGGGGATCTTTCATATATTCATCTTCACTAACTTCCACTTCATATTCTTCTTCTTCAATATGCGACTCAAAATGAGCTTGAAGTCTTATAAAATCACATCTTGACAAACGTAAAAGACCACTAAGGACATCTTTTCTCGATTCAACATCAACTGGCATAATATTATACCACTCTACCCCTCCAATATGTAAAGCAATAGATCTGACAGAATTTGGAATTACACTTACACGAACGAGATCATCTTTTATGAAACCAATAAAACAGTTATTATTTTCAATATAATTAATAGATACTAATTGATATAGGTAATATGATAAGACTAAACATACCCAAAATGCAAAATCAGGTTGCATTGCTTGTCTATTTGTAGAAATTAAAGCAAGATATTGTAAAAATAAAGTATCTTCAGATATTCTGGGATAAATCAAAATTGATCCGTTTTTTTGCTCCTTTTTATCAAGATAACCTATTTTTGTAAAAACATCGACAAAACTAGGATCTAAGATAAAATATCTTTCGTTTTTTTGTTTATTATCAGCAATTTTTAGTCCAATATGGGAACATAATGTTTCGAAAAATTTTTGTTCATTAACACCAAAATCAGAAATAAAAGGATCCATTACTTTGTGATATGATATTCCAGGTATCTTCCATAATTTCTTATCAGGGGTATTAATATCAAACCATTTTGGGTCAGTAACAAAATTTAGAGTTATTCCAGCAAAAATATTGGTAATTTTCTCTGAAATACCGAACAGTTTTTGTTCAATTTTTTTAGGAATGATTGGTGGGATCGCTGGAGTTAAAATTAACCTTAAACAGGGAGCAATATCCACAAATTCATGTAAATGAATTAAAGCGTCATCGGGGCCTTTCCCTCTCATCCTTCCAGTATTTGGAAAAAGAATATTTTCCAAAATATCTATTCTCTCCCATAAATTAAGGTCGGAGCTTTTCTTTTCAGGTGTAAAAATATTTAATAATTTATTAAAGAAGAATCTTATTTGTTTTAAATCATTTACAATTTTTTCTGATTCGATATTTACTTGAATAGCTATACGTATATACCGTCTTAACCTATTCATAAAAGCAAGTTGTTTTTCTGCTCCTTCTGATTTTACTTTTGAATTTCTATCCCAAAACCATTCTTCAAAATCAGAAAATGTCTCTTTATTGATTCCTTTTTTTATTTTGTTATAAACTTCTTCTATTGCATCAGAAATTTGACCAATGTTTGTCCTAATTTGCCCAAGAGATTCTTCTCTATAAACATGGCTTCTATGTACTTTTAACCTACTTTGATATTCGATATCCTGACGCCAAGACATAAATTTCACAAATGATATTTTTTATTAATTTAAGTTTCTGTTCCTACTCTTACAGTAAAGTTTCTTACATATTGTGTCATAACATTGTTATTCAAATAAATAGCACCTTGTCGTATACGAATAATATTTCCAACTGTAACATAACGAACAGAACGATGATATTTACTTTTTTTAGGTGAATCCCATATGGCTGCAAGCCAGTTATCAGCATAAATAATATAAGCAACAACCTTAGAAAGGGAAACAATTAATTCGTGACACACATCATCAGAAAGTAAAGCTTGGGATTGTTGTACTTCACCAGTGATATTCATATGACCTTCTGGAAGGGCCATTAGGAGTGTATAGGAAAGCAAATTACATATTCCATTTATTAAATATTCTCCTAAAACATCTGGTTCGATGTTTATAGCTCTCCAACCTTGTATAAAACAATAAAGAAGTTCTACAGGTATTTCTTGTGAGAGATATTTAACTTCATTACCTTCACTATCCATTCCCCGATCAATTAGAAATAAAGAATCAAGAAATTTTTCAAAATCTTTATGAAAATAGTAAAAAGTAGCTACTCGTTCTTTACCGGTATTAGCATCATAAATTGTATCCTTTTTTGTTTTTAATCCTGCAAATTTGGCTATTTTTGCCAGGACTCTTGGAATTGATCCTGAAGTAACAAATTGTTTGCGAAAAGCTGCCACTATCAGATCTTCTCTAACAGATAAATCATTTTTATTTGGGTTAAATTTCAATCTATCTGAAAAAGAATTAATTAATCTTTCCAACAGTCGAAATTCTTGATCCGATAGTGAAGTATCAGTATTAATTGGTTCTTCAAAACAAAAAACAATTTTTCTTAAAAATTCTATATTACTATTTTTAAAATTTTCATTGTTTTCCACAATAGATGGATCTAAAAAGCTTTTATAAATATCCTTAGCTGCTAGTATGTGGTTTTCAGCTAATGGAACGACTTTTCTTGATAATCCTTCTACAAAATTAAAGAAATCTTCAGCATTACCATCAATCATCTGAGGGAAGCGTTGTACGAGAAAATCTTTAGTTGTACGTAATAAAACAGGGTCTAAATTTGGGTTATCGATTTTATCAATAGCTGAAGCACTTTTCATTGTTGATTGACGTAATTCCTTTAAAAGTTCCTTCCAACGTGGAGTTTTCCAGATATGTACTGACATGAAAAATGAAAATCCTTTATTTTTAATTTATATCTACAAATTTAAGTAATTTTGTACCTTTATGAATAATTTTGCGTTTATTTTAAACTTTATGATGAATTTAAGTAATTTTTGCGTATCTCCTGTAATTCTTCTGAAGAGTAAAAATCGGACAATGCTTTTCCTTCTATAACTAAATCTTGTATTTGATCTAGAATTTCAATATTAGTTGAATTATTACTCCATTCATAAAGTTCAACCATGACATTACTACCTATTTCTGAATTAAATAAGGCATCTTTTCCTTCCAAGGACTGCTTAATTGCCTTATTTAATAAGTAAGCAACCATTATTCTACTAAATGCAACCATCCAATTACCCACTGCACCAACAGGAGAATCCTGATATTCTACATGTTCGAAAACTTTAGGTAAAGATTTTGCTGTCATTTCAGCTTCTTTGACTATTTGCCATGCTACTATTCCATTATCAGATAAATCTCTTAATTTCTGTAAAAAAATTGATGATCTTGATTTATCCCTGACAATATCTGTTAAGGAAGAAATGATTAATTCACGTAGAACTATCCGTTCGGAAAGTGAAATTATTGATTTATGAAACATATCTGAATCTAAAATCTTTAGACATTTTTTTGATTTTTCTTGAAGACTTTCCGACTGTTTAACAATAGTTTCTAGCTTAATTGAAATTTCAACTAATTTCAGAAATAATTCTCCATTAGACCCTTCAGAAATCTCACCAGGTAAAGGATGGTAGGTATTGAGGTAGTCAACAATTTTGTCTGTTAGTGAATAATAAACATCAGATTTTTTTTTAGTAAATCCAGGATTATTTTTGCTATCCACCTGAGTAAGAAAATAATGAAAATAATGGGGATCAATTCTTGAAGGAACTGTATGTAATTCATCAGTTGATTTTTGCAATTTGTTTTGTTGAATTTTTTGATCTAACCACCTATTCAGAAGAGTATTTAAACTACCAAGTGAAATTGCTAATTCTCCTGAAGAAGTTTTGAAGATTTTTTCTGCAAATTCAATACCATTAGCAAACTGAAATTTTTCAGATGAATTAATGATTTCTTCCAAAGATAAAAAATCAAAATTGTCACTAGAAGGATTAATAGGCTGGATGATTTTATAAGAAAACAACAAATCTAAGGTGTTACTATCTTTTTCATTTTCTAAAGATTTTTTCAAATATTCTTGTGTTAAAATTGCTTTTGACCCGCTTTCTTTTAGAAATTCATAAAAAGAGATCGAATTAAAATTCGCATTTTGAATGACACGTTTTAGAATTAAAAAATGAATTCCAATTAGATGTCGTTTTAAAGAAGAATTGAAAATTAGATTAAATGTTTGTTTATCCCGTGATGAGAACTTTTCAGTGTTCATTGCCATTTTTATCTTTATTAAATTTGTTAAAAATAATTTGTATAAACAAAGTGCTAGGAAAAAATACTAACTAGATTAGTTTATGACACTACTCTCTTATTCCTCTTCTTCAGCATCGACAAATACAATTTCAAAATCATCATCGTCGTCGTCCGATTCACCCATGTTTGGCGAAGTAGTTTTTGTTAATTCAGCTAAACTATAATTTTGTTCCTCTTCTTCTCCCTCTTCTTTTGAAGACGAATCTTTTTTTTCCTTTGGTGAATCTGTAAATTCTAAATCATCTGAAGCAAAAGTAAACCCAGTAGGCTGATTAGGGGGATCTTTTGATGTTATGTCTTTTCCCCCTCCTATTTGGGGATCCTCGCTTTGGAAAAATGAGGGGTCAGATTCTTCAGAATTTGGTAAACGCCATAACCATCTAGGCCCTTTTTTGAATCCGATTACTTTATCCTTTTTACGAAGTTGGTGCAAAGCATTTAATACTTTACGTGAAGGAATATTTCTTCCTATCCGCATATATCCAGTTAAACCCTGATGATGAAAAACCTTAAAGCCATAAGATTTAATAATCATCTCTAATAACATATCCTCATCTAATTCTTCATCTTGATGAGTTCTAACATAAACTCTTTCTACGCGATCGTAGTAGCCATATGGAAGAGCATTTTCTAAATCAAGCTTCTTGAATCCTTCATGTAATTGTGTTTCTGTAAGATTTAATTGTCTCGCTAGTGATTTAATTGGCTTTAACTCCCTTCCTTGCCGTAAAATCGGTTTAAGCTTATTTTGAATGAATTCTTGATCTTCTAAAGAATTACTTTTAGTTTCCTCTTCTTTTTCTGTAGATTGAGTTGCACACCGAGCACAGTAATATTTTGTCCCTCTAACATTTTTTTTACCGAACAATAATGCCCCACAAGAATCACAAAAATTAGAAATGCTTGTATTCTCCTTTTTTACATAAGCGTGACTTAATAAATTTAAGAGATAACCTTTGTAATATTATTTAATTTTATATAAAATAAAAAACCAGATTAATTATCAAATATATTTTAACAATATTTCTGTTAGTTTATTTGCATTCATGTAATTGAGTGCACTGTGTTTTAAATTTGGATAACAAAAATTCCTCTAATTATTGAATTTCACTTTGTATTTTAAATCTTATTGAACGTTAGTTTGAATCCTCTATTTATATATTAAAGAATATTAATACTTTCTATGAAAAAAAAAAATTGATTATCAAGATTATTGCTAAAATAATATACTAAATTTTATAGGAAAATGAAAAAGGGAGAATAATTTTAATCAAATAGTCCTTTATCAAAAAATTGTTCTTCACATTATCTAAAAACTTAATCGAGGTTAAAAATGAGTTTAGGCTACCACTATAGACAAGAATGATTAATTAATATAATATCCCCTAACAGGATTTGATATAAATAACAAAATTTCCATTAACTAATAGTATTTCTATACCTAGTGTTTCTAAAGAGCAAATGATAGAAGTAGATCGATTGATGTTAGAGAAATATAATATAAATCTCTTTCAAATGATGGAAAATGCTGGAAGATCCCTTGCAATCTTAGGTAAAGAATTATACCTTCCGGATGATTTAAAAAATCCAAAAATTACCATTTTAAGTGGAACAGGAGGGAATGGAGGAGGAGGTTTAGTTGCGGGAAGAAGATTAGCTAATTGGGGTTATAAAGTAATTATTCTTTTATCTAAACATTATAATGATTACAAAGGAATAGTCAGTCATCAATTAGACATTTTAAAAAATATGAATGTTGACATAGTTGAGTTTAGTAAATATATTGAAGAATTTAAATCTGATCTTATTATCGATGCTTTATTGGGATATAATATCAATGGAAATCCAAAATTAAACACAAAAAAAATGATCGAATGGGCGATGAAAAGAAAAAAAAATGATAATACGCAAATAATTTCTTTAGATTTACCTTCAGGAATTGGTCCTAATGGAGAAGTTTATGATCCAGCTATCAAAGCAGATTCAACCCTGACTTTAGCATTACCTAAAGTTTCAATGTTTAAAGATGAATCCAAACCGTATTTTGGGGAATTGTATCTTGCAGACATCAGTGTTCCCCCAATGTTATATAAAAGTGAAAAAATTAACTTGGATGTAGATTTTCTTTTTAGAAAAAATGATATTATCAAAATATGCGAATGAAATACGGCCCTAATCCTGAAATAATGATAACAGAGATAGTTTTTTAAAGAAGTGTTCGAAAAACCTGTAGTAGTAAAACTTTGTATATCAATACTTCAATAAAGTCATGAAATATTATTTATTGGTTCTATTAATAGCATTTTAATTATAGGAAGGTAAATACTGAATGAGTATCTTTTCAAGAAGGTTCAAAAAGGAAATTGCACCTCTACCGCCTGGAGTAGAAAAAGTTGCTCAATTAATTGCAAAAAAATGGATTATTGATATCCTATATTTGCTAAGGGCATCTGATATGTCTTTTACTCAACTCCGAAATGAATTAAAAACAATTTCCAATCAAGAATTAGCAAAAAAACTAAAACTACTCGAATCAAATAAATTAGTTGAAAAACATCCCTCTTTTATGCGAGAAGAAGAATCATCAAGTGTTTACGTTTCAACTGTTTCAGGTAAAGATCTCTGTACGTTAATAGAGAAAATTATGGAATTTGGAGATAAATACTTGTAATAAGCGTATATTTTAATATTTGTAACCGGAAATTTCTTCTTCAGAAAATTCTACATTTAATCCTAACACAATCCTATTAACAAAATTAAAATAGCTTACTACTAAATTAATCTGGAGGATTTCTTCATCTGATAATCCAATATTTTTAAGTTTCATTATATCTTCTTCTGTAATCTGATGTGGGGATAAAGTTAGTTTTTCAGCATAATTTAATTGTTGTAATTGTCTTTGAGATAGTCGAACATTTTTGTAACCATGATCTAAAAGATTTTTGATCCTTTCTTTGTTCTTCCAATAATTATTTAAAGCCTTTGCGTGATGAAAGATACAATATTGACATTGATTTGTCATCGACACAATAATTGCTAATAATTCCCTGTCTTCTCTTGAAATTTTTGATTGATTAAACATTACTGACAAATACAATGCCATGTGAGTTTCCATGGTTTTTGGTAAAAGAGAATGAATTTTCAGTATGTTTGCGACTTTGCCTCTTTTCCTTTCTAAATCGTTATATATATCTTTTAAACTCTCCATTGCTTCTGATTCATCAATAGTTTTAATCCAAGGCATTTTAAATCTCCAAAAAATGATTTATATTTGAAAAAATTAAGTTGACTCAAAAAAATATTGCTTAATCTAATTTGTAATTCTTATCTTCGGAGAAGTCTATCTAAAAATGATTTCCTTTTCATAAGAGGAATTGACTTCATTGGTCTTCGATTTATTAATTTTAAATCAAAAAGGGTATCAGAAAAAGTTTTAAAATCGTCTGAGTTTACAATATCAGCAGATTCATTAATAATTTTTGAATACTTTTTAATAAACGCGTTAGAAGCTTCCTGTACAACAGGACGTAATTCTTTTCCACTAGGTTCACAGGTGGTAAAAAAAACAAATAATAATTCACGATCATTAACTTTCTTTAATTCAAAAATCATTTTCCCATCTTCAAATTCTACTTCTCGAATACTCTTCTGACCAAATTCTAATGAGAATTGAAATAAGGCTGCAATAAAACCACTCTGCAATAAATGATCTGGTTTTTTTTTACAAATTTCCCCACCTAAACAAGCTGAATAATACGGTACACCAGATGTAGATAAAATAAAAACATCATTAATATGATCAAGGATTGTCTTCTTTTCTAAAAATGAACTCTGAATGATAAACCAACTTCAATTTATTTTATTATATCAATATTGTATTTATTTTTATTTATATTATAGGTTTATTCTCAATGACTTCGAAGTAATAATTTTATTCTCAGAATTAGATGAATAAACTCCAACTTTTTTCAGATCTTTTTTTCAAGATTTTCTACAGAAAACCGAGATTCGAGAACACTTTAAAAGAAAAAATAAAATTGGATCTCAATTCCGAACCTTTTCAAAATAAAAAAAAACAAATTAAAATACAACGGTATATTAACAAACTGCTATTGCTTAAGATTAAGATTTCGATCATTAGTTATTATTTGTGATAAATTCTGTAGAATCGATTCCTCAAATATTGAAATTTTGTACCCACTCTTATTTCATTAATGATTACAACAGTCATTAAAAACTCCAAAAAAAATCTGTTCATAAAATTGATTCATGTCCATATTTTTCATCGGTTAAGCGAGTACACGAGATTGAAGGCATAATACCAATGATTGGAATTTAATTATATTATGTAGAAGCTTATGCTGTTTGAGATGTGTTTGATGTTAAAAAATAGTTTAAATAAGCCTTTTATTGAAATTCTTGATTTAATCATTAAAATACAGGAAAAAAAATTTGATAATCCTGATTTATGTAAAGCGTATAAGCTTTCAATGAAAGTACACTTTTTAAAAGCTCAACCAATTTTTTTAGATGTTATTAATTCTTTCAATGCAATATCTAAGGAAATTTTTAAGGCTTTTAACTTAGAAATAGATATTTTATATCATACATTTTTGCCAGACGGGATTAGGTATCTTACTGTTAAAAAAAATATTTATTATTTTAAATTATTTGCAAAACAAAACATGATTTTAAAATAAAATAAATCATTCAGATAACAGAATTTAAAAATAAAAGATTACATATTATATTGCTTTTCAGTACTGTTTTATTTCTCTTTTAATCAAATCTAATTTCAATTTTTAGTATTTTCACTTTCAATTTGCTCTATACAAACTAAACTGTAATTGAAGTCCTTTTAAAGAATCAATAAGTTTGGGGGTATATGAATTAACTTTGAATTACATTATCGGTGAAATATTATGAATCTACGACAAAAAATTATGACAGTAATATCAATTGCAACATTTTTCTTTATATCAACAGTAATTCCTCTATTAGCAAATGAAACAATACCAGCAGTACCTAAATAATCATTTTCTTATCAAAGTTATTTTTAAGAGCAATAACGATCCTAATTATGGGCTTTTACGGTACTTTGGAATCTAAAATTTCCTTTTTTTTTCACTTTTTTTTTCACTTTTTTTAAAAAAATGAGATTTTAGCTAACATTAAAAGTAAGTTATGGGAAGATTATTCATCAATAAAGCGCGTACAAGAGATACAGTAAATAATTTCTTTGTTTGGAGATTTCACGGTATTAATACATTTTTAAGGTTTTTAAATTCGTGCTGAGAGTTTTTTATCCATTATATCACTTAATTGGATTAGAAACTTGTTTCGAATTTGTTGAAATTATTTGGAATAATTCGAAATTTCTGAAGGAATAATTTCTCTCAATCTTCCTATAAATCCCGTATAAATGGCTTGTTTTCCTTCAATTATGCAAATTCCAAAAATAAAAGTTCAAAAGGTAAAAAAAGTCTCTATATTCCTGCTACTGATTTTTTTCCTCAATTAGTTTTAGTCAAAGATCATTTATTTATCCAACAAAAGAGAAGAAGTAGAAAAGACCCTTTTAGAAGAAGGTTCAACTAATAGGCTTATTTTAGCAATCAAATGTAATGAATACAACAAAGATTACAAATTTGATATCGGATTATTCTTTGAAAACTGTTTAGGATTTGCAATTTTAATTTCGAATAAGGAATGTCATAGACAACGTTCTCATAAATTGTGATAAACATCATAAATATCATAAAGAGAAAATAAAAGCACAAATTGTCTTACAGGATTGTTGTTCTTATGATAGAAAAAAAAGAAAAAAAAATTTGGTACAGAGTATTTTCCAAAGAAGAAGCATTAAATTACAAAGAAAGAGCAATTACAAAACAAGAAATCAATAAAAATAAATCAATAGCGTTAATTAAATTAAAAAATAAGTTTCACGCCCTAGACAATATATGCCCACACCAAAAAGGACCCTTAGGTGAAGGGACATTGAAAGAAATTGAAGGAGAATGTTATTTAGTTTGTCCATTCCACGCGTACGAGTTCGGTCTAAAAGATGGACTGGCACCACCAGAATACACTGATTGTGTTAATCGATATCAAACAGAACTACGTTCAGATGGATTATATGTTGAAATCCCTGAATTACGTAAAATAACATCTATTAGTGATCAAATAGTTGATGTTCTTATTGATTGGGGAGCAAAAGCAGTCTTTGGAATGATTGGACATTCCAATTTAGCAATGGGTGAAGCTCTCAGGATAAGGGAAAAGGAAATTCGATTCATTGGAGTAAGGCACGAAGGGGCAGCCGCTTTTGCTGCTTCAGCCTATGGAAAACTTACAGAAGAACCTGGTATTTGTCTCACAATTGCTGGACCGGGAGCTACTAATCTTTTAACCGGATTGTATGATGCTAAACTTGATCGTGCTCCTGTACTTGCTTTAACAGGACAAATTGAGACTCAATTTCTTGGTCCCGGAGCATTTCAAGAGATTGATCTAATGGGTACTTTTGCTGATGTAACTGGTTGGCAGCAAATTGTTATGGCAAGTAACAACGCCTCAGAATTAACTGCATTAGCATTGAAACATTCATTAATACATGGGGATGTTACCCAATTATCATTACCTGATGAAATTCAAAAAAAACAAGGAAAAATTAAGAAAATTCCTCGTTCAGGAAGAATTGCATCAAGAAAAATTCGCCCAGATTCTGAAGAATTTGAAAAAGTAGTAAAATTGTTAAAGGAGTCCAATTATTTAACTATTATTGTTGGGCAAGGTGGAAAAAAATTTCGTACAGAAATTCAAAATTTAGCTGAAACTCTTGAATGTTCTATAGTTACTACCTTTAAAGCCAAAGGTGCTATTTCTGATAATCATCCTTTTGGATGCGGTGTTTTAGGGTCTTCAGGTACTCCTGTAGGATCATCTGAAGTACGTCAAGCGGACACACTCCTTGTTTTAGGTTCAAGTTTCTCAGAAAAAACATCAATACCAACTGATAAAAAAATTATCCAAGTAGACATTGATCCACTTATAATTGGAAAAAGAAAACCAGTTACTGTTCCATTATTGGCTGATATCGGAATAACCGTTTCAATGCTTTGTGAAACTCTTTCAAAAAAAGAAAAAGATATTAAACGAAGAGCTAAGATTAAAAAATTAAAAGAAGTTTGGAGAATTGAAAAGAAAAAGAGATCTAATTTAGACAATGACCAGAAAGTTTTGCAACCAGCTTTGATTTTCTCTGTACTTAGTGATTTTATACCAGAAGATGCTGTAATAACAATAGATGTAGGAAATAATGCCTATGCATTTGGAAGATACTTTGAAGTTAAACATCAAGAGATAATTTTATCAGGATATTTAGGAAGTATTGGATTTGCATTTCCTGCTGCTTTGGGAGCCAGTTTAGCTAGACCAACTAAAAAAATTTTTGCAATTGCTGGGGATGGAGGCTTTGGACAATATTTAGCTGAATTTTTAACAGCGGTTCATTATAACTTACCTATTGTACTCATTCTGTTAAATAATCAACAATTAGGAAAAATAAGTAATGAACAAAGAGTGGAAAACTTCCCTATCTTTGCTACAACATTAACCAATCCAAATTTTGCTAAATATGCTGAGTTATGTGGTGGGGTTGGTTACAGAGTCGATAATAGTAATGATTTGCCTCAAATAGTTGAAAAAGCTATTGAATCCAACAAACCTGTGATTATTGAAATTATGACTGATCCATTAACCCAGTGAAACTCGAAATATGAGTAAATCATTATAAAAACTAGAAACTAATTTTTTTTATTAACAATGGAAAATATAGTTTTTCGAGATTATCAAATAAGCGATGTTCAAGACCTAAAAGATATTATTTTACAAGCAGAAAATTTTGGACCCAATTTCTTAGATAGCGAATTACAAAAAAATGATCTCTTCCTCAATAATCCAAAGTTTGGAAGAATTATTTTGGCAATCGATCCATTAATTAATATTATTTTAGGAATTGCTAGAATAGAATTCAAATGGAGGTCATTAGTAATTGATTCTTTGATTACACACCATAAATATATGAGAAAAGGTATTGGTTCAAGGTTGATAGAGAAGATCAAAGAAATTGGGGAGAATCATCCGAAAATAAATGTTATCAGAGTAAACACTGGTGATTTCATGATTTATGCACAGAAATTTTATCTATCTTGTGGCTTTCGAATTACTGGTCATATTTCACATGATATGAGTTGGTTTAATAACCAAGTTCATTTTTCTTACCCATTAAAAGGAGTAGAAAAAGAAGAAAACTAAGAAGTGGTTACTTTGAATAATTCTGAGAGTTGTGACGTCCTTATTATTGGTTCTGGAATAGCAGGATTAAGCTGTGCTTATGAACTAGCAAAGGAGAATTTGAACGTCATTATTGTAACTAAAAAAAATAAGGCTGAAACAAACACAAACTATGCACAGGGAGGAATTGCTGCTGTTTTAGATTCATCTGATAGCTTCGATACACATATTAGTGATACGCTTATTGCAGGAGATGGTTTATGTGACAAAAAAGTAGTTGAATTTGTTGTGAGGAGAGCACCAGAAAGAATACAAAAATTAATTGACATTGGTGTTAATTTTACGAAAAATCCTTTAACATCAGAATATGAATTGGGAAAAGAAGGCGCTCATTCAAAAAGAAGAATTTTACACTCTAAAGATTCAACTGGAAAAGAAATTGAACGAGCTTTACTTAATCATTGTGAAAATTATGAAAATATTGTTGTTCATGAAAATTATTTTGCTATTGATCTTATAAAAGCGAAAGAGGGAAAAATCCTTGGGGTTCATATCTTTAATCAAGAAAACCAAAAAATAATACAGATCCTGGCTAAAAAAACAATTTTAGCTACAGGTGGTATTGGAAAAGTCTATTTAGTTACATCAAATCCAGACATAGCAACAGGAGATGGTATAGCTATGGCGTACAGAGCTGGAGCAGAAATTGCAAATATGGAATTTACTCAATTTCATCCAACTTGTTTATTTAACCCTAAAGCTAGATCATCAACATTTTTGTTATCAGAAGCTCTTCGTGGAGAAGGTGCAAAGCTAATCAATTCAAAAGGTGTGAGATTCATGAATGATTATGATTCACGTTGTGAATTAGCTCCTCGGGACGTTGTTGCTAGGGCTATTGATAATGAAATGAAACAAACAGGAGACGAATGTGTTTACCTAGATATAACGTTTAAGGATGAAAATTATCTTAAAGAACGATTCCCAGGAATTTATCAAAAACTACTGAGCTTTGGATACAATTTAGCTAAAGATAAGATTCCCATTGTTCCTGCTGCTCATTACATTTGTGGAGGAGTATTGACTGATTTATCTGGAAAAACTAATTTAGAGAATTTATATTGCATTGGAGAATCAGCGTCAACAGGACTACATGGTGCCAATAGGCTGGCAAGTAATTCATTATTGGAAGCAATCGTCTTTGCTTATGAAACGTATAAGGAAATTGTTAACAATTTCAATGGAGAAGAAGAAATTGATATGGAATCAAATGTTGATGATCTAATATGGAGAAAAACTTCGTATAAAGAGAAATATTCAGATCAAGACGATCGTGTTCTCATTAGTCATAATTGGAATGAGTTACGTCTTACAATGTGGAATTACGTAGGAATTGTTAGAAGTAAACAGAGATTAGATCGTGCACTAAAAAGAATAAACAATATCAAAGAAGAAGTAATAGATTATTTAACAAATCATTATTTATCAACAGATTTAGTAGAACTATGGAATTTAATTGTAGTTTCAGAAACTATTATAAAATTTGCATTGAAAAGAAAAGAGTCAAGAGGAATTCATTATAGAATTGATTATCCAAATAAAAGTACTAATTTAGTTGATCTAATTCTCAGAAATGACATATTTAGAGAAAAACATGTAATAACTAAATAATGTTAAAAAGTCTGAACGGTAGATGCTAATATCAAAAAATTAATATCAAAAAATTCTATTAAAAAGATATTCATTTTAATTATAACAACTAGTGTTAATTCATGATAATTTATTTAATTTATTTTGTATATAATAATTAGTAATATTCATAATTGTCAAAAAAGAGTAAATATTCTCTTCAAAAATAAAATAAGCCTTTTTTTCGCAGTTAATATTTTCTTTAGTAAAAAAAAATTTACAGATTATTCTTAATTTGGTGATGTATAATATATGCATAAGTGAAAAAATTGAGATTTTATTTTGTTATGTTAGTATTTGTTTTGTATAATATCAGATTGCTTTTTCCTTCCTAAAATCTAAAGAGATCTGAGAGTTCTCTTTATTCCTTGATAATTTCAATTAATTAAATGTAAAAATAAAAAGGTGTTAATAATGATCAACAGCGAAGTTAAAAATATCCAACAATCATTTGAATATTCATTTCAGAACAGGTTTGATAAGATAAATATCTCTACATGGAAAATTATAAAGAGATTCAAACTATGGGTTATTAAATATAAGATGATTAAAAGAAAATTTAATTTAGACCACTACATGGCTTTTCTTGCATCACTTAATACTTTAGATGATTTTTAAAAGAAAAAAAGCATTCCATTAAAAGAATGAGGGAGCTTTTTCAGCTAAACTTGTAGGAACTTCTGATTTCGAGGTTTCTTCGGGTGATAATACTTCGATTAACTCATAATCTTTTGAATAAGTTCCTTTTGTCATTTCTGCCATGAAATCAACAGCCATATACGGATTTTTCATTGATCCATGAATTCTCTGAAACACGTGTAAATCTAAACTTGGATCTAAATTCACATGCTTAATATAAGGAGGTAAATTTTGTTCAATTAATCCTTCTTTAGCAATTAAATCAAGAGCGGCTGTTTCAATAGCAACCATATCACGACTTGCAAGAACACCAATATCATTCACGATTACAGGCTGTGCGATACCAAAACAATCACATAAAGAAGTAATTTCTAATGCGAAACTGATAAAAAACCTTTTATTAATATCGAATGAGTCGATAACTTGTTTAGCTGCAATAGCTTGTAGTTCTGAAAACGCAGAGAAATGTTCTTGACGAAAATCAAGGCATTTTATTTTTTCATCTGCTTTCAAACATTCTCCACAATTAGTGTTATAACAATTATCAAAAATAAGCCGTAAACGATGTTTTTCTTCATTATACTTAATTGCTTTATAGGGACAAGATTGAACTAATTTCTTAGCATGGTCTGGAGAACATTTGTCAGCATCCCAATAGGGAATAGATTGATGAATACCATGAATCTTCTCCCATCTACTTTTTGCAGCAAATCCTCCAAGACCTAGATTTTTAATCTGACCACCAAATCCACAACTATTATGTCCTTTAATATGGGAAATATCGAATAATACGTCAGCATCTTCTAGTACCCCTGCCATATAGATTTCAGGAACATTTCGATAGTTGACCTCCTTCTTAGTTACATATCCATCTTTTATTCCAGAAATTGGTATAATTGGACAACCACATGTTTCAGAAGTATAACCACGATCTACTGCGTTATAAACTGATGTAGGATTGTCAGTAATGAAAGGCCATCCTCCTGCTTCTTTTATTTTATTAACAATTCTTCGAATAAAAAATACGGGGATTGTTTGATATCCATCTCTAAATCCAAGATGCATTTTTATTGCTACCTTATCATTTTTCTCAATAGTTGATAGACCTAATAAATCAACCACTTTATCGACTTTTACAGCTAAGGATGCTGATGGATGATCTTTTCCTGCTTGTGTGGATCCAAAATAGACTTTTGAAGGCATTAAATACTCACTTACTAATTTAATATTAAAATTGAGATAGTTCTCCCATGTATAATTCCATAAAAATAATTTTCTGAGGTTTTCTTTTCCTGATGAAAATAAAAAAGAAAAGCAAATAAAAAAAAAATTTAAAACAAATTTAAGTAATTTTTGAAATAATAGTTTGCTAAGAATAGTTTAAAAGATTTTTACAAAATTTGGTGAGTAAATCGTGGTTTTTTTCTTTTCAGATGAGACAATCCAGAAGTTAAGCAAAATTGGTTTAACTATTGTGGGTTTAGGTTCGATTATTGTAGTTCTTTTATTAGGAACTGCTCTCTTAATTTATCCAGGGGGATTTGATTTTTTGGATTATCCGTTAAGTGACTTAGGTCATGAGAATGCAAATAATAATGATCCTAATCCAACTTCATCACTCTTATTTACTTTAGCAATGATATTTGCAGGATTAATGACAATAATCTATTGGTTTTTTAGCGCTAATGTGATTTATAATAAATACACTACGAAATGGAAATTTTTTGCAATTTTGGGAGGTCTTGCAGGAGTGTTTTCTTCCCTATTTCTTGTTTTGATAGGGCTTTTCCCTTCAGATAAATTTGTAAACGAGCATGACCTAGTTGGATTAGGATTTTTTGTATTAGCAACAGTAGCGTTAGGATTATACTCTGCTTTATTTATTATAGATTTTCTGGAAGAGTATGAAGGAACTAAGCAAATGATATATATATTACTTAGCTTTTTTGTTCCTATTCTAATAGGAGGAATAATAATGGGAATTGCAGAGCAAATACCCACATGGTTAATATTCATATTTGCTGGTATTATTATTATTATCTCAATATTTTTGGGATGGCAGTTTCCTGATGTTAGTGATTATTTAACATACATTCTATCAATTATTGTTTTGGTTATGATAAGTGCAACAATATTAATAGTTACTACAATAGGGGTAATTCCAATATTAGAAGCAACTTATGTTCTTGTTATGATGACGTTTATAATGACGACAAATTACAATGTGTGGGAATTGGAAACCTAACTGATTAGTTCGGAAGTTTATCTTCTACCTGATGGAAGGAGCCTTCTTTCCATTTTGAAAAAAATAAATTTATTTTAGTACTCCAAATAAAAATTTTTGTGATTTATTGGAATCTTCTGAGAAAACAAAGAAATTCTGTATATCTTCAAGATTTAGATCAGGATTAAAGAAATTTATCATTGTTTGATATATAAATTTTAAAAAAAGATTATTTCTAATATTAAATTCTTCTTCATTCGAATTTTTTAATTCTAAAACATACTTTGATAATTTATGGTCTTCAAATGAATTTAACTCGCATAATTTTGATTCTTTAATCGCGTAAAATAATGTCCAATACCCTTCATCTCTTACTGAAGAAGGACTGAATAAATAGCAGAATTCATCTCCGTTATCAATTTTATTTTTAAAAGTACTAAATAAAAGATCTATTTTATCTTTAAAAATCTCAGATTTCGACTCATTCTTAATTGTATCCAAAAAATTTTCTTTATCTTCTGCTTCAAATGGCCAGAGAGTCGACCATTCATCAAAAAGCATCTCTTGATAATAATTTAACATTTCCAAAAATGAAGGGACAGTAGAAATTGAGCTAATCCATTCCCTTTCCAAATTTAAATGCTCTTTTGAGGTAATTCCTTGGATTTTTCCGATTTTAATAGATAGAATTAAATATATAGGCAAAAATTTAATCAAATTGATTTTTTTTGAAGCTATTATTGCTAATTGAGCTATTAAAGCCGTTAAACGAGAAGAAAAGTTTGTTTTTCTTGTCATAACATAATTAATTTCTTCTTTCCAATATTCTTGATAGTTTAGTAGAAGATTTTTTAGGGTGTTTTTTATTTCTACCTTATTCACAATGGTTTTAAGAGAATTTACTTTCAAATATTCTAAATAATCGTTGACATAATCATTAAGTAAATCCTCAAGAGATAATTTCCATATTATTGGATTATATCGTCCACGTGAACGATTTTCATTGCTTTCTTCAACAATAGGCAAGTTTAGTTGTTCAATTAAAGGCAAATAAACATCTTTGAAGGCTATTCTTTTTCCTTCCTTTTCTCTGATAAGATATTTTTCTAGTGAAATCCTTTCAATGGAGTTGCCGTTTAGAAAACAAATAAGATAAAGCTCAATTGTTCGATGAAATGTTAAAATATGAATTTTTTCTCTCTTTCTTTCAGTCATTATGTTCAACCCCTTTTTAGAGCACCATCCGTTAATTAATCAAAATTATAGCCAAAGTAATTAAATTTTTTAGTGGACAAAATATGAATTTTTTTTACATGTTGACTGAATTGAAGTTCGTTATCTGGTGTAAAGATTTCAGCAATTTTTTACTGAAAATAGATTAAAGCAAATGGTAAAATAACCTCATTACGATGATAGATTGTAGAAAGATTCGATATAAGTATCTTTTTGTTTCATTGATTGCATTTTTTCTAATATTGATATTTGATTATCGATTATTAGTTGGTTATTTGTTTTTTTTTAGCATAATTTCAATTATCATTATGATTATATATGTAATTGTTCTTTATTTATTTAAAATTCTTAGAAATCAAACTGATTTTTATATTGATCATATTATTATTCCAGAATATGAAGAGTATAAAAAGAAAAGTGAAACTGAGGAATTAGATGGAGTAATTCAAATTGTTTGGCGATTATAGAGATATTTATTATTCACCTTTATTTTCACTAATTTCAAATAAATTACCATCTGGATCTCTAAAAAAAGCCCTTACTTCATATTCCCAATCATATGGTGGTGTTAAAAACTGTGCACCTCTTGATTTTAATACTTCGTATGATTTTTGACAGTTTTTTACACGAATAGTAAATGAATGATTAATATTTGTTTCATTCCTAGCAGAAGTGAATATTATACCTGGTTTATCTGGAGTAGGTTCTCCTCCAGTTACTAAAAGTAACCAAACTCCTTGAAATTTCAATACACATGACGAACCACCATATTCTCTAAAAAGAGTAGCTCCAAGGATATTTAAGTAAAAATGTTTTGATTTTTCTAAATTTTCAACAACTACAATACTCGTCATTTCCATATCTTCAGTTGGAAAATCATTACCATTTGTCATAAATGCTTCCACAGTCGATTTTTAAAAACGATATTCAAATAATAATTTATTGAACAAAATTTGTAATAGATTTGCCAAAATATGCTAAATTTGATTCAAAAATTTATGGTGTTATCAACAGAATAAGATTCTACATCAAGCATGTCAATCCAACGATTAAATAATTCTTTTACTCTTATCAAGGATATTTTATCAAGCTTTTTATTATTTTCAGGTATGAAATTAAAAAATTTTACCTTTTCGTCATTTTTTTTAACTTTCTCGCAAGAAGTCCCTTTCCTTGATTGGTGATATATGTAGAGTAATAGAAATCATGTCAGAGGATATAATCGGTTCAATCAAAACTATTGTATTAAATCACAACAAATCCGTCCAGCGAGGAACTTATTTTGTATTGAAAGCTGTACCAAAAGAAAATATTGACTTTTCTCCAAAAGAGAACTTGAGAAAAATTAGTGATTTAGCTTTTCATTTAGCTACTCTACCTTTAGGATTCTACCTACTTACTAAGAGAATTATTAAGGAACTTGTTGTTGGGTATTTAATAAAGCAAAATTATTTTTCTGAATACGACAATAGCCATTAACCCCATAATAAAAAGAAAATTCATGCTTCCCATAGTAGTTGTCTTTGAACTTACTGAAGATTGGAAAACTGTTTCATAACCATTTAAACTTATATTATTACTACCTTGATCTACGATGTGGGTATTTTTACTCATTAAATCTATTAACATTGCTTGCCCACCAAATTCATGTAAAATATCGTGACCTCGAACAACAACATATTGGATAAAATCAGGTATCGTGATAATCGCAGATCTTGTGAATTCAACTGTTCCATGTGCAAGAGTTAGGATACGTTTTCCCAGTAATGTATTATTTAGAGTTTCTACTTGCCAAAAGTCAGCATACCCTTCTTCACCATCATCATCATGAAATAAAGTAACAGAAAATTCATATTGTGAATTTTCAATTTTTTCAATTATTACATTTGTAACATTTGCTTCTCGAAGATCAAGCTGACCAGTGACCGAAAAATCACTTGAGATTAGGATAATGATTGTTAATAATAAAATAAGAAATTTTTTATCAATTCTATACATTTTTTCTACTTATTCACTATTTTAATTTCATTTTTGAAAGTTTCTTATCAGACTTTCCAGGTTTTAAAGAAATTTACTTTCAATTATCTCTCTCTTGAAGGAATTATAATAAGACTTGAAAATAATTGATTTAGTGTTACATATATATTGATGTTAAACAAAAAAAGTAGTATACGATAAAATATATTTGGAATACATTATAATGATGTTCAAAGATAGTATAAAACGTCCTCCTAGATCTAAATTACCTATTTTTGCTGATATAGAAACTAATTGCATATATTTCGAATCATTAACAACAGGATGCAAATTATATGGTTCTTGTCAATGTAAGGACTGCCCAAATTATGTAAAAAGTTAAATATGAACAAAAATATGAGGAATAAAGAATTGATTAGCAATCTTATTGATATGGAAAAAAAAAACTGGTTAGCTTGTCAAACTTGTAATAAAATCTGTAAATGTCCAAATTATGATTATGATTTAAGATTAGATGAATGTTGCTTGTGTTCAGATACTGATGTTACCTGTTCTGCATGTTATGAAAGAAAATTGGTAAGTATTAAGGCAAAATAATTAAATTATTATAAAATGCTGGAATCAAAAAATGTTATCGATATTGTTTTTTCTCAAGTTTTCATCCAGTAGATTAATAATATTTATTGTATTTAGTGTCTCTTCTTTTTTAATTAATGGTTTTTGATCTAAACTAATACAGTCATTGATATGATCAATTTGGGCTTTAAAATGATCAAAAAATGGGATTACTTCTTTGAAAATAACTTCGTTTTTAGTATTCTTTATGAGTATTGTTTTTTGAGAAGGAGAAGTAAGATGATTAACTTCTATAATTCCTTTAGTTCCTGATAACAAGAGATAGTTACCATAAAACAAGAAACTTGAAGTTAAATTACAAATAACATTTTGATTATATAGAAGAGTAGCTAAAAATGTTAGATCTGCACCATTTGAATTAATTAAGGATGCATTCGTTCTTAGAATTTTTGGAAATTTATCTCTGAATAAAAAGTTAAAGAAATTAATAGCATATATCCCCAAATCATATAATGACCCTCCCCCCTTTTCCCTATAATATCGATAGTTATCTTTATCATTTAAATATTTTGTTATTTCATGAGAAAAGCTAAAATTAACAAATTTAAGTTCACCAATGGAATTTTTATTTAATAATTCCTTCAATTTTGTAAGGATGGGATTAAATCGATACATAAATCCTTCCATTGTAATAACATCTTGCTTTTCACATGCTGAAAACATATCTGTGGCTTCTTGTACATCCATTGCAAAAGGTTTTTCACAGAGGATGTGTTTTTCGTGAAGAGCCGATTCTATAGTCCATTTTTTGTGTAGATGGTTAGGAAGAGCAATATACACTACATCAATATTCGAATCTGATAATAAGTGATTATAGTTTTCGTGAATAGTAGGAATATTATTAGTTTGGGCAAATAAATGAGCTCTATTTTTATCACGACTGGCTATCGCAAGAATATTTCCTTGATCAGAAGATTGAATTGCTGAAACCATCCTCTTAACCATTCTTCCTGTTCCAAGAATACCCCAATTAATGACCATTTTTTTATTCAAAACCTTTCTTAATATTTCTATTGACGTTATCCTTTTTAATTATAGGAGATTGGTAATTTTAATAAAAATATTCAAAATAGAAAAAGTAAACAAAAATAATTATTATCTTAATTAAATATGAGTTTTTTTAAAAAAACATGGATTTTCGTTAAATTATTTCTATTTCTGTATTTGCTTTTTTCTTGATTTATGTCTTATTGTCCAATATCAGTCGCTTGAAAGCCTAAAAATAAATGATTTTAAGGATTACAATCCCAATTATAATTAGTGAAGATCAAAATGTCAAAAAATTATTATAAAAATTGTGGTAGCTTATTAGATGATGATGCTAAATACTGTTTTCGTTGTGGTATTACTGTAGAATATGAATCTCCTGCGAAAAAACTTGCATCATTTGATTTCTCCTCGAAAGATACTAGTAAAAAATATAATGATTATCGGAGTTATATCCAAGTAATTGCTGTGTTAGAAATCGCATTTGGTATACTAGCATTCATTGGATCGACAGTTATATGGTTTTTAGTGGCCAATTTACCGGAAATTATGCCCCATATCGGGGAAGTTGATCCAGAATTCTTACAATTTTGGCCCTTGGCTAGAAATATACTTGTATTAGTTGCATTTGGGCTGACAATTTACGGTATTCTTAGTATTATCTTTGGAGTTAGTTTATACAAGTTTAAATCTTTTGGTAGGATTGGTACTATGGTAAATGCTGCTTTAGGAATACTTAATGTCCCAATAGGAACGATTTTTGGTGTAACGGCTCTTTATGTTTTAACTAGACCAGAAACGGAAGTATTATTTGCTAATAATAAATGACCCAATTAAATGATGGATTACTAAATCTCTGTTACAATACACGCTCTAAAAATTGTCTTTTTATTTTAAATACAAGGAATTCTCTTTTTAACTCAAATTTTAATTATAATAATATAATTTCTGAGTTTTTTATATCATTTTTTTACTTTTAATTAGGTGTTAGTCAGAAATATATTTTTTCCCTCGGTTCTGAAATAAAACAATTTGTTTAGTCATAGGTAAAGAAAATGAAAAATCTTAGAGTAACTGTTTCTAGTAGTAAAAAAATCAAAATTGGAAGCGATATGTTCGTTATTTCATCTGAAGCAGAAATAGCTAATGGAGAAGACTTGTATGTTGTTTCTATGGCTGTTAAAAATAGTTTGAATCAAAAAATAGAAAAACTTACAAAGGATAAAAAAGAAAAAAATCCATTAGAAACGATTTCAATAAGTAATAATGTTGAAACCAAAACTAAACAAGAGAAGACTCCAGAAAAGGAACTGATGTGTCCTGAATGTGATGAACCAATGTACAAACAAAAAGATAAAGATTATTATTTATGTGAATTCCATTATGGCTATCCAGATATGATCAAAAGAGGGGAAGTTCGAAAAAGAAGATTCAAGAACAAGCGTTAAAGGAAATTGCTATCTGATTTAAATTAGATTATTGATTTTAGATTCGCTTTATAGTACTAATTTTGGAATGTTTTTATCAAAAGGATATTCCATTTGATAACATTTTTCGCAACGGGCTTCATAACGTTCAGAAATATTCTCTCTTTCAATTAAAACTGTAGGACTACCGTATTTGGCTGGTAGATTATTGATTAACCGTTGAGTTAAAGTAGCTTCATAATCACAGTCATTTATTTCACAAATCGCTTTCAGGTGCAATTTCTCATCAGCAGATTTAATTATATCGGGCATATCATTAAAACCTTCTGCTCTGAAATTCTTGTCTAAACCACAAACAATAACATGGTAGTTTTGTGAGATCAATTTTTTCACGGTATCAAAAAGAGAATCACTAAAAAATTGAGCTTCATCAAATGCAATAATATGACAGCTTAAATCAAGTTTAAAAATATCTAAAGGATGGTCAATAAGATTAGTTTCATAGATTCTATCTGGAATAAATTTTGAGGATATTCCATTTGATCGCGTATCAATTTTTGGTTGAAAAACTTTAACTTGTTTAGATGTAAATTTTACGCGATCTAATAACCTTAATAATTCTCCACTTTTACCCGAATGCATAGGTCCATATATTACTTTCAAGGTACCTGCAGGAAATGCTTCTTTTAACATACTGAAAAATAACCCTCAGTTTTAGCATAATTGTTTTATTAATTTTCAGATTTACTAATCCGACTATTTTAAGAATTTTGATCCATTTTATTAAGAAATTGCCTACTAAGGAAATATTTATGAAACAAAGTATTAGAAATAACAGCACTGTAATTATTCTAGTTAATTAATAATCAGTAGTAATTTTATTTAGGAGTTGTCGATAATTTCATATGACCCTATTTTCAATGATCCATATCCAGATTTAAATTTTCCTGCTGCATTAGAAGGATTATACATTAATAATCAGGGATCCGTACTTCTTGGGAGACTATATGTTGCTCAGGGTTCTGAACTTCATCCCACTATATTACTGTTACATGGATTTCCGGGTCATGAACTAAATTTAGATTTAGCTCATGTTTTACGCCGAGCAGGATGGAATGTGGTAACATTTCATTATCGGGGGTCTTGGGGTAGTCAAGGTGATTTTTCTTTTACTCATTGCATTGAGGATGTTCACGCAGTTTTGAGTTATTTAAGAAAACCTGAAATTATTCAAAAATTTCGTATCGATTCCCGAAAAATTGTCACTATTGGATTTAGTATGGGTGGATTTCTGAGTTTAATAACAGCATATCAAAATTCATCTATAAATGCGGCAGCATCGATTGCAGGAGTAAATTTCGACTTATGGGCCAAATTTGGAATTGACGAAGAAACAAGAAAAATATTGAATCAACTATTAGAAGAAAGTTTACTTCCTTTAAGTGGAACTACGTCACAAAAACTGTTAGAAGAAGTTCTAGAAAACGAAAATAACTGGAATGTAATAAATTTTGTTAAAACACTTTCAAATCGACATTTATTATTAGTTGGAGGAAGCAAAGATACTGTAGTTCCTATTTCAAATCATCACAAACCGTTAGTTGAAGCATTTCATTCAGCTCAGACAACACACATAGTTGAAGAACTGTTAGAAGCGGATCATGCATTTTCCGATAAGCGAATCGCATTGATAAAAATTGTTTTAAAATGGTTAGAAAATCTTCCTCAATTTTAAACTTGGGTTTGAAATGAAAATAAAAAATTTTAAGCTGGAACGATTTTATGCAAAATATGAATTCACTGTTCCATTTATGTTAAGCTCTTCTGATGCAGAATCTTTTGAGATTAAAAAATTGCTGGAATTGGAAAAGGGAGCAACAGAAAAATTCTTTGAAATGAAATTATCATACACTGAATCCCAAGGTAATATAGAGTTAAGAAATCAAATAGCAACCTTATATCGATTTATTAGTCCTGATAACATAATTGTTTTTTCAGGGGCTGAAGAAGGAATTTTTGTGTTTATTAACTCAATTTTAGAAGAAGGTGACCATGTTATTGTCCAATACCCAGCCTATCAATCTCTTTATGAAGTCTGTAAGGCTAACAAGATTGAAGTATCTTATTTACAGATGATTGAGGCAGAAAATTGGAGATTAGATATAAATAATATAGAAAATCTTGTCCAAAATAATACTAAGGCGATATTAATTAATTCACCTCACAATCCAACTGGTTACTTAGTTACTAAAGAAGAGCAAGTTACAATTCTAGAAATTTGTCAAAAAAATGATATTATTTTATTTTCTGATGAAGTGTATCGATTTAGTGAGTACAATGAGGAATTAAGATTAGTTTCAGCTTGTGATCTATATAGAAAAGGAATTTCTTTAGGAGTATTATCTAAACCATTTGGACTTCCAGGTTTACGAATAGGTTGGCTAGCATTAAAAAATTCTGCCCTTAAAAAGCCTATTCAGGCTTTTAAAGATTATACTACTATTTGTAACAGTGGGCCAAGTGAATTTTTAGCAACAATAGCTATTAAGCATTCCAAAAGGCTTTTATCACGTAACATGGATATTATTTTAAAAAATTTACAAGAATTAGAAGTGTTCTTGAAAAAATTTTCAAATCATTTTGAATGGGTTAAACCTTTAGCGGGAAATATTGGATTTATTAAAATTAAATTTTCAAATGAAGTTGAAAATTTCGTTGAAGATGTAATAAAAAGGAAAGGAGTTTTATTACTCCCTAGTACAGTTTTTGATTATGATAACAGTCACTTTAGAATCGGATTTGGTAAAGAAAATTTTTCTGAGGCTTTATATTTGTTAGAACAATATGTGAAGGAGAATTTGTGATTTTTGTTAATGATGTACCCAGTTATCTGGATCCGAAGAATCACTTGGTGAAAGTCCAAGAATATCTCCATCAGTCGATACACCTAATCCTAACACTGTTCTATTAGCATAGCTAAAATAACTAATTAATTGGTTTGCCTCTAAGATCTCTCCATCGTTAAGACCAGTTTCTCTAAGGTTTACAACAAATTTTTCCCCTAAATGACCAGGATCTAAAGTTAATGCTTTTGCGTAACGCATTAAAGCTAATTCCCTTCCCTGAAAATAATTGTCAATATCATCCTGCTCGATAGCTTCCCAAATTGCATCTGATCTCTTTTCATCTTTTAAAATTCGTTTTAATCCTGCAAAATGGTGTTTAACACAATAATCACACCTATTTAAAAAGCTAACAAAAACCCCGAGGGTTTCCAAAAGCCATTTAGGAAGTGTATTATTATTATGATGCAGAATATTCTTGTATAATTTCATATGGGCTTCGAGGGTATGTGGACGAAGACTATGAATCATAAGAATGTTATCAATTCGATCTTGAGAGTCCTTAACACGATTATATATTGTTCGAAGATTATTTTTTGATTTCTCGTAAGAAATAAATTTGATCCATGGTTTCATAAAAAAGGATGAAAATATCATTTTTTTAATGTTACTTTAGTAATAAGTATCAATTCGATCTTCATGATGCTTGAAACCATGATTTATTATTTCCCGTGCGCGTATTTCATCATCTGGACTCAAACTTTTTGGTATATATTCGTCCCCTAAACTGGTTCGTATTTTATATCTTGTGCATTTTTGAAAATGCCCGTTGCAATAATTTTCTGTTAATTTTCCTGTTATAATTTGATTATTTTCACAATTGGGTTTAAATTCACATTTTTGCATTAGATCACACTCCTGTCCTTGTAATTATTCAATGAATTTATTAACCTTTTTACAAAAAGACATTAAACACGAAATCATTATAGGTTTGCCTAATTATTGCGAATCCTGCTAAAATTATTATGAAAAAAAAATTTAAAGTTAAAGAAGAAATTTTAATTTAGTAAGTTAAAAACTAATTTTGAAAAATAAACAAGAGAAAATGAATTATTTTGGGTTCACATTCTTCATCAAGATTAGATTTATTCGATTGGCAATCAGAAGCAGTAAATGAATGGTTAAAAAATCGATCAGGTATTGTAGTTGCTGCTCCTGGAACAGGAAAAACGTTTATTGCACTAGAACTTATGAAAAGATACCAATTAAGTCGATTTTTAGTAGTTACTCCTACTCAGGCTCTCGCAATCCAATGGAGACAAAAAATTAGATCTATTATCGAAAAACGATCTATACCTTTGGATATAAACTATATGTCACCACAAACAACTATCATAGTGGAAGTTGTTAATACAATTATTCGTCATGAAGACATTATTAATGATTGGTGTCCAAACATCATAATCTTTGACGAAGTACACAGGTATACTAGTGATGTTTTTCAAAAAGTAATAAAATTGCCTGTTTCTAAGAAAAGCGACCTAATGTATGGAAAACTTGGTTTAACAGCAACTATCCCCGATCCTGAGTTAAGACCTAATGCTCATTCGATATTACTCAAACATGTTGGAGAAGTCATTTATTCGTATACTATTGCTGAAGCACGTAAAGATGAATTACTTTCTCCCTATTCAATTTTTATTTCACAAGTGGGATTACTAGAAGACGAAGAGGAAGAACTTCAGAAAATAGAAGATAGAATTCAATTTTTAAAGGATTCTGTAAGAAAAACCTTTGAGGCAAGAGGGTTACGATTTGAGATCTCCATGCTATTACGGCAACATTTGCCTAAGGAATATAAAATTCCTGAAATTTTCCAATTACGTCAGGCATATTTTAAACGTAGACATCTTAATTTTAAAGCTAGAAACAAAATCTATAATGCCTGTCTAACCGTCCAAATTCTTCTAAAGAAAATTCCTGATACTCAAATCATGGTTTATACTATGACCATTGATACTGCTGAACAGGTTGCAAAAGAACTGGAACGTCTAGAAATTACTTCTTCAACCGTTCATTCCCAAAATGATCCATCAGAAAATCATCTAGCCCTTACAAAACTCCGTGATAGAAGATTATCTGTTATTATCTCAGTCCGAACACTCGATGAAGGTATTGACCTACCTCAATTACGATTCTTAATTATTATAGCTAATAGTAAGCAATTAAGACAAATGCTACAACGTATAGGACGAACCCTCAGAATTGATAGGGAAAATTTAGATAAACAAGCATATGTTATTGTATTTGAAGTTTCAGGTGATGAATTTGATTTGGCATCAATAGAAGAAGGAGCACGTGCCATTATGTATTATTTACCTGATCAATTGGAAGAATTTTATCAAGATCTAACAAAAATAATTGATTGATTTGTTATTATAATTCTTCAATAATTCTTATTATTCATTTTTCCATTCTTTCTTCTGATGTCGCACAATTAATTCTGATAAAACCTTTACCTGCTGGTCCGAATTCAGAACCTGTAACAACTTCAACTCCTTGGTTTATTAAAAGATCTTTTTTAAATTTGTAGTCTTCTAGTTCGATCTTAGGGAAAACAAAGAATCCTCCTTCAGGTCGAACACATTCTATATTATTTTCTGTTAATAACCTTGTTACAAGCTCAGTATTATGCTCCATTTGATCACGAAAAGCAATTTTCCATTTAAATACTTTTGGAGAAGTCAATGCAAATTCCATTACTAATGATGTAACTGGAGAAGGGGCCACTAAAATTTGTTCAACAATGTATTTTATTGCTTCAAATTCAGGATGAGCAAGATGCATGAAACCACTACGCCATCCTGCAAATCCATACGCTTTTGGGAAACCAAATAATGTAAAACAACGGTTTTGCATATTCTCCAGACTGGCGAGAGATATATGGTTTGATTTTTTAAATGTTAAAGGTTCATATAATTCATCTACAAAACATGGAAAGGCATAATCTTCAGATAAATCACTAATTAACCGAATTTCATCTTCTTTAAACACTATTCCAACTTCATTATCAGGATTATTAAATACGAGTAATTTTATATTTTCATTAACATTTTCTTTAAGTTTTTCTTCGTTTAGATGCCACTCATCCGCTATCTGTAAATCTAACCATTTAATGGTATTACAAGTTTGCTTTGCATGATTAATGAAGGGAGGATAAATTGGATTAATCATAAGAATTTCACCCAGCTTTCGCGAAATCCATTCCAATACTAAATAAATTCCCATCATTGTCCCTGGAATAATTTGTAAATTTTTCGATTCTGAAAGGGGTATTCCTTTAGATAACAGAAACTGATTTCCTGCCTCAATTGCAGAAGGTATCCCTTCATAAGGTCCATAAAAACTCATATCTTCATGAAGATGAGTAGTAATGAAGTCAACAAGACCATCTGGACCTTTAAAATCGATATCTGCTATTCCCATAGCTATTCCATCATCAGGAATGTCATCATGCCATTTGAGGTGACAGAATTTTCTAAGATTTTCAATTGAAAGAACGTGGAGGTTCATTTTATCACTCAAATAAATCGAAATCGGAAAAAAGCAAAAAAAGCAAAAGATAAGTATTTTTTTATAGACCTTCTTTTCTAGTATCTGAATTTGATAACATAATTTCTCTCTAAAAGGATTTTATGATATCAGGTCAAAACTATTTGATTTCTCGAATTTCATTTGAGCAAACATATGATTTGCGTCATCGAATTATGAATCCTGAAAAATCCATTAATCAAATAAAACGTCAAGATGATGAAAAGGCGTTATATCTTGGTGCTATTAGATTTAAAACTAAACATATTATTGGAATAGCTTCATTTTTTAATGAAAAACTACCTAATCAATCAGAGGATCAAAGAACCTACAGAATTCGGGGAATGGCAGTTGAAGAGAAATATCAAAAAAATGGTATTGGGAAAGCCTTAGTTCTTCATGCGATGAATCATTTACAAGCAAATGTATATTGGTGTAATTCGAGAATAAATGCTGTATATTTTTACAAACGATTAGGATTCAAAAAAATTTCAAATAAAATAAATATTATAGGATTTGGTGAGAGATATCTTATGGTGAAAAAGGATAATTTCTAAAAAAATTAAACAAGTAAACTTAGAAAACTATATTTTTTGAGAATATTTCAATTATAACAGCTTGAAAATCCGTTTATTTTTATTTAATAATAAAAAAATTCATCTAATAATCTGATTTATACAATTAACAACTTTGATATTAATAATGATCTATACTATTAGAAAAAAGAGTATTTCTGATGTTTATCCTAGATTCAGGATTTATTGGTTTATTTTAAATGCTTTTTTTTGGTTTATTTTATATTTTTCTTTTCAAATTGTCTCACCCGACATTTTACTAGGAGTATTAACTATTGTTTTAGGTTCATTATTATTAGGATTTAGTCAAGGAATTTTTCTAAATAAATTATTTCCTATATTAAAGTATTGGATTGCAATGGTTGTTTTAGGGATATTAATTGGAATTTTATGGATGTTTTTCTTTTTCGGATCTTTAATTTTATTTTCATTGTTTTCAGTTGAATTTGCTTTTATCTTAACTACTGATGAAAATTTACAGGTTCTTTTAATAGTAGCGTTGATTCCTCTATCTTATTCTCTTATTTTTCTGATTTTTACTCATGGATTTTGGTCTAAAGTTATTAAACCTTTTGGTAATTCAAATAAATTATCTGATAAAAATCGTATTATCTTTGAAGGATTGATTCTAAATGCAATCAGCATTTATTTTGCTATTACAATTAGTTTTGTAGCATTGATTATTTTTGCCTCAAATTATTTTTATGGTTACCTTTTAAGTGCTTTAACTTTCAGTTACACTACTTATACAGGGATAAACCAAATTTATCAGCATAATGATATTATAAAAGAATTCAACTAATAATTGTTTTATATCGAGAGTTTTTTCCTTAAATTAATTTCTTTATAATAATTAACATCCAGTATTTTTTATGCGGAAATAATAATAAGAATTAAAATTTTATTCAATCATGAGTAAAGTTCAGAATATACTTGAAGATCATGGCGTAAAAATTAGTCTACTAGGTTTGGTATTGAACATTTTGCAAAGGGTGTTCGCAATCTCAAAAACATAACAAGAGATGAAAATCCCAGAATTATTTTGAAAGAAGCTTTGAAATTGGAAATTACTCATTTTGATTTAGTTTTTAACTTACCTTACTTTTTTGAAACATTTAAACATTTTCTTGTCAGAGATCGAAAGGAAATTACTATTACTGCACATTTGGGGAATGTGTACGATGAAAATGCTCAAAAAACACGAAAATCACGTTCTTTGAAATTAATTCAGTATACCTTTGACTCAATGATAGAAAAATTAAATATAAATTACGTTGATGTTGGATTATTACAACTGGTTGCTAATCTCGATGATTATAGAAACATGATTAAAAAAGGAAATCTTGAATACTTGAAACAACTTAAAAAAGATGGAAAAATTAGGGCAATGGGTACTAGCGGACATGATCCAGCGCTTCTAAAGAAAATTATCGAAAACAGTGAATTCGACGTTGTGATGTATACATTAAACTTTATTACCGGTAATTTAGATTCAACAAAAAAGCTAATAGAAACGTGTAAAAAAAATCAAGTTGCTCTAATTGCAATCAAAACTTTCTTACGTGGAAAAGTATTTTCGTCTAAAAAAAGAAATTATCCTGCATATATGAGTTCAGGGAATAACATTTCAATGAAATTAGATAATCCAGCTACTCCAGCTCAATGTATTAATTATGCGTTAGATTTAGGTGAAAATTCTGTAGTATCCGGTGTTCGTTCGATAGATGAACTAAAAATGAATGTTAAGTTATATCAATCAGAAAAAGAGTCAAAATCTTATGCAGATATTGCTTCTGAATTTGAAAATACCTTGTATATGGCAAAACAAATCTGATTGCATAAAAATTGAAGTCAAACGATCAGTAATCCACCATCAATTATCATTTCTGCACCTGTAACATATAATGTAATTATTAATAAATCAGTATTTAATGTTTTAATGACTTAAAATGAAAAGCGCGATATTAGCTGATAAAATATATTCTTTAGATAAACCAAACGAACTTTTTGAAGCATTAATAATAGAAAATGAAACTATTCTCGATTTAACATCAAAAAATCATGTCTTGAGTAACAAAAGTGAATTCCAAGAAATTGTTGAATACAATGGAACCATAATTCCTGGTTTTATTGACTCACATCTTCATGCTATTGGAATTGGGTCAAGGCTGGAACAAATCGAATTAAAAGGAATAAAATCAATTAGAGAGATGTTAACCAAGGTGGAGGAAAAAGTTTCATCAACTGATGAAGGAGAGTGGGTTATTGGGGTAGGCTGGGATCAAGAATTATTTAATGAAAAACGTTATCCAACAAAGTGGGACTTAGATTATATTTCTCCTAATCATCCGATAATTTTAGCTCGTGCTTGTCATCATATTGGAGTATTAAATTCTAAAGCTTTAGATTTAATAAAAATTAACAAAACAACTCCCGATCCAGAAGGAGGATCAATAGATAAAGAAAATGGTGATCCAACAGGTATTTTAAGAGAAAACGCTTGGTCAGAAGCTGTTAGAAAAGTTCCTGAACCTACAAAGGAGGATCAAAGTCGATGGTTACAGAATGCACAAGATTATCTTAATTCTGTCGGTATAACTACAATACATACACTTGATAGCTCAAAATATGATATTTATCAATCAATTAAAGATACATTAAAAGTGCGTGTGTATTTTACTCCAAACTACGAAGATTTAGATGAATTATTAAAAAACAATCCGAAGGCAAAAACAGGAAATGGTGATGATTATTTTCGTTGGGGAAGAGTAAAACTCTATTCTGATGGTTCTTTAGGTGCACAAACCGCAGCAATGAGAGAACCATATGAAAACTCAAACAGTACAGGGATTTTAATTTATTCTAAAGAAGAATTGCACAAAAGAATAAAAGATATTGATGAGAAAGGTTGGCAACTTGAAACTCATGCTATAGGAGATAAAGGGGCTGAATTAACTATAAATGGGTACGAAAAGTACCTAAATAGAGAGAAAAGGCCAATTTTGACACATTGTCAAATATTAGGTGATGATTTAATTCAAAAAATGTCAGATTTAGGAATAATAGCTTCAATTCAACCGATTTTTATCGAATCTGATATGAATTGGGCAGAAAAGTTTGTTGGTAAAAAGCGAATGAAATACTCATATGCATGGAAAACTTTGATGGAAAGAGGAGTCTGGTGTTCTGGAGGATCTGATGCTCCAATTGAAAAACCTGATCCTATACTTTCTTTACATGCGACTGTTAACAGACAAAAAATGGATAAAATCCCAGAAGGTGGATGGTATCCAGAAGAACGTCTGAGTATTTGGGAAGCTTTGCGTTTATTTACTTATTATGCTGCTTATGCGGAGTTTCAAGAACACAGAAAAGGACTATTAAAACCAGGATATTTAGCTGATTTTGTATTACTTGATAAAGACCCTTTCACAATTTCACCTGAGGAAATTCTTAATTTAAAAGTATTAGGAACGTTTGTAGGAGGAAAAAGAGTTTTTTCTTGTTAGTACAATTGATTCTAATAATATTCTGGAAGTTGAATCTCAAATACCAGAAGATGGAGTAATCTTTAGTGTTGGAATTTTGATTCAAATGATGATGTGGATCCATTAAAAAAATCGAAATTTTCAGTTAAACTACTTGTTGATACAATTTTTATTCCACTATCTGGAATTTTTTATTCTCCCAATTAATTCTCCTTCAGAATACTGTTCTTCATTAGTTAGATCACGTAATTCTGATTGCTTAGCTATCCATTCATAATTAAGTTGAACTAAAGAAAAATTATAATCAGTCTTAATTTCTAAAAAATTTCTTATTTATAGTTTTATTAGATTATTCCTTGAATTTTTTTTGCTTCCTGGAGATACACTTCAAGCTGCATTCTTTGAATTCGTTCTTTAACAGTGCTATCAATTGTTTTCTTAAATTCTCTGTCGATTTTCTCAATTTCTTTGTTAATTTTGTCTTCTAGGTAATGATAATCATTATTTACTGCGATTTCTTTGGTTTTTTCCATTATATTCAAAGCCTCTCCTAATTTTCCTTCAATGATTAAAAATTTAGCTCCAATAAGTTCAAGTTCTATAAATTCAAGAGACTCTTTACTTCCTTCTTTTTGAATATGATTATCAATTAATTGCTTTACTTCTTCCAATATTAAATTATCTTCTGATATCTTAAATTCTTCTAAGGAAAGTTCAATCAAACTTACAATAATAAAAAAGGTAAAGGATTTATCTGTATGTACATATGGATTCATCACTTTTCTATTTGGATCATTTAATAAATTCAAAAATATCTTTTGAGCTTCTCCTTTGTCTATCAACCGTGTACTTGATTTTAGATATATTGCTTTAGCAATAAGTCTATTTATTTCTATTCTGCTGCTTGAAGATTTTTCACACTTATTTTGATATAAATCAATACAATTTGTTGCCTTTAATCGCTGCCCTGTCTCAGCATAAAGTAATAAAAGAGGAATCACACAATAAGTAAGCATTTGAGGATCTGCAATCTCTACCAATGAATCAAAGGATTTTTCTAATAGTTTTTCAGCAGAATCTATATCTCCTTGATGAAAATATAAAGATCCGATAAGTGAATTAGTTATATGAAATCCTTGAGGTTCTTTAATAGAACTGAATAAATTTAAGGCTTCTAAAAACATATTTTTTGCAGATTTGAGATTTCCCTTCTGCAATAAAAATTGCCCTTGCCACAGAATTGCCCAAGCTTGACCTTGACGGTTATTGATTTCTCGAAAAATATTTAAACTCTCTTCAAATGAAAAATCACCCTTAAAAAATTCGCCTTTTTCTATTTTTATATACGAAATTAAGTATAAACTCTTTCCCTTTATATATAGATTATTTTTATTAACATTAAGACTTATTTTTAGATATTGATTAGCCAGATCATGTTTAAATTGATAATAATAAGCCATTCCAATTAAATAATATAGAAAAGCACTCCAAAAAGAAAAAATTTCCTCATTCTCAGAAAAAACATTTTTTTCAATATTTATTAAAGATTCAATCTCTAATCCAATTTTTAAAGATTTTTCAATATTTCCTTGCAGATTGAGTAAATTTAGAACAGATGTATAATAAATCAAAGATGAAAGCGAGAAATTATTGCTACATTCATTTAATTTGTTGTTAAACTCTTGAAGAGTTTTTTCAGCATCTGCTATTTTACCTAAACGAATTAATCCTCTAGAATGGTAGGAAAGACAAATTGCTTTTTCAATGTCACTTAATTTAGACGTTGGATCCTTATATGACAACTTTTTTATTTCTTCAAGTAATTTTGAATAGGTTCCAGTTACATAGAGATTTTCTAAAATTTTCTGATCCATTAAAAACCCTTAGACAATAAAGAAAGGATATTATTTAGGAGATCACAATTTATTTAAACTTATTTACTTGCAAAGAAGTCTAAGACAAATGTCTTTATTTACGTTTATCAAAAGAAAGTCGTAATCAAGGAAAGAATTCCCTTACTGAGGACAAGAGAGACAATAATGGTGTCTGCATTTTGTAAGTTTATTTCAAGGTTGCAAAAGTCTTTTTTGATTTCCAGTTAGCTTTGTTGTTTGTGTTTTAAAGCCATGATATTTGCCTCCTGTGTAAATTATAAATAGAAAGAATCTGAAAATTAAAGTTAACTGATAATTGCAGTAACAAAGGGGAGTTTGGAGTCAATAAGATAAAAAAAAGTAAAGAAAAAAAAGGGGTAAAGAATAACCAATGTGATGATTCAAAGTAAGTTAAATATATTAAATCACTCATAATTGAAAATGATAACCTTAATAAAGAAATTTACTTTTATTTACAGATACATTTGGCTAATTTACGAAATATCACGAAAAATAGGCTAATTATTGAAGCAAACAAAAAAAGATTACAAGCTTTAATATTTGTCCAAATATTTTTAATAGGGATATTCTTTATCCTTAAACAATTGCTTCCTGAAAGACAATTAATAGTTTATTTAACCACAATAATCATGACGTATATTCTTTTTAAAAAAATACCAAATGTGGGAGTAATTCTAAGAGCAGGGGGAAAGGGGGAACAAAAAGCACTCAGAATGCTAAAAAAACTACCAAAAAAATATACGATTTTTAACCAGGTAAATATTCCGTTTTACCCAAATTCCGAAAAAACTCAAGAAATTGATTATGTTATCGTAGGACCGACAGCAGTATTCATCGTTGAAGTAAAAAATAATTCGGGACAGATAATGGCATCAAGACAAAATGAATGGTGGCTAGTAAGACAAAAACAGTATACAAAGAGTTTAGCGAACCCAATAAAACAATTGGATAGACAAATAACAATATTAGGAAAATTTTTAACAACAACTGATCTGTATCCAAGAATAATTGGAACATTATTATTTGTGCATAAAACAAGTGATCTGAAAATACCAAAAGATATGAGAGAACTAATATTTACTGATAAAAAAATAGTAAAATGGATTAAAAGGCAAGAACATAATCAACCACTCATAGATGCAGAAATAATAGTATCTTTGTTGCAAATAGTAAAAAAAATATACAAATAAAAAAGATGAGTAAAGAAAAATAGCTATTTGAATTACCAAATATGCTAATAGAAAACGTGTAACTGATTATATAATTTTATACTAAAGATCAAATCCTTCATCCTTAAGGAATTCTTTTGTCTTAAATATATGATTTCCCTCGATCTCAATTTGATCGTTAGTAGAAATGACGTTCGTTCTTAATCGTATTCGGAGACGTCTAATAATATCATTTATGTCAATTGTAGGATTTTTAGACTCCAGACCGGTAATAATAGTCAAGAACTTACCCCATTTCCTTCGTTCCATCCCAACTCGGACTATTGGACCTTTTTCATTATCTTCGTTAGAATTCACAAGAGTAAAAAGAAAAAATGCGATTTTAAATATTCCTGATTCTTGTATTCACAATTCTAATCAAAAAGAAATATAATTGAATTTTAAAAAAAAAAGTTATTTGAATAACCAAATACGATTAAAGAAAACGATTAACCCAGGCGAGGGATGAAAGACCTGCAATGTTGAGGATAACTGAAGCAATCAAAGTTCCAACATAGAGAAGACTTATCTTCATATTAGTGAAGTCTTTGACGCGAATAGATTTAGATTGTTGTTTGTTTGAGATTGTTGCCATAATAATAATCCCTCGTTAAAAGTAGATTAGACTTGGAAAATTGACGTAATTGTTGAACTTAATCTTTTTCCAAGGCTACTGTTAATTGAAAAGGAAAATTGTAGAGATGAAAAAGAAAGGTGAATAGAATAACCAAATACGATGATATCGAAGTAAGTCGTTACCTTTTAAGCGGACCAATTCTTTGCTTAGACGTGAAAAGGAATCAAATTAGATTCTGTTTTGTTAAAAGTAACTAGTAGAGTATCTTTTTTATCTCAATTTTTAAAATTCAAGGTTATAAACCACTTTTTCCAATTCTTCTGATCAGTTTTTTTCTCGGTAAGCTCGCTGTAGATCCTCTTTCGTCACTTCTTCTCGGTATGCTTTTCTTGCATATTCCAGTGACTTCTTGGCTAGGCTATAACTAAATTCTGTCACAATCTTATTGAATACTGTTGTT
>MDVS01000028.1 GCA_001940645.1 Candidatus Heimdallarchaeota archaeon LC_3
GGATCATTGAAAGGAGTAATTGCTGCTATCACACCGATAGGAAAACGATAATAATATCCACGTCTATTTTCTGATCCCATGCTTTGATCAAAATTTATTGTTTCTCCTACAATGTTTCGTGCTTCTTCTGAAGAGACATCTAATGTTGTAGTACATCTATACGCTTCTTTTCTAGCCTCACGAATAGTTTTAGATCCTTCCCGTGCAATTATTTGAGCAAATTCTTCCATATTATCTTTAACAATATCAGAAGTTTTCCGAAGAATATTTATTCTTTCAAGTGTCGATAATCTTCTCATTACTTGAAATCCTTCAACAGCAGCATCAATAGCTAACTTGACATCAGCACTACTACCCTGTGGAACGGTATCAACTACTGAACCATCAAAAGGATCTATTACGTCAATTTTACTTTCTCGATCAACCCATTCACCATTCAATAACATTTTCATCTTTCTTTACCTCAACTTAGAATTTATTTCTTTTCATGTTGTATTTCAGTATGAAGATCTAATAAATCACTTAATAGTGCAAAACCTGTCTCTGTTTTACCTGCACCTGCTCCAATTACTGTTATATCACCCATCAGATCAGTAGTAAACGTGATTGCATTAGTAGGACCACTAATACTCGCTAATGGATCTGAAAATGGTATTTTCATAGGTTTAACAGAAGCAGAAACTTTTCCAGAAGGATCTGTCAAAATTTCCCCAATTAACTTCCATCTCATTTGTTTTTCGGCTGCTGACTTAATATTGTCAAGAGATATGTTTGTAATACCCTCTAATTCAACATCTTCTACACTTAATGAAGCACCCATAAGAGTATTAGCTAAAATAATGCACTTTCCAAGACTATCAAGACCAGAAATATCACCTGTTGGATCCGCTTCTGCATAACCTAATTCTTTTGCTTTATTTAGGACATCTTCATATGCTACACCTTTTTCCATTTCAGTCAAGATATAATTAGTTGTCCCATTTAGTATTCCACGTATCTGGGTAATCCCTGAGGCTTTTAGGCTTCTATTTCCAAGCATTAACACTGGAGTTCCTGCCATTACAGTTCCTTCATATCTTAACAAAACTTCTTTGGAGCTAGCTTTTTTAAGTAAATCTGCAGAAGCAACTACCATAGGTCCTTTATTTGTCATTGCAACATGTTTTCCATTTTCAATTGCCGCTTCAACATGACTTAAGCCTGGTTGACCAGTTTTAATATCAGTATAAGATACTTCTATGATAATATCAGCATTAGATACTTTAATTGTTTTCAAAGAGTCCCAATCACTATTCAGAGCATCAATACTGTTTATATTACCATTAGATTTTACTTCTTCAAGACATTTTTTTGCATTAAGCCCCTCAGGATTATATTTTGATCCTTTCATAATATCAGAAATTGCTACAAGATTCCATTCGAATCCATATTGGTTTTTAAGCCAATCACGTTTATTTACTAATATCTCAAGTAATCCTTGTCCGACTACTCCAAATCCAATGAATGCAAGATTATACAATATTATAAACTCCTAATCTCAATATAGTATTCAAATCTATTCTAAAAATTTATCAAAAAATAAAACAAAGTATTATTAATAAAAACTGATTAAATTCAATTTAGAAATCTCAGTTATTATTTTTTTTAAGCATTTACAAAAAAAAACAAAATAATCTAATTATTAGGAACTTAAATCAATTTCAACAGAGGAACAAATTTTGTCCTAAAAAAATATTTTTATTTTTTGTTATTCTGAGGATTATAACTCAAGTGTTCGTGAATTATTTTCCATTTTCCATCAATTTTTTTTAATATATTAGTTCCCCTACCCATGATAGTAAATTCTTTTCCTTTAATTGCACCTTCTGCTTTAAAAGAGTAAAGACATACAGCAACAGTTCCTGTTTATGTTATCCAATTTATATTTAAGATTGTAAATTTATCTTTTTCAATTGTTCTCCACGTCTCTTCAAAAGCTGAACGGATCTCATTCAAACCAGTAAATGAACCATCAGTAAACCAATATACTGCTTCTTCTGCAATTAAAGGAATAACATTTTCAAAATTAAAAGAATTAGTCTTTTTTTCATATTCAAGCATGAATTGCTCAGGAGTCCTTATTTCAGACATAATGCTCACAAACGTAACTTTTACTATAATATTGTATTGGATTTTTTAACTTAATTTTTTACCTTCAATGATATAATGCAGATATTAGGAAAAAAGAAAAAATAAATAATTTTTCTGTTATAATAATTGTTAATTAATATCAGACATTTGGGGAATGAGTAGGGATATTTGAAGATGATGGAATAGTGGAACTAAGATTTGAAAGAGCTTCATCAAGGGCTTTGATTGCGTCACTACTTCCTTCTAACCCAGCTGAATACCTAATCATATTATCTAAAACACCAGATTTAGTTCTCATTTCTTGAGTCATTTGGCCATGAGTGGTAGAAGCGCTATGAACCCAAATAGTGTGGTCTCTTCCTAAATCAGTTACTTGTAATCCGAATTTGAATTCTTCAGCGAATTTTTTGGTGACTTCTAAACCTCCACGAACATGAAATGACATTAAAAAGCCAAAATAACCTTTTGATCCATCATGTAATGAGAATAATTCGTTTGCAAGATCATGTTGTGGGTGTGAAGATAAACCTGGATAATTAACTGATTCTATCATTTCGTGACCCTCAAGGAACTTAGCGATTTTCATAGCATTTTCAGATACAGCTTTAACTCTTAAACTAAGTGTGTTTAAATTATCCCAGATAATTCCTGCCGCTTGAGGACTCAAGCAAGGACCTAGATTGCGAAAATGTCCACCCTTAAGTTTATTAACAAAATCAAATTCATATTCAACATCTTTGGTTACAATTCTATCTTTTCCTATAATTACTCCAGCTATTGCTCTTCCTGATGATCCAATAATTTTTGATAATGAGTGAACAATGACATCAGCACCAAATTCTAAAGGTCGCATCAATGCTGGAGAAGCTATTGTAGAATCAACAATCAATGGTATGTTATGATCGTGAGCAAGTTTTGTTAACTCAGATATATTAGCTACGTAGAGAGTTGGATTAGAAGGACTCTCAACAAAAAGAAACTTAGTTCTATAATCAATTAGCTCTTGCCATTTGTCAATTTCATCTGGTTCCTCTACCCATCGAACTCGCCAATCAGATTTTTTGTAAGTAACCTCGAATAATTGATTTGCGCCGCCATAAACTTTACATGAAGATACGAAATTATCTCCCACATCTAGAAATGACATGGTTGCTGTGAATATTGCTGACATTCCTGATGATGTCACTAATCCTTGAGTTATTTCCGGGATTCCAACACCTTCTAAAGCCGCCAATTTCATTGCCAAGTGATCTACAGTAGTATTATCAATTCTACTGTAAATTTTATTAGGATCGTTAATAGTTTGGTATGATAATAAAAGGGATCCATCAACTAAGGAATCATAACCCCCACCAGTCGGTGTACTAAATATTGGAAGAGTTTGTGATTTCAAACGATTCCTTTCTTCATTACAATATAAACCATGGGTTTCTACAGTGTGAAAATTACGATCTTTTGATTCTAACATTTTTCTGTTAAGTTTTTCAATTTGTTCTTTACTTCTTTTTAGAAAATATTCTTCTTCTGAGGAAACTGACCGAAGTTTTGCTAACTCTTCTTCTAATTCTGCTATTTTCTTTTTGATAAACTTACTTTCATTCATATTAATTCACTCAAATTTTTGATAAAAAAAAAAAAGTAACATTAAGCAAAATGTTCAAGATATTTATTAATCTTTGTGCTTTCAATTAGAAAAAATTCATGAACTATGCAAATAGTCAATTTTTTTAGAAAAAATATGTATTATGCACATTTAAAACAGAATTGATACTTATATGAATGAATCAAAGAATAGGAAGAAATGAAATAAATATGGTTAATAATAACTCTATATCAGTATCATTGGATGATTTAGATTGGGATATTATTAAAGAATTGAATTCAAACCCAAGAATAAATATAAAAGATTTAGCTGATAAATTAAAAAAAAGTCGGAATACTATCGCTTCTAGATTGGGAAAACTTGAAGAAAATGGTTACACAGGAGAAAAAAATTCACAAATATTAAACAGTGTCATTATCCCAAACTACCGTAGAATTGGGGCTATTTCTGGTTATATTCTAGCAACTTGTACAGCTGGAGCAAACCAACAAGAAGTAGCGAAGAATATTTCAGAATTAGAAGGTGTGGAGGAGGTATCTGTTATTACTGGAGAGTGGGACTTTATAATAAGGATTACCGCTAAAAACATGGATCAAATTGGAGAAACAATTATTCAAGACCTTCGAAAAGAATCGGGAATACAAAAAACCATTACATGTATCAGTTTTTGGACATACCGTGGGAAAAACCCTTTTCAGCTGCTATTACCAAAGAAAAAATCTTCACAAAAATAAAAATATCTATCAAATTAAATTTTAGAGAGAGATTAGAGCTTTTTTAAATTCAAGAAAAGGAATAATTTACTCTTCTAAAGGATTAAATATTACTTCAAACCGACAAAGAGATCATCAAGCTGACGTTAAAATCGATGGTGCTGAGGTGATCTTGATTGAGCCATAACTGTTGTCCCTTAAATAGGGTAGAAGGGTTAATATTCACATTCCATGATAAAATAGTTTGAAAGATTTATTGCAATTCTTAAGTTTACTAGTTAATGTATATTTTTAATATTTTATTTTATAATTTCTTTTTCAATTTTCATTTATAACAATTTGTTGTCATTTTCTTTATTTTGGGTTATTCAACAATAGTCAAAAATAAAATAAACTATTCAAAGATTATCAGAGAAGTGGATGGGCTATAAGCAACCCATGCAAACCACATAACATCAAAATAAACTATTGGCTCTAAATTACCAATTGTTGATTCGCCTTCGACCGTCCAAATTTCTCCAGTTTCTTTATCTACAAATTTACCATTTATATTCTCAAAAGAATAAATAATATCGTTAACTTTAGATTTATAGACTCTCGCTACACCTAAATCTTCATCAAAGAATATTGTAATATTTTCATTTGCAATATTGGTATTAATTACTTTATGATATCTGATAACATTTTTCTGAATAGCTAATTGAGTATTTTGGTAATCTATTCCTATTACTACTGATTTATGAGGTAACAAATCACTTGATGACATTACTGGGAATAAGGGTGAACCCGTTGAATAATAATCTTGTCCGTAAGGATCTAATCCATAGTTCCTATTAAAGCCTGTATTTTCAGACAATACTTTAGTTGTAGGATTATTATCTCGCCAGTTTTGCCAAAAAGTCCAGTAAAGTTGAACTTTTTCTAATTCTTGACCCACATTGTCACCATTTATTGCCTTTCCGAGTATTTGGGGCCAAAATGATCCCGAATCTCGATCATACATTACCAGGTTACTATTCAGTAATTTTCCTGATGTCCCAAAAGTAGTTTCAATAGTTAAGTAGTGTCCTACAAATCCAACTACTGAGCCTGTTAGTGGACAATAGGTTATTGAAATATTAACTTCTCCAAAATTACCATTTACAATTTCGTGCCAAACCAGGATATTTTGCGGAAAAGCGTAAACATTTCCTTTCCCATCATTGAAACCAAATACTAAATCAGAATCAAATAGAACATCATCAGCTTCTTCAGCAGTAAGATAAACAGGATTCTCAATTGGAGGAATTCCATCCTGTCTGATTCCACCAGATAATATATTTTTTTCTAATTCTTGATAGGTAAAACCTGAATGATTTAACTTGACAATTTTAAATGGGCCAGATGTTTTTTCGGAAACATTATCTCCTAAATCTATGGGAACACTTACAAAATTATAAACTAACATACCAGCAATAAAAAAAATAATGACAATAAGTATTACTTGTATCAAACTATTTGTATTCATATTGAAATATGTAGGTAAGATACTAAATTAAAGAATTCAGTAATTTAACGCTGACTTTGATTTAAAATTATTGGTGAATCGATAATAAAAATAACCGGTAATCCATTTTTTGGACATAACGTGGGAAATACCCTTTTCAATTGTTATTACTAAATAAAAAATCATCAGAAAAATAAAAAGATGTTTCAAATAATTTTAGAGCGATACTAGGGTTTTTACTATCAATTGAAAATTTTGAATTGATGCATAGAATTGGAGCATATTTTCTATTAGAATTACTATAAAAGCTTTTTATCCTGTTTCTGATCTGTCTTCTGAAGCTCTGATGACTCCTGAAAGAGTTCTTTTTGGTCTCTATAGAAAAATTGATCTATAGCCAAAGAGAGAAGACCTAGTAGTAAATGAGAAAACTATGGAAAAATTATAAGAGTTGAAATGTAGTTATTATTAAGGATTTTAGACTTTTCTTATTATAAATTGAAATTTAAACCTAATCGTTTTTTAAAAAAACAAAATTTGCTACTTTAAGTGTTAATGATGCTGAAATCCTTCGTGACATATAAATCAGCTCTAGATTTTAAGGATTGAATTTCTCTGTGTTCTCGTTCAAGAATTTTTAATCTTTCTTCATCTAATTCCTCTTTACCTCTTATTTTTTGTGATAATTTAGTTTCAAGATAAGTTAATTCAATAAACACTTTTAAATTAGCTTCGATATTTAAACTATAGAGACCTTCGACAATTAATACTTTAATGTCATTGAAATCTGTTGTTAGAGTATCTACTTGATCTGTTAATAGGTCAATTGATGGCATAGAACATTTTTCACTTTTTTTGAAGCTCTGAATTACTAAATGTATTTTATCCCAATCGATTTCATTAATTCCAATACTTTCTAAACCATGATTTTTTCGCCATTCACTCCTTTTAATGGGTTTAATTTTGTAAAAATCATCAGAGTGTAAAATTTTAGTATAAATATTGTCTTTTTTGAGATACTTTGCTACCATATGAGAAAGTTCACTCTTTCCTGATCCTGATTCCCCACTAATAGCTATTATATATTTATTGAGACTTTTTTCTTTTCCCAATTTTGTAATAATTTCTCTTGCAGCTTTTCTATGATTTTCTGTAATTAGAAGTATGTCACCAATCATTTAATAGAAACCTCATTATTAAAAGGGGTTCTTCACATATACTCAATTTCTAAAATTTTCGAAGTTACCAAATATTTCTTGTTTATAATTTCAATTTCAATTTCATCTAACACACTGCTTTCAGCATGAACTCGAATTTTTTTCTTAGAAATGTTAATCTTATAGTTTACTTTTCTATAACTAAATCCAAATTTAATATTTCTCCATCTGAAAGGAAGATTTGGATTTATACTTATTATTTCAGATTTAAAATTTATACCTGCAAAATTCATGATTGTATGAACTGTGGTACTTGCCATTACTCCTGTATGAATTCCTTCACCAGTAGTACCTCCTTGTATATCTATATAATCACTTTTAATCGCATCAATGAAATAGTCATAACTCTCATTTTTCCTTCCTATCAAGTTTAAAAGGTGAGAATGTACTACTTTACTTAATGTCGATCCATGAGATGTTCTCTTACTATAATAATCAAAATTTTTATGTAAAATGTCATCGGAAGTTTTAAATCCTAATGATGAAAGTAACTGGCGAATTTCACTTAATGAGAGTAGAAAAAAGGGCATTAAGGTATCAGCTTGTTTAGATACTTTGTAATAATCTGAACTTTTTCCTTCTGATTTGAGAATCCTATCCATTCGACCGATATTTCCAAATTTTTTCTTATAGTGATCCCAATCTAGTTCTTTTAAATTGAAATACCCCTCAAACTGTTCAATGATCCCTTCATCGGAAATATTAATTTTTAAATTTCTTTTAATCTTCTTCCATTTCTCTAAATCTTTTTCATTTATGTTAGTTTTGGTAAATAATCTTAATTTTGTTTTTCTGTCAACATTTTTCAATAAAATATCCATTTTATTGTACAACCAGGCTACCATAATATTTGTATAGAAATTATTAGTTAAACCTCCTTTCTTACTCTCTGGTAGTTTTTCATGAAATTCGTCAGGACCAATGACTTCAGAAATATCATAACTATTAGAATTGTTGAGTTGGACTTTACTAGCCCAGAAATTGGATATTTCGAGTAATATTTCTAAACCAAAATTAATTAGAAAACTTAAATCCAATGTCCACGAATAGTAGTTAATAATATTATAAGCTATTGTTAACGAGACATGACGTTGTAAAGAACTGTAATCTGGATCCCATGCCCCAGATTGAGGATTTAAATGTAATGTTTGAGTTTCTTCTTCTCCAGTAGATCCACATTGCCATGGAAACATAGCTCCTTTAAATCCATACGTTTCTGCATATTCCTTAGCTTTATGAAGACGCTTATAGCGATATTTTAAGGCAGATTTTGTAATTTGGTAAAAATTCATATTATAAAAAGGAAATATGAATAGTGTATCCCAAAAGATATGACCTCGATATGCCTCCCCGTGTAAACCTCGTGCAGGAATTCCAACATCTAATTTTTCATTATGGAGTGAAGCTGTAACAAATAAATGATACATATGAAGCCGAATAAGTTTCTGTATTAATCTGTCCCCCTCTATTTTAATATCTATCTTATCCCATATATTTTTCCAAATTTTAGAGCTGTTGGTGACTATTTTATCAAAATCATAATATTTGCATGCTGTTGATTTTGCTATATCAATCAATGAAGATTCTTTTAGAATATCAGGATCTTGTGAAGTATATATTGAAACAATCTTCTCAATTTTAATAGTACTTTTCTCAGTTACATCTAGTGTGATTTCAGAATCAATTTTTCCATCTTGTTCATAATTTCTCCAGTTTTTAATTTCGATCTGCTTACCATTTTGTGAAACTATGAGTTTAGAAACTAAAATAATTTGTATATTTGATTGATTAGTTTTTACTTGAATGAAACTAATATTTCTTTCTGAATTTTGGGTAACGGGTATTAAATGTTTTGAATTCAAATGCTTATATCGTTCTACACCCGAATTAGTAATTGTACCATCTAATGAGGTCTTTAAGGTGATTTTTCCAGAATAGTTCTTTGGTGTCAGCTGGTATTGCATAGCTAAAATATGACAATTATTCATGCTTGCGATACGTTTAGAGACAATCTGTGTTATTTTACCATCGTTCTCAATTATTTCCATTTCTTTTATCAATAAACCATTTTTTAATTGTAGTTTACGCTCAATTCTTGTATATTTTTGTTCATTAAATGATAAAAATTTTCTATTACCGATTTTAAATGTAAAAAATTGCCAATTTGGACAGTTTACAAGGTCTTCATTTACAACTATACGATTACTTACAGTAGATTCTAATTTATTATAAACCCCTGAAATATATGTTCCAGGATATGAAGAATAATTAAAATTAAATTCTTCAATTACTCCACGTGTTCCTAAATATCCGTTTCCTATAGTACAAAGTACTTCTATTTTACTTTCTTCTTTTTTTTCATTTTTATAATCATAGTACTTTAAGGTCCAACTATCATCCTCTAAACCATCTTTAAACCACTTGACTAAAGTTTGAATAGAAATCTCTGATAAATCAGTAACAACTATATCAGCCCCATTTTTTTCTAAATCATAATGATTATTTTCTCTTGCTACTCCAATAACTAAGCCAAAATTACCATTTTTTCCAGCTTGTACTCCAGAAACAGCATCTTCAATAATTATAGCTTTATCAAAGGGAACATTAAGATTTATACATGCTGTAGTAAAAATGTCTGGTTCAGGTTTACCTTGAAGATTCATTTCTGCTGAAGCTATTCCATCTACCCTAGTATCAAACAAATCCAATAATTTAATGCCTTTTAATATTGTTTTACAATTTTTACTAGAGGAAGCAACTCCAATTTTAATAGCGCATGATTTCAATTTTTTAATTAGTTCGACTGTAGACCAAAAAATTTCAACTTGACCCTTTTTAATTTCATTTAGAAAAATTTGATTTTTCTTATTTCCTAAGCCACATGTCGTTTCTAGATCTGGAGAATCATTTTGGTTTCCGAATGGAATTTCTATCCCACGGGATTTGAGAAAAGATTGAACACCCTTGTAACGAGGTTTTCCATCGACAAACGGAAGATAATCATTTTCTTTTGTGAACTCGACAAAGGATTCATTAAATCTATGTTCACGAGTTTTCAAATAATTATCAAACATTTTTTTCCATGCAAAACTATGAACTGAAGCTGTTTTAGTGATCACTCCATCTAGATCAAAAATTACAGCATCAAAGTTCCAATTTTTCATTATTCATGTAGTAATATTTCAATTTAAAAAAATAAGTTACTTTTTTTCTTTGAAATACTTTGAAAGATTATATTATTTTACAACAATATACATAGATTTTGACTTGAAAGTATTATGTTTTTAAAGAACCACAGTATTCGTATGATAAAGTGAAAATTTGCTGAATTTAGAGAAATTTTTGGAGAGAAGAAATAAAAACCTATTTACCAAATTATTGGTTATCCAAAATTTCTAAACAACAAGAATTTTTTGGAGGTAATCTATTTGCTAGGTGAAGGGATGATCGAAGGCCTCTTAAGCGGAAAAGAGTGGTTGATCACTGAAGAAAGCTATGAACCTTTGAAGAATCTATTCTACGAGACCCTGTTCACTCTTGCAAATGGTTATGTTGGTGTACGGGGGAGTCTAGAACAAGGAAGCCAAAATAATCTTCGTACAACTTATTTCGCAGGTGTTTATGACGCAACTATTGGTTTCTTTACAGAATTGGCTAATTCTCCAAGCTGGATTGGTATAAAAATCATAGCGGAAGGAGAAATTATTGACTTTGAAAAAGGTGAACTTCTCACCTATCGACGAGTTTTGGATATGAAGAAGGGGATCTTAACTCAACTGTTACGCTGGAAAAGTAAGACTGGTAAGATAACCCGATTTGAAAGCTATAGACTAGTTCATATGTGTTATAGACACACATCACTGATCAAAGGAATTATTGTGCCCGAAAATTATAGTGGAACTATCTCAATCAAGGGAGGACTTGATGGGTATATCTTTAATCGAGCTCAAGGGAATCAGTTGAAAATTAAGCACTTCCAATTGACCGAATACGAAGATCGAGATCAAAATGGCGTCTATCTTGAAATGAAGACATACAACTCAGAAATCACAGTAGGTGTGGCGTCAAAACTAATGGTTAACGTTCCCTCTCATCGTGATGTGGGATATGATGTTGATAAAATTACAGAAGTTATAACCTTTCATGCTGAAAGTGGAAGAAAATACGATTTTGAAAAAATAGTGACGTTTTTCACATCACGTGACATTGACCCAGTGAAGAAGGCAGTCTTGAAAGAACTTCTAGTAAGACATGAGAAAAACGTCGACCATTTATTGCAAGATCATATTTCCGCTTGGAACGAAAAATGGAATACAGCTGATATCAAAATTGTTGGTGATGATCGTGCTCAAAAATCTCTGCGATTTAATATTTTCCATCTCATCCAATCAGCGAATTCGAATGATGGACAAGCCAGTGTTGGGGCAAAAGCGCTTCACGGTGATGGATACCGCGGACATGTGTTCTGGGATACAGAAATCTTCATGGTTCCCTTCTATATCTACACCGATCCCAAAACCGCATGTACCTTACTGATGTATAGATATCATAATCTTGATGCAGCACGGAAAAATGCTCGAATTAATGGATATCAAGGTGCGCAATTCCCTTGGGAAAGTGCAGATACCGGAGATGAAATAACCCCGAAAGAGATGGGTGACCTTATTAGGGGATATAAAACAAGGGTGTGGACTGGGGATGAGGAACATCATATTGTAGCTGACGTAGCATATGAAATAGATCATTATTATGTAGTGACTGGGGATGATAGTTTTTTAATACAATACGGGGCAGAAATCCTTCTCGAAACTGCAAGATTCTGGGTGAGCCGAGTAGAATTTGATCCTCAAAGGCGGATGTATGTGATCAACAAAGTGATCGGTCCAGACGAATACCATGAACATGTTAACAACAGTGTTTTCACCAATTTTATGGCTAGATGGAATATAAATAAAGCATTTGAATACATTGAGAAGATGAAAACCTTCTATCCCGATGATTGGAATCATTTGAAGAATAAAATTAGTCTCGAGAATGAGGAGTTAAGAACGTGGAAAGATGTTGTACAAAGATTGTATATTCCTTATGATGAACAAACTGGACTGTACGAAGAATTTGAGGGCTACTTTAATCTTGAGGATCCCATTTTAAGGGAAAATAACTTGCATAGTGTGCCAATTGAACTAGAAAGAAAGGCGAGTGAAACGACATTAGTCAAACAGGCAGATGTAATCCTTCTTCAATACCTTTTAAATTCACATTTCACGCAGAAATCAAAAAAACTAAATTTTGAGTACTACGAACCTCGGACAACCCACAGTTCGTCCTTGTCCCCGAGCATTCATGCCATTCTAAGTAATGAAATAGGTGATTATAGCAAATCATATAAGTATTTTATGAAGGCTGCCAGAATCGACCTTGATGACTCCAAAAAAAATACAATTGAGGGAATCCATGCCGCATCTCTAGGAGGAACTTGGCAGGCAGCAATCAACGGGTTTGCAGGAATGAGGATTCTTGACGGAAAGCTTGCCTTCAATCCTCATCTACCTGAAAAGTGGAAAAAAATGGACTTCAAAATAAAATGGCGTGGAGAAACTTTGAATATTTCTGTAACGAAAGAACTAATAGAAGTATCATTACAAACCAATAGTAAGGAAAGATTCATTGATATTGTTATTGGTCAAAAAACCATGTCAATTAAAGGTGGACAAATTTATATGATCCATGATTTTAATTCAAGTTGAAAATATTAAATAAGGCTTTTAATAATACTTTGAACTTTGATGACTTGATTATAATTTTGGATTGTTCCTAGTATTTGTCCTCTCGACCTTTTCTCATATCATTTTAACATACAACTTAACATTTTGGACAACAAATTCGAAATTCCGCAGAATTTTTGACATTTTTTGATGTCTTACTAGAAAATTTGTTCTTATCAAGTAATATTCGTTAAAACTTAATCTAGGTTAACTAAAAATAATATGTTTCATGTTAATAAATTGATAGCTTAGGATTACCTAGAAATTTACTTTTTAAAGTAGGTTTACCTATCAAAATGCTCTAAAAATTAAATATAGCTATTAATCAACTATGAGGCCGATGGGTTTTTAAATTTTTTTTTTCCTGCATATTGCCGAGGTTTAATAACTTATGGAAAAAATAAAACAAAACCCGACATATTTAGTTGTACTGGCTATAATAATTCTAGCTTCCCTCTTTGGAGGTTTCATCTTTGCCGATGTCTTAAACCCAGCACCAGCAGGAGTAACAGTCATTCGATTTGCAGGATGGAGTGCAGGAACTGAAGAAGCAGAGAGCTATCAGAGTATGATAGACGTTTTTGAGGATGCTAACCCAAATATAATTGTTAAATACGAGGTGATTACAAACAGTTTATCTGAAAATATCCTCGGTTCATTCGGAGCAGGTGTAGCTCCTGATATTTTTTATTTGGACAGCGTTTGGGCTCCTATTTTTATGGAGAAAGGAGTATTATATCCAGTGGATAATTTAACAAGTCAAGCTGTTATAGACGAGTACTACCCATCTCTACTAGTGCCATTCACAGGAAGTGATGGTAAAGTATACGGATTACCAAAAGATTGGTCTATGCTTTCATTGTATTATAACAAAGATATGCTCAGTTCAGGTGGTGCAGAATGTACACCTGTTCCTGATACATGGGATGCACTCGAAGCATGTGCTAAAGCTATCAGGACTGCGACAGGAAAACCAGGATTAGCTATGGGTCAAGATTTAAACCGTGCAGTACCCATGATTACGTCAAATGGAGGTCCAGCACCGTGGTTCACTTCAGCAGCCGATGCTTCATACTTCGATGATGCAACTGTAGTAAGTTCACTCACGTCCTATATGGAGTTATTCACAGAAGGAGTTGCCGAAATTATTACCGATAAATGGTTTGTTGAAGCTTTCGGTCTTGAAGAAGTAGGAATGGTAATCAGTGGAAACTGGGCAATACCAAATTTGCCAAATGCGGGCGATCCAGATAAATTTCCAAATATGGTATATGATACCGATTGGGGTATAGCACCAGTTCCTAAAGGAAGCTCAGGTAGGTCAACCATGGCATACACAGTAGCTCTAGGAATAAATGCAGACACTGATAATCCAGAAGAAGCTTGGAAATTTGTGGAATACTTATTAGGACAAGACGGCCAGACTGAGCTTGTCGTTAAGAAGGGGAATGCTCTACCATCAATAGAAGGACTAGATACCCACGCAGATATGTGGCCACAACATAAAGAGACTCTATCACATACTTATGACACCACCACAGTTTTTGTATGGGGTCCAAAAAGCTCAATCGACGGTGACATTGCAGCACTCATGATTTCTGCAGAAAAAGGTGATATAACAATCGCTGAAGCTCTCGTGCAAATGAAAGCTGTTGTAGTAGCTGCGTTCGCCTAGTAGTATTCGGAGTGAAAAAACACCACTCCACCCATTTTTTTTTTAACCAAATAGGATAGTAACAACGATGGCTTTTTTTATCTCATCTTTAAAGGAAAGGCTAAAAAAAGGCAATACGATGGAAGCTATGGAAGCTTATTTGCTTATCATAGGGGCATTATTCATTATCATGCTGTTTGGTTATTTCTCTATGATATTTGCATTTGTACTCAGCTTTTTTCAATGGGATTATCTTAGTCCCCCGGAATTTGTAAGTATAAAAAATTATTTAACAATCATAACTGATTTGGAGAAGGGATTTAGCGGGGTTTACTATCTTCAAGCCCCGTTTTTCACAGGCTTGCGGAATATACTCGTCTACACCGCTTTTGTGGTACCTACGCAGACTTTTCTCGCTGTCATTTTGGCTACACTTGCAAATCAGAAATTAAGAGGTACTACATTTTATAAACTCGTTTATTTTCTTCCAGCAACTACATCTGCTGTTATAATATCCCTTCTCTTCGTATGGTTGTTCAGAGAACAAGGCTTTATCAACTATGCAATTGACACGATTGGATCTACGATCTGGACTATATTACCCCTGGAATGGCTAGGCTTTGGCCCATGGTTAGGTTTTGGACCGGATTGGATCTACGATCGTGACTATGTTATCCCTGCAATGGCTTTGGTAGCAATTTGGGGAACTTCTGGCCACTTTACTATATCGTATTTAGCTGCCCTCCAATCTATACCTGAAGGACTTTATGAAGCAGCTGTATTAGACGGGGCAGGACGTTTTAAGCAATTTCGGCACATTACACTTCCAATGTTAAGACCAATGACAGTCTACGTCTTAGTTATGGGTATTATCGGAGCTATTCAGATGTTTGACCTAGCTTTTGTAATGGGTGGCGGTGTTGGTGGTGGACCAGGAGGTATGGGTTACACTGTAACTATGGATATTTACAAGGAAGCTTTTATAAAGCTCAGAGTTGGTCTGGCTGCTGCTAAGAGTTTTGTACTCTTTATAATAATATTTGGATTAACTTATGCAATACAAAAAAAATATCAGGTATTCCGGTAATGATTCGTACGAAATACAATAAAGAAAAAATTTTTTGGATGGTTATTGCACTCATAGCCTTAAATATGTTTATACTTCTTTTAGCTTTTCCCATTATGGTGTGGATAACTGAAAATCTGATTGAAATTCTTAATGCAATTGCATGGCTAATCATAAAAATAATTGCAATTCTTTATGTATTTCCCTATATGGATTCACTTCTTTTTGCGTTTCCATTTATAGTATGGATAACCGCAAATTTGATTGCACTTCTTTATGCTTTTCCGAGAATAGCTCGTACGAAAAACAACAGAGAACAAATTTTTTGGCTGGTTATTGCACTCATAGCCTTAAATATGTTTATACTTCTTTTAGCTTTTCCCATTATGGTGTGGATAGCCGAAAATCTGATTGAAATTCTTGATGATATTGCAGAGCTAGCCATAAAAATAATTGCAGACTTTTATGCTTTTCCCTTTATGGATTCACTTCGTTTTGCGTTTCCTTTACTAGTATGGATAACTGCAAATTTGATTGCACTTCTTTATGCTTTTCCGAGAATAGCTCGTACGAAAAACAACAGAGAACAAATTTTTTGGCTGGTTATTGCACTCATAGCCTTAAATATATTTGCACTTCTTTATGCTTTTCCCTTTGTAAGATCAATTATAAGCGCTTTCATGACATGGGACCAAGTGAGGATATATCCACCAGTTTGGTTCCCTAATCCTTTAACGTTAGAGAATTTTGATAGACTCTTTACACTAAAGCTCTTTCCAAAATGGGTTTTCAATTCCTCACTATACGCTGGACTAATAGTTGCGGGAAACGCTCTTTTTGCTACTATGGCTGGTTACGCTTTTGCTAGGATGAATTTTCCTTTAAAAGATGTGTTGTTCTCAGCTATGTTAGCCCTGATGATGGTTCCTGGTTTTGTAATGTTAGTTCCCAACTTTATCATAATGTCTAATTTGGGAATGATTGACAATATTGTAGGTTTGGCTCTTGTCGGATTGATTAGTGTCTCTAGCATATTTCTTATGAGACAATACTTCCTTACATTGCCCAAGGACATGTTTGAGGCAGCAAGACTTGATGGCTGCTCTCATATTCAAGCATTCTTCTTTATCGGTGTCCCCCTTGCTAAACCTGCTATAGGAGCTGTTGCTATATATATGTTTTTAGGAGCTTGGAATGCCTTTCTCGGACCTTTAGTATTCTTAAGATCCCCTGAGAACTTTACTCTTCCTGTTGGATTGGTCTTTGCATTTGATAGGGGGTGGTATATCGAATACACCCCAATTATAGCTGGGACACTTCTAACTGCATTACCTACAATAATCATGTTTATAGTCTTGAACAAATATCTAATTAAAGGCGTCATAATAACTGGAGGAAAAGGATAAGATCACTATGGCTAGAGTTATATATAAAAACGTATTAAAAAAATTTGATAAAAAAACAGCAGTAGATAATCTTAATCTCGAGATCGAAGATGGAGAGTTCTTGGTTTTACTCGGGCCATCAGGATGCGGAAAAACTACAGCGCTGAGAATGATCGCGGGTTTAGAAGAACCAACGGAAGGGGATATTTATATTGGGGATCAATCAATTGTTGGTATAAATCCTTCAAAACGCAATGTAGCAATGGTTTTTCAAAATTATGCTCTTTATCCCCATATGTCAATCTTCGGTAACATTAATTTTCCCCTATTGATGAGGGGTGTCAAAAAAGAAGAAAGAGAGAAAAAATCTCTCGAAGTAGCCAAGTTACTTAATATTGAACCACTCCTCGACAAGCGTCCATCCCAACTAAGTGGAGGAGAACAGCAGAGAGTTGCTCTGGCACGAGCAATAGTTCGAGAACCCGTTGTTTTCCTCCTTGATGAACCTCTCAGCAATCTAGATGCAAAACTTAGAGTTAAAATGCGGTTTGAACTCAGAAAATTACTTAAAGATGAATTAGCAACCACAACTGTCTATGTAACGCATGATCAAGTAGAAGCTATGACAATGGCTGATAAAATTGCTATAATGAATGAAGGTACGCTTCAGCAAGTTGGAAAACCAACAGATATTTTTGATAAACCTGTTAACGTATTTGTAGCAAGTTTCATTGGTAACCCTCCAATGAATATCGTTGAGGGTAATCTATTAGAAAGAAATGGATCAGTTTTCGTAGATATCGATTTGTACACTTTATCTTTACCTCCTATGGCTCAAAAACTTACGTCAAGATTTAAAAGAATAATAGTTGGTTTTAGACCTCAACATGTAGATGTTGAAATAAAGAAACATGATAGTTACATAGAAGGAAAATTATTGGGTATCGAAAAATTGGGAACAGAGATGTATGGTTACTTAGCTTATAATGATCAACAAATAATAATTGCGTTACCCACTGAAATACCATTGACTGATTCAGATACAATTTATTGGTCTCCCAGATTAGATAAGATGTACTTCTTCGACCCAGAGACTGAAATGACAATTGATATTAATGGTCCCATACAAGATTCTTAAGATTTAACTGGTGTTAAGTCTTCTTTTCAGGATTGGAATGTATCTATTTCCTTTTCAACATATTTCCTAAATTTTACTCTTACACTATTAATTCTACTTTTAACTTTAAGGATTTCCATGAACTCCAACAGCTGTTTAATATTAAAAATTAATTAACTAAAAAAAAACAAATAAAATTATTTTATTACAGAAAAAGATAATAGAGATTTTTTCTATGAAATTAAAACGATATAAGAACAATCCAATTCTTAAACCGAATAAGAAAAACTGGTGGGAATCACAAGCGATCTTTAATCCTGGAGCGGTTTATAAAGATGACCAAGTTCATTTATTCCCACGTGCAATTGGTGAATATGAGTCCTATATATCTCGACTTGGTCATTATATAAGCAGTGATGGTTTCAATTTCCAACACTCAAGTGATGATCCTGTTTTTGCACCCGAGGAAGAATTTGAAAAATGGGGTTGTGAAGATCCAAGAATTACCGAACTTAATAGGCAATACTACTTCACTTATACTGCCCTTTCGAAACCTGTCAAAGAGGGAGGAGGTCCACCTCGGGCAGCTGTTGCTTCAACAACGGATTTTATCAGTTTTCATAGATATGGGATTATCACACCTTCTGGTGCTGATGATAAAGATGTGGTAATTTTATCAGAAAAAATTGATAATAAATTCGTCATTCTGCATAGGCCACATTGGGTGGGCGACAAATATGAGACAGATCGGCCAAGCATATGGATTGGCTACTCAGATAAATTACAGGGCTTAGAAAACACTAAAGTGATTATAAAACCAGAACAAGAATGGGAATCTAAGAAAATAGGTGCAGGTCCACCCCCGATAAAAACACGTGAGGGGTGGCTCTTGATCTATCATGGAGTAGATGAAAACTTGGTCTACCGTGCAGGAGTAGCTTTATTAGACTTAAAAGACCCGTCAAAAGTTAAAAGTCGTTCTAACCAGCCAATATTAGAACCAGAAACAAGCTATGAAAAAATTGGTGACGTTCCAAATGTAGTATTTCCTGAGGGTGCGGTAGTAATTGATGACGAACTGTTTGTTTATTATGGTGGGGCTGATAAAGTTTGTTGTGCTGCTACTGTTCCTTTAGACGAACTCTTAGATTATCTATTGACATCTCAAAAATGATGTGGTATTTTAAGTTAAATTCAACCTTTAAATTAATTTGAAATCAAAATAAACCTAACTTTATTGAATCATCTAAAAAAAAGTTATTAACTATTTATTCGTCGTCGTTTTCAGAAGCTTATATTTTATTAGCAACTTTGAATTTCCAACAATTCTCGGTTAGTCTCCTAAAAACTAAGGATGGTAATTAACAATGAAATGGTTGAAACACATAAAAATAAGTACGGGTATATTTACAACTTTTATATTATTATTACTATTGATTAGCTTAATTAATACACCAAATAATTCTGTAGAACCTGAAAAAACTACAATTTTTGAACGAAACTGGAAGGATATGATTGAAAATAGGCGACTTGCTATCAAGACTTTACCGACTTATGCAGAATTTTCAGTAAACGCAACCACATGGGAGGATTATGCAAATAAAGCATTTAATGATATATTAGTATATAATGCTTCTTGGACTAACCCAGAGGATAATTACGATGACATAAAGGGTTTCCGACCCTACGTTAGTGGTACTGATGGGTATGGCGGTACTGCTAAAGTTCGTGATATTACTGAATTAATGGCAGGAATGGATGTATTATGGCCCATGTATAGATATTTACAATTACATCCAAATTCAACCAGAGAAACAATGGTTAATGAATTCATTCAAGAACTTCCTAAATATTACAGTTCAACTGTAAATCAATCTACTAATAGACCAGGTGGAACCATCCATGACAGTTGGTATTTCATGGAAAATTCAATATTGAAATATGGTCATTTATATTTAATTTCTAATATAAGCGAATTGAAAATACCTTATTGGGGTAGTCTTTTTAGTGGATTACAAGTTTCAAAAAATTATGATTATCTCTTACCACAGTTTATAAAAGTAAACTTAGAGAAAACATCTGATTATTATAATGCTAACTATCCGTCCTTTGGATTATTAGCTTATAGTCTGATTCATGCCTTTGAATTAACCAGTGATACAAGCTTTTTAAAGACAGCAGAAATTGGATTACTTATACTGAGAAGTATATTACCTTATAAACTCATTTACGAGCCTCAAGAATTGGCAGCAGCTGTAGCAGCATCAGCTCTTCTCATTAAATATGCTAATTTGTTACAAACAGATACAGATTTTGGTTATTTGGCACAAGATTTCTTTTATGCGCAACAGCAACTTCTATATTATGATAATGGAAAAATAGACTTACCAAATTTTTATATAAGAGACCGTGCCTGGAGAGATGGTTTAAATACCCCTTATTATAATTGGCATGAAAAAGGTGGAATTAATGCTCCTGCTTTTAAAGAATCTGTAGAAAGTGTTATGTTTTGGGTTGATTATCTTAAGAATGTCTATTTTGATCAATCATTTAATGCTGAAGAACCACTAAAGATTTTGAATCTTGTTAGAATAAAAACATTCAATTTTTTCTCACCAAATATCCCAGATTCAGAAGAACATGAATGGGGACCAACCACACTACAATATATTCCCTATGAAGATATAGATTGGAATTATTTTAAACCAGGTCAAAATGGTAAAGAAATATATGGAGCCGGTGAAACTTTATGGAACTATTTAATGTTTGAAGCATTAGGTATTTCCTCTGATAGAAATGCTTTAATAATAAATCTAAATATGTTTGAAAAAAACTATCCAGTAGCTGTTGAAAATAGAAGTTATATAATTTGGAATCCTTATGAAAATGAAAAGAATCTAACATTTACAATAAGACATACTTCGGGTTCTTATCCACTCTATGTCAACGGTTCGTTATACAAAGAATTACAATCAGGTGATATTTTTTCTATTGTATTAGGGGGAAGAAATTCTGCTTATTTAACTTTTAAAGAAGGAATAACTCCACCTGTTGTAGAAAGAACTACACCAAGAATAATATCAGATGTATCGACATCAGTTGGGTTTTCAAGTAGTGGAGCATCTTCTTCAAAGACGTCTGAATCTATTCCTACTTTAGCAAGTTTTAGATATTTTGTAGTTCTTCTGGTTATTCCAATAACAGTAGTACTTAAAAGAAAAAGAAAAATCTAAAAATGAAGGTTTGTCCTTAGTGTCAAAGAAAAATAAATCTTAAGAGCGAATATTGTCCGATTGTGAGACTCCATTGATTGAAGAAGAAATCTTTAGAAAGACAGATGAATTATCTATTGGGCCAAGATCATTTCCAGTAAAAATTGTTACTGGACTCATTGTTCTTGGTATTATTCTCGATCTTTACACGATATTGACTTCACAATATTTAATTGAAACGGAGATTATTTTTCTTGTTTTTTTAAATTTTCAAATAATTGCTGTGATAGGGTTTTTTAAAATGCAGATGTGGGGTTTTAAGCTAGTTATAGCTCTTTTTGTTTTTCTACTATTATTGAATTTATTAGCAATTTCAATCATAGGCATTATTTATTCTGGAATTGTCTTATATTATGTTTATAACCACCAAGATGAATTTCGTGAAAAAAAATGAAAATCTCCAATTGATTCAGGTTAATTTCAATAAAATACGCCTTGTCATCAGCTTAGAAGGCTGGGATCCTATCACTAAACAAAAATATTTATTTACTCTTTAAACTGTGTTAAACTAGAAATAGTAATAAATCTCCTGTGTTGTATTTAGAACATTTTGAATGGTCAAAAGAGAATTCTTGATATGGAAGAAAATGAACAGTATATATAGATTTTTGGACGTTAATAATTTAGTACATTTCTTGATAATTTTCGTATATACAGACCTCAACATATAACCTTCGAAATGAAGGAGCAAGAGGGTTACTTAAAAGGAATATTACTAGGCATAGAAAGATTGGGAACAGAAATGTTCACATATTCAATACAGAAGAAATATGAGGTGTTCGGTAGGTAATGGTTCGTAAGAAATACAATACTGAAAAAATTTTCTGGCTGGTTATGAAGCCAGAACAAGAATGGGAATCTAAGAAAATATGGACGGGTCCACCTTCGATAAAAACACATGAGGGGTGGCTCTTAATCTATCATGGAGTAGATGAAAAGTTGGTTTATCGTGCAGGAGTAGCTTTATTAGACTTGAAAAACCCATCAAAAGTTAAATTTCGTTCTAATCAGCCAATATTAGAACCAGAAATTGGTGACGTTCCAAATGTAGTGTTTCCAGAGGGTGCGGTAGCAATGGATGGTAAACTTTTTGTCTATTATGGCGGAGCTGATAAAGTCTGTTGTGTTGCTACAGTACCTTTAGACGAACTCTTAAACGATCTACCAACTTCTCAAAACTGAAATTGTGTTTAAAAACCATAAATTCTAATACATTAAATTTGGTTATATTAGTTAAAAAATGATTCCAAAATTAAGAAAGTCAATTAATAGATTAAAAGTAGGATATAAGGAATTTTTGATATAATTTTGAGTATTTAAGCAATTACGGATTTGTTAATTAAACTGAATTGGATTTTGTTATCTTGACTAAAGATCTATATTAAGAAGGGTAATTTAATTGAGGTCTTCAATAAAGAATCAGTTTTAATCTAGGACAGTCAACCAATCGTAAGATTTACAGGTATTGATACCTGAGTTTTTCGATTAATCAAGTAAATTATCAGAATTAATTTGATATTATGATTATACAACCTTCATTGGGTCGCAAGACCAATATATTACTCCCTAATTCTTCTTGTCTGTCCAAATAAGTTGATAAAAGAATCTTTTTACCTTTAATTTTTACAATCTCTAATGATTGTTCACTATTAGAGAAATTCAAAGCGATTAAACAATGGTTTCTTTTAAAAATTCGATTATAAACGAAACACGAATTGTTTTTTAATTTTTCAGATTTATAATTACCCAAACTGAGGGTTGAGTACTTCCTTCTCAATTCTATCAGTCGCTTATATAAGGTCAAGAAGGAAAAGGGGTCGTTCATTTGTTTGTCAACATTTATAATTTCATAATCTTCTGAAATTGGAAGCCATGGTTTTTCTTCAGAAAATCCTGCAAATTTAGAACTATCCCATTGCATTGGTGTTCGAAATGGATCACGTCCAAACCCATGTTGTTTGTGTTCCAATGGATCCTGCATTTTTTCAGATTGGATTTCTATATTATGCATCCCTATTTCTTCACCATTATATATAAAAGGTGTTCCCCGTAATGTAAGTAGAAGCATTGCAGCCATCTTAGCTTGTTGTTCTCCGATTCTCGAAACCACACGTGGTCTATCATGATTTCCTATTTGATAGTTTGGCCATGCATATTTTGGTAATAAATTATCATATGAATCAACAAAATCTTTGATTATAGAAGCCTTCCATGGTAAATAAAGAATTCTAAAATTCACCGGTAAATCAATAATTAAGTTATTTTCCTCGCCATAATATTTTATTAGCTTATCAAGGGGAGTGAAATAATTAACTTCACCGATGCTAACGCGATTCGGATATTCATCTATTGTTGACCTGATTTCTTTTAAGATATCAAATCTCTCAGGTCGGTTACTACTATGAACATGCTCAAGTTTCTCATAGGGGGTATTCGTTTTTGGATTATAACTCTCACTTATCGGATCATCTCTGAAATCTTCATCTTTTATAATCCAGCTGATCATATCGATTCTGAAACCATCAACTCCTCTATCCATCCAAAATTTTAGGACATTTGACATTTCTTCCCTTACCTCGGGATTTCTCCAATTTAAATCGGGTTGACAGGGTAAAAAGCTATGTAAATAATACTGATTTCTACTTTTTTCGAATGTCCAGGCAGATCCTTGGTCCAAAGATATCCAATTGTTAGGAGGAGATCCATCAGATTTTGGGTTTTTCCAAATATACCAATCCTTTTTCGAATTTGATAAAGATAATCGAGATTCTTTGAACCACGGGTGCTGATCAGAACTATGATTTATTACATAGTCTAAAAGTATTTTTATATTACGTTTATGAGCTTCATTAATTAATTCATCAAATTCATCTAATGTTCCAAATAATGGATGAATTTCTGTATAATTGGATACATCATACCCGAAGTCTTCCATGGGAGAAGAAAATATAGGTGATAACCAGATGGCATCGATTGCTAACCACTCTAAATAATCCAATTTGCTAATTATGCCTTTTAGATCACCAACACCATCACAATTATTATCTTTAAAACTTCTGGGATATATTTGATAAATTATTCCTTTTTTCCACCAAGAATCTTCAGAGTTCGTCTTAAAAGTAATTGTCATGAAATTAACCTATTGAAAATATAAAAAATAACTAGAAAATTAATAAATTTTATTGATCTATGTCAAATCCAAAATGCAAAGTATAGACCAATTTTCTTTATTCTTACCTAAAAATTACCCAAACCGCTATTTCTTACGTGCGGAAATTCTGATCTAAATTCCTTTGGATGGGCCTAATGAGCTTCAAACTCATGGCCTCACATTTATCTGGCGTACTAACCAGGCTGCGCCATAGGTTAAGAGAAATATAAGGTTTTTGAAAATCGATTGACATTTTAAAAATGATTTGGTTTTAAATCGTCTGAACAAAGAGTTAATATCTACTTATTCATCATTATGAAAAATATGTTTTTATAGAGGTGGTCTTGAGTCAGAGAGACATAGATTAACCAATTCATCTACCTTTGCAACTCCTGCACACATTACTGAGTCCGCTCCACCCCAGTATAATTTTATCGTGCCATTATCCTCTAGTATTGCTCCACAAGTAAAAACTACATTATGAACATAGCCTGTAACTTCCCAAGGATCTTCTGGTTGGAGAATCCATCGATCGCTCACTCCTAGAATAGTTGCTGGATCTTCTAATTTATGTAGAGCTACTCCTAAGCGATAAACAGACCCATCCATTGTTGGAAAAACACCATGATAAATGTTCAACCAACCTTTTTCTGTCCGAATTGGAACTGCTCCGGGTCCAATTTTCATCTCATCCCAATGATATTTAACTGGTTTCATAACAACTCTAGAATCACCCCAATGTCGCAGATCAGGAGAATAACTAATCCAAATAGCCCATGGACTTATATCTGAATGAGGGCGGTCAAGTTTTACATATTTATCATTGATTTTTTCAGGAAAAATTACCGTATTACGATAGTCAGCTTGAGAAATAAAAGCAATTCTTTCAACTGATTCAAAATCTACAGTTTTAGCTAATCCAATACGAACACCATGTCTAGAATAAGCACTATAGGTTATATAATAAGCTCCTTCAAGAGGAGTAAGACGCGGATCCTCAACTCCATACTCCTCGTACTCAGAAAAAATTGACTCTTTGGAGGGAATCATAAAGGGTTTATTTCGTGATGTAAAACTAAATCCATCTTCACTTTCAGCGATTCCAATAATAGACCTACCATTAGCTCTATGAGAGCGGAAAAGCATTATATATTTCCCATTGAATTTTCCTACAGCGGCGTTATGAACCGTTTCAACAGAATAGGGAATATCATCTTTAGTAAGAATTGGATTATTTTCGTAGCGTTGTACAAAGACTTTTTTCATCTTGTGACTCCTCACTATTTTCTTTTTCCTTTAGAAGAAAAATCTATGGTTTATATCAGTGTTTTTTATCAATAATAGGAAGAAAATACCTATATTCTTTTCTTGAATAAAGAAATTATTCTAGAGTTAGCTAAGAAAAAAGTGTTAATCCATTATGAATTTAAAAAAAAGAAAATATTATGGAGCAGGAGGGAATTTCATACTAATTCAGTTAACTGGAGTTAATATCTTGAACCCTCGGCCTCTTGATTGCAAGTCAAGCGATCTACCGGGCTGATCTACTGCCCCATAACTGTATTTACGATTTTTATGCGGTTTATCAGCAATTTATTATCAATTATTTAAGTTTAAAAAATTAAAACTACGTTAAGTGAAATCATTTTTGTTTCATTCTTAAAATGATTAAAATGATTATTTTCTAAATTCATCGGATTAATCAAAAATTGTTCAATTAATAGTAATTCATATTAATTAGATTATAAAAACTTTTTTTAAGTGTAATTTTATGCCTGTTAAAAAGAAATTACCAGTTGAAGATTTAAGAAAAAGTTTAGAAGGTATTTTGTATCCTTTTGCTCCTATTGAACTAAAAATTAAATCTGGTAAGATTTATCTCTCGGAAATAATGGTCAAGGCTATTTCAAATTCAAAATCATTTGTCACTCAAGCTGAAAAAAATAAAATTATTTTACCTGAATCCACTGTTAATTTAGCTAGATATGGGCCTGTAATAGAGAAGATTGTTAACAATAATGACGATTTTATGGAAATTAGGAGCATTAAAAAAAGATCTCAAAGAAAGGGAGCATTTTTTTTTGAAATTCCTGTATGGAACGCAAGAAAAATTGAAAATGATCTAAAAAAATCTAAGAAATTTAAGATTAAAGCAAAAGATGATGCTAAATTTTTTCATGAAAATCTCATTGAGTTTACCAGTCTTATCAATAACCCAAAAAAATTGTTTGAAAGATTTACTTCAGACTTTATAGAATTTACCAATTTTTTCACAAATCCCTTAACGCAAATTTTTACTCAAATAACTAAAGGAAAGAACTTTTTTAATGAATTAAAAACTATAGAATTAAAAAAATCTTCTGAGGAAAAAGAAATAACAAATCTACGAGAATCAATCACATTAAATACTAAAGAACTGAAAGCAATTGATGAAAAGTTGAGTGAATTCTGGAAAGAGTTCTATAATACATCTACTGGCGGTTTATTTAGTAGAAAAGAAAAAGAAATTCAAAACCTTGTTAGATCTGATCCTCTGAATCATTATCTTAGTATTATAAAAGAATTAATTGATACTTTTGATAATTTTATACAGAAACAACATATTCAAGTTAAAGATGAACAGTTAACTCTAATTAAAAAATTAAATAATTCACTTATTGACCCTGTAAATGAGCTTTCATCTCAATTTCAAGAATTTATCAAATTTTATCTTGTTTTTTCAGATGATGTTTTTGGGAAAAAACTTGCTAAAAAACCTGATTTTTCTGATGAAAAATTTTTATTGTCTAGTCCCGGTTGGAATGCATGGCTCCAAGAACAACAAATTGCTAATGATTTACAGGAATTAAAATCTTCTGATGATTATAAAGAATTTACGAATAAAATTAGTGAGTTAAGCAAAACCAAAGAAAATTTACAATCCAAATTAAGTGAAGCAGGAAAAAAAGTCAATATTTTAGAACAAAATGTTGAAGATTATATCCAATTAAAGAACCAGTTTCAGACACAATTAATTGACTGGTTGAAAGTACAACAAAAATAAAAAAAAACATGCCTATTCTGACAATAAATCAGAAATCACTTTTCTAGTTAATTCACGCCGCTCTGATTCAATTTCATATTGTTCCTTATCTTTTTGAGCTTGCTCTTCTGAAATTTCTCCTAATTGCGATCGAGTGATTGCTAATTCAGCATGATCCTTGTAATTTTTAACATCCTCTGCTAATTGCCTTTCCCATTGAGCAAATCTTCTTTTTTCTTCATCAAATTTTTCTTGATTATTCAAGAACTCAGTATTATATTCCTTGAATAGTTTTTCATAAACAGATTCTCGGGAAATTTTTCCTTCCTTTTTCATTTCTTCTAATTTCATTAATTTATCTTTCATTTCTAATAATTGTTTTTTATAGGTTTCAAAAGGAATTTCTTCTAGAGTGATGTTATTTTTCTTATCTTTCAGTTCATCTAGTTTGGTCTTATTCCCGTGTATTTGATCTTTTGCCTCTGATGGGTCAATCAACCCGATATCCAGTTTCTGTTCAATTTTTTCAATATCACCAAGGATTTCACCCATTTTACTTTTAATCAAATCAACTTCTAGACGACCTGCTAAAATATCGATAACATCTGCTGGTATTGCTGGGAATTCTTCTGAAAGAGAATCGGTTTCAAAATCATCAATTTTTGGTTCGCTATACGAAGTTGGTTCATCCAAACTCTCTCCTAAGGGAGGGGCATCAGTATGAGTCTCTCCAGCTTTTAAATTATCTGAATATAAACTATTATCATGAAGAGAAGGTGAAGGAGAGGAATTAGTAGGTTGAGTAGTTCTTGTGGAAGAAGAATCCGTTGAAGTCGATCCTGGAATATTTTTAATCTTATAACCACAGTATTTGCAAAATTTAGGGATTGGAGGGGATTTAAGTTGAGAGCCGCATTGGGGACAATAAATTGTTGACATATTAAATCATTCTTTTATTTTATAGACCAAAATCTACTTCTTTTTGAAATTATTATTTGAAATTTATCAAGGTAATGTATGAATTATCACTTCAAATAAGTTAGGTAGTTTATATTAGCATGGTTACAAGGATTTTAAAAATTATTATTTCACTGTATTAAAAATTATCATTTTTATCTCAATATAGTTGAAATAGGAAAAAAATCAGAATAATAGATTAAAAATTGATTTTAAAAAGGAATAGTCTGATTTAAGAGAATATTTCAGATTTATTTCTTATAAGATTAGAGAATTAATAATAAAAGTTTAATGGAATGAAATGATGTGGACTATTATTCTAGTTCGACCGGAAAAGGCTTCGAACTTGGGAGCAATATGCAGGTTAATAGCTAATTTTCAAGCAACGGGTTTAATTCTAGTTGACAGCAAGATCGATGCTACTGATTTAGAATTAATTATGACTGCACGAAGAGCGATGGAAGTATTTTATGAAGCTCATCATGTTGAAACAATTCAAAAAGCTTTGAAATTAGTGAGTTATTCCATTGCAACAACTGCAAGAGTGTCTACACAAAAATCACCCAAAAGATATGCAATGACGGTAGAAAATATTCCATGGAATCAATTAGGTGTAAAACCTGGATTAGTATTTGGACCTGAAAGCGCTGGTCTATTGAATGATGAATTAAAGTTATTTAATATGCTGATCACTATTCCAACAAGTAAAAATTACCCTGCATTAAATATTTCTCATGCAACAGCAATTTTACTGCATGAAATGTATAAAATAAACTTTACTGAAAAGGTGAAAATAAAGACAAAGCAAGAATTAATTGAAACGGAAAATTGGCACCCCCAAAAAGATGCAACAAATGATCTTTTAGAAAGATTGCTAATAAATTTTGATACATACACTGAAACATTCGTGGAGCCGTTTAAACAAGAATCAACAAAGAAAATCTTTAGAAATATTATCTATCGAGCAAAATTATCTGATGTAGAGGCGGGAAGAATGATTGGAGCCATTGAAGCGTGGGAATTCCATTGGAAGCAAAAACAAAAAAAGTCTTAATTAATGCTATATTTGACTTAATAAACATAAATGGGTTAGTTCAAGATAATTGAAGACAAATTGATTTCTTCTCCCTGTAGAAATGTTATTAATTGTTTTGTTAAATTATTCTTTTTTGTAAATTAATTTAAACAAAACCTAATTTATAAAAAAGAATAATTTGGTACGCCAGGCGGGAATTGAACCCGCGTCATCAGCTTGGAAGGCTGAGATCCTACCACTAGACAACTGGCGTTTGTTAAAAGCTCCTTGGTTTTTCTTAGATGATTAACATCTATATAGATTACGCCGTCCGGGATTTGAACCCGGGCAATTTGGTTGGCAACCAAAAATACTAACCAAGCTATATTAACGGCGTATAATTACTTTTCTGAATCAATGAATACAAATTCTTATTTGTAATGATCAATAATTCTTATTTACAAATTTTTTATTCAATTTTTGTATATTATCATTGCTTTTGTATATTATCAATGCAATTTAACAGGTATTTTTCATTTTAAAATTAATTCTCTGTTGTTATTGATATTATTGAAGCTGTTTTAAGATGAGCCATTGCATAAGATAATATTGGGACCAGAACTGTTCCTGGTACAATAAAAATAATTAGTGTTACTAATTCATGACCAAAAACTGGAAATATTCTAAAGATCATCACTAACATACCATATAATAGTCCTATTATTATCAACATACCATCTACAGCTTCAGTCGGTACTGTATTTCTATCTAATTGGAACACAAAATACATTCCTCTGACTGTTGAGAAAAAAAAAATTATTTGGAACATTAACAGTATAGCCAGTAGTATTACCATTAATACGAATCGATAAATTAAGTGTGGCGGGCCTGAAGGGTAAAACCCGACATTATTTATCCATACCTCTTCATTCAATAACATTGGAACATGAAAAAACGCAGCCCACAAAATAAAATACGTAATAAATAGAGCTATCATTCCCATAACATAAGAGTACATTCTCCAGGTTGCTCCTTGAAATTTGAATTGAACTCCTAGTTCTCCGCTTTCTAATGTTTTTTTATAGGCAAAATCTTGTCCAAGCGTTGCTACTAACCCCACTAATAAGAAATTCAACCCTCCACCAACGATGATTTGTAATGGAGCAAATCCTGGGAATAAAATTTCTATTTTTTGGTCCAATAATGAAAAAGCCCCTGCTATCGATGACAAAAGAATAATGTATAATATTATTAAACCAAAATATGTTGGAAAATGTTTACTATAACTCCTTATTCCGCCAGATAATAGTGCCCAAACAATTGGGTCAATTTTAAACAACTTTCGACCTTTAGGAATTGATTTTTTTTTGACAGAAATCGCTAATCCATTTTCTCCTAGCTTATTAGATATTTCATCAGAAGAAGAATAGAGCCATGTTCTGATGTTGTTCACCTCTGAATCGGAAAGTAATACTCTTCCGCAATTCGGGCATTTGACAGAATAATCAAGAATAATCTCTTGACAATTAGGACAACTCACATGCCTTATGGAACTTGGATTCAAGAAAAAAAAACCTGACGAAACTTTGTAAATAAGAATTGAATTTTTTGACCTTAAATGAATGATTATTGTTGAGGGTTTGAAATCGCAGCATTTCGTTTGAAAAGACTAATCAGTTGGTAAATATCTGAGAATACCTGCTATACCAGAAAAATGCAGTAATTGTTGTCCTTCTTCTGTTTCCGTTGAAATAATTTCAATATCAGTAGAAGTCTCAAGAGCTAGTTCTCCTAAATCCTCTAAAAGATCCTTTTCTTCAGTGTTTTGCATTGTTGTATCACATTCTTTACATTTAACCATTGGATAGTTGTTTTGAATAACGTCCATTGTGGGAACGGTCACAGCTATATTCTCATGACTCGAGGAATGTGGACATTCATAGTATAATCTTGTTTTGTTTACGCCTTCAGAGCCTAGTAATAAATCCACCGCTCCGATGTCTAAGTACTTACGAAGTTCATCTTCACCATAGACAGCTAAATCATCATCCTTATAGACAAGATTCAACCATTTTTGAACAATTTCCCTTTCTTCTGTAAAACGAGTTCCTGCTAAAACTTCTTGAGACTTTTCTACAAGCTCCTGCAAACCTTCTTTGTCAGAAACTAATCCAATATCAATTACTTTAAGCACTTTATTTTGTAATCTATTATCTAGATAGCCATCTTCAACAAATTTATTTTTAAGCAACCCGGGGCCACCAATTAATGCTCCTGCCAATAATTTTGCCCTTGAAGGATCTTCGATGAAAAAATCTTTTGCTGTTCCAGCAACTCGTTTTAGAAACTCATCAATGGCATTTTGACGAATACGACCAAACCGTGGAGCTGATTGACCTCCTCTAGAGTGCTTTTTAGGGACCGTGCTTCGCATCGCTTTAAGGATTTTAATGTGATTACCTTGAAGAGTACCTACGGTAGAATATCCTGCATCAAGAGCAATTAGTCCATATAGCTTCTTTTTTAAGAGGTGTTCTTCTAAATGATCTATGTGAAAGTAACTGTCACAAATATACTGCTGTCTAGTAATCGGAGTAGCCGGTGAAATAACGAATTTGTCCATTCTACCATTTTCGGTTCTTCCAATAAACAAAGCTAATCCATTCTTCGGAGATTTTTGTCCAATTAATCTTAGTTTTCCAATAGAAATTTGCAAAGCTTCTTGGACATTCTTTTTTGTCGTTTTTGATTTAATATTTGCAGCAGTGCCAATTTCATTATTTAACTGTTGTGTAAAATCAGATAAAGCTCTATTCTCTGGAATATATAACGTTACAAGGCAAGTAGTACCATCTTCACTTCTCTTATTTCGGAGAGTGTCTAAAGATTTGCGTAACTTATATTTCTCAAAAGAATTTTCTTCAGCCAAAGTTTCCACTTAATTTTACGTTTTAATTATAGTTATCTTAACTATTTCACTTGTTATTCTGCACTTTATGTTTTTTTACATCGTTTTTTTCACATTAAATGTGTTAACAAAAATTAATTTCATTTATAAATTACGATATTGATATTGAGAAATTACTTTTGAATCACAGTAAAGTAAAAAAAAGATTTACAAATTAGCGATAGAGATTGATTTTTCTTAGGAGATCAAAATGGAAATTAGAGAAGTCGACAATCAAAATTATGATCTATTAACTAATAAGATGATGGACTATGTAGATAATGATAAGCTTCCTGGACTAATTACTTTAGTATATAAAAATGAAAAAATAATTTACAACAAGAAATTCGGTTTTGCAGATACTGAAGGGAAAATTCCTATTGAATTTGAAAACATTTTCAGAATTGCTTCTATGACTAAGCCAATTGTAAGTGTGGCCGCACTTATCTTGTTTGAAAAAGGAAAATTTGTCCTTGAAGATCCTCTTTCAAAATTTATTCCTAATGCAAAAAACTTGAAAGTATATGTTGAAAAAAAAGACGATGAAATCATTGTTGAAGATTTAGAAAGAGAAATTACCATTTTAGATTTATTCACCCATACTAGTGGATTCATTTATCCAATGGATCCAAACCATCCAGTTGATAAACAATACCTTGATTTGTACGGAAGTAATTTTGAAAAAAGAAATCAAATGACACTTAAAGAGTTAGGCGAGGGTTGGTTTAAAATTCCCTTAAAACACCAACCAGGAATAAAATATACCTACAGCGTTTCAACGGATATTTTAGGATATTTAATTCAAGTAATTTCAGGAAAAGTTCTTGATAAGTTTCTGAAAGAAGAAATATTTCAAAAGTTGGATATGGTTGATACTGATTTTTACGTTCCTGAGGACAAAAAAGCCAGACTAGTTTCAATTCATGAAATAAACAAGGAGGGAAAATTATTAAAATCAAAAGAAGATATACAAAGTTTCCCAAGAGATAAAAGGAAATTTCTATCAGGAGGGGGTGGTCTTCTCTCTACAGTCTCTGATTACCTCAAGTTTGCAAAAATGTTCCTAAACCGAGGAAATCTTAATGGAGTTCAAATTATTACAGAAAAAACTTATGAATTAATGATTTCTGATCATATTACGACAAGAAACATTATCTTTTCAGTTTGGAAAAGAGAAGGGTTCCCTGAGAATTTGAAAAATATTATAGATCCTGATAAAGAAAGAAACGGGTTTGGTTTAGGAGTTAGCATTCAAATTAATAATGAATATTTTCCAAAAGGTATATATAGTTGGCCGGGAGCTTATACTACTAATTTTTGGATTGATCCAGAAAATAAAATCATTGGAATAATTTTAAGTCAATTTATACCCATATTTTCTTATCCTATATTCCATGAATTTGAAAAAATGACTTACGAAGCGTTGAAAAGTTGAATATCCATTTCTCTAAATCGAACTGTTGAGCTATTTTTTTTGTATGTATTCCTCTTCCAGTATTACTTGACTCCCATAATTATATAAATTTCTAATAAAATTCTAATCTAAAGGTGAAATTGCAATGACAAGTATGAAACACTTGAAAGAAGTTGACCCTGAGATCTATGATGTTTGTAATAATGAATTAGACAGAGGAAGAAAAGGACTGGAAATGATTGCTTCTGAAAACTATGTATCACGTGCAGTTCTTCAAGCTACTGGTAGTGTATTAACTAACAAATATTCTGAGGGTTATCCTCTTAAGAGATATTACGGAGGAAACGAATTCGTTGATATAGGAGAAAATTTAGCTATAGAGCGTGCTAAAAAATTATTTGGAGCTGAATATGTTAATGTTCAACCTCATAGTGGTTCTACAGCAAATATGGAAGCATATTTTGCTTTATTAGAAATTGGTGATCCTATCCTTAGCATGAGTTTAGATCATGGAGGACACTTAACCCATGGAAGCCCTGTAAGTTTTTCTGGAAAACATTATAAAATTCACCCATATGGGGTAGACAAGGTGACTCATTTAATAAGTATGGAAGAGGTTAGATTTAAAGCTAAAGAAGTTAAGCCTAAACTTATTTTAGCTGGTTTCTCTGCTTATTCTAGAGATTTAGATTTTAAATATTTCAAAGAAATTGCTGATGAAGTGGGAGCTTATTTAATGGCGGACATAGCTCATGTTGCAGGATTAGTTGCAGCAAAGGAATCACCAGATCCAGTACCTTATTGTGATATCGTTACAACAACTACACACAAAACTTTAAGAGGTCCTCGTGGTGCAATGATAATGGCGAAAGCACAACACGAAAAAGCGGTGCGAATGGCTGTTTTTCCAGGTATGCAAGGGGGACCTTTGGATATGCAAACAATTGCTAAAGCTGTATGTTTTAAAGAAGCAATGGAACCATCTTTTAAGAAATATGCTGTCCAAACTAAGAAAAATGCTAAATCTTTAGCTGAGAGTCTTAATGCTGAAGGTGCAAAATTAATCTCTGGTGGAACGGATAATCATCTCGTTTTATTGGATATCACTCCTTATGGTATTGGTGGTAAAGAAGCAGAAAAGTTACTTGACAAAGTTCATATTTTCACCAATAAGAACATGATTCCTTTTGATACACGAACTCCGTTTGATCCCAGTGGTATCAGATTAGGAACACCTGCCTTGACAACCAGAGGATTAGTAGAACCTGATTTAATGAGTATAGGAGAATTTATTGTTAAAGCTCTAAAAAATCCGAAGGATTCATCCATGCATGAGAGAATAAAAACCGATGTAATACAATTATGTGAAACGTATCCCTTATACCCTGATTTACAAATTCTGTGAATCTGTTATATATTTTTCAAAGTAAATTCAATACAATTCTCTATTTCTTTTTCATCCAATATTTCATCTTTTTTAGGTTTCAATCTTATAGCGATTCCTCCAACTTTATCTATAATATTTAACTCAGATTTCTTTGTATGTTGGTCGGTGGGACAAGAACAATTCCCTTCCTTACATTAGTTGAAATATTCAAGAACTTTTTTTTATTTTCTTTGATATTAGTTATACTTATTTTTAGCTCTCCCTTTTGATTATTTATATTATAATCCGCCATGACCATCACCTTAACAGTTACTCTTGACTTCTTTTATCTAAATAATTTCGTTAGAAGGTTTTTTAAGAAATTTTTATTTCTTATAGTTTGATTTTTACAGAGATTTATTAATAAGTCAGTTTAAAAGCTATTCAAGTTTATTCATGCTCTTTTTCTCTCCTGAGCTTTATGTATCTTTTTTTGTGTTTTCTTACCAAATATGTTGTTGATATTTTTAAGATTGGTTTCGAAATAAAAAAAATGAATTTCTGAATACGAGTTTTATTCGTATAAGATTTCTTTAATCCTTCCCAAATAGGCAATGGATGGTTTTCTGATACGATCGTTACCTTTTCTGTATCAATTGGACAAGAATCTCTTCTACCATGAGTACGACAGAAATCCTTATCTTCAAAAACTATTAAAGAAGGCTCAATTACCTCAATTTTTATTTCTTCATGAAAATTTATACGTTCTTCTTTTGAAAATACCGTAAAATCTGTCTCAGCATGATTAACTTCAAGAAAAATCGAAATTTTTTCAAAAAGGTTTTGCACTTCCTGATTAGCATCAGGTTCATTTGTAGATGAAATAGCAATACCAAGACAAATAATGTGGCTTGAAGGAGTTGTATGATTAAAAAATAATTTTGTGCTCCCCATTTCTACATTTTTAAGACTCAAATCATCCCCCCCAAACATAGTAGGCATGGTACTTAATGCAGACAAAAATCCTGAGAGAAGAATTTCATCTGTCATTAAATTCCAACAGAAACCTCCAAAACACCTCGAATATATTGGTATTCCTGATTTCTGCATAATAATTTGATATTCTAATTTCATTTTTTATTCCAAATTGGAAAAGTTTCTATTTTTCCGGGCCTATTTCGGTTCCAGAACATTTTCCGTTTATTGCATTTTTTATTGATTCAATTTCTTTTCCTATTACAAAGATCCTCATTTGGCTTCTTTCAGCTATTGTTACCGCTACTTCTGCCATTGGTGAACTTGCCCCTGGAGCAACGGTTCTTCCTCCAAACATTTTGTAATAGTCACTATATGTTAAATAGTCATATCTTTTAGCGTTCTTTTCTTTATTAGGATCTTTATCATATACCCCATCAACATTAGTTACATTTATTAAATAAGGCGAGCCAAAATAATCAGCTGCTATTGCAGAATCCTCATCCGTTTTTAATGCGGGAAGAAATCCTCCAGCTATGGCTACTGGAAATAATTGTACATGATCCAAAAATTTTCTAAAATCCTGTGAAGGAATCGGAGCACAATATTCATGTAACCAAGCTGATAGGAGCTGAGCATTTACCCAAGTAGGTGCTATTCCTAAATAGTCTTTCTGACCAGGTGGTAGATCAGGAGGACTTGCTTTGATATATTCTCTGGCTGTAACGCCTCCACCACAAACAATGATGAGTTTTTTCTTACCCTTAGATTCTTCAATAAAATCTTTTACTAAATCACGAAATTCCTGAAGAAAATGAACATCAATTTTTCCCGGATTAATAATAGACCCACCGATTGATAGAGTGACGTAAGTCATTTGTTTATGCAATAGAAAAGACTTCCATTTATGCTTGTAGGAAACTAATTCAAATATTATTCACTACCGATGAGATTAATAAAAGAATGCATATTATTCTTACTATTAGAGATTCATTTAATTTATGAAAAATTGATACAAAAAATTATCAGAATAAATTATTAGAATTCAAAAACCAATAAATTTTGATCAGATATGACTATTAATATCATATTATTCAACAGTTCTCTTGAATTGACTAAAAATTTAGGATCAAAAAAACTTCAACATCCAGTTTTTGTCAATGATTCAAAAAGGAGAAAAAATAGAAAAGCTGGAGAATTACTACTAGATATTTCTATTCATTATAGTGGTATGAGCCCTGATGATAGAACTAATCGTGGAAGACCAGATATTATTCATCAAATCATGTTGCAATATCACTTTTCGCTATTTAATAGTGAAGCATTTCGAAAAAATACTTCATTCAATCCTCTTAGATTATTTATTCATACAAATCAAGATTTAGTTTTTGAAGTATCACCGGAATGGCGAGTCCCGGTATCATATATAAGATTTCGAGGTTTAATGGAAAAATTACTATTGGAAGGAAGCATAGAGCAACCTCCGGTAAAGGTAAGAAATTTATCAATTGAACAATTATTGAAAGATAAAATCAAACCAGAATCGATAATTTTATGGACTGAAATAGGAGAAAAAAAATTCTCTAATGAATTGGAGAATGAAAAGGATTATTTATCGACTGATAAGGAGACGGTTTGGCTTATTGGTGGTTATCAATCAGGAGATACACCAAAGAGGATAGAAAGTCTTGTAGATAAGAAATTACAAATTGCAAATTTTAGTTTACCTAGTTGGAAAGTGCTAGGGAACTTATTAGCTTATTTAGAACAAGATTTGTGAAATAAAGTAGTAGAAATTGAAGTTGTTTAATTGTTACGAATTTTTAATTAATATAGTTCATTTTTCTAAGTTGAGAAATAGCTGGAACTTATAATATTTGGTGAATTTTTAATGGATTTTTTTACACACTTAATTGTCGGAATTGCAGGTGGAAGATTAATTTTTAAAAATCCTAACCATCAAAAAGCTTTCATTTTAGGATGCATTGCTCCGGATTTTGATGTATTCATTGGCTGGATTCCATCACTAATTTCTGAATTAGTCATTCTTAGCCATCGAGGATTATTTCACACATTATTCTTCATGCCAATAGTAATTCCAGTTTTGATTTACGGAACACGCTATTTACCTAATATTAAACGAATTAAACATCTTAATCCTATATTGATAGAAAGTAAAATATCACTTACGCTACTTACATGGCTTATTGGAACAGTAGGACCATATATTCATATAACTATGGATCTTCTGAATCCTCAAGGAGTACTCCTATTGTTTCCTATATCATCAGAACGATTTTCACTATCTTTGATAAGTTTTTTTGATCCAGTAGTCACAATAATGGCCGGTGGATTTTTCTTTTGGTATTTATACAAAAAAGTTATTAAAAAACAGGTTCCATCCATTAAATTTGTAGATCGATATACAAGAGTTGTCACCGTACTATTCATTGTAATAGTGATAGGATATGGATTCTTACAGGTAGTGACAATCAATAATTATCAACCAGAAACATCTACAGTTGGATTTTTTACTTTTCAGAGATGGATTATAGAAGACCAAACGGATTCATATGATGTAAAATTAGTCAATCAATTTACTCAACAAATAGAAAAAAGTTATTCATACCAAAAAATCATTTGGAATCAATCTCAATGGTCAAAAACTGAAATAAATTCAGCTATATCGGATGCACAAAAAGTATTGGAATATCAAAATTGGTTATTTAGATTGAATCCAGATACGAGATTAATATATAATGTTACAACTGATTTGGATCAAAAAAATTGGATTATCAAAATAACTGATGTATTTCAAGATGTGCAAGTAAAACACTCAGGGTTAAATCCTTTTAATGATTCTAAATTCGAAATTTCCCTCCCTATTTGAACAATGATTTCGAACGGAGAAAAGTAATTTAAGTAAATTTTCTAAAATTAGCGATTTCTTTTAAAAAATCCATCCAACTTTGGAGAATTAGAGATTGTATAAGAGCAAAAAAGACGAAGAAACTTGCTTATATTCACAAGTTCTATTAACTTTAATTAATGATTTTTTATTAAAAGAACTTTTTTACTAACTATCTGAGTTTTCCCTTGTTTTGTAAAGTGCAAATGTATTTTTCATTAATAATATAAGTCCTAAATTAGCACTTTACATAATCAGTGAAACCTCAATTAGGGGTATTAACTGTTTAAATTTTGCGTAAAAATATTGAATCAATGTTTTTATACAAATAAAAATTTAAATATTAGGTGAAAAATATGGCATTAACAGGTACGCCAATAATTATTCTACGAGAAGGCGCTGATCAGAAACGTGGTCGTTCCGCTCAAAGAAATAATATTATGGCAGCAAAAGCTGTTGCTAACGCTGTCGCATCTACATTAGGTCCCAGAGGCAGAGACAAATTACTTGTCGACTCTCTTGGTGATGTCTTAATCACTAATGATGGTGCAACTGTGCTCGATGAATTAGACGTACAACATCCTGCCGCTAAAATGCTCGTTCAAGTTTCTAAAGTTGTGGACGAACAAACAGGTGATGGAACTACTTCCGCTGTTATTTTAGCAGGTGAATTGTTGTCTAAAGCTGATGATTTATTAGAGAAAAAAATTCATCCAACTGTGATCGTTGAATCATATAAGAAAGCGACGGACAAGGCTATTGAAATTCTTAATGAAATTGCTCAAAAAGACGTAACAGATGATGATCTATTGAAAATTGCTATAACAGCTATGAATTCAAAGGCTGTAGCTGGTCAGAGAAAGCAATTAGCAGAAATGGTCGTAGATGCTGTCAAAGCAATCTATGAAGAAGGTAAAGGAGGAAAACCTGGTATAGCTGACTTAGAAAGAATCAACATCATCCAAAAACAGGGAAAATCTTTATCAGATACCGAATTAATTAAAGGTGTTGTCATTGATAAAGAGGTTGTTCATTCACGAATGCCCAAGAAAGCAGAAGGAGCAAAAATTGCTTTATTAAATTTAGCTCTTGAAAACAAAAAAACTGAGTTTTCAGCTAAGATACACATTGATGATGCTTCTTTAATGGACAGTTTTCTAGATCAGGAAGAAGCAATTATTCGAGAAATGGTGGATCAAATTGTAGCGACAGGAGCAAATGTAGTTTTCTCACAGAAAGGCATAGATGATCTTGCACAACATTTTCTTGCTAAAAATGGTATTCTTGCAGCTCGACGTGTCAAAAAATCTGATATGGAACGTATGTCAAGAGCTACCGGTGCTAAAATCGTTACAACCCTTGAAGATATATCAGCTGATGATCTTGGTACTGCTGGTTCCGTTGATGAACAGAAAATCGCTGATGAAAAACTTATCTTTGTCCGCGATGCTCCACATCCAAAATCCGTTGCTTTAATTATTAGAGGAGCTAATAAATACTTCACTGATGAAGCTGAAAGAGCAATTCATGATGCACTTTGTGTTGTTCGTGATACAATTGAAGATGGTACATATGTTGCTGGTGGTGGTGCAAGTGAAATTTACTTATCTAAGAAAATAAATGAATTCGCTAAAACATTTGCTGGTCGTGAACAATTAGCTGTTAAGGCCTTTGCTGAAGCACTTGAAGCAGTTCCAAAAACATTAGCTGAGAATGCTGGTCTTAACGCCATGGATGTATTACTTGAATTAAGAGCTTCAACTGCTCCAACAACCGGTATGAACATTTTAGTACAATCAGATCAAGTTACTGATACTTTAGAAGCTGGAATTGTTGAACCTTTAAGAGTCAAGAAACAGATTATTCGATCTGCTTCCGAAGCAGCTGAATTGATTCTTCGTATCGACGATGTTATAATTGGAAAAGAATCCCCAGGTGGTCCACCTGGTGGCGGTCCTCCAGGAATGGGTGGCGGTCCTCCAGGAATGGGAGGCATGGGCGGTATGGGCGGTATGCCAGGAATGATGTAAGGAGGAAAATGAAAAATGATGACACAAGGTGGAACTCCCGTATTTATATTAAAAGAAGGAACTGAACGAACACGTGGTAAAGATGCTTTAACTAACAACATTGCTGCAGCTCGTGCTATTGCTGAATCTATTAGAACAGCTCTTGGCCCTCGTGGACTAGATAAAATGATCACCGATTCTTTCGGTGATGTAACAATTACCAATGATGGTGCAACCATTTTGAAAGAAATGGATGTAGCTCACCCTATTGCCAAATACGTTGTTGAACTTTCAAAAACAATGGACGACAGCGTTGGAGATGGCACAACAACCGTTGTTGTTATATGTGGAGAGCTTCTTAAATTAGCTGAGGAATTAATCGAAGAAGGAATTCATCCTACCATATTAGTTGAAGGTTTCAGACTCGCTCAAGAAGAAGCCCTAAAGCATTTGGATAAAATCAGTACTAAAGTCGAACCAACTGACACTGCAACCTTGAAAAAACTTGCAAAAACATCTATGGGATCAAAAATTGTTTCAGCTTCTGCTGATTATTTAGCTGATTTAGTTGTTAAAGCTATCCAAAGTGTTACTTTCGATGGTAAAGCTGACCTTGATGATGTTAAAATTGAGAAAAAACCCGGTGGATCTATATCTGAAACTGAACTCATTGAAGGTATTGTTTTAGATAAAGAAGTTGTTCATCCAGCTATGCCTACTGATGTAGAAAATGCTAAAATCTTGTTATTAGATGAAGCTCTTGAAATTAGTAAAACTGAAATCGATGCTGAATTATCTATTCGCTCTCCAGATCAGATAAAAGGATTCCTTGACAGAGAACAAGGTATGCTAAAAGAAATGGCTGATAAAGTCAAAGAACTTGGTGCTACAGTTGTTCTTTGCTCCAAAGGCATTGATGATGTTGTTCAGCATTTGATGGCTAAATCTAACATTATGGCAGTTAGAAGAATAAAAAAATCAGATATGGACAAATTAGCAAAAGCTACTGATGCAAAAATTGTATCACACTTATCTGATGCAGGTGCTGATGATCTTGGTTCAGCTGGTCATATTTATCAACGATTAGTTACTGATGATAAAATGGTATTCGTTGAAGAATGCCCACAAACATATGCTGTAACTTTACTCATACGTGGAGGAACAGAACTAGTAGTTGACGAAGCTGAGCGTTCAATTCATGATGCTCTTTGTGTAGTTCGTAATGTAGTTGAGGATGGACGTATTGTTCCAGGTGGTGGAGCACCAGAAATGGCTATATCTGCTGCTCTTGAAAAATTCGCAACAACATTACCTGGTCGTGAACAATTAGCAGTTAAAGCATTCGGTCAAGCTTTAGAAGTTATTCCAAGAACTTTAGCTGAAAATACTGGTTTAGATCCCATTGATATTATGACTGAATTAAAGCAAGCTAAACCAACTGAGCTTCTTGGTGTCGATCCAATCAACAAAGTTGTTAAAAACTTTAAATTATCCAAGGATATTCTGGAACCAACAGCTGTTAAACGACAAGCTATTACCTCTGCTTCAGAAGGAGCTCAAATGATTCTTCGTATTGATGATGTCATTTCTGGAAAAGGTGGCGGTGATGGAGCTCCAGGTGGTCCTGGTGGTCCTGGTGGCGATATGCCTGACATGGATGATTAGAAAGTAATATTCTAATGCAATTTTTCTTTTTTTAATTTTTAATATATTTTATTCTCTAAATAGATCTAATTTTGCTAGTTTCTTCCTATAAGATAATCCTATTTCGAATTTTAAAGCTTTTTGATTATTTATTATTTTGTTAAATGTGGAAAAAACATTGGAACTTTTTTCATATATGATGAATAATCCTCTTTAAATTCTTTAAGAAGTTCTTTTTCCTCTTTTTTCGAAATAACATAGATATAAATAATTATTACTGGAGAAAGTAGTAAAGAAAACAACCCCGAAAATAAAAATGTTATGCTAACATGAGCTAAAAAAGCTCCTAAATATTGCGGATGTCTGATTCTAGAGTATAAACCACTTGTAATAATTTTTTCTGTTCTATGGGTCTCTGCGACTTTTAAAGAGACATCTTTTACCCCTATAAGAGAAATCCATAACGTAGGAAGGATTAGAATCAAGAAAATCATTAAATGTATTAAGGGGACTGAGAAATTATCAATGATGAAAATGATTTCGTTTTCTAACATAGGAAAAATAAATTTTTCTTGGGGAGATACCCAAATACCTATCAAAAATAAAAAAAAGCCCCAACCCGATATCATTCCAAGTATTTCTCCAAATTTTTCTCCCTTTTTTATTCCATATTTCTCTTGCAACTTTATATGCTCAAGAGATAAAAAATATAGTGGTAATATAAATAATAAACCCAATAAACTAATCAGAAATAAGAAATACATTCAAACCACCGAAAAGAATAATATTAAGTTATAGAAATTATTTCAAACGTCATAGGAATATTTTAACCTAAAAAGAATGATAACCAATAATGAATAAAATGATTCCCTTTAAAGATATTTTTACACATATTTTATCTTGATTAGATTTGATCATACAATCCGAGTTGATTGTTTCAACATTAAAAAACCTTATTCTGGATTTAGAACCTTCAATAGATGATTTTTCGGAAGAATATCCAGAATTATATCAATTTTGGTCAGAAAATTTTCAAAGCTATTTGAAAAAATCCATTAAGAAATTGAAAAAACAAAATTTTAGGAGAAATTTTCAAGGAAGAGTGGTTGACTCAATTCTTACTAAAGAATCCCCAGACCTTATCCTCAACTTATTTTCTGGTTATCTAGGATCCTTTCATGCTGTTTTCAGTAATAAATTCTTTTCTCTGAAAGAATCAGATAATAATAATTCAGGAACTAATTTTCTTTGGATCAATATTGATCTTCTCCCAGAAAGTGCTAAAGCCAATTGTGATTACTTACAAGATTACTGGGGTTATAGAAGTAAAAAATTAGAAAATTCAAACTATTCTTGGGTAACTTCACTTCCAAATGGTTTGATGTATCATTTAACTGGGGATTTAACTAAAATTGAGAATTTGATTCCCAGTTGGGAAAAGCTATGCTCCAGTTTTACTAAACCAGTTCTTCTCGGAATTGAGGGGATTATGAATTTACCGTTACTTGTACAAAAAGATATGGTATCATGGTGGAATCAGTTCAATGATTTAATCAGATTTTCTCATTTATTTTTTGGTTCATGGATGTCTGCTGGGGATAGTTGGGAAGGATTAATTACAAAAATTATATTTTATCAAGATGTAGTAAAAGTTAAACACCATCAACCTCTTAATTTTGGTAAATTAGAATCTATTAATGTATTAGATAATAAAAATGAGGAATCCAATATTTTATTTGAAAGCAAATTACCATGGAATATTCAAAATATTAAAGAAAAAATTATTCCAAAAATTGAATCTCAAACCTCCTGCGTTGTCATTTCTTTTTATTCTTCTGAAAACTCATCTAAATCGAACTTACGATTTGTTAGTAGTTATATTACTAACGAAGCTTTGAGAAAATTGTGTAATAATTCAAGATTAGACTCACATGAACTTTGGTTGGGTTATTTAAAATGGGAAGAATATTTTGGTCTCAATATCGAAAAGAAAGAAAAAAAAACTGATAGTTTTGTTAAAATACTACCTTTTGGTTTTAAATCACTAAATTAGAAAATAAGCAACTAAAACAAATATCTAAAAATTCTCAAAGCGAGAACAAAAATAGAATCTTTTAGTTAAAATTGCTAAAAGAACATTCTAAAATATAAGATTGGGCCTGTAGACCAGCGGTAGATCGCTTCCTTGGCATGGATTTTAACTCAAATCGAGTTAAAAGAGCAAAAGAGGCCGAGGGTTCAATTCCCTCCAGGTCCACCATCTTTTCTTATTTGAATGCCTTTCCCAAGAGTAATGGTATTTTCATTGGTAATTCAAATAATACATATAATACGAATTGATCTCTGTTAATTTTTTGATTGAACATATATAATTTTCAAATATTTTTTCTATCATAACATTTTTGTAGGAGATAATCAATATACTATTTGAGATAATAAGAAATATCAAAATTTTTTGGAATGATCCGTATTGACTGAATCTGATAAGAAATTGATTGGAGCTCTTGATATCGGCATTAAAGCTCTACAAATCTGTGAAATTATTCATAGTCGCACTGGGGCAATAAAAATTCCTCTCGATGATGTCGCTAATGAAATGGGGAAAGATATGACTAAAAAGAAAATTCAAGATGGATTTTGGATTTTAGTTGGTATGGGAATTATTGGTGATGATGGAGATGAAGATCACATGAACTATACTGATAGCAATAATGAACTTACTGAATTATTAATGCAAATAAAGATAGAAGAAGAGTCTAAAGAACAAGAAACCCCAAAACTTGAATTTTATTAAGCAAACGAGCAATTTTTTAACAGAGCATTTTCTAAAATTACCATATATTCAGTTTTACTAATTAATTTTCCACCAAATTGTTTCATATGATCTGTTAACATTTGCATATCTATCATCACAAATCCTCTCTCTTTTATTCTTTCAACTAAACCAATTAATGCTATTTTTGAAGCATCACTTTTTCTAAAAAACATAGATTCACCAAAAAACATACCTCCAATGCTCACTCCATATAATCCTCCTGCTATTTCTTCTTCTCCTTTTACATAGGTTTCTACACTGTGTGCAAATCCTAAATGATGCAAATTAATATAACTCTCGATTATTTTCTCTGAAATCCATACCCCCTCTCTTGGTGCTTCTGCACATCCACGTATTGAAGCCTCAAAATCGTAGTTATACCTGATTTCGAATTTTTCTGACCTAAAAACTCTTTCTAACCTTTTGGGACATTTAAATTCATTAAGATCTAATATTCCCCTTGGATCAGCACTGTACCATTCAATTTCTCCATTTTTTCTAGTTCCCATAGGAAAAAATCCTTTTTGATAAGCTTTTAGCAAAACTTCGGGAGGAATCATGAATAAATTTTGATTAAAAAACAAAATTTAAAAGATTTATTTAAAATGAAAGTGGGAAAAATAGTAAAAAAAATATTAAAAAGAGTTATTTGCAAGAAGATCTTCTATTCTGTTCCTTCTTTCCAACTAGTTAAATATTTTTCTTGTTCTGGTGTTAAAGTATCAAATTTTATTCCCATAGCTTCACATTTTAGTAAAGCAATTTTTCTATCAATTTTATGAGGAATAGTAATAACTATTCCTCCTTTACTTTTTATTAAATCTTTATTTTTCACTATCCACTCAGCTGCTAATGCCTGTCCTGAAAATGAGAGATCCATTACTTGACTTGGATGACCTTCTGCTGCAGAAAGGTTTACTAATCTTCCCTCAGCCAAAACAGTTATTATTTTTCCGTTAGATAAGGTGAATTGTTCAGTACTTGGTCGAAGTGATTCAATACTTACAGCTTTTTCTCTTAATGTTTTAATATCAATTTCTATATCGAAGTGTCCAGTGTTACAAACAACTGCTCCATCTTTCATTGCTTCTATGTGTTCGTAACTAATAACATGCTTACAACCAGTAGCAGTAATAAAAATATCACCAATTTTTGCTGCTTCTGCCATAGGCATGACTTCCATTCCTTCCATAGTTGCAGTTAAAACTCTAAATGGATTAATTTCTGTAGCAATAACTCTACGAGCTCCGAGACCTTTAGCTCGTATTGCAACACCACGTCCACAGTGACCATATCCTCCAACAACGATAACTGATCCTGCAATAAGATCTGCTGTAGCACGAATAATACCGTCAATAGTACTTTGGCCAGTACCCCAGAGATTATCAAATTCCCATTTAACAATTAAATCATTGGTTGCTAAAATTGGATATAACAATGCTTTATCTTTGGCCATGGCTTTCATTCGAATAATACCGGTTGTAGTTTCTTCTGCACCACCAATAACGTTATCAAGCAGTGTTGATCCATCATCATCTAAATGTTTTTTAATAATATCAATTTCTGGATCTTTTTCTCTATGTTTAAGTTTGTGAAGAGACGAAACTAGATCAGCTCCATCATCAATAGTTATATTAGGTTTATTTTTGATGACATTTGCTATAGATCGATAATAACCCTCACTATCCATATTTTTCCAAGCAAAAACATTAATCCCTGATTTTGCTAAAGCAGCTGCCACGTCATCAGTTGTTGACAAAGGATTAGAAGCTGCTAAGAAAACCTCTGCTCCTCCATCTTTCCAAGTGAGTGCTAATTGAGATGTTTCCTTTGTAACATGCAAACAAGCACCTATCCTTAGACCTTTAAATGGTTGATCTTTTTTAAACTGTTTTCTAATGATTTGTAGAACTGGCATGTGCCGTCGGGCCCATTCAATTGTTTTCAATCCATTATCGGCTAAAGAGTAATCTTTAACTTCGTAAGAATCTCCGGTATCAGTCATAATTAATTCTCCATTCCTTAAGATAAAATTAAAATTTATTTTATACTAAAAAAAGATTAATAATACTGAATTAATTATAATTATTTGGTATTTGTTATTTTCAATAATAGCATTATCAAAATCTAATGAAAAAACTTACTAATATTTGAAAAATGATAAAAATATTCATTAAGAATAAATTGCTCGATAATCCGAATTCCTAAATAAATGAATAAGATACCTAAAAATTAATTCATTTAAAAATTAATAATTAAATTTCTATTAAAATTCTTATTGGGTTAAAAATGTTAGATATTAAAATGTTTAGAGAAAATCCTGATAATATTCGTGAATCAGAAAAAAAAAGATATCGTAAAACCAATAATGTGGATAAAGTAGTCGATTTGGATGAAAAATGGAGAACCATTAAAAAGAAAATCGATGATTTAAAGAAAAATAGAAACCAATTATCTGCTGAAATTGGAAAAATGAAGAAAAAAGATAAAAAAGCGGATATTTCACAGATACAAAATAAAGTACTCAAAATTAAGGAGGAAATTGAAAGTAAAGAAAAAAAATCTGATGAATTATTGGTTGAAAGAGATGAGATCCGGTATAAAGTAGGAAATATTGTTCACGAATCAGTTCCATTAGGGAAAACTGATGAAGATGACAAAGTAATTCGGACTTGGGGAAAACGAAAAACCTTTTCATTTAAACCAAAGGGTCATGCTGACCTTGTTGAGATTTTAGATGTTGCAAACCTAACCAAAGCAGCGGAAGTAAGTGGATCAAGAACTTATTATCTGAAGAATGAACTGGTTTTTCTAAATTTTGCTTTAGCTCAGTTTGCTATGGATTTCTTAGAAAAACAAGGCTATACAGCTTATTGGACACCTTTTTTTCTACGGGAAGAGGTAATGCATGGTGCAGCAGAACTAGGAGATTTTAAAGAAACTTTATACAACGATCCTAAGGAAGATATTTTCTTTATTGCAACATCAGAACAAACCTTAGCTGCTTTGCACTGGAATGAAATCGTTGAAGCTGATTTATTACCATTGAAATATGCAGGTTATTCTTCATGTTTCAGGAGAGAAGCTGGATCACATGGGAAAGATACTAAGGGAATTTTTCGAGTCCATCAATTTGAAAAAATCGAACAATTTGTTTTTTGTAAACCTGAAGAATCATGGGAAATACATGAAGAACTAATTAAAAACGCTGAATCATTATTTCAACAATTAGAAATTCCTCATAGAGTAGTTTCTATTGCTTCAGGAGAATTAAATGATAATGCTGCGAAGAAATATGATATTGAAGCATGGTTTCCAGCCCAACAAGCTTATCGTGAGACAGTTTCTTGTAGTAATTGCACAGATTATCAAGCACGTAAACTCAACATCCGCGTAGGAAGAGCTGGAGCAGGAAAACAAATATTGCATACTTTAAACTCAACTGCGATAGCCACTGAGCGTGCAATATGTGTAATATTAGAAAATAATCAAGAAGAAGATGGAACAGTAAAACTACCTAAAGTTCTCCACCCCTATATGGGAGGACGAACAGAAATAAAACCACGAAAATAGTAGTAATAAAGTTTTAAGTTTTCTCGAAATTTTTTCTCACTTTTGAAATCTTATCTACCACTAACGGATATAACTCAGGCTTGAAAACGATTAAATTATCTTCGATATCCACTGAAAATAATTCTGAATCAAATTGATCAGCTAACCATTCTTCGGTTTCAAAAACATCAATAAAAGATAAAGCACTAGATAAATCTTCTAAATTTGCAGTAGATGTCTGTTCTAAGACTTCTGCAAACCTATACAATTGTTCTAAAGAAGGATTATCAATAAATTCAGTTGCTTTTATTGTTGGTAAAGGATATTTTTGAAGTAATTCTTGAATGCTTGCACCTTTATGAGCCTGCACAAGAATAGATTCAGGATCAGTTTTTGAACCGTTTTCTATTTTTTCTTCAAGATATGGATCTGCTTTTAATAGCTGTTCAGGTAATCCATTAGCTTTTATTCTGGAAGTTGCAGGTTTAAAATACTCTACTGGAGGAGGAGTTGATTTAGGAACAACTTCAATTGGTTTCATTTTTTGAGGTTGTTGAACAGGGGGGATTGCTTTGAGAGGTGGTTTAGAAGTTTTAGGAGTTAAGGAATCTAAAGCTTTGGTTTCAGCTAAATGATCTAAATATTTTTTATGTGTGAGAATTCCGGATTCTCTAGCTATTAACCAAGTGGCACGATCAGGAAAATTTCCTCCTTGAGCTTGTTCTAATTCTTCCTGTAATTCAAACCCCATTTCATCTGCTTGCTTGAACTGACTAAAATCGTTGAAATCTGATTTTTTGAAAATCGCAAATTCTTCAGGACTTGTGTTTAATTTCTTACCCTCAATCCAATCATCAACATCTGTGTATCCTGATTGGGCATATTCATCTGCTTGCTTACGGGAAAAGCCTAAATCTGAAAGTTTCTTAAATTCACTTGGACGCAAACCACGACGTGACAAAATATTTTCTCCAGAATTCTCCTAAACAAAAAATAAGTTAAGAAACCTAATAGATAGGTAATTACTGATCTTGAAACGAACTAGTATATATATTTTGATCGAAAAAATTTGGGTTAAAATTTTATTTGATAAATTTACCAAAAGAAGAAATAAAACTTCTTCCTTCACTAAGTTGATGCAAATAATGATTGAAAGTCTTTTAATAAGTCGTCTTTGGATATTTTTTCAAATTTCTCCCGCATTTCCCCTAATTCATCTTGAAGTTTATCATCAGCATCACCTAAATCACTCATATCAGTCCAGATATCATCATCCAGTCCAATCTGAGAAAAAAGTTTTGGACGGATCATATTCCACTCATAAGTCCCTCTCTGATACCCATATTCATCCATAATTTTTTCAAAAATTAAACTAAAAATTAAATAAATTTTTTTTTCTGTCACAGAGAGTTCACGGACTTCAGACACGAAATGATCACCAAAGGAGAAATTAAATTTAAAATACTAGTATTTGATAAATTATTTACTTGATAATTTAATAAATAAATCTGATACATATTTATGGAGTTCTTTGATTGTGTTAATTACCATCCACTAATTCTTTATAACGTGATTCATAATAAATGTTTGAAAAGACGACTTTTAGAAAAACAGGTAAAAAAAAGTTAACAATAATGTCTATGAATCAAAGAAAGAATTTATAACAAAATTACCAAAATAAATGAGTAATCACTGTGAAATTAGTTTTCAAACTTGAATAAAAAAAAAACAATGAAATCAATTCAAAGCTAAAGACAAGATAAAAGTTACAAAGTTAAGTTCTTAATTTCAAATAGTAACAATTAAAAACGGGTTGTATACTACATTCAGCGAGGTAGAGTAGCCAGGTAAACTCGCAGGGCTCATAACCCTGAGATCGATCGGTTCAAATCCATCCCTCGCTACCATCAACCCATTACCTGAATAATACTTCTTTTTTCTGTTGAATCTTGATGATCGAAGTCTTAAGATTAATTTGGACCCTCTACTTGATTTCTTTCATTTTCCATTGGGTAATTTTATTTAAATTGAAATTCCCTGCATTTCAACTAAAACTAAACTAATTGTATATTTAAAATGAGGATATTTTATATTTAAAATGTGATAGAAAATTCTATTCCTGAGGATTATACTGAAATCATTATTTCATCATTTTTCATTAATATTTTAATTAATATTTTTTTATTAATTGTTCAATTCAGGTTATGAATCATTATTTAATTCTGATTCTTGATCTAAAGAACTTACAAAATCATTTATTAGTATTCTTGTTTCTTTTGATATATATCGAAAACTAAAAAATATGAAGAGCATTAATAAAATTACAAAAATAGTTATTGGTAGCAATACCGTTAGTAACAACTCCAATATAGATTCCTTGTATAGATTTCTACCATATTTATATGTTAATATTGAAAAAAAAGCCACATTTAATGCAAATAACCCACAGATAAATGTTAAAAAAGAAAATCTAATTCTCAAAAAAATCACCTAAATTGAAAATATGTTTTTAAATTTCTCAGTCAATCTCTTTTTTTGTAGAATAAACAATTCACCTTTGGATTGAAATACCTGAATAAGGATCACCTTTTGTTTCTTAAATTATCATTAATTCTGAGGTATTTTTCTTCCTCAGTTTGATTTTAATTAGAATTACTATTCCTAACATAACCCCGAAATAACTGGTAACATACGTAACAGAATTCCCTTTATTTTCATTTACAACATCTCCAAAGATCTCAAAAGGTATTTCACCTATTTTGGGATAAATCCACATAAAATTATCAAGAAAAACATCAATTATCCCTGTATCTTCTGTATTATTTTGTCTAATCTCAGTATTAATTGATAATTTTATAGGGCCTTGTTGACCGAATATTTGAAACCGATCAGTAGGTTTAGTCGTAATTGGTTGAAGTGTAGACCAATTTCCATGGAATAAGGGTGAAGAAGAGACAGATTTTATTATTTGTTCACATTTCAAGTTGAATAAATCATCTATAAAGATTTGATTTCGTGGGCAATCAGTACCTTGCCCTGATTCCCAATAATTACTATTATTCATACCAAGAGTGATACCAATATCAGTATCAGCAATACTGTTACTATTCGGATAGGTTCTGGGATAGTCTAATACTGGTTGAGTCTCATAAATTTTTGTGTTTACTTTTTCGTCATCTACTGGTGTTAAGACAAAATATTGAAGTGTTCCTTGAAAGTCTTTTGGGGAAAAATCAATTTCCCAATTATAAATCATTTCAAAAGATACTCTGTAAAAAGTTGTGTGTTTCATTATTTTAAGAGTTGATTCATCAATTAATGAAGAATCAAGATTAAATCTCTGAGATCCTGTATCATTAAATTGAATCCATAGAGAAATACCATAATCATCCAAAGGGTCATCTAATGTTTGAATATCAATGGTCAAATTATTATCTTTCGTGTTCATTGAAGTCCAAGGTGTCTGACCAATAACTATGCTAAAATTGGTCATATTTACTGCCAATAAAAAATCACTCTTCTGAATATATGCCTTCCAAGGACTAGAAGGACTTTCCGTGTTATTAATAGTATCAATAAATTCTTGAATACTGTCTATCTTATATATCTCAAAAGCTCCAGCTTCTTCAGCAATAATGACTAAATCATTTCTATCATATGATCGGATCTGTCCAAAAACATTGGTGAGTGTGATAAAAAGTAGAAAAATAATTAATATTATTTTCATGTGTTTCATTTCTATTCCCCGAACCTTTTGGGTATTTTAAAAATAGTTAGATTTATCTTCTTTTCGACTCATGATTTTGGTTATTTTTTACATAAAAAAACCAATAAATTATTAATTTATGAAAAGAAGAGTTAGGGGTATTTGATAATGAAAAACAAATCTAGAAGAATTATTGGTAGTTTAGAAGGTTTTCTTAGTATCTTATCCTTTTTTCCGTAGAATTTTTATTGATGATAGAAGATATTAATGGAGATGTGAATCACAGAAACATGAGCGTAATAAGAATATAAATTAAAACAAAAACTATTATATTTAAAATCAATAATTCGTCAGGTTAGGAAATTGAATACAAATATCTCAAATGAGGTTTCAGATGGTCTAAAAACCCAATTCATTAAGCATTTTGAACTGTTATTTAAACAACTAGTAATTCTAACAGATAAAGTTCCTCAAAATTTACTGAAAAAAAAAATTATTGATAAAACGATCCTCTATCGGGCTTATCACATACTTGAAGCAATTGAATTTTATATTGGGGTTAATCCAGAAGATATGGAATGGGGAAAAAGAATGAATATAACTTGGGGAGTTGATAGAGAAGAAGCTGTAGATAATAAAATGCAAAATTACACTATTAACCAATTAAAGCAATATTCAGATGAAATAAAAGAATCTACTTTTAATGTTATCAGTAATGAAAATTTCATGAATACAACGAATTTTAACTGGATAGATAATAATATTGATAGATTTACTTATATTTTAAGGCATTCAAATTAGCATTTAGGAGAAATTTATGCTTTTTTGAAATTAGAAGGAATAACGATATCTTGGAAGTAGTAATCTTAATAATTTTTAACTCTTTTTTAAAATCACTTGGAAAATTTAAATCAATTAAAAAAAAATTTAGGAGAACCTATATAATAAAAATAGATTTTTCTCTAATTTATTAACGAATTTAAATTGATGCCTATTTAAAATAAACCCGGGGAAATTCCCATGAAATATTCCTTTTTAATTATTCTTGCAATTTTTTTAAATTTAGGATTATTTTCTCTTGGTGAATTCCCTGTTCTTAATGCTAATCAAGAAAAAAGCAAGTTTATTACAAATAAAGTAAGTTCAATTAGTGATGATATTAGAACATGGAAATTTATTACTCAAATTGAAATTAAGGAACGTATAGGTAATGATTTAGAAAAATTTCCCATTAAAATAACTCTAAATTTAGAAGACTTGATTCTAAATAATAAATTAGAACCAGATGGTAGTGATTTACGTTTTACGACATTATCAGGTAACTTCTTAGATTTTTGGATTGAAAACGATGTTAATACCAATGCCACTGATATTTGGGTTGAAATTTCTTTATTAAAGGGTAATAAGACCACAATTATTAATATGTATTATGGAAATTCAGAAATTGAGTCTGAAAGTGATGGTACCAAAGTATTTGACTATTTTGATGGATTTGAAGATAGGAATTTAAATGAATATAGCACTGAAATTAATGGTGAAGTTCCATATACAGTATCAGATCATGATGCGTACAGTGGAAATTTTACTTTAGCAATTGGCCCTAGTTCTTGTGGGACTAGTTGTTTTAATAACTTTCAAGTTAAATTTAACCTAAATGACATTGATTTACCAGATGATTATTATGAAATTTCGTATTGGCGAAGAGAACCCTATGATCATGGGGGAGAGACCAGAGTTTATGTAAATGGTTTACAAAGATATTCGAAAAATGGAGCACCAACTTGGGAAGATAAGGGATAGGTCAGAAATTCCTTTTCCCATAATGGTTACATAGATGAATTTCAAATAGTTGAATCTGACATAACCACAGATCAAATAATAACAATAGACGATATTAAAATCCGAAAAATTGTTTCCCCAATTCCTTCAATAACAATATTACCTGAAATTCAAAATGTGGATACCGATAATGATGGAATGCCTGATTGGTTTGAGTTAGAGAATGGTCTTAATATTACTAGAAATGATTCCTATGAAGATTTAGATAATGATGGAATAGCTAATATAGATGAATTCGAAGTAGGGCTAAATATGTCATTGGATGATTCTTATGAAGATTTAGATAACGATGGGATGCCTAATCTATGGGAAATCAAAAGTGGATTAGATGCTTCGTTTAATGATGCTGGTTATGATAAAGATGGTGATTGGATAGCGAACTATATAGAATTCAGAGAAAATACAGATCCTTCAAATTTCTGGAGTGTACCTATTTTTTATAAAGAATTTCCATACATATGTTTAAGTCTATTACATTTATCAATTATGGGAACATTCATTGCCATTGTATCTTCTGGAACATTAACACTCATATTAAATAATAGAAAAAATCTTATTAAACAATTAGGAGCCCCCGACTATACTACTGCCAGATTTATGTTAAAGAATGGGTTCAAAGATTTCGAAACATTTGAAAAAGCTCAAAAACTGAGTATTAGCTCTTTAGAGGAATATGAATTTACTCTTGAATTAATGGAATTAGAAAAAAAGTAGATTAATTAATTTTGAGTATATGGCCTCCCACCAATCTTTGCATGCATCTTTATGTCCATTCCTAATGGTTTTCGAGAATCAAATATTTTTTAGCTCCCTTCTAAAATCATTCATCCATCGTACTGCTTGCATTTCTAATCTTTCTAAATCTTTATCTGGTAAAAGTGTTCCTGGATCTTTTTTAACTAGTTTGTTTCTCCAAGCATTTATTTCAGCTAAGGCCCAGTAATCTTTGCCAAAGATATCTTTTGTTAATTTTAATATTCCATTCATCTCATCAAGCAGTGGTAAAATTCTATCGGTTGTTGCAATAGCTTTTAATCGAATTAGATCCATTAGTTCTATTCCATTTGCTACATAGTCTGCAGCTTTAGTAGGTAATTTCACTAATTCCGAATAATCAATTTTTTCACCATCAATCAAACTATCTAAATCAGAACTCCCTTCTGCTAATCGCAATTTTTCTAATCCTTGCGGGAAATAATTTGCTATTTGTTCTTGTTCTATAAATTGCTCGAAACTAAATGAATTTCTTTTTTCAAGGCGTATCAACAATTGTAATGCTTCTAAAAGCAAAGACTTTAATTGACGATGATAAAGATCAGGTTCTATCTCTCCAGTTATTTGTTGTTGATGATAAAATTCTAGCAATGCAATTGTTGAAAACAAACTTCCCTCAGTTTTCCATTGTGTTACCATTTTGGGTGGTATCAAAATTTTCTTAGATTTTATCCACGGCCACCCTTCTACTAAAGCTCGGTCTTTTATTGGTTTAACTATATCTTCGAAATATTGTGTTAATTTTACTTGTGATTGTGATTGAGTAATCAATTGATCTTTTATTCTTGAAATTTGTTTTTTATCAGTTTTTTGTTTTTGTTTTGATTTTGGTTTTGTTTCTTTCACTTTTGTCTTTTTTATTGTTTCAGTTATAGCTGGCCTTGAAATTACTGGTTTTTTTGTTTCTGGTTTTGTAGTTACTTTTCTTGATTTCTCTCTCGTTGAGATTGGTAGTGGTCGTGGAGCTGGGGGTCGCACTGTGACTGGCCCTTTACTCATAACTGGTCGTGGTGGTTTCCGAGATTGTGTTTCACTTTTTTTGTCAGTTATTTGGGTTTCCATAACTTTTATCGGATCTTTTTTCTCCTCTTTTATCTCTAAATCAGGTATTGGTATATCATCTAAGGTTGGAGGAACAAATTTATTAAGAAAATTGTCTAGTGGATCCTTTTCATCTTCGATCTTTTTTTTCTTACGTTTTTCTTTTGTTCCATCTGGGGAAGAGTTGATAATCTAATACGCTCCTAGGAAATTGTCTTTCAAATAATGGTTTATTGTTTTGCTTGAACAAATTCAATTTTTTTGTTTAAAATGAACAAATCCCTTGAATATTTTTTAAATAATTTACTGTATTCAATCGTTGAAATTTCTCCCGTCTCTTGTTTTTCATCTAAATTTACCATTAGTTCGGATATAGCGATTTGTTCTGCCTCTAAACTTGCAACCTGATCCTCAGTTTTCGTTCCTTTATAACTACTAGTTCCTGTAGCTCCAATGGCTTCTTTCGCACGAATATGAGTTAATTCCTCATCACGTTTGGTTACCTCTTCTTTTAATTTGTCCAATTCTTTACGCATCACTGCAACTTCCGAAGATATAGCCTGTGAACCAGCTGCAGTCCTTGTTGCTGTCGGTAGTGGAGCCCTACGATTAGATGCAGGAAAAATTGGTCGGTTTTGTGTATATTGAGCTGAAGATGACATTGGAGCTACAGGAACTAGTAGTTATAAAGGAACGAAAACTGAGGATCAGGTTGCAAGTTTAGAGGCAGAACAAATCGCTATATCCGAACTAATGGTAAATTTAGATGAAAAACAAGAGACGGGAGAAATTTCAACGATTGAATACAGTAAATTATTTAAAAAATATTCAAGGGATTTGTTCTGCCTCTAAACTTGCAACCTGATCCTCAGTTTTCGTTCCTTTATAACTACTAGTTCCTGTAGCTCCAATGGCTTCTTTCGCACGAATATGAGTTAATTCCTCATCACGTTTGGTTACCTCTTCTTTTAATTTGTCCAATTCTTTACGCATCACTGCAACTTCCGAAGATATAGCCTGTGAACCAGCTGCAGTCCTTGTTGCTGTCGGTAGTGGAGCCCTACGATTAGATGCAGGAAAAATTGGTCGGTTTTGTGTATATTGAGCT
>MDVS01000029.1 GCA_001940645.1 Candidatus Heimdallarchaeota archaeon LC_3
GAAAATGTTTCTTTAGTGGAAGCTCATCTTGCTGATTATTGGGGACTTAAAGAAAATGATGTTATTGGTGTAGGTGATAAAAATGTTTCTTTTCTAATTAAGGGTACTCTAGCTTCACCTGAATATTTGTTAAATACCGGTTCTTATGAAGATATCCTTCCAAGTCCACGAAGATTTGGTGTTATTTTTGTACCTTTGAGAACAGCTCAACAATTATTAGGTGTTCCTGATAAAATAAATGAAATATCAATTATAATTAAATCCGATAGTTCTTTTAAAATAAGAGAAGATATTGCAAAAGAATTAAAAGAATTTTTGGAAACTGATCATGGGTTAATCCTTGGAGCACCTATAGATCGTGATTTTCAAGTATCGTACTATTTATTGAGACTTGATATTGAAGAAGCAAGAGAAATAGGATATGTTTTACCAATTATTATTTTAGGTATGGCCATGGGAGGACTTTATATATTATTAAGCCGGATGGTAGTATCAGAACGAAAAGATATAGCAGTTAGTCAAGCGTTAGGGTATAGTCGCCGATTTATCATAATGCAATACGTGGGGATAGCACTTGTGGTTTCTATTATTGGAACAGCAATTGGAACAATAATAGGTTTCGTTTTTGCTGGTGCTTTTATTCCTCTTTATGTAACTGCTATCGGGATTAAATTTCCCTCTCATATAGTAGTTGATTGGGGAGTTATATTAATAGGGATATTATTAGGAGTCTTAACTGGTTTAATTGGTGGATATCTTCCAGTAAGAAATGCAATTCAATCTACTCCAGCAGAAAGTTTAAGATTTGATCCATCATTGCATATCACAAGTGGACGGACTCCTTTACTTGAAAGAATATTAAAAAAGGTAGGAATTTCATTTAAAGTAACTGGTTTAAAGTTTCCAATTAGGAATTTTTTCAGGAGCAAAAAAAGATCCTTCTCCTCTATATTAGGAGTTGTTATAGCAGTTTCTCTGATTTCTATGGGATTTGGTATGGTTGACTCTATGACTACTGCTCTAGAAACCCAGTATGAAGTTTCAGAGGATTGGGATTTGAAAGTTGATTATAGTGAAATGCCAATAAATATTTCTGATATCATAACAACATTAAATGCTTTTGATGATGTTCAAAGCACCTATCATTTTACCTCTGGGACTACAATAACGTCTTCTAAGTCGGATATAGAAAAAACTGTACAATTAATCGGATTAAAAAATACAGATAATTATCTAGGCCACAAATTTGTCTTTGAAGCAGGGAGTTACGATCCTGATGGAGTTGTTCTAACAGTGCCGATCGCAGAAAAACTCAACGTTTGGGTAGGAGATAATGTTGAATTGGAAATAATTAATTTAACAGAAATTATAAGTATTTCCCCTTTAAAATTAAAATTTGATCTTATTAACGTAACATTTGAAATTTCTGGCATAGTTGATGAATTTAATGGATTAGTTGCTTATGTTGATCTTGTAAAACTAAAAACAGTTAGTAGCTTTCCTGATGATCCAGCAAATAGTGTTTTAATCCAAGTTGAGGATCCTTCTGATGAACGACTCGAAGAAATTCGTAGTTATGTCTATGAAAATTTAGACTATAATGTAAGGATTATTTCGACTAAAGAAGAAACAATCGGTGATTTGTTAGGTTTGTTAAATATTCTTTATTATTTAATGTATGCACTTGCAGCATTTTCTGTTCTGCTGGCTGTTGCGATGGTTTATAATACAGTTTATATAAATCTTGAAGAAAGAAAACGAGAAATGGCTACTCTTTTAACAATAGGAACCTCCAATAGATCGATAATAACAAATGTTACAATAGAAAACATTGTAGTAACTGTGATTGGTAGCATTATTGGTATTATCTTAGGCTATCTAATGTTATTTTTCTTTATGGAAGTTGTGTTAGATGTTGAATTCTTTAGGATTAAATCATTTATTAGTGTTACAACTATGATTATGAGCTTTGTATTAACTTTGATTGGTGTTCTTGTGGCTCAATATTTCCCCTTGAGTAGGATTTTGAACCTTAATTTAGCTGAAGCAACAAAAGAGCGTGTGGTTTAATAGATGAAAGGAGATCGATGTTGAAATGTCTTTAATTCACTTAGAAAATATTAAAAAAGAATATACACTAGGGGAAACTTCTACAAGTGCATTGAATGGCATAAATCTCGAGATAGATAAAGGTGAATTAGTAATCATACTTGGTCCTTCTGGAGCAGGGAAAACCACATTATTAAATGTAATTGGAGGTTTAGATGTTCCTACTTCCGGCAATGTGACATTTGGAGAAGTTCCAGTTTCCACCTTATCATCAAAATGGCTAACAATTTTTCGAAGAAAAAAAGTTGGAGTAGTTTTTCAATTTTTTAACTTGATTTCAAGGCTAACAGCCTTAGAAAATATTGAATATGCTCTGGATCTTGTAGGGGTGAAATTAAATGGAAACGTTTCTTTTAAATCGAAAGTTATAAGGCAAAAAGCGATTGAATACTTAGATATAGTAGGATTAAAGGATCGTGTTAGTCATTTTCCTTCTCAATTAAGTGGAGGAGAACAGCAACGTGTTAGTGTAGCCCGTGCACTTGCTAAAGAACCAGAATTATTATTAGCAGATGAACCAACTGGTAATCTTGACTTTAAGATTGGTAGAAATATCTTGGAGATTATGGAAGCCATGACAGGTAAAGATAAAAACAGAACAGTCATTATTGTGACTCACAACGAAGCTATAGCGTCTCTTGGTGATAGGGTCATAAGATTAAGTGATGGGTTAATTACTGAGAATTTCACTCAAGAATTTACACCTGCAAAGGATCTTTACTGGTGAATAATAATAACAAATATTTTCAGGAAATGATCTTCTTCTAAGCTAAATTTTTAACTAACTCCTCTTTACTTTCTGAAGAATCAACTTTGTGCTTTAAAATGGTAGTTCCACTTATTAAACCCGCTACTAAAGCCATTAGTGATAAAATGAGAATTGTATAAATAATACCAAGGTTTTTAATTAAATATCCACCTATGGTTACAGTAAGAATATTGAAAACCATAATTAATGATGGAATAAGTGAGTAAATACTATTTCTGTTCTTATCAGGAATTAAATCAAGAAAAAATTTTGGTATAAGAATTTGTACTATCGACCCTAAGGTGTTTACCATTGAAAATACCACTATTAATAATAACCAAGAAACAATAGAAAACTTATCTCCTGCTGGCATAATTTGTAGATAAATAAAGAACATAAAGAAAAATAAAGGCATTGAAATCATTGAAAGTATTCCTAACCACTTTTGGGTATTATAAATACGCTTAACTAAATATCCTAGAAAAAACAATGCTACGGCTCCATAAAGCCATATTATTGCCCTAGTAAAAGAAACACCAACGTCTGTTATCGCATATGATTCATACATGGGGAATAAGATAAGATTAGCCCAAATCATTAATGCCCCTTGTACTATAATCATACCAAGAATCATATATCTGAGTGTTTTATTATTCCATCCAATTCCTATCCCTTCCTTCAATAAATTCAAGAACTCTTTCTTTTCTTTTGGGGGACGTACATAATCCTTATGATCAGTTACTAGAAAGAAAACTAATATTATTGATATAAAATGCGAGGCACCTAAAACAAAAAATCCCCATTGACGCCCAAAAATATCAACTAAAAATCCCAAGCTTAAAATTGAAATAAAAAGGTTTAATTGAAATAATACCTGAAATCTAGAGAATATAAAAGAGTAAGTTTGTCTATTTTTATCCTCTGGAACATAAATTTTATAGTTGTTATCAAGCCAAGTCATATAAGCTCCAGAATGTTGAGAGTTACCAATAGCTATTAGTATAAATGCTACTAGAAACACAAAAAATTCCTCAGCATATGAAAAAATTAAATATCCTAATCCAAAAAATAGATAAGAGGTTACTAATATCCATTTTTGTCCAATCCAATCTCCCAATGCTCCTGTTGGATAATCAAGTATTGATTGAAATAAGAATTGGATTCCTATTAACAATCCTAGCTGTTCAATTGATAAAAATTCTAGAGAGTAGAGAACAAAAAATGTGTAAATACCTATCTCAAAGAATCCAGTAATCAGCATTAAATTTATTGATTTAAAAATAAATCTTTGCGCTTCGGGATCTAAAGATGAACTCCCCATAATAGATGAAAATAATCTTATAATCAAAGAAAAATCAATTCCCTTTGATAAAATCAAATTTTATAATAAAAAACATTTTGAGGAGAACTAAATTCACAAAAATAGTTTTTATAAAAAATTGAATATTTAAATTGCTATTAGAAGATTAGAGTAAATTCAAGGAGTATTTAAACACTAAGAGCGACTTATTGCGTAAAACACCGCACTCGCCACTGCCATATCTAGTACAAATGAGATATTCCTTAATTGTAAGAATAAAGGATCCATAAGTCCAATTGAGCCAAGAATAGTATAAAGCAATAAGAAAACGGCTAAAAGTAATATAGCCCCTTTATTCTTATCAGTTTTATTCAGGCTTATTATAAGCAATACAGCAAAAATCAAAGTAGCAATAACACTTGAAATATCCTTTATGGACATGAACAACCATTGAATACCAAACATTAGATTTACAGGCTCATAACCAACAGGTACTCCATTTAATAGTCCGAGTAAAACTGCATTCTCTAAAATATCAAACACAGCAGTAGATATACCCATTATAAATCCAACTCTAGGTAAAACAGGATCTAAATGTTTCGTTAATAAATAAGCACCATAAAATAATGCAAAATATCCTAAAATAAAAAAATTATCAATTATTATAGAATAAAGAGATATTCTAGCTTGTTCCGAATCAGTAATTAACTCTGTTTTTATATTCTCTGGATTAATAAATTCGTGATATTGACCAGAGGATTCTGGAAACATCACTGTTAAGAAAACTAATCCTAATGTCATAATAAATCCAATTAGAACAAAAACTGTTAGAACCCTAAATTTTGCTCCATCTTCTTCCAATATAAACACCAAACAAGGATATGAAAAATTTCAATTAAAAAGAATATTGCTCCCAAGGAATTATAAGTCATTAATGATTCTTAACAGCTAGATGAAAATATCGGGATTTGATGATTATGGAAAATTATGATGATTTTTTTCAAGAAGGACCAGAATTACAAAATCAATTCAATGATGATGCACTTTTATTGTCATATTTAAAACGTGTGCTCCCCGAAGATATGTTAAAGCAAATTACTCCAGATTTGGAGAGATTAGGAGATCGAGTCGTAAAAGATATATACGATATGGGGATTGATGCCGAATTAAATGAGCCTTATTTGAAACAATTTGATGTGTGGGGGAAAAAAATAAATGAAGTTGTTGTATCAGATGGTTGGCAAGAACTTGAAGAAGTATCGGCTGAGGAAGGATTAGTCGCAATAGGGTATGAAAGAAAATATGGCGATCTCTCTAGAGTTTATCAATTTGCTAAATTATACTTATTTACTCCATCATCAGCTGTTTTTACTTGTCCCCTTGCTATGAGCGATGGGGCTATAAGATTAATCGAAGTATATGGTGATCAGGAGTTGAAAAGCATAGCAATTAAAAATTTGACTTCAAGAGATCCATCAGAGTTCTGGACTTCGACACAACAGATGACAGAAAGAACAGGCGGTTCTGATGTAGCTAGAGCTCTTACTATAGCTGAAAAAACAGATATTGAAGGAGAATACAAACTTTTTGGGCATAAATGGTTTGTATCAGCGGTAACAGCTCAAATGGGCATGACGTTGGCAAAAATTCGCCAAGAAGATGGTAATATTATTCCTGGTAGTCGCGGATTAAGTCTTTTTTATTTAAAAATGAGAAATAAAGACGGAACATACAACAATATTGAAATTGAAGCTCTTAAAGATAAGTTAGGAACACGTGCATTACCAACAGCCCAATTAAGCTTAAATGGTTCCTTAGCAAAACTTGTAGGGGAGGAAGGCAATGGTATTAAAAAGATTGCTACATTATTTAACGTTACAAGGATTTATAATGCTCTTTCTGCTGTTTCCTTCATGAGACGTGCTATAGCCTTATCATTAGATTATGCGAAAAAACGCGAGGCTTTCAAGGAATTAATAATTAATCATCCTCTTCATATTCAATCCCTTGCAAGGATGCAAACTGAGTTCGAAGGTGCTTTTCAGCTAACATTTTTTGAAGTAGCTTTAATGGGAAAAGTAGAGTGTGGAACTGCAACAACAAATGAAAAAGTATTACTTAGATTATTAACTCCTATTGCTAAATTGTATACCGCTAAGCAGTCAATTGAAGTAGTGTCTGAATATTTAGAGATGCTAGGTGGAATTGGATATCTAGAGGATACAGGTTTTCCTAAACTTTTACGGGATACTCAAGTTTTGTCCATTTGGGAGGGTACTACAAATGTTTTAAGCCTGGATATGTTACGAGCTATTGAAAAAGATCAAGCTTATTATCCCCTCATCGAAACAATCGACGATAAATTGAAACAAATAACTCTACCAGAGTTGATTCAGGATAAAGGTAAAGTTTCTGACGCATTTGAGAAATTGCAATTATTTTTTAAACAAGCTTTTGCCATAGGAAAAGAGTATTTGAACCTTTCCTCAAGAGATTTATCCTATAGCATTGCTAGGATCATGATTTCTGTCCTTCTTTTAGAACATGCACAGTGGTGTCATATTAATAATACTTATCCAAACTCCTTAGCTGTTGCCCATGAATGGTGTAAGAAAAACCTTTCAGTGTTTGAAATAATTGAAGATGTAGATATTGATCACTTCAAATCAATAATTCAATAACTATTTTCTGCAAAAATGCTCATAACGTTATTATAATATATATTAATTTTTAAATTCAGTTCAATTTTTTACTACTGTTCTATTCAACTACGCAATGCCATCAGTCACTAAGGTATCACTAAGAAATTTATCGATTGATATTACTTTGGAGGACCAGCTCTGATTTTATCAAGATCGTAAGTAATTTTATCTTCTTTTCTAAGATCGCCATAAGATAAAAGCCATGAAATTCCTAATTCATCACACAGGTTGGTGTATTCAGCTGGTATCTCCGTCATGTTACCTGAAATTGGTAATAGGATATCATTGAATGAGTTTGCTCTTTCATAATAATAAGTTGTCATCTCACGAAGTACATTTTCTGTTAACAGTTCTGGAAAAGAGTTCCAATAAGGCATCATTCCATCATATTTAGCCCCTCTATCAAAAGGTTTCTTATTCGGCCACCATGCTCCTAACCATATAGGTATTCTAGGTTTTTGTAATGGGGTAATAGGTAACTTTGCTTCATTAATTGTAAAATGTTTTCCAGCGTAAGAGAAAACATTTCCCTCCCATAAACCTTGAATTATGTCAAGAGCTTCATCTAATTTTTCAGCCCGTTCTTTTCCATCAGATGGAAGTCCAAACCATGTAAAATCTTCAGGTACCCCAAGACCAGCTCCGAAAATAACTCTACCGTCGGAGAGGTGATCAAGTGTTGCTAGATCAAGAGCTACTTGCCATGGTTGTCTACGAGCTAGTGGTGTAACCCATGTTCCTAATTTAATTGTCTTTGTCCTCGTTGCGATACCTGCCAATAAAATCCATGGATCAGTATAACATCCCTCTGAAAAACAATCACTAAGGAATACTCCATCCCAACCTGCTTCATCAGCCGCAATTGCATATTCAATTACAAGTTTTGGGTCCAATTTGTTTGTATTTACAATCGAAATTCCATATTTCATAATCAGATTTACCGAAATTGTATTTTTAAACTTTTTTTTCCTTAAGAATTTCATCACCAATATTTAATAAAATCTTATATATTTTGAAAGAAGTATTTTATTTATCTTATTCGTTTTTTAAGTGTATAAAATGAAAACCCAAATATATATTGCTTCGAAAGAAGATGTAAAAATTTGTATTGATGCTGGTGTTGACTTTATCGGTGTAGTAGCTGATGATAAAGGAAAAACACCCTCGAGTGTTCCATCTCAACAAGTAAAACAAATTTTTCAATCGATTCCTGACACCAAAATGAGAGTTGCATTAATTATTGAAAAGGAATTTGAATCGATTAAGCAAATAATTGACATTACTAATCCTGACCTTCTTCATATTGGTTTTGAGCCTGAAAAAATATCTTTATCAGTTATAGAAAGATTACGGAATGAATTTCCTAAAATAAAATTGATGCAAGCTATCCCAATTAATAATAAGAATCCAATTGATTCTGCTCTGAAATTTCAACATTCTGTAGACTTTTTTATTCTTGATACTAATGATCCAAATAGAATTGATCTTGGAGCTACTGGGTTAACTCATGACTGGAATATTAGTGCGGAACTTGCAGAAAAAGTTAAAATTCCGGCAATCCTAGCTGGAGGATTAACTCCAGAAAACGTATCCGAAGCTATTAAAGTCGTAAAACCTTGGGGAGTTGATTCTTTCTCCAAAACTAATTTAGATAACACAAATCGTAAAGATAAAGTAAAAGTTGAAAAATTTGTTAAAAACGCTAAAACAGTTTTTTAATATTCTATTCAATAAAAATCGCAGCAGAGATTACAGTTGTCCATTTTTTTTCTTTATTTCCTATTGCTGAAATAGCATAATGCTCAGTATCAAATTCGTACCCACTAGCTTGATAGATTTCTTTCCGTTCGTTATAATTTTTCTCGGGATCGAATTCAATACCTATTGTAGTTGCTAGCATCGTAGCAGCCAAATCTTCAGCATATTCACCAGCTATTATATCAGTTTCTCCAAATGAATGATGCTCTGAAAGATAACCATAAGATTCACGATTTGTTTGAGCAACCCCAATGGCTGAAGCTATTAACCTGTTCGGTTCATTAGTTGCATTCGTTGATATTACTGCATAGACTATTTCTCCAGGACTAAGACTTTTACTACCCTCCTCAACTGTAATTACTTCACAATTTGGAGGAAAAATGCTTGAAACAAATACTAAATTGTATTTTTCGATTTTTGCCCTTCTTAATGCTGATTCAAAAGAAGCTAGCTTCTCTTTATGGATTCCCTTCCCTGTTGTAAAAAAAATTTTACTTGGAATCATTATTGATTGGATTTTTTACTAGTAGTTAAATAATTTTTGCTTTCTTGTAGATGATATTCACTAAAGACCTAATTAACAAATCGTTGTTTAAAATCTGGTTAAAAACTTCAATAATTAATCAAAAAGGTAAATAAATGAGAATAAAAAGAAATATTAATCCAAAATTTCAAAAGATCGCATATACTAACTGAAATTTATGTTTTAAGATCAAGAGATATTAATGAAATAGATAATTATGTAAAAGAATTTAGATTTTAATCATATTAATAAGGAAATTAATGCCTAATAACAGGAAATTAAATTATACATTAATCAAAGCATCTTCTAATTTATCGAAACTTTGTCCCCAGGCTCCTTCTAATCCTTCTAATGCGGATCTAGGTCCAAGCATTGCCTTTACTTCTACCACAGTAAATTCCATTTTGGTTTTTCCTTGATATTCAACAAATGTTACTATATTCTCCATAATTCCTTGTGGGTCTCCATTTTCATCTGGCATAAATTCCATGGTTAGAACAAGCTTTTTAGGTGGATCTACTTCTTTTATAATCATTTCGTTTGGTCTAGTGGATCCATCTGGTCCTTTCATTGTTAAGGAAATTTTTCCTCCAGGTCGTAAATCTATTTTGCATTCTGGTATAGTGAATCCTTTTGGTCCCCACCATTTTGCTACATGTTCTGGATCGGTCCACATTTTAAAGACGATTTCAGGTGTTGAATTAAAAATTCGTGTCATATTAAGCTGTTTTTTACTTTCATTGTTTTTGTTTGTTTCAGTCATAATTATTTTACCTTTTTTTGTAGTTCTTCAATATAATCATCTAGCTTGTCGAAACTATCAGACCAAAATTGCTTGTATTGTCGAACCCAGTCTGAAGCTGCTTTCAAAGGACCAGCTTCTAGATGTGAAATCCGCAATTGAGCATTTTTACTTTTTGAAATGAGTCCAGCCCTTTCAAGTACTTTTAAATGCTTTGATATAGCAACCATGCTCAATTTATAGGGTTTAGCAATCTCTTTTACAGAGGCATCTCTCGATGTTAGAGAAGCCAAAATTTCTCGTCGAATAGGATGTGCTAATGCCATAAAAACAAGACTAAGTTTGTCTGAAGCTCGTTGAAGATCATTCATATTGATAAAATATATTTAACTTTTTGGTTAATAAACCTTAAGGTTAAACATAAAATTGAATTATCTTAAAATATGGTTGTTATCGAGAATGAAGATTAATTATGTTGAGAATAAATGAATTAGAATAAAAAAAATGGTAATTAAATCTTATCAAATAATTAAGTATTAATTTAATTAACTGTTACCAGCATTAGAGAACTGAAGAAATTGGTATATCATCTTACAAAAAAACTTGATTCATACCTAAAAAAGAATTTTTAGAACTAATAAGGAAAATCAATCTGAAAATCATGATGCAGGCATTATTATTTAGTTAAATTTCAAGATTTTTATTATCTTTCAACCATTTATGATAGACTTCTTTTAATTCTTTCAAATCATTTTTATTTTTGACTTCAAGAAAGTTTTCCTCTACAAATTTAACTAATTCTAATTTTGAAAGAGAAAATTTAGAATTTTTTTTTTCGTTTCGATGTCTGTCGAGCTCAAGTTTTTCTCTGGTATATAGAGATGGCAAATAATTACTCATAAGTATGGATCTTTGCTCGTAGGGCATTGTTTCATCTGTTATAACTTTCCTGATCATTGCTTGATATTTTCCTTCAATTTTCTCAATGAGTAGATTATTTTTTGATGAGATTAATCGTATACGAGGCTGATTTTGTATGTATTCGATTAATTTTAACCAGTTTTCTGCTGATGAAGGATTTATTCCTATTTCTTTTAATCTGGATTTCGGAAATACCTCATATTGTTTTTCGATGAAATTGAATATTTCTTCTACCCGTTCAAGCATGTTTCTGCGCTTAGGTTTTTTTCTGATTTCCTTCAGTGTTTTTTTTGATTCTTTTTTCATTAATTAAATTATTATTATTTTAAATATATAAAGATATGTTATTGGATCTTAAAGTATATGAAAAGATCTTTAAGCGCTAATAAATAATTTTCAAGCATTGATAATATTGAATAGGATCTACAAAAAATGGATTTATCAGAAATAGATATGGATGTAGAAACAACAAAAGGAGGAATGCGGTATTTAGTAAAGAGTGTGCTTGATAAAAATTCAATAGATGACTCTGAAAAGTTGGTAGACTCTTTTTCACTGTTTTATGACAATTTGTTAAAAAAATATAAAGATGAAGATACTACAAATCTTGCTAGGTATTACAGGCTTGTAATGGAATTTAAACCTGCATTAGCTTATGTTTTGAAATCTGGAGCAATGTTTGATTCTATATGTGATATGGCTTTACTATTTTTTAATCCTGCACTGGATCAAATAAGAAGGCAATTAAACGAGGGCACACCTAGTAGAAGAGAAACCGGTCCAATTTTACCAGGAAGTAACAAATCTATGGATTTAATATATTACTGCTCTATCTGCGATAAAGAGCTTGAAATTCCAGATTTAAAAAAAGAAGAAATATTAGAGGCTTCTGAAGAAGTGGAGTTACCTTCTCACCATGAAAAACCATTCGAAATAAGAATTAAAAAAGTTAAAGAAGAGCTGAAATCATCTGAAAACCCTAAAAAAAATGATATTGAAATTCTCCCTGCTGAAGTGTTAATGGGTCATGTTGGATCAGTTGAATATAACCCGGAATATCTAAGACTTCTAAGCGTAGGAATTGATATTGGATCAAGTACATCTCACTTAATTTTTTCAAATCTCACATTAAAAAGGGAAATGGGTTTTTTTAATATGTCAAATAGATATATGCTCGAACATAGAGAAGTTATATACGAAAGTGATATAATAATGACCCCTCTTCTCGACCGTAACACGATTGATGTTGACTCATTAGTAACATTTATTAAAAAAGAATATGAAAAAGCTGAAGTAGATCGTGAAATGGTAGACTCGGGGGCTGTTATTGTAACAGGAGAAACTGCAAAGAAAAAAAATGCCCTAGAAATTGTCAATCGAATTTCATCCGAAACCGGAAAATTTGTTAGTGCTACTGCTGGGCCAAATTTCGAATCAATACTTGGAGCGATGGGTAGTGGTATAATAAAGCAATCAGAAGTATCTAAAAAAACAATATTGAATGTTGACATAGGAGGAGGAACAAGTAATCTTGCTATTATATCAAATGGTCAAATTTTATCAACTGCTTGTATTAATGTGGGAGGAAGGTTACTAGGTATTAATGAGAATTACAAGATTTGGAGAATAGATGAACCTGTTCAAATAATTATGGATGATCTTGCTTTAACATATAAAATCGGTGATGTAATAAGCAAAGATGAAGCAGGTACAATATCAAAGTTATTAGCTGAGTCCCTTTTCGAAGTGATGCTAGGTCCAGCAAAAAATAAATTATCCAAATCATTGATGATGACTAACAACTTAGATTTTTCTGGTCCTATTGACGTTTATTCCTTTTCTGGTGGAATAGCAGAACTGATATACAAACCAGGGAAAGAATATAACGATATAGGACATATTTTAGCATCAGAAATTAAAAAATTAGTTGAAGAAAACGCTTTACCGATAATAGAACCTGAAAATAAAATTCGCGCTACAGTAATAGGGGCTGGAGCATTTTCTCTTTCTATATCAGGATCTACATGTTTTGTTGATAAAGATATTAATTTACCACTTACAAACATTCCTGTGCTTCCCGTCAATGTTACTCGAGAAAATTTCAGTTCCAAAAAACTAATAGAAGAAGTTAACAGATCCTTTAATAACTTTGATATGAAAGAAGGGGAAGATTTAGTAGGGTTGTATTTTCAAAATCCAATTTACCATGCTGATAGATTGTTAGGTGAATTTGCTATAGCTATCGAAAAGGCTTTGATGAACTCAATCTCCAATAGAATACCAATTATTCTTTTATTTGAAATGGATCTCGCAAGAATGCTAGGAATAACCATTCGACGTAAGACCTCAATCCAAGATAATTTGATTTGTCTTGATGAATTATTTTTAGAATCAGGTGATTGGATTGATATAGGAGCTCCTTTGAGATCAGGGGATGCATATCCTGTGACTGTAAAAAGCCTAGTATTTAATCAAATCAATAGGTGAAGTAAAATTACTGATGCTAAGTTCTAAACGACGACAGAATCTATGCTTAAATTGATCATATTTCTATAAAAACAAACTCTCCCTCTTCTAATTTGATTTTTTGATCACTCTTTGATAAAATATTTGTATTTTCAACATTATGGAAATTTTCCAAATCCTTTTCTAACTTTTTCATGCTTTCTGGAAGAATTAATGTTTTCATAGAATCTCTTCGTTTCTTTGGTGGATCATTTGATCCCTTTAATTTCCAGATAATTGAATTTAGTGATAGTATGTTACTTGTTATTGTATATGGTATTTCGAATTCCAATCCTTCTGGAAATAATTCTTTATGGATAGACTTATCAAACAACCTCAGATAGATATAGTCTGTTATGAAAGGGATTATTGGGGCAAATAGTTTTAGAATTGATTCTAGACATTGATATAATGTCCATCTAGCACTATCTGATTCACTTGGTGAAAATTCTCCAATCCGATTATATGCGCGTTTTTTCACTAACTCTAGATAAGTGCTTGCAAATATTTCCCATGTGAATTGATACATTTCTCTAGCAGGAACATGGAAATCTAAAGAATCATAACCTGACATTACTTTATTTGATGTTCTAGCTAATTCTGTGAGAATCCATTTGTCGGTGAAAACCAAATTCGCTTGATCAAAATCAATAGGATTATCAAATGTTGAAATAAATCGTGCGATATTATAGAATTTATTCAAAAATTTAGATATCCCGGATAATTTTTCCTCAGAAAATCGTAAATCAGATCCATGGGATGCTTCTTTGGCTCCAAATAATCGTAAAGCATCACCACCATATTTTTCAATGATTTTCATAGGATCAATAGAATTTCCTTTAGATTTACTCATTTTTTCACCAGTTTCAGATACCACATGACCTGAAATCCATGCTTTGTTAAACATAGGCTGATTAAAATGCAAATAACCACGTAACATAGAATAATGAAGCCAAGTCCTTACGATATCCTTTCCTTGAGGTCGAATATCACAAATAAAATCCCTGTCAAGAAGGTCATTTGTGAAATCTTCATCTACAGACTGGTTATGTGGATATTTCAAGATATAGTAAGCGGAGATTGATGAATCCATCCAAGTATCAAATATTCTAGTTTCTCCCTTAAAAGAAGTTCCAGAGCAATTGGGACAATTATCAATCGGTGCAGGATCTTTCCAAGGTTGATAATAGGATACTCCTTTAGGAACAATTGTTTCATTACACTCATTACAATACCATAATGGTACTTCGGTTCCATAATATCTCCTTCTGGTTATAGGCCAATCCATTGAGATTTTTTCGAGCCAATCAAGCCAGATTTGTCTAGATTTTTCAGGAAGGAATTCCATTTTATCTGCATATTTTTTCAGTTTTTTGACAAAATTTTCTTGTTTTAGGTATAATTCAGGCATACCAATGAATTCTAATTTAGCATGGGAGCGTTCACTAGTAGGAAACCTGTGAGAAACGATTTTTTCACTTCTAATTTTACCAATTTCTTTGAGATCATCAGTAATTATTTTTCGTGCTTCATCAATAGTCAATCCTGAATATTTTTTACCTGCTAAATCATTCAAGGTACCATCTGGATTAATGATATATTTAGGTTTGAGATTTAATTCTCTAAAAACCCGAATATCAGTGATATCACCAAATGAGCAAATCATCATAATACCTGATTTCCCAAAGTCAGGATCTGCTGAAGGATGAGCTAGAATAGGCACTTCTAAGTCCCATATTGGTATTCTTGCTAATTTATTTTCGTATTTTTTATATCTTTCATCAGAAGGATGATAAATTACTACTCCTATTGCTGATAGTAGTTCTGGGCGACTAGTACTAATGGAAAAAGCTTCCTTTAATTCAGGGATTGTGAATTCTAATTCATAAAGGGTATGTTCACCTTCTTCATACTCAATTTCAGCATCAGCTACAGTCGTTTGGAGAATTACATCCCAATTTGTGGGTCGATCATCAGAGTATATTAAATTTCTCTTGTGTAAATCAATAAATGAAGCTTGGGTTATGGCTCGATATTGTTCAGAATCTGTCAAATAGATATCAGTAGAATCAAAAGAATTAGAGGATAGTCCCATTAGTTTGAAAATATCTAAAGTCTTATCTCCATATTTTTTTAATAATTTTCTACACATCTCAAGAAATTCTTCCCTTTCAGTTTCCAACATACTTATTTGGTTTTCTTTTTCTACTTGAATTTCTATAGGAATTCCATTTCTGTCTAAACCCATTGGAAATAAAACTTCAAGGCTCTTCATTCTCATGCTTCTTGCAATCATGTCTATTTGACTGTAATGAATAGCAGATCCTAAATGAGGATTTGCATTAACATAAATTGGCGGGGTATCTATTGTGTAAATCTTCTTTTTAGTCTCTGTATTAAATCTATACAGTTTTTTCTCTTGCCACACTTGAAAAAGATTTAATTCTTCTATTTTATGATTGTATGATTTTTTTTCAAGTTTAGGCTTATTTTTAGTATTTTCACTCATCTACTTTCACCCCCTAATTGAGTACAGTCAGGTTGATCTATTTCCAATCCTGAATTAATAAATATATTTGGTATCCACTTAAAGTGTCGGTTTTTTGCTATTTTTTGTACAATATCTTTCTCGATATCTTTATTTTGTATCTGATACAACAAAACGCCACGATCCTAGCATTTAGTCACCTCTAGTTGTAAAAAATTTCGGTATTTATGATCTGGAATATAGTCTGAGTTAGTATTCGAAAAAAAGTCAGAAATTAATAACCCGATAACACATCCATATCACAATTTTCTATTTTTTTCAAGATATAATAACTTTCGTTTTTTGATTTGAAATCCTCCTTAAGATACATTACCTAAGCTTTACTGGAATCTTTTAGATAGGGTAACATTGCACGAAAATTATCCGTTCCTGCTTCTCCTAACAATTCATAGATTACCATTTCCGTACTATACAATATCACCCCTGCTTCTCGTAATCGCTGTAGTCCTGACTCTTTGTTTTCAATTACTCTTGATGATACTGCATCATTTACTACAATTACATTATATCCTGCTGATAAAGCTTGTATTGATGTTTGAAAAATGCAAATGTGAGCCTCTACCCCAAATAATACAATTGTTTTCTTTGATTGGATTTCTTCTAATACTGATTTTACACGTAAACAGCTAAAAACTAATTTATCATATATTTTTTGATCTTTATGGAGTAAATTAGTTAAGGAATCAATAGTTGGTCCAAGTCTTGAAGCATTCTGAGTTGTAACAGTGACAGGAATACCAATCACATTTGCCAGTCTTAGTAACAACTTCATATTTGTTTCAATTCGATTATTATCTTGTACAGCATTCATTAAAGATTTTTGTACATCTACCAATAGAAAAGCTGTTTCTTCTGAATGTAAAAAGAAAACAGTTTCGTTTTTAATATTCAAATAAGATCTCAACTCAGTTTTTCTAGTAATTCAACAATTTCTGGGAAATCCAAATCTATGTTTGTCGATATTATCCCTTTTGTTAATATTTTATTTATTTTTTCTATTTCTTTATGAGTTGGTTTATTTACTGGATAAGGTATTTTAAAGATGTTTTCATCTTTTTTATCAAAGGGGATTTTATTGTTAGGTTTGAACAGATATCCCCACATTCTAGGTGAAGTTTGATAAAGAATTAAGTCAACTCCTTTGATTTTATTAGACCAATGGATTAATTTTTTATTTATTTCATCAAAAAATTTACGAGTTTGTTGTAAACGTATCTTTTCACCCCCAGATGTTTTTCCTTTCAAGCTAAAATATGTAATTTGAGATTTTCCCTGTTTTTTTTTTACCATGTATCTGGTTATTCTTTTATGATCAGTGATTTTACCATTTTTGCTAATTCCAAGCGCTGCCGATCCAGATCGAATTAATAAAATTAAAAATGTTGGCAATGTGGGAAATTGTGATAAATTTTTTGAGTCTTTTGTAACGAAATGTAATAAGGGGGGTTGTAGAATGATTTCCATTTCAGATCCTAAGTCATTTTTTATTTGATAAGAGTTTTTTTAAGGATCAAAGTTAAATATTGATTCTAATGTATTTGTTTTAACAAATATAGAATAAAACTCATCAAAAGAAATCTTAGTATTGAAAAAGGTACTCAACCCTCTACAAATCATTCTAACTATTTATTTTCTGATCCATGTGATACTTTTTTTAATCTTTTTTAATTTTTTTCAATAATTATCTGAAGTAAATTTGAGATATTCTCCTCAAAATACTTTGTTACTGTTAGTAGAGAGTAATAAACGTCCCCTAGTTCTTCAAGCATTCTATCAGATTTTCTTATTGGTGTTTTTCTATAATTACTGTTTAAATTAATCTCTTTTGCTAATTAACCAATTTCTGATACAAGATCTCTTTTGCTACTTTCAATAGACGAATCTAATTTATTTTCTTTTATGAATTTCTTAACTATTTCTTGATCTGAGTTCATAAAAAATCCTCTTGATTGTTCATGGAATGAATTAATAAATAGTTAATAGATTGAATTTAAATTCAAGAAATAAAAATCCAAATGCCCAGAAAAACTATAGCCAACCAAAAATTATGTGTTTTAAAACATTTATTAGCTGTTTGCACAGTTGCATCCTTAAGAAAAATAAAACCTGAATATATTATTATTAAATGAGGTAAAATTAATAAAATTTGTAGAATGATGCTTCCATTGGTCATCCAAAAAGAAATTATTATCGAATATGCTACAACTACAAAAATCCAAAGAAAAGTCAACTGTGCAGTTAGTTTGATACCGTAAACTACTGGTAAAACAGGAATGTTAGCATTCTTATAATCTTCATGATATTTTGAGGATAATGCCCAAGTATGTGAAATCGTCCAGACAAATACTAGGAGACCTAATAACCATGCTTCTGCATTCACTAACATTTTTTCATTTTGAATAGCTGCATAACCAACCCAAACTGGTGTAGGACTAGCTAATCCACCAATAATGTTTTGTAAGACGCTCTTTCTCTTTAAATAAAGTGAATACCCAAATAAATAAAATAAAACCCCCCAACTTATAAAAATAGCAGTAAGGAGATTGAATACGAAATATGCAATTATTACAGAGCTGAATACAAGTGAACTCCCAAAAATTAATATTTTTTCTGGAGGATTTATTGGATTTTCGTTTACTGAAGCTCTTTTCTTTGTTCTTTTCATTAATAAATCTATATCTCTGTCGAGATAGGAATTTATTGCCATTGCTCCTCCAGAAGAAGCGAATCCCATGTAGATAGCCACGATTAACTTGATTACAAAATCTAAGTCATAAATATTTCTTCCAGCGATTAAAAAACCTATTAATCCCGTTATAGTTAATAGTAAGACAATTCTTGGTTTTGTGAGAGCAAAATAACGATTGAATTGATACATAAATCCGTTTTGGGGACTAGAATCTATAGTATTAGTAGTTTCAGTCGTGTTGGACATATACGGGACCTTTAAATTTTGTTAATTTGCTTATTATTAAATAAGAAAGATGTAATTATTCAAGTAATTCTAAATAATCTTGATTATGAGCTTTTTTGTTGTTTATTATTAGTATCGCATAAACAAAATCAGTTATTACCAATGCTAATACATTTTCAGTAGATGATTAAAGAAAGAAATTTGAGGTTATATGACTAATGTTTCTTTTGGGAGATTTCTATTATTTATGCTAAAATCTGAGACTTTAATTTTTGTTTTATCAAATAACTCAGAATATTTATCTCCCATTATCAATGAAACAAAGATTCTAGCAATTGCATCAGATTTCATTATTCCACTCCCACTAGCTCCAGAGCAATAGTAAAGATTACCTAATTTTGGATTTTTCTCAATTATAGGATATTTATCTAGTGTGTAGCTATACATTCCTGCACTTGGATTATCAATTTTAGTTTTTTCATTGAATATTTTGGGAAAATATGTTTCTAAAACAGGTAAAATATTTGTAATATAAAAATCTACTTCTCCTTGTGGATTATCTAGATACTTATTATCCATTGACTGCTTTTTTGATTCTTCTAAAGTTCTTGTTTCAAATCTTCTTCCCACATCGTCTGAACATCCCACATCTACACATTTTGCTTCAGGAATTGGTTTAATAAATACGCCACCTATTGGTAATATCGTAAAAGGAATTGATTGATGCTTATTATCAAATTTTGATGTTTTAACAAAATTATTTAACCCACAAATTCGAAAAAGTTGTCTTTTTTTTGCTTTAGTACCTGAATTAATTCCTAGAGGGTCTAAAAGTTGATTAATCCATGCTCCTGTCGCTAAAATTAGTTTTTTTGTCTGAATAATAGAAACGGACTTTTTTGTTCTGTTTTTTACCTTAATTGCACCAATCTCAGAATCTCTCCAAACAGTAGGAAAGTAATCTTCATCAAATATCCTATCCTTTTCTTTTAATAGAATTTCTAAAACTTCACAATTATATCGTGATTCTCCATATAATTCCTTGTATAATTTTTGATATAGTTTAATGACGAGATCTGGAGCAAGAGATCCACATTGCTTTCCTAATAACCCATATTGTATGTTTTCACCCTTTACTATGTCATCTTCGATATTTTTCTCATTTTGATGATTTTCCTTGAATTCTAGAATTAAATCCGGTAAAAGATCAGAAAGCTGTTCTTTATTATAAACTTCATATTCAATATTATTAATACTCATAAATTCAAGAAGTGAAATATCTACTTGCTTATTTTTAACTTCCAAGTTAATTGTAGGACTATTTTTTGATTGAAATTGAGATTCTGTTAAAAGCCATAAATATCCTACTTCTTTCAGATCTAGATCATAGCCATTTTTCGCTTTATTTCTAAAAAAATTCATAGTAGAATTACTTAACTGTATATTAAGAGATGTGTCAAAAATATTTCTAAAGGCCGCATTTGATTTACCAGTATTGCCATACCCCGCGCCGGGATATTTATCTAATAACAAAATCTTAGTATCAGGTGAGGATTTCTTGAGATAAAATGCTGTTGATAGTCCTAATACACCTGAACCAACAATGACATAATCCCAAACGTCATTTTCAATAAAAGTCATTAAATAAAGCTCATTGATTCTTTATATCAATATTTTCAAAATCTAGGAAATAATAAAAATTTTTTTAATAAATATTGAATGATTTCATTTTAGGTAGAAGTTATCTGGATATTTCTTAAAGGTTTGTTCAATTTGATTTAGAAAGTTCTTATCAACTAAAGAATCTTGAACCCAAGGTTCAATGATATTTTTAATATCACGTTTTTTCGCTACTTCCCATTCTACATCTATATACTGCGGATCAACAATTAACTCAAATATTTTAGCAATACGACCTGGTCTAGTTGCTCGGCCTATACGTTGTGTATGTTCTCGTGCATTCTTTGACCCAGAAGCTATAATAACGGTATCGCATGGAGCGTCAAATCCTTCATTGAGCATTTTCACAAGAATTAAGGCATTAATATCTTTTTTTCGGAATTTATCTAAAATTTGTTCCCTTTCTTGATTATTAGATATTACTTCTCCCACAAGTAAAGTAGCTTCAATATTATTTTCCTTCAAATATTCTTGTATTTCCTTTGCATGATCCACCCTTGATGTAAACACCAGAATTTGCATGGTATATGGTGCATTGATTATTTCTCTTATTGCTAATAATTTATTTTCTGCATGCCTAGACATTTTTGATTTGAAACCTTGAGCTAGAGATTTTTTATTAGATATAGTTTTTTGTTCTTCCAGTGTTAATTTGATAAACAATCTTCTATAAATAATTGGTGCAATGTATTTCTCCTTAGATAACCTACCATACCTAACCTCAAAAATTATTGGGCCCATAGTTGCTAAAATTAACCCAGTATTGAATCTCCATTCAATTGTTGCTGAAAGAGCTAATCTTCGTGGTATTTCTAAATGTAAAGCAATTTCTTTGAAAGTTTCTGCTTGAACATGGTGAGCTTCATCTGCTATTAACAATCCGAACTTATTTCTGAAAACATCCAGTGTTTTTGATACAACTGTCAGATCTCTAGTTGGTTCAACATTTTTCAGACTTTCTAATTTTTCACCATTTTCATTTTTAAATCCCAAATCAATTTCTTCATCATATTCATAATCTAAGGTTTTTCCATAATCAACCTGGACTAGTTTAGTATCGTAGCTTTTTTGCAAGTTCCCTTCTTCATCTACATTTCCTGCATAATAATCTTTAATGTATTGGCTCAATAATTGATAAGTGGATATTACAATATCATAATTTTCAAATGCTTTCCTTAAACCAGAAAACAATCCAATTTCCTCCTCAGGAATGCCCAAAAATGTCTTGATTCGTTCTTTCCATTGTTCGACAAGATCTAAGTTTGGAACTAATATTAATGTTGGAGTTTTCGATTGAAAAATAGCCTCCATTCCTAGTAATGTCTTTCCTGAACCAGTGGGAAGTTCTTCTGATCCAAAAAAAAGGTTTTCAGACCAGATATTTATACCTCTTTTTTGATAAGGACGTAGCTTAAAGTTCTGTTTAGGAAGTGTATGTTTCCATTCAGCTAGTTTCTGTTCTTTATTTTCAATGTTTATTTTTACAGGTGAGATTCTTACTGAACTTAACTCTTTCGTAAAGGATTTCCAGAACAATAAAGCCCTTGATTTTGCCCAAAAAGGAACTTTGAGCTCTCTAGGAGAAATTTGCTCTATGCTTACAATCCACCTCCATTTTTTTGCCGATTCAAGAAAAAAAGTCCCCATATAGTCAATAAACAGATCAATAAGTGATCGTGCCCATTGATCAACTTTTTCACCCCAAGAAATTAGTAATGAATTAGAATTGTTTTCAATATCGATTTGAAGATCTTTCATTGAACTTTTTTGTTTATCTCTAAGTAAAGTTTTAGTCTCAGGAGGTATTACAACATTTACTCCGTGTTTTTGTAGATAATTAATATCTTCTTTGAAGAATTGAGGAAACACTAATTCAAATTTGGTAGTACGAAGAGTTACCTGTCTTTTCCAATAATCATTTGTATTCATCCAAGAGATTCGCCAACTTTTCGATTTTCCTTGCAACCATCTTGGAGATAAAAACTTTTGAGGATATTCTTCTGGATTGAGATCTTTTGCGATTCCCTGAATTGCATGATTAATGTCTAAAGGGGACTTTTTCTCTTCTGGGTAATTATCTCTGGTAGATGGAACCCATGCTTTGAGGTTTGTAAAAGGAAACCAGGGAAACTCAACCATAAATGTTAAATCATCACGTATTTCTAATTTATATTTTTTATTTTGTTTTAAGTGTTGCTCCCAAGAATCTTTTTTAATAGTTGCCTTTCTTCTCTCACTTCGTTCCCCACGTAATCCTAGATTTGGATCTGAACATTTATGTGTCCGATAGTGATGCATACAAAGCTCTTGTGAGCATTTTGAACACCGATAAAGTTTAGCGACTGTTTCAACACAAATTTCACATATTTCTAAACTCAATATTTAATATCCTTTGAATTGTTTTGATGTAATTTATTAATTTGATCATACTAAAGAGAAACAAGTCACTTTGTAAGACTAATTTTACTCTTGGGATAATTTCCCTATGTTTTGGATCACTATTCCATATAAAATAAAGAAATAGCAATTTAATTGAAGAAATTTCTAATTTCGAAAAATTTTTTAGATAATATGAATATTTTATAGGAAAAAGTCTTTTTTAGTTCACTAAAATAAAGAAATTGAATTTAAAAAATATATTAAATTTAAATTAAAAAAATAGAAACTAATAAATCGTACCAACTAATATATTTAAAATTTTTGAAGCATCCTTAATAAATTATATAACTATCAATTTAAAATAATAATTATTTAACATTCATATTAAATCAAATAAGAAATTTTATTTACAATTTCTAGGAGAATTTTAAGTTGAAACCCCCCGAAGGTAGACCAGATACATTAAAATGCCAAGATTGTGAACACACTGAAAAAGCGCCAATGCATTGTCGTGCCCCGATGCATATTGAAGAAGGAAAATTAGTCTGTTGGATGGGTCAATCATGTGGAAGTACTAACCTCCCAAACCACCATGAAAAACCTATGATCCTTGTCTCTTAAAATTTAATTCCCTTTGAAAGGTTTTTCAGCTCGTTTAAATAATCCAATGCATCTTTTGAAGTTACATTAGAGTCTTTTTCTTCATTAATATCTTTTTCTTTTTGTAATTTATCAAGTAAATCAAGTTCAATTAGAGAAATCAATTTTGTTACTAATAATTCTCCCCTGAACCAATGGATGGCTATACATTGATTTTGAATAACAATCAATTTTTCTTTCAGAGATGTTTCAAATTTGTTAAATAAAATTTTATGAAAAACATCATACATTTCTAATTCTATTAGAAAAAGTCTTGCATTTCTTTTACTTGCAAGTAAAAAAGCTTTACTTAACCATTTTTCTATATCTTTATCTTGATGAAGGTTTTCTTCAATTGTTTGTTGAAGAGTAATGTTTAATAATAAAATTAATGATTTAAGTATTTCTAAAGGATTGTTTTCTAGTTTAGCAATTGCATATGCCTCTATCCCCCATTTTCTCGATTTTTCATAATCTTTTATTGATGCTCGAATATTGCATAATAATCGTAAACATTTAGTTTTAAGATAATTATCAATATTTTTTTGATCCAAAATAAGTTTAAGCTGATCTTCTGCTAATTTACGTCCATCTTCCTCTAATAATAGTTGTAGTTCTCTTATTTTTAATCTAGTGCTCATAACTTTATGAGAATTGATTAATTCAACCTTACCTTCATAAATCCATTTGTGAACTTGATCTAAATTACCAATTTGAAAATATAAATCTATTAATCTGATGATTGTATCCATTTTATTAGTTTTTTGTAAACCATACATAGAAAAGTTAACAGCTTCATCAAAATTTCCCTGAAGTTCAGCAATTTGACTTAAAACTTCTAAAGTAGTTTGTTTTCCTAAATAATCACCTGTTTGAGTGCTTGAAAATATATCCATTGAATTCTGGGCTTTGAAATAACTAAATTTTAGATCCCCAATAAAAAATGCTGCTTTTGCTTCAATTGAGGATGTCCAAGCATACCAGTAATCCTTATTAATTAATTTATTTGAAAGTGATGAAGCTAACTGTGCATATTGAAGTGCAGAATATGGATTTCCTCCAGCTTTTAAAATGATTATTGCTCCCATTGTGAGAAAATGAATTTTTGCTTCCATTGGATAATTATCATTATAAGGTATAATAGAAGCATTTCTAGTAAATTCGTGAAAAAAATCTTGCCCAAAACCTTCGTAAAACTTCACTTCATAGCGAAATATTGAAAGTATACTATCATTGGACATTTTATTAGAAATAAAGTCATATTCACTCGCAAGAAATTCCTTTGATTTTTCAATATTTTTTATATTTAGATTTTCTCTTATTTGATAAAATTGATAATAATTGCTTAGATTATGTTTAATAATACTCTCTTCTGTTATTAAACTCCATATTGACTTAGTTTCATCAAAATAACCTTTAAAAAACAAATAATCTATCATATTAAAGTATTCAAGAATAGATTCTCTAGTCAGATGAGGTTTTTTGTTATTTTTCATCTCTGAATCTATTTTTGAAATCAAATGTAACAACCTAAACCTTTTGAAATGTTTAACATACTCTATATTAGAAGACTTACAATTTTCTGTTTTTTTTTTTGAATTAAAAAAATTTCTCTTTACAAAACCACCTAATAACCTTTTTTTTAAGGAATTTTGCAGTTGTAATCATTAATTTTATTTGTGTGACGTATTCGAAATATAATTATTAATTCTTTAAATCAAACAACCATCCAAGAAAAAGTGCTGCATTATTAAACCCTAAACGATCATTTACTTTCAACATGGGAGTATTATCGGAGTGGTTATTAGTCATAATCATATCAATATTATTCCAATGTTCATTTTCAAGTAGAAAATCGTAAGTAATACTCTTCAATATTCTTGCTAGACCTATTCCTCGTTTGGTTGGAGTAATATATGTCATAGCTTGAAAAGCCATATTCTGGATAAAAGCATGTCGAACTATCTGTGTATAACCAATTATTGTTTTGGATTCTTTTATGATTGAGAAAATTGATTTGAAAACAGGTTTCCAATCTCTAACATAATCTTGATAAGTATCCTTATCTGATTCAGTAACTAAAAAATGTTTTCTAAGTAATTTATTTTTGATATGGCTATTGGCCTCATTAGTAGCTTTATCACTTAATTTCTTAATAATTTTATAATCCTGTGGATCTAAAGGATTATAAAGAATCTCAATTTCATATTCCTTGTCTTTTATTATGATATTTATAATATTATTGTTATTTTTATTAATTTTACTTCTAGTAATTGTTAAGATTGACCGTATTTGTTTATCAAAGAGTATTCCAGAATCATCAATTAATGTATTTGTAATATTAGTATCCATTGGATGGAAGGTTAAGAAAATTGATTGTTTGCACATGTATGGCAAATCAGATAGAATTTTTTTTTGAAATAGGGAAATAAATTTTCTCTGCTCACAAACAGAAGTTTTTTTATCAGTTGCTAATTCATGCTGGATGAATTTCGTTTTTATTGAAAATGGTATAGTTTCTCTCATTACTGCTAATATTTGGTTTTTTTCTTTAAGTAAATACAATTTGTTTTGAGTAAACCAGGTAGAATCAGATTCATTAATCTTAGAATTATCATCGAAAAGGAAGCAATAGCGTTTTAAAAAATGAATCACTTCTGGATAACTATTTAACAAAAATTTAGGGTCTTTACTTCCAGAGCAGATTTTGAACCATTTCATATTCTATTATCTCAAAATATTTTACAAATTTTAGCTAATTTACCTTTATAATAATAAGACTTTTTTTGAAATAATTAACAATTAATTGGACACAGTTTTAAAAATTAGTAGAAATTATCTAGAATATCAATTAAATCTCAATTTCATCTTAATGAGATTTTTTATTAATTCATCCTCAAAGAATTCTTTTCTATCCATGCTAACCTTATTATATAACTGAATAATAAAAAACTTGAGCGTATTGATTACAATAATAGACCTTATTTTACCAATGTTGATTCTAGGAATTACTACTTCATTGTACCCATGTTTATTCCCCTTATTGCCAACATATATGACATTAACTATGAACGCTGAAAACAACCGGGTAAAAGGAGTTTTATCAGCAATTTACCTTACGTTAGGGATCATAACTACTTTTCTTCTTATTGCGGTTATTGTTAAATTTTCGATTTTTGGAATAATGGATATTCTGGTCCAAAATACAGTGGATCTTAATGTCTTTTTATCTCTGACTCTATTTATCTCAGTGATAATACTACTAATTGGTACTGAAAATTTACCTTTGGTAAACAGAACTCCTCAAATAGCACATAACGTTCTTTCAAAAGCTAAAGAGGATACCATGTCAACTGCATATATCATGGGACTTGTTTATACATTAATTGCAGCTCCTTGTGCTTTTCCAGTTTTTTTTTCAGCAATCACCATAATTACAAGCTTTGATGGAGTTACAGCAGTTTTTGCATTGCTTTTATACAGTTTAGGGGCAGGAATTCCATTTTTAATCCTTGGAGGATTATTACCAGAAGCTAAACAAACAATTTTCAAAAAATATCAGTCAATAGCCCCCAAGATAAAATATATAAGTGCGAGCATCCTCCTACTTCTTGCCATTTATTTATTTGACACATATTATATAGTTTACAATCCTATAGATGTTAATAACAGTCTTTATTATAACGGGTTAGGTTCTGATACTTGGGAAATTATTTTTACTTTGCTTCTAGCTCTAACTGTGATAGCTGGTGTTTTAATACTGGGTATAATGTATTTTTATTATAAAAGAGATTTATCAAGGAATTTTAAAAACGATATCCCCTTAGCTAATCAAGAGATAAGGAGTTTAGGTGAACAAGATATATAATAAAATTTGATAATAAGAATAAAATATTAAATTATTAAAATAAAGTTAATTGATTTATGAAGTAGTTAGATAATGACACATACTCATTTTCAACATTTTGAAAAAAAATTAGTAGAAAATGATCCTGTGTCAATAAAATCGAGTTCAATTTTCATTGTTTTTATTTTTACAGTAATTTTTCTTGTAGTGGAGATAGTTGGAGGGATAATTTCTGGAAGTCTGTCATTAATAGCAGATGGATTCCACATGACAACTGATGCATTTGCATTAGGTCTTACCTTAATTGCTTTCTGGATCAGTCAAAAACCTACAGAACCCACACATACTTTTGGATTCAGGAGAGCTGAGATTATCGCTGCTTTATTGAATGGTGTATTATTAATAATATTGAGCCTTATAATCGTTATAGGAGCACTTAGTAGATTTAACACTAATTATGAAATAGATTCGGGTTTAATGTTTTATATAGCTTTAGTTGGACTTCTTATAAATTTTTTTGGAATGTATAAACTAAAGGACGACAGAAAAAGTAATTTAAATATGAGAGGAGCTTTTTTGCACTTAGTCGGTGATACATTAGGATCTCTAGGAGCGTTATCAGCTGCTGTAATAATATTTTTCACAGGAGAGGTTGTAGTAGACATCTTAGTATCATTATTAATAATGTTACTATTATTGTATAATGGATTTAATTTATTTAAAGATTCATTGCATATTTTAATGGAAGGGACACCAGAAGGGTTGGATGTTAAAAAAATTGAAAGTGAAATTCTTGGAGTAAAAGGCGTAATTGGTGTTCATGATATGCACGTATGGAGTGTTTCTTCAAACATCAATTCTATATCTTGTCACGTTCGTGTCGAAGAGCATTCATCATGCCAACCAATATTATTAGAAATACAAAAAATGTTAAAAGAAACTTTCAAAATTAATCATTGTACAGTCCAAATGGAACATTGCCTTCCCACAGTTGATTATGATTGTGATGATTGTTGAAATTTTTTACAGCTCTTCGTATAAAAACAAATATTGAAAGGAAAAGTAAAAAAATTAAACCAAAAAAGAAGATTAGAGAATTAAAAATATTCTCTAGAATTTTTATTGTGGATATTAGAGAAAAGTTCTTTCTTATCGTTCTGAAGCTAATTTAATATCGTCAGCTTTGACGGTTTTACGACCAGAGTGTCGGGCAATTTCAACTGCGTATCGTGCAATTGATAAACCTTTTTCTGTCATAATTTCGTTAAATCTTGTTACTGCGTCTGCACTGACTCTGAAAGCACCAGCGTCTCTAATCAATTTCTCAATTTGAGAATTTGCAAATTTTACCATTCTTGCCATTTTTATTACCTTTGACACGTTTTTTTTGTAGACGATTATCTGATTTTTAGGAAAGATTTTCTAGCCTACTACTCACAACTTTATTAATGGATTTATAAATATTTTGATATTCTGACATGGTTAAGTGTCTCATAGAAATTTTCATGATACTTGATTCATAGTAATAAGAATATTTGGATGATCTTCAAAAGAGACCTAATTCAAATTTAATCTTTTCTCATCTGTCTAATTATTAAACTAATTGTTGAGAGAGTTAGAATTATTTTTATAATGATTTTAGTGCCTTTTTTTATGAAAAAATAACCCTAGAGTGACAAATTGTATTTGAAAATTTAAGTATATGACAATTAATTGATAGCAGCAATTTTGGATTTATAATTTTTAATAATTTTTATGCATATCACATATTATAATTAAGTAGAGATAAGCTTTGATATTGTCGGTATTTTATTGAAATATTAAAGGAACACTTAGATTGTCTCTTCAATAAATTGATTTTTAAAAAAATGCCTTCAATTTAATTAAAAAGATGAGAAAACTCATTTTCTTTGAGCTTGATCTCTAGAAATATCATTAAAAAATTTATAGAAAAGTTGTATCTTATCGTTCTGAAGCTAATTTAACATCATCAGCTTTGACGGTTTTACGACCAGAGTGTCGGGCAATTTCAACTGCGTATCGTGCAATTGTTAAACCTTTTTCTGTCATAATGTCGTTAAATTTTGTAACAGCTTTAGCGCTGACTCGAAATGCACCAGCATCTCTAATCAATTTCTCAATTTGAGAATTTGCGAATTTTACCATTTTTACCATTGTTATTACCTTTGACACGTTTTTTTTTGTAGACGAATTATCTGATTTTTAGGAAAGATTTTCTAGTCTACTACTCACAACTTCATTAATGGATTTATAAATATTTTGATATTCTGACATAGTTAAGTGTCTCATAGAAATTTTCATGATACTTGATTCATAGTAAAAAGAATTTTCTAATGTTATTCGTAAGAGACCTAATTCAAATTTAATCTCTTCTCATCTGTCTAATTATTAAAATAATAATTGAGAAGGTTAGAATTCCTGTTAAAAGAAATTTCATGCCTTTTTTTAACTAAAAATGGATATAGATATCAAAATCCTAATTTAACTTTTGAACATTTCAATATAACTAGCTAGCAGCAATCAAACAATTATAAAATGTGTGTTTTTTATTCCAACAAACAAATTATGACTAAACAAAATAAAACCGAGATAATGTCGGAATTACAATTCGTTAATTGTTACATAATTTCTTAAATGTCAAATTGATAAGGAAATTTTAAAAGATAGATAAATGTAAATCCTTGTTAATAATAAAACCAAATTTAAAAGTTATACTCATAAATTGGACCTAATTTTTTTCTATATTTTTTCTACATCATTTTTTATATGTCGTATCAAAATATTTGATAAAATTTCTCTTTCTATATTTTTTTCTATCATATTTGTTAGTAATTTGGTGTTAGACATAATTTTTTACAATTTTTCATCAATTTCAAAATAAGAATGTTAAATAATATCTCTTATCATATCTAATCATCTAATAACCTCACTCAATTCCCTTGAAATAAGTCTTTAATGCTTCTTTTTGTCTACTCATGTTTTGTACTGATTTTTTAATTTTGGTATCCGAATTATGCCAATTTCTTTAATGAAAAACTATTTAAATGATGTTTTACATAGTATAAATTGTTAGAAAAGAAATAAGATCAAATATACTTATAATCAATTTGATGAAAATCTGAAATATTATTTCTAAAAATTTAGAGGGTAACAAAAAATGGATGAAAATCACAAAATAAATGATTTATCAGACACAGAATTGATAATATATAATATTATCACAAAAGAACCAAAAAAAGAATTGAAACCGACAGAACTTGTTCGGATAACAAAACTTTCTCCCAGAAAAATTAGAACAGCCTTAAAAAGGCTTGAGGAAAAGGAATTAGTATCTAAAAAGCCAGATTTTATGGATTTGCGAAGTCATTTGTACTATATAGAAAATTCCCAAGAACAGACAGTTTGAATTTAAGAATTATATTTAAACATTTAGCAAATTCTGCTTTGAATTCAATATTTCTTTTCAATTTTCCAACTGATAGCTTATTTATCAATTTAGGTGGTAATCATTTCTTCCTTACAAAGGGTTATAATATAACCTTAAGTTATATTATATATAAATAATTGATAAGGAAAAATAAAACAATGATTCTAATTAACAGGTGCGATTTCAATAAAAATTATGAAAATGGTTTGAAATACATAGATTTCGTCAATGATGCTGAAAAAGAAGATCACATAAAAAAATATAATCTTTATTATAAAAGAGCAGTACTTCCAAAGTATATTAGTGAGTTTTTCAGCGGGATGACTTACGATGTCAAAGCAATAATTGTTTCTGCTCATTGGTGTTTTGATTGTCAAGTAACTTTGCCTATTATCGAGAAATTAAGAGAAGCTTCTCAAGGTAAGTTTGATTATCGATTATTTAAAAAAGAAAAACATATGCAGCTATTAGATCCAACAAATGGGGGAGAAAAGATTCCTTATGTTATTTTATTTAGTCAAGACGGATATTTGATAGATCGTTGGATTGAAAGACCCACAATTATTTACGAGTATTATGGTGAACTAAGAAGAAAAATTGGATGGGAAACAAAGGACTTTTATCGAGAATACCGAAAAGGGTACTTACAAAAGTATTCTGAATTCAACAATGCAATAGTTTCAGATCTTTTAGATAAATTCAAGAGAGCTAACGCGATTATGTCAACAAGCCCAAGAATTAATAATTCTTTACAAATGTCTATTCCTCTTGGATAGCATAAAAGTATTTTAAACTTCTTTTGAAGTTATATTTTATAAAATCAGACCTTTTCTTTCGAATTAAAAATCAGTTCGACCTAATATGCTAACCAAAAGAATAATATATTTTCTTGAGAACTTGATTAAATAATTTCATATTACCAAACTAATTGTAAAAATCTATCAACAACTGGGAGAAATAACATAAATGGCTTTATCTGATATATCTTTTGTATCTGGCTTAACTGCGTTGCTTATTGTTTTCACATCAATTGTTTTAGGTATTTATCTATTGTCTTCTTACCGGAAATCAAAGTCCTATCAAACTCTTTCACTAGGATTAACTATCTTCAGTGTAGGATGGGTTTGGTCAAGTATTAGTATGAATTTCTTGTTAATGATATTTGATATGGATCCGTTACCTCGAATACATTATGTTATGGTTTTTGCTTGGGCACCAGTAGTTGGTTTAATAGGAACTACTTATTTAGTTACTTCGCTTCTTAAGCCAAGTTTGGTTAAACCACTCGGAATAATTGTGATTGTCTTAGGTGCTATTGAAATATTTTTAATGTATGTTTTAGTACCTTTCACCGAGATTATTAATTTGCAAGATGTAATTCAATTTGCATCGGGACTTCCACAAGAGGAGCTACCTGACGCAAGCGCGAAGGGATTTTTACAAATATTTAGTGCAATAGCAATTATATCAATGTTGATATCAGGGTTGTTCTTTTTGTACACAGGATTAAAAACTGACATCTCTTTTGTAAAAGCACGAGGAATTTTTATGGGATTAGGGTTTTCTCTTTTTTCTCCTTTAATTCTTTTTGATACTTTACTGAATCCAGACAATGTAGTCTTTCTATTGATACTAAGATTACTAATAATAACTACGCTATTTATAATGGCTATTGGTATAACTTTACCAGGTTTTATTTTTAATAGGTTTGGGATATCAAAACCAAGCTAACTAATAAGGAAATTATTTCACTTTTCTTTATATTAATACAATATAATTTCCATTTTTTTCCACATTATCTTTTGATTTTTCTGTCAATACTATTACTCCAGTAATGTTATGACTTCAGTGCGTCTAAGTTTCAATTAGGATATCCTAATTAGATAAAAACAATTAGTTTCAAAGTAAAAATTTGTTCTGAATTTTTTAATGAGAAAATATCTCATTTACTTTTTAATTTACCAGAATTTCCATTCTAATCAAAGCAAAATCTTTTTGAATGCAAATTCTCCAAACTGGATATCTCAAATCTCATCTTATTTTTATAAGAAGAGGTTTTTCTTTTCCTAAATTAGGAAAACAAAATAGAGAGGTAAATAAAAAATGAGAAAAACAAACTATTTATTAATGGGAATGTTTATATTCTCGCTAATTGCCTTCATCCCTCAAACACACAGCGGATCTGCTGAGGTTGCTGCTCTAACAGCTCCTTCTGCTTTACCAGCTGTTGTCGAGATAGGATTCCTATACCCAGCAACTGGAGATTTAGGAGCTATCGGACAGGGATTATTAGACGGAGCAATGGCTGGCGCCTACCGTTTAAACCAAACTTACGACTTTAATGTAACTTTAAAAGTTGAAGATACAAAAACAGTACCAGCTGATGCTAAAACTGCTGCTCAAAACCTTATAAGCGGTGGAGTGGAAGTTATAGTCGGTGCTGCTGCATCTTCTTCAACTATTGCTGCTTCTGAAGTCACCATTGCTAATGAAGTGCCTTTAGTATCATACGCTTCAACTTCTCCTGCTATAACTGCATTAGATGATGACGATTATGTTCTCAGAGTAGTTGCTTCTGATGTCTTCCAAGGTGTCGCTTTAGCTCAACTCGCTGATAACCAAAGTATGTCTACAGTCTATATAATGAACAGAGACGATGCTTACGGTAATGGTGTAGCAGATGAGTTTACAAAAGCATTTGAAAGCTTAGGTGGTACTGTAAACGGAAGAATTCAATATGATCCAACAGCGACTTCCTACGCAACTGAAGTAACTACAGTTAAAGACAATAACCCTGATGGTGTCATCTTAATTGCTTTCCCAACAGATGCAAACGAAATTTTTGGTGAATTCCAAACACAATTATATGCTACAACTTTCTTCGGAACTGATGGTATTGCTTCTGGTTCAGTAACAAACGCAACAAGCACTAGAGATTATTTAAACGGTACTGGAATTACATCTGGCGCTCATTTATATGGTACAACTCCAGCATCTGGCACAGACCCAGGTGGTGAATCCAAATATGATCAATATTTAGCAGATCTTGTAACAACTAGTGGTCTTCAAGGTGTTTTTGGTGATTATGCTTATGATGCTGTCCTTTTAGTTGGTGCTGCATTAAACGCAACCCAAGAATATGATGGCGTTAAAATCCGTGATGCATTATATGTCGAAGCAAATGGTTTAAAAGGTGCAACAGGAGCAAACAAAGCTCTAAACTGTGCAGGTGAACCAGTTTCTCAAGCATATGATTATTGGAATGCAACTGATTATGCAGTAACCACTCAAGTAGCTAGAGCAGTCGATTTTCCAAGTATTGCACCTGCAACTACTGAACGTTGTGGTCTAACAGTTGAAACCAATATCGTTACAACCACTGTATTAGATCCCACAACCGTTGTTACAACCGTTGTATCCACTACTACAGTTGCTACCCCAGGATTTGAACTTTTGTTCGTTTTAGGTGTTGTAGCACTATTAGCTGTATTTAAATTCAGAAAACAATCTAAATAATTTAAGATTATATTTTAATCTTATTATTTTTTCTTAAAATTTCTTTTTTCATACTTTCTCTCTAATTTAGATAAAATTTCATTATGTTTTGATATTGTTGAGAGAAAATGTTAGGGATAAATATTTGAAGTTTTTCAATTGATCTTATTTTTATCTTATTTTTGTTGCTTTTAATTCAGTTTATTATCAATATTACATAGGAGCTTAAATTATTGATTTATTCTTTCATTTTAGGTAATATTTTTCTTTTAGGAAGTTTCCTATATTATTTGTATTGGCCGGTAAAACAAAATGTACAATCGTTTTATCCTGAAATAGGATTAATATTATTTCTAGTATCAATTTTTATATTCCTTTATTCAATAGTCAGGAGTAAAATGAAAAAAAATGAAGTTAAGGGATTATTAGTTAGTCTTTACGTGTTTATAGTCTGGGTAATTTATCAATTTAGTCTGATTTCTCTTGATATTGTTAAAGAAATAAGAAAGGATGTTGAAATCGATTCGATTACTGGTTTTAAATCCCCTACAGTTCATGATATTACAAGGCTTGATATTCCATTTATTGACGTACCAGAACCATTGGAAAATTTATTATTCGATTTATTTGCAATAATACCAGATTATTACAACTACTTACTGTTACTAACCGTTTTAAGTATTATTATTAATATGAAAGCTTTACCGGAACTTAGACATTACATCAAAACAAGCTATTCTAAATTTAGAACTTTGATTCCTCAAGAGATAAAGATTGCTTTTCTTTTAAGTTCTTTTATTTTTCTTATTGTCTATTTAACCATTTTTATACCATTTTGGTTAATCAAATCAATTAATCCTTTCATTTTAAGTATAATTATAATATTATTAATATCTGTTGTACTCAGTTTTTATATTAGTAGATCTAATGGAAAACAAGAAGCTTTAATTTTTATTTTTAAAATTGTAACTTCTATCTTAATATCGCTATTCTTAATAATTTTATTTTATATTCTTGGAAATCTTAAAATTGACGGATTAGAGATATTAACTGATATATTTGGAGGATTAAAACTTAAAGGGTTGGATATTTTACTAAGTGCAATATCCTCTCCAGTAATCATTAATATACAATTGTTAATAATCTTTATTTTCGCTTTAATGGCTAATTCACTCTTTTTATTATATTTAATAAAAGGAGCTGATCTTAAAATCAAACAATTAATAAATTTTTCTAATTTTTCTTTTACCATACCTTTTATTGTTGTATTTTTTATTCCTGTCCTATTTTTGGACAATGAAAGCGAATTTATCTTACCTTTATTATTAAGCTTCTTCATATCTATAGTATTTTTTCTTATTTCAATGAATAATATAATTAATAATCAATATTTCAATATCGATAAAGAAAAATTTTTCATTAAAAGAAATACTTTCTTTCTCGGATCTTTATTGATCTTAATATTCTCTATTTTAGTCAATGTAGTGAATTTGACTCTATTTTCAAGAATTTTATTATCTGAACCATATTTTTGGCGTTTACGGGATCTGATAATTGAAACCCTATTCAGTTCCATGGTATACTTACAAATTGCATTAGGAATTACTATTGTTTACAAAATTCTTAAGTTTGCTAACTTTGCTTCAGCTGAATATGTCACATTTGGTGCGTACATAGCTATATTGATCGGAGATATTGCGACAAATGAGAGCGTCTGGGGAACAGTTACTGATTTCTTTTCTCCACCATTTAGTTGGATAATCGATTTTATTATTATAATAATTTTCTCATTTATATTTACTGCATTAATTGCTATATTCTTTGATCAAGTAATGTTTAAACGGCTTCGAAAAAAGGAAGCATCACCAGCAACCTTGATGATATCTTCTTTTGCTTTAGGTTTAGCCCTTAGAATGGTCTTTCAACAGATTTTTTCTCCAACTCCCTTAACAGTTAGTCCTCATTTCTTAGATTTAAGGAACACCCGGTTGCTTGATGACCAAATTTTGAGAATCCTTTTAATAATTTCAGTGCTTTTGTTCGCATTTCTCTTTCAAATACTCTTGTATAAATCTCTAACTGGAAAAAAAATGCGTGCTGTTTCTGATAATGAAGATTTAGCAATGATCTCTGGTATAAAATCAGAGCGTGTATATTTCTTAGTTTGGATAATTGCTGCTGGATTTGCAGGTGTAGCGGGATTAATTTATACATCATATCCTATTGGTACACCCAAAATTGATCCTGGAGTAGGATTTTTACTCCTTTTACCTGCATTTGCTGTAGTGGTGCTTGGAGGTATTGGTAGTTTTGAAGGAGTCGTATTAGCAAGTTTAATTATAGGATTTACAGAGAATATTGGAGTAATTTTTCTGACACAATTAACTGGCTTGGATATTCAATTTAATATTCCAATTATTTTCTTTGGAGAAAATTTTGAAATTTTAAAAGACATTAGTTATACTTTGTCCCATTTATTTACACTTGATTCTTTAGAAGGGTATCTTCTTAATATTGATTCAGTTGGGTTTGTGGTAGAACCTTCCTTTTCTGCGGTGTATAAAATAGCCTTATCTTATGGCACTCTTATTATAGTTCTTTTAGTAAGACCGTATGGATTATTTGGCGAAAAACCTTCTGGAGATAGATAAATGTTAAATGTTGATAAAAAATCAGAAGACGGCTTTCAAGTATTAAGAGATACTGATTTATCGTTAAAAAGAGAGAAAATCTCAGTTATTTTGATTTTATCAGTTTTTGTTATTGTGATGTGGTTAATCAGCCCAAAAATAGCAACTGAAGGTTTATTGTGGGCCATTATATATGGATTATTAGCACTTTCTTTGAATTATCAATCAGGACATTCTGGGATAACGAATTTTGGAGTTGTTGGTTTTTTTGCCATAGGTGCTTATGTAACTTCTATTTTATCCCTAATGAATTGGCATTGGGCATTAGCATTGTTATTTGGTATGTTAATTTCTGCTCTATTCACATTTATCATTTCTATTCCAACTCTTAGACTTCGTGAAGATTATTTTGCGATTTTTACTATCACATTCGGTGAAATTATCAGATTAGTATTTCAAGCTGAAGAGTGGTTTGTTTATCCTCCTAATCCTCCAGATGAAAAATTTTATGGTGGAACAAAAGGATTAGTGGTTGGAAATGAAATAGTAAGAGACATAAGCACCTATGGCAAAAAAACCAACAACTCCGACATTAGTTATACTTTGTCCCATTTATTTACACTTGATTCTTTAGAAGGGTATCTTCTTAATATTGATTCAGTTGGGTTTGTGGTAGAACCTTCCTTTTCTGCGGTGTATAAAATAGCCTTATCTTATGGCACTCTTATTATAGTTCTTTTAGTAAGACCGTATGGATTATTTGGCGAAAAACCTTCTGGAGATAGATAAATGTTAAATGTTGATAAAAAATCAGAAGACGGCTTTCAAGTATTAAGAGATACTGATTTATCGTTAAAAAGAGAGAAAATCTCAGTTATTTTGATTTTATCAGTTTTTGTTATTGTGATGTGGTTAATCAGCCCAAAAATAGCAACTGAAGGTTTATTGTGGGCCATTATATATGGATTATTAGCACTTTCTTTGAATTATCAATCAGGACATTCTGGGATAACGAATTTTGGAGTTGTTGGTTTTTTTGCCATAGGTGCTTATGTAACTTCTATTTTATCCCTAATGAATTGGCATTGGGCATTAGCATTGTTATTTGGTATGTTAATTTCTGCTCTATTCACATTTATCATTTCTATTCCAACTCTTAGACTTCGTGAAGATTATTTTGCGATTTTTACTATCACATTCGGTGAAATTATCAGATTAGTATTTCAAGCTGAAGAGTGGTTTGTTTATCCTCCTAATCCTCCAGATGAAAAATTTTATGGTGGAACAAAAGGATTAGTGGTTGGAAATGAAATAGTAAGAGACATAGGTTCAGGAATTTTGGTTGGAATAGCGCTATTGGTAACAGGAATAACGTTTTTTATATTACTTTCAAATTTTTTTACTAAATTTCTAAAAAGAAAAAATTTTAGCTTATTATTGCTATTTGCCAACATTTTTGTTGGTGGATTTTTTATCTTATTGACACTAGGAGTAATAGGTTCAACATCAGGAATGTGGGATTGGACATTAAGCAGCCTGCTTCTTGATACATTTTCTAACTTCAGGTCTTTTCTATTAGATATAAGTGTACCTGAATCTTTTCTATTCAATATTTATATACCTAATTGGTTTAACTTTAATTTAGAATTAGGACTCGCAAATATATTTTTAATAGATTCTGTTGAAGCAGATAAAATTTTATTTGTAGCTGTTTGTGTAATATCTTTAATACTGATGTACTTACTCCTAGAACGTATTTATAATTCACCTCTTGGCAGAATTAATAAGGCCATTCGTGAAGACGACTTAGCTGTGGAATCGCTAGGTATCAATGTATATAAACAAAGAGTTTTGGCAATGAGTTTTGGAACACTACCTGCAGGATTAGCTGGAGGACTATTTGCCTTCTTCTTAGGTTCAACTCATCCTCAGGGATTTTTACCAATATTAACATTTTTTGTTTGGACAATGATGGTTGTCGGTGGGTTTGCAAACAATAGAGGAGTTATTGTTGGAGCATTTGTTTATGGAGCTTCGATTCCGTTAATTGTAAATTTAAAAGATGATATTTCCGCTCTTTTCGGGTCATTAATGAAACCTTTAGCTCCAGAAGCGGCTGAAGGTCTGATGAATGACTTTGGATTAGATTTATCAACAATTTCCTTTCTGAATATAAAAATCACTTTCATTTTATCAATATTGTTACTTATTGTATTTGTAATCCTTTCGTATTTCTATGAAAGGAAAAGAAATGAGCGTTTTCTTTCAACAAAGGTTTTTGGCTTAATTTTATTAGTAACTTATCTTCCAATTATCCTGAAAGATGTTTTGAACTTTTTAGGATTGAATATTGACATAGTAGATCTTTTTATACTAAACATTGATTATTTTGGTTATTTAATATTTTTAATTCTATTAGGATTAATTTTTGCTTTTAATTATTATGAAACGAATAAAGGTTCAATGAAATATCTTACATCAATTTTCAGCTTTCTTTTCATCTTCAGTTTCATCCCCGTTGTATTATCCAATCTTTTTATATTACCAAAATTAGATTTCGATTTTTTTAGTAATTTGACTGGTATTACTTATGTTAGTTTTTCTGAATTCTTCATTACTCTAGACCCATTCTTGGCTAGAGATATGACTTTAGGAATTATATTAATACTATTTTTACTTTTTAGACCAGATGGCATAATAAAGGAAAGAAAAATAAGAACCACTAGCAGCATGCAAGCATATGAGCTTTATCAGAGGAACAAAAAGAAAATTGAAATTGAAAATGACAAAAGCTCTAGAAGTATTGATTTACTTTTTAATGAATCAACAAAAAATCTCCCTGAAAACATTTTAAAAACAGAAAGCTTAAATAAATCTTTTGGTGGAGTATCAGCATTAGATGAAGTAAGTATTGCAGTGAAAAAAGGAGTATTATTAGGAATAATTGGGCCTAATGGTTCTGGAAAATCAACATTTTTCAATGTCGTTTCTAGCATCCTAGATCAGGATAGAGACAATGAAGGGAATGTTACGTTTCTGGATAAGAATATCACAACAAATTCTACACATGATATCGTACAAGAAGGATTAGGAAGAACATTTCAACAAGCTAGGTTATTTAAAAACATGACTGTATTGGAAAATCTTCTTGTAAGTCCCAGGAATCAAAAAGGGTCAAAATATTTATCTGCTATTCTTGGAAATTGGAAACTAGAAGAACGAGAACTTCAGCAAAAAGCATTCCAAATTTTAGAATTTCTAAATATTCTTCATATTTGGAATCATAAAACGTCAGAAATTTCTGGTGGTCAACAGAAACTTGTTTCTTTGGGTAGATCTTTGATGGGAGAAAATAAATTAATCATGCTAGATGAACCTGTGGCTGGGGTTAATCCTACTTTAGCAAAAACAATTTTTGAAAAAATACATTCTTTGCAACAGCAAGAAAAGCAAAACTTTGTTATTATTGAACACAATATGGACGTTCAGTTAACATATTGTGATTATTTATTTGTATTTAATAAAGGCCAAATTGTTGCTGAAGGAACACCAGAAGAAATTAAAAGTAATCGTGAGGTAATTGAAGCCTATCTAGGTACTTGAAGAGGTATTTACTTATGTTGACTGTTGATAATGTTGTATCCGGGTATGGTAAGGCTATTATTTGTCAAGGAATCTCGTTAACTGTTGAAGCTGGTGAATTAGTAACCGTCATTGGACCAAATGGTTCAGGAAAATCTACATTATTAAAAACAATTACTGGTCTAGTAAAAACAATCTCTGGAAGAATATCTTTTAATTCTTCAAATATTACAAATTTAAATTCTACTACGCTACCTAAAATTGGTTTAGGTTATGTTCCTCAATTAGATAACGTTTTTTTCAATATGTCAATAATAGAGAACTTAGAAATGGGATCTTTACATAATAAAGAAGATTTCGACAAGAATTTAGGAGTTGTACACAGAATTTTTCCCATATTGCAAGAACGGGAAAAAGAAAAAGCAAAAAAGCTATCAGGCGGTGAACGTCAAATGCTAGCACTTGCAAGAGCATTAGTGGGGGGTCCAAAAATGTTGCTTCTTGATGAACCAACTGCTGCCTTAAGTCCAGCTCTATCAATAGAAATTCTTGAAATTGTAAAGAAGTTAACAAAAGTAGAAGGTATACCCATTTTGCTTATTGAGCAAAATGCAAGAAAAAGTTTACAGATAAGCGATAGAGCCTATATTTTGACGAATGGACAGGTTTTCAGAACTGGAAAAGCAAAAGATATTCTTAGTGACGAAAATATTGGAAAAGCTTTTCTTGGAGCTTAAAAATTCAACTTTTCCTCAAGTTGCATTCTTAATTTTATACTAAAATATCAAATTTCTTTGATAAAAGAAAACAGTTTTCCATGTTCTAAGGAAAGACTAACTATAGTATATTAAAGTTGTTAAAATCAGGCGTATTTAGAATTTGAAAGGAAAAATGACCAAAAAAAAGAAACTGCTTTTCGAAGTTAAGTATTGATAATAATTCAATTAGGAAAAAAAATTTAAAATAAATCTAGTTATTTTCTTAATTTAGAAATTTTACATATTTTAAGGTTGTTAGACAGTTGTCACAAGATTTTATGAGAAATGAAATTGAAGAAATTCCTGATTTGTTATTAAGAGTCAAAAATTCATTTGATAAATATAATGACAAAATAAATTTAAAGGATTTTAATGAGATTTGGATTGTTGGTAGTGGAGATAGTCACTGTGCCTCTTTATATGCTGCTTCCTTATTCAATCAGATAGATATTTCTGCAAGAGCATTCACATCAATGCAATTAAGTAAATTTCATTTTTTCTCTAAAAAAATTAAGCCATGTCTTATAGCTATAAGTGTTTCTGGTAAAACTCCCAGAGTTCTTGAAGGAGTTAAGAAATTTAAACACCATTATCCTTCACAAACCATTATTGGACTAACTGATAATCCACACTCACCACTTTATCAACAAGCAGATATCAAAATATTAATAGGAGCTTCACCAGCAGAAACATTGGTTTATGATGAAAATCGAAATTCGGTTGTTAAAGAATATGATGGTTATCAAAATCCCATCCCACAAACAAAAACATATTTCATGAATATTATTTGGTTAACATATTTGGCATTTTTCCTTAATGATGATTTGGAAATATTTTACAAACTATATGATGATTTAAATAAAGATTTTGGTAATTGGATTAAAAACTCCGAACAATGGGTCAATTCCCACTCAATAGCTTTTCCTAGAAAGACTATTTTTGTTGCATCTAATATTTTTAGAAGTTTAGCACAATTTGGAGCTTATAAATGGTTTGAATTTACCTATGTAGGTTTAGATCAAGATATAGAAGAGTATGCACATACTCATTACTTTACTACTGAATCCAATACCAGTATTATATTTTTCTCACCTATTAAATCCCATTTTTCACGTATAAAAGAAATTTTAGATGGTGCTTTAGTCAACCTAATTAAACCCGAAATCTTCCTCTTACTTGGAAACGTCTTTGATTCTAAAGATTATCACGAATATAGTAATCAGAACATTTTTCAAGTACCAAATACATTCAAAATTGATAACAAAATTGTTTTAGAAGTATATAATTATTTTTATCTCATGATTCCTGTTTTTTGGTTTATGTATTATACTGCAAGAAAGCAAGGGTTTGATACTAATCGTTTCAGGGGAGGAAAGGATGTGGAGAAATATATTATAGGTAGTTTATCGACAATTAGAAAAAGTAAGATCGAATAAACTGTCAATTTATTATCACTTACCTGGTAAACTTATTAAATCTTCTTTAATATCAATTAATTTATCTTTTTTCAAGGAATTTATTATTTCATAAATTTTTTCATCAGAAATTTCTAGTTTATTCTTAATTTCTTCATAATTTAATTTTTGTATCTTTGTAAGCATTTTCAAGATCTTTCCTCTAAGCTGCCTATTTGATCCTTCAAATTTACTCTGTGAAGTTTTAGGTTTGATTCCAGTTTTTGTAACAGTTAATTCTAAAGAAGCATAGTCCATAAGAGCATTATGCCAATCCCTTGATCGATTTTTAGGCACTAATTTATGAGCAATCCCTAATAACTCTTTTTCAGAAGAGGATTCATTTGCAAATTTTTCAGTTATCAATATTCTTCTAATATTTGTATCTACTGTAGCAATGTCAAGATTAAATGCGAAAATTAAAATTGATCTGCTTGAGTAAGATCCAATTCCTTTTAATTTCTTTAAATTTTCTATTGTTTGAGGGAAAAATCCTAACTTACCAATTTTTTGTGCTGCTTCATGTAACCAGAGAGCTCTCCTATTGTATCCCAAACCCGACCATAGTTTAATAATTTCAGCTGGATCGGCTATAGCTAAAGCTTGAACGGATGGAAATTTTCCAATAAATGAATTATATTTATCAATAACACGATTAGCTTGTGTTTGTTGTAACATAAATTCAGATACCATTATTTCATATGGATCAGTAGTCTTTCTCCAAGGAAAATCTCTTTTATTCTTCTCCCACCAAGAAAAAATTTTTATTTGAAAATGCTCGACATCTTTTTTATTAATATCTAATGACATATTAGCGGTATCCTTTGGTAATATTAGTTAAGAAGAGATAGGAAATGCAATTTTGTTTTATATTTTAATGTTGATTATTATTTCAATTGCTATATATGTAATTTATTTGTGATCACCAATTACCTAATGAAATATTAAATTCTTTAAAATTTGTTCCAAATTATGCATTACTCATTTTCTAATCCAGCTATAGGATCTTTAATTACAGTTAACGATAAACTACTGGTAAATAAGGTAGTATTACTTGTTTTTGTATCAGCTTTTTGTTCTAGATGTATCGTTTTAAAAAAATCGATAACTCAATTAGAGGAAGTTTATCAAAAGTTACCTATAGTATTTGTTGATATTGCCACAAAAGAATTTTTAGAACATGAGTTAAAAATTGAATCAGTTCCTGCTGTTTTATTAATTAAAAACAAAACAATTGTTTTCAGTAAGGAAGGTCTTTTATCATTAGCCGAATTGCAATGGATTTTTAATTTGGGAATTAATATAATTAAATATAATTCGTAAAATCTTTAATATTATGTACAAGATATAATAT
>MDVS01000030.1 GCA_001940645.1 Candidatus Heimdallarchaeota archaeon LC_3
ATTATACTATGGCGGGATTGTCCATTATACTCTTTTTATTTTCATATTTACTACTTTTAGATTCGCCTGGGAATTTTCTATGAAAAAAAAATTAATCAACAAATTTCAAAAAGAAATTTAAGAGCAATTTCTTGATTTACTTATTTGGAAAAATATGTTATTTTTCAGGACTTAGTAATAAATGATTTCAGAAATTTGGTTTTTTATAAGAAGCGGATTACCTTTATGGAATTCAAGGCTTGATATAACTGAATCTTCTGAATTCAGACTTGATCAAACTTTGATTTCAGGCCTTTTGACAGCTAGCTCAAATTTCACTCAAGAAATTCTTGGAGGAAAATTAAAAGATCTTATTATGGAAAATGAACTGCTTCATCAATATCCTGTTATGAATAATAAAGCAAGTTTTGCTGTTCTTATACACAAAGAAGTAGATATTGACCAATTAGATAAAATTTTAGAAAACGTAAATAAAATTTTATCAGGAGAATTTATGAAAGAAAGTAAAGGGCAGGAAATTGATGAAATGGATATAGATTTTCAAAGAATTTTTCAAAAAGTATCTCCTCCGATTTTCAAAAAGCTAGTTATCGATCTTAACATATTCAAAGAATATCAAGAAAAAATTCACGGTGATTCTTTCGATCATTCACAAATAATATTCTTACAAAAAATACCTGAACTTGCTTCATTTCTTAACACTAATAAGCTTTCTTTAATAATGAGAGATATAACAACAAGAAAAACTCATTTGTTTCAAAATTACGGCAATTTTAATCCTGATTTAATGGATCAAATTGAAAATCTGATTACAAGTTTTGAAAAGTTGGATATTCTTTTTAATCAAGCTAATTTAGTACAAGATATCTCGTATTTAAATTTAGGTAAAATATTAATATCTATGTTTATGATTCATCAAAATTTTTTCATAATAATAGGAATGTCAGAAGGAGATAAAACTGATAAGTATGAAAAACAAATTAGAGAATTGAAAAAGAAATTAGAAACTTTTATATCTTAGAAAAGAACAAAAAGTTTTTTATGACGAAGCATGCTCATGATAGTATAATGCTTCCCTGCATTTGAACAGAATTGAAATCGGATCCACAGAACTACTGTCATTAGAAATTTGATTTTGATTATTTGTTTTAATTACCTTGAAAAGTCGATGTAATGATTTAGAAAGGTCAATTGATTGTTGTTTATTTATTCGAAATGAATTATCAACATTTTCAATCAAACCTATTTGCATTGCTCTGTTCAAAATTTGATTCAATTCAGTTTTTCTATACGAAAATCTATCTTGTAATTCTTTTTGTGATATCAAATTTTTTCCATCGAAGCTTGAAAGTGCTAAATAATTTAAAACACTAAAAAAAGTTCCTGCTAATTTTGGAGAATCATTAACATAATTATACATTGACTGCATTTGACTATTAAATGGAGTTTCTGACATAATAATTTCTTAAACTATACAAAGATATTATTCTAGGATATTCTGCTAATAATATAATTCAAAATCAAAGATCTTTTTGGTAATAATTAAGCCTGAAAATCCTTGAAACATTAAAATATTTATTCATATTATTAATTGTGTCCAAATTTTCTGTTGAAGTCACAATTAGCTTATTTTTCTTGTACTTATTAGTAAGAAGAATTAATTTATTAAGTAATGTGGATTTTTCATTATGAGAATAGCTCTTATCATTAAATATGCTAAAGTGGTGATCTTTTGATGTATTTTCTATATGATTGATCTCATCCACTATAATAAAATTATCTGCTTTCCAAAACCGATAATTAGAAAACAAAAAATCTTTGATATCATCATTCAAGTTTAATCCAAAAAAGGAAAGTGGAATAAAGTCATTTTCTTTCTGATATTCCTTGAAATAATGAAAAATTTCTTCATTATTAGAAATTAATAGATCTGAAATTTTCGGATAATTTATGGTTTTTAAAGAAAGAAAATGAACATTAACAACAGCTTTCAATTTGTAATTGAACTTTCTAGCAATTTTATTCATAGCAATATTACTAGTTCCAGTAGAAAAGCCTATTGAACATAGATTTAATTTTTTTGAAGTTAATTCAAATAATCGAATTAATCTTTGTGCTAATCCATTATTATGGTAATCTGGATGAACGCGAATACCTTCAATCCATGCAAATTTGTCTAAAATATTACAATTGCCTATAGATATGATATCTCTATTTTCAAAAATATTCAGATAAGTGATATTTTTTTCTTTATCCAATAACCAATTATTAAAGACTCTAGGAACGTAATCGTTCCCTTCCCAAATAAAATCACATAGTTTTTTTACCAGTTCATAATCGGAAATTTTTGCTCTTCTGGTTACTATTAATGAATTAATTTGAATAACCTCTATGGTTTTGATACTTATCGAAACTCTTTTCGTCTTCTTGGTTTTAATTCTATCAATTTCGTATTTGAAGTTTCTGACTCATTAACCAAATATTCGACAGTTCTAGCAACATCTTCGGGTTCAAGGAGATAATCTCTACCCGGTTTATCCTCAATAGATGAATTTCCAAATGTTGTATTAACACTTCCAGGGCATATTGCTGTTACAGCTATTCCAAACTCTTTAACATCTTCTCGCAATGATTCTGTGAAGCTATTAATAGCAAATTTTGAAGCACTATAAAGAGTCCCAGTTTTGAATCCTGTAAGACCAGCAATAGAAGAAATATTAATTATCTGACCATATTTTTTTTAATCATAATAGGAACAACATATTTTGTAAATAAAAAAGTACCAAGAACATTAACATTGAATATATCATGATAATCTTGTTGAGAAAATTTCTCAATCCTATTGAATTTTCCTATTCCCGCATTATTAATTAAAACATCAATTGTTCCATATTTTTTAATAACTTGCTGGATACAGTTTTTAACATTAGATTCATTAGTAACATCAGCTTGTATTAAAATACTTTGACCATTAAAAGAGTTAACGGATTCTTTCACACGTTCTAATAACCCTAAATTTCTTGCAATTAGTACAAGAATGTGATTTTTTCCTAGTTTCTCTGCTATAGCCTTACCAATGCCCTTCGAGGCTCCTGTAATTAAAATAATTTTTTTCGTATGAGATTCTTTGGATTCATTATTCATAAAAAATTCTTCTCCTTTCAATCTTATTAAAATTGCTAAATAATTAGGATATAAATTTAAGAAAAAAAATTAATTAATCAACAAATAATTAGAATATGAATATTAGAATATTCTTTATTCTGCATTTCAAATATAAAGATATGAATATAAGAGTAATATAGTTATAAATAAGAAATACTATTAATAATTTACTTTGTATCAAAGGAGATAGATAATTATTAAAGTAAATTTTCATGATTCAGATAAAAATGATAATCAAGCAAATGGGAAAATAAAATCCCTCCCTGTTTATATGGAAGTCATTTTTGAAGAAGAGGGTAAGTACAATATAGTGCTAATGGCACCAACAGGTTGGGGAGCAGCATTTTATTCAGGATATATTCCAAAATCTAAAAAATTAAATTGGGGAATACCAATTAATTCTGAAAGTGGAGTTTGGCGATTAATTGCTGTTGCAATGGATTCTGAAACTGGTGAAACTAAACATACTTCAAATGAACTCCATTTAGATCCCGAAACATTAAAAGATACAAAATCCCAATCAGTATCACTAACAAATAAGAAAAAAATGAAGGAAATAGTGCTTGAAGAAAGAATTTCATGGGAAATTAGTGAACCCAGATTTGATTTCGTTTCCCTTAATCCTATCGTTTGGATAAAAGGAGTAGGACCAAAAAATGGGGAATTAATTATTAATAGCAGTTCTAGATTCGTTGAAACTGATGAAAATAATGTATTTTTAGAACCGATTAAATTATCTCCTGGTCCTCAATCATTAACATTGCAGGGTAGAACAGAAGCAATAGACTTTAGCCATGAAATTAACGTTTTTTATTTAGACACATCTATACCAAAAGGTACTAAATTAAAAACTAAATATATAAAGAAATTAGAAATAGTTGGTGTTTATGATCCTGATAGTGAAAACAAAGGCATTAAGGCAGATATCAATTCTGAAGATAATATTAATTGGGTATTTCCAATGGACGAATCTACGACCTTGAATAAATTCATTAATATCACTGGTACCTATGGGAAAAACATTAATAAAATTGAACTAAATGATGGTAGCGAAATTTCGGTTGAATTAGATAAAGATAAAAGAGAGTTTTTTTCTAAAGTTCCTGTTAAAATCGGTACTACTGAATATGTTATTAAATTAAAAAATCAAGTAGATGAGATAATTGATATCGTATCAAGAAACCTTAACGTTCAAATCAATGAAGAACGTTTCCCTAGTCTACATGTGATTAAGCCAAAAAATAATTTTGTAATTACAAATAAAGATGATTCTTTAATACTTGAAGGATATACTACACCTGGTTCTAGAATATTAGTAAATAGACAAAAATTTGAGTCAGATAATAATGGATATTTCAATTTAAAGCTATCCTTGGAGAAACTTATTAAGAAAGATAACAAAATTTCTTTGAAAATCAAATCTAACTTTCAGATAGATAACAAACACAAAAAAAGCAAATATGACATTGCGAGGGATCCAAATATGAAACTTGCGTTATATTGGGAATTTTCTACTGAATTAAAAGGTTTACTTGAAGAAATGGAAATTACAACTTTAGATCAGCTTCGATTAGCAGATATTCGCCCTCTCATAAATAAAGGTCACCATATTGAAGATCTCTTAAGATTAGTTAGTTTTGCAAATTTATTATTAATATCAAAAGATAATTTATCAGTATTCTCTACTATAGGAGCTTTTCTTCTCTCAAAATTGAATATCCAAAGCTTAGAATCTATTGTACAAGAAAATCCACAATACTTGTTAGAAAAGGTCAATTCAGATGAAGAAATAAAAATTGAATTGCCTGATATCATTCGCTGGCAAAGATCTCTTGATGATTATTTATTCGATGTACAAAATACCTGGATATAATTTTAAATGTTAATATTACGTATTTAAAAATTTCTGTTTATTTTTTAGCTTATTTTTAAAAAGTTCTAAGAACAGTTAGTATTGATTAAATATAATTTTTTCAATTATCTTATAACATTGAAATTCATGTTAATTTCAATTGAAGGTCCTGATTTTGTTGGGAAAAATACGATTATTGAAAAATTTTTGGAGCATAATGAAGGATTAAACATAAAAATTATTAGCTTCCCAAACAACGACACTGAAATTGGAAGAATATGTCGTCAGATGTTAAAAGACACAAAAGAGTGGACGAAAGCTCAATCTTCAATATTTCAATTATTAAACACTGCTCATCGTTATGAGTATTATAATCTTATAAAAAAAGCTAAACATTCAAAAAATGAAATTTTATTTGTAATAAGATACAATTTAAGTGGTCCAGTCTATGCAAGCATAGATGGACTTGATGCAACAAAAACATGGCAATTATATGATTGGTTTTATGATGTTTTACCCGATATCACCTTTATATTATTCAGAAATTATGATTTCAATCATTTTAAACAAATCAGAGAAGCTGAGCATTATGAAACAGAATCTAAACAAGAAAAAATAAAAAAAATCTATAGGTTAGCACCAATATTGTGGGGAGAAAAATTGGGAAAAACTTTCATTATTCAAAATGATAACATTGATAAATCGGTCACTGAGATTTTTTCTCTCACAAAAAAACAAATGGGCATATAACCAAATTATTGCAGATTTAATTTTAAATTTGTTTTCAAGCAATAATTTCTTTTCAACCGCATATATATTTTCTAAAAATTAGAATTTTTCGAAATATTTTTAGGGACAATATCAAAAATTATTAAAAATACGAATAGCAAGGAAAATTAGGATAAGTAGCATTATACTTTAAAATTAAAATTTTTTGCAGTTTTAATATCATTTTTTAATATGATCCCTTATCCAATAATCAAATTTGTTTTAGATGGTAGTTAAATGATGATTTATGAGGATGAAATAGTCTTCTTATTCAAAATTTTGGTTCTGGGTTTTGATAAGGCAATAGATAAAACTTGGAAAGCATTGAATATTGAACATATTCCTGAATCTGAAAACGTTATTCCAGGAGTTAAATTTGGTATAAATACATATTTTATTCCAATCAATAATCAAAATTTGGGTACCAAAATCTTTTATTGCTCTTTTAATCCTAATTTAGTCTCTCAAGAACTAAGAAAGTCCTATTATCGAGGAGCAAATGGTATTTTAATTTCTATTTCTGATAATGATCCATTAAAAGAGTATCCAGATATACTTTCTAATATTTTAGAGGTAAATCGTGATGTTTTACCCGTAATCAATCTTATTTTTCATGGGTCAAGCGATAACTTTAGCAACACCGATTCTTTTTTAGTCAATGAAATCGAAAAATCTGTTGAGAATTTAAAGATAGTTGATAAAGAAAAGATTAATTACCAAAGTATTGCCTTTGAAAATGAAAATTCAACTGAAATTGTCGACTTAATAACAAATCATTTATCTGGATTAATTAAAGCTATTATTTAATCCTAATAATCCCAAATATTATCTTTAATCTGAATTGCTCGCCTTTTGTCTAGAATCACATTTGGTTGGCTTTTTTCTTCTAGTATTTTTAAAAAGATTCGAAATTGTTAATTTATAATTTGACTCCTACTCTGAGTATATAATCACATCGTTTTTCATTTTGGCTATTAAAAATTGGAATATCATAGGATTGGAAATAATTTCCTGGTTCACCTGTCAACTTTTTATTAGGTTTGCGTGACTCAATAGCAATTTTAAAACCTTGCAAAACTGATTCAGCTTGCTCCTTAGGTAAAAATTCTTCTATGACTTTACCAATAACCTCTTCTTTTAAAAAGCCAGTATTTTCTAAGAAAGCTTTATTTACAGCTACTACCTTAAATTTATCATTACCCTCGTTTCGTAACAATCCAATTTCTTCTAAAAGATTATCTACAATAAAAGATAATTGTTCTTGTGATTCATGAAGTGATTTTTCAGCTTTTTCACGTTTAATTTGTTCTAATTTCTTTTTTCTCTCTTTATTAACATGATTCATTAACTCTGTCATAGTAATATTAAAATCTATTCCTTTTTGAATGTAATAATCAGCCCCAAGGTTTAAAGCTTCAATTACTACTTCCTCTCTTCCCTTACCAGTTAGAAAAATAAAAGGTGTATGGATGTTACTTTCTCTAATTTTTTTTAAGACATCTAAACCACTCAATTCAGGCATTTGATAATCTGAAATAATTAAATCGATTTTGTTATCCATTAAAAAATCTACTGCTTTTTCAGGATTTTCAAAGTTTATAAATTCCAAATTTTCATCTTTATTAGATAAAAATGATTTAGTAACATCTAGAAACATTTCTTGGTCATCTATATGCACAATAACAAATTTAGACACCATTTAACACTTTTAATTTTTTTTAAAGACGAGTAAAGGAGAATCTGGATGATAGCAAATTTTTTGGTTGAAGAAATTAATGCAATTCAAATTAAAAAGGTTTTTTTAATTACCCTAATAAAACAAATGTTTTCAGATTAAGCTCCTAATTCTATAATGGATCAAGAAAAAATCTATATAAGAAAATGAGCCCTATCCAGTTTATAGATAGGATTTCCCTCCTATTTCAATGACTTTCTACATTATAGAAAATTTGTACTTGGATTTAATATTAATATAATAACTTCAAGCTATTATTTGTATTACTCTTAACACTATTTTGATATTTCAAATATGTCTTTTTTGAAATCCGTGAGGTTGGTTCACGTTTTTGTGATAAAATGAGACTAAAAAAACCAGTAAATAGTTTCTTTGTAAGTCCAAATAGTCCAGATAACTTTAGAGAGATTTTTTTGGATAATTTTTGTACAGATTCAATTTGATTACTTATTCTAATTTCTTTTTTAGTTATTACTGCCAATTTTTTACACCCTTAATATTTTTTTATTGTAAATAATTTCTTATTAATATATAATAGAGAATCTAATGTTGATTGATCACAAAAGGACGTTTTTGCTTTATTCTCTTTTTTGCAATTTAACAACATTTTCACCTTGGTAAGCTTTAACGAAGGAACATTAATTTTTGATTTACGATATTTACTTGTTCTTTGTTTAATACATATGCACGATTTAATTTAACGGTTTGATTTTTTCTTTTCAACATTTTTTTCATCTCTTTGGTCTTTTTTAGCTATTTAATTGTTTTTTCTTTATTTAATATCTTTTTTTCGATTTTTCAAATCTTTCAAAGACTTGTTCACTAAATAATAACATTGAATTAATGCATATATAAGTCTTTTCATTATTTTCAAAAGCATTAATATTATTATCAATCATAGAAATTAAAAAAAAAATAGCAATAACAAGTTTTAAAAATCTATATAACCAAAATATAAAACGAGAAAAAGTGTGATCGAATGTCCCAAGCAGTTACTTTTCAAGATGTTGTGAAATTCAAACCAAAAAACTTGGTATACATATCAGAAAATAAATGGAATAGGGTCTTTAGAGATAAGAGTTATTATTCTATTATTGAAATATTAATGGAGGGAACTAAGAGTGCAGAAGAAATATACAAATTATTTCCGCAAACAGAAAAGAAAAAATCTGACATAACCATTTATAGATATATTAAAGAGCTAATTAAAGAGGAAATTGTAGCTGTTTATGGAAGAAGATTGAGATCCGATAATGTTGCTTCTAAGAAAATATATGGGCTGGCAGCTAAATTATTTATTCCTGCAAATGAAAATTTAGGGGTTTGGTTATCAGAAAGAGGATCTGGTGTAACGAAAAAAGTTGGATACTTTCTAAATCATAATTTTGAAAATAAAAATCCTGAACCATCAGCTTTGGCCTCATTATTTCATAATTTCGAGACTAAAAATCAAGAATTAGAAAAGAATTTTCTAAATTTATTTTTCAATGATAAAAAATTAAAAAATTTTACTAATTTGCTTAATGTCAAGCAAAAAGAATCGATTGAAAACGGATTAAACGCTATTACGCATTTCAACATACAAGAAATTATTGTACTTTTCAACTTAATTAGATGGATTCCGTGGTATATTGAAAATGATAATTATGACGGATTCTTAAAGAACTTAGCAAGTTGTTTTAAATCTCAAAATAACGATTTAAGCGCTACAGATACAACGATGTCTGAAGAAGAAGAACAAGATCAAAACACAACTGATTTAATTAATTACATACAAAAACCAATATATTTTGGAACTATTGACCAAATTAAATATACCTGGTATAGTCTCCATCATGCAGCAATAATTGATATTTTAAAAACCAATAATCCTTTAACTATAAAAGAAATTCATTCTAAACATCATACAGCAGTTATAGAACGGATAGGGCGAATACATGAAAAGTGTACTATTATTGGTGAAGAAACTCCGCCTGAATATTTTGAAGATCCTCAACCCAAGGTTGAAAACACGATATATAGATATATTAAGGAATTAATTGATAAAAAACTTGTTGTTGAAGCAGGAAGAAGAATTGATCCCGATTCTCCTACAACTAGCATTTTATATACATCTGTAAGTAAACAATTCATATTTTTTGAAGATATCGACGAATTTTGGAACTTTGACGAATGGGACAAAGTTATAACTTCATTTGGAGCGGTAATAACATTAATTTTGCAGAAAACTTCATTTGATAGTGAAAAATTCAAAAAAATAATAACCAAAATCGAAAAAGAAAAATTCAATTCACTACGAAATTCTCTTCAAAGAACTGATAATAGTGAGAAAATCAGCGATTTTATGAAAAACCTTCATTATGCAGAATTAAATGCTTCAATAAAAATTGTTGGACTCCTTGAATGGTTATTAAATAATGATAACATTGCCAACATCAAGGAAGATATTTTATCTTGTTTTAAGTGATAATCATCAGCTAAAGCAAATACTATTCCTTTTTTATTGAAATTTTAGCTAGAATTTCACTTAATATTCCTAGTGCTGTTTTGATTGTAATGCTGGAAGCATCATTAGGGGGAGATACTTCAACAATATCAAAAGTTCTGATTTTTTCACTCATGGGGATTTCCCAAATAAAATTCATTAGCATTGATGTTGTCATACCTCCTCCAACTGGAGTACCCGTTCCTGGAGCATGTGCTGGATCAAGGACATCAACATCTATTGAAACATGAATAAAATCTACTTCATTTATAATTTTTGTTATAATTTTTCGGAATTCTTCATAAATATTGTTTACTTTTTCAATATCGATCATTTTAAGTTCTTTTATTTCATTTTTCTTTATAAAATTTTCTTCTTCTTCTGTAAAATAACGTGTTCCGATGAGGAAGACATTAGATGAATTAACATTTTCAAGCTCGACACTCCTTCTTAGAGGTGTCCCATGTGAATATCTTGAATTAATTAGCTCATCTAACAAATCTCGATGAGCATCAAACCAAATTATCCCTACCTTACCTTTTTGATTTAGTGCTTTAATTAATGGATAAGAAATCGAGTGATCACCACCTAATGTGATGATAGGGCTATTGCTATTGTTTAATAAATGTAGAAATGAATTTTCAATATTTTTCCTTGTAGTTGATCCGTCTAAAGGAAAGACATCGACATCTCCAACATCCAACAATTTTAGTTTAGTAAAATTAATACCACGTCTTGACAAAATTTGCATATCTTGAGAAATTGATCTTATTGAAGAAGGCGCCAAAGCAGTTCCCTTCTTATCGCTAGTTCCCCCTTCATATGGAATCCCTTGAATAATAACATCGGAATCTTGTAAGGAAATATTTTTATTAAGTAGACCACCAAAGGTACCGAATTTATCTTTTTGAAATCGCAATTTTAATCAATCTAAGAATTTTATTGAATTATATAATTTTTATTACTAAAGATATCTATAAATTGATTTTTGACTTATTTCTTTACTCTTTTTTAAAACGCCACTCGTATCAATCCAATAACTAGCAGGAATTTTCATTTTTTGGTCTACAAACTGAATAACCTCATTCGATGTATCAAATTTCAAGTAAGGTTGTTCTAAAGCATTTCTCACACATTCTCGAGTAAACCAAACTCCCAAAGGCATCGTAAAATTGGGATATGTTTCTCTTAATATGACTACTTTTGCTTGTCTACGATTTTGATGTAAATATTCACCAATCATGTTTCTTGCTGCATAATAACATCCACCTATTCGTGAATATGTTTTTCTTCCTTTAAGACCTTCCCAATCATTTCCCATTGCTATTTTTTCACCAGGGTTCCAACATGAACCTGGAAAAAAGGCTTCAATTAATTCATAACCCCATTCTCCTGGCATCATAATTATCACAAATTTATTATCTAGATAATTACTTTCATACACACGGTATTCGCTAATTATTGGAAAATGAATAATTTTTTTCCAATAATGCAATCCAAGAGAAGAATCTACTGCTGTTATTGCCCATCTTGTAGGAACTAATCTTCTATTTTTACCTAATCCCATTAAACCAGCACTGAAGGCTCTAGTAATGCTTGTTTGAGAACTGTTGTTATTTTTAAGGTTGATTATGGCACTATTTGCATTTAAATCTGTATCGTCTGCAATTTTCTGAAGTTTCTGATCAGTTGAGTTACTTGTAATCTTTATCTTCCTTATGGGTGCTGAAGGTCCCATTGGTTGAATATCAGCATCTAATATAATATTTTTCTTAGGAAGTTTAGAAAATTTTACTTCCATTTCTATGGAGTTATTAGCTAGCCCTATTTCTTGAATATTATCTAAATTTTTATTCGAATATTTTCTGCGATTGGATTCTTTTGCAGAATAAATATTCAAACTAGATTTACATCTTACCAAATTCATTCTCATATCAATGATATTTGTTAAATCCATATTCCACCAAAGCTCAGTTTCATCCATAATTGCAGTGTCTCCTATAGATGGTGGGACCATAGGACCAACAAAAACATTTGGAAACCCATTTCTACCAATAAACACACTTGGTGGTGATGAACCGAATAATACTTTTGAAGAAAAATCTTTTTGTAGTGGTTTAAATCTTGAAAATTGTGTAATAATTGGACAATGAGATTTTCCACATAATAATGTCCTTCCCATACAATTAATACAATTTTGAGATTTAGAGTGAGTATAAACTATGAAATTGTTGTCAATTTTTATATCATCCAAACTTAAACGATCAGAATCTTTTCTTTTTGTTTTTAAAGACCTAAGATCGATTTCTTTTGATATAGTTTTGACTGAATTACCAAAATTTAAGGTTTTTCTACCCATAATATACCAACAAGGTAGAATCAATTAAGTTAGTTTAAGACCTCAATCAAAGCAAATATCTGTTATTTTTTATTCAATTAGTCAAAGAAAAATTAAAACAAAAGATCAATAGAAAAAAAAACTTTTTTTAAAAATATAATTCATATCGGAATGGGAAAATCTCTTATTCTGCCTTTTGGAGATTCCCAGACACCTGCTATTTTAGTTGAACAAGCAAAACACTTACTATCATTTGTGATTTTGTATTTTTTAATAGAATGTCCATGCCTCATTACTAATAATTGCTGACAGTTAGGACAATAAGTATTTTCATAATCACCAACCATTCCAGGTCTATTACCAGGATATACATAATTTAATCCATTTTCTCTTCCAATTTCTACGGCTTTGATCAAGGTTTCTGATGGAGTATCTTCTGGATCGATCATTTTGTAGTCTTTATGGAATCCTGTAACATGCCAGGGAATATCAATCGATATGTTAGCTATAAAAGATGCAATTTCAGCCAATTCTTCATCAGAATCATTGAATCCAGGAATAATGAGTGTTACAATCTCTAACCACATTCCTCTCTTATATACATCCTTTATAGATCGTAAAACTGCTTCGAGGGTTCCACCCATAGAACGATAATTTTTATCCTGGAAGGACTTTAAGTCTATTTTATATAAATCTGTAAACGGTCTTATGTAATCTAAAACTTCTGGAGTAGCGTTTCCATTGGAAACATATGAAGTAGCAAAATTGTTATTTTTTGCTTTCTTAAATATTTCTACTGCCCATTCAGAAGTTATCAAGGGTTCATTATAGGTGGAAGTCACCACACGTGCATTATACTGAATAGCTTTATCTATAAAATCATCTGAAGATATTATTCTTGGAGAAACTCCTGCAGAAGGGTTTCTTAGTGTTTGTGAGGTTAACCAGTTCTGACAAAACCCACAGTGGAAATCACATCCTAACATTCCAAAACTCATTGCTAAAGAACCAGGATAAGCATGATAAAAAGGTTTTTTTTCTATTGGATCACACTGCCATGCAGCTACATACCCCCAAGGTACAAACAATTGATTATTCTTGTTGTATCTTACCTTACAGATACCTGATGAACCTAATTTAATTTTACATCTATGAGCACATGCAAAACATTCAATAAAATCTTTTTTATCCGGTAATGTTTTATATAAAACTCCTTCCTGTGTTAAATCCTCAATAGTTTCTTTCAAATTATTACTCATATGTTATAATTCCCAAAAAATCTAATTACAAAGTAATAATTCAGATTAAAAGTACTTCGTCTTTACAATTTCTTTCTTTTACCATTAGAATTTATCTAAATTCTAATTTTTTAGGCTTAAATGTAGTTTTAGATAACTTGTTAATTCTATTTGAATTATTTGAGCTTAGTTTTATTTCCCAAACATTTCTAAAAATGTGAAATGTTATTAATCCTAAAAGGGGAACGAGAGTTACTTTAGATAATGATCCTAATCCTAATAACATTATTCCAAATACAACTTCACTTGGATAAGTATTAACTTCTTGTCCAGCGATAAGAATTGAAAAAATTGTCTGAGTTGGAATTAATCCTATCCCAATTAACAATGCTGATATTAAATTTATCCATACATAAAGTTTGGGAATTAAGAAACTGGTTTGATCTATTTCACTAAAGAATTTAATCAAATTATAGATAATTGATGAAAAATATATGCTTGTTAAAACCCAAATTGTAAGTAGAATCAAAAGAAGATTGAGATCTGTTACAAGTTGAATATTAAAATTCATGTTTGTTAACACTCTAACAATCACAGTTATAGATGACCAAATCAATACCATATAACTAATTCTTTTTGTAGAATGAATCTCATTATTATTACTTTTTGAATATCCTTTGAATCCTAGGAATAATATAATTCCTGCAATTATATCAATCCATAAAGATGCTAAGAAAAGAATTGCCCCTAAATCTGGTATTATAACAATTATTATGTCTACTAGTATAATAACTAAGTTTTGAATGAAAAAAAGGAGTAAACCCATATTGATTACTTTTATGGGATCTGAAGAATCAATATAAATGCGTCTTAACATGAAAAAAAACTGAATACGATTTTTAAACCCAAAATAATTTTCCTAATATGAAAATATTATAGAATTTAAGTAATTTTAATCAAAATTAAACTTGCTTTTTGCTTTACTTAAAGTCTTAATATTTTCTAAAGCATTTGCAAATATCCTTTTAAGAGCTAATTCTGCCGAATCTTGAACCATCCTAAAAGTTTCAATAGTTTCAATCCAAAGTTTGATAGAATAACTGCCTTGGATTTCTTCCTCAGATGCTTCACGTAAATTAAATCCATCAGGTTTAAGTTTGTTTAACTGATCAATATACCAAGTATCTAAGATTTTAGCTCTTTGATATTGCGTTGTTCCCTTTTCTAGATCACTTTTTATAACATCTAATGCATTATCATAGTAATTAATAATATGTTTAGTGACTTTATCCAACAATTGGAGCCTAACAGCGTTATAAAAGCTTTGTAACTCAATTACTTCATGTAATTCAACTTCATTAATAGGTTCAGGATTTTCTATTAGGGGGTTAGGTATTAATGCTTCTGCTATCTTTTCTCGTAAATCACGATCCGATATGTATAAATATTCAAATGCACGCCAAATAACTCCATGATTTTCTAATTCAAAATGAGAAAATAGCTCTTTAGACATATTTTCCAATTCTGTAAGTATGAATTTGTTAGTAAAATTGATATTTTCACTACTTATCCCAGATCTTACTGATTCTGTATCAGTTTGATTATCTTCGCGACCAAGCATGAATTGAAAGACCCTAAATATGTTTTTAGATTTCAGCATAAATCATATTATTTTTTTGCTTTGGTTTTAAATTCATATTATACTTTTCAACTTTTTGTTTCAATTATCCCTTACTAGATCTAATGAAATACAATCATTTTAAAAATTCTTGCGAATTAGGCCTATTTTTCTATTTGATATAATTTAATTTGAAGAAATATTTAAGAAACATTTCTAAGTTTTACGCATAACAACCCCACTAAATACTTTCCTATACTGTAGAGAGTAATTGAATCTAAAATTTTAACCAAATTAAAGGAAGATAAAAAAAGGAACAGATCTATTACAAAAAATGATATTGATTTAAAGGTGAAATTACAATCAAAGAATATTGTAAATTGATTTAAAGCTAATGAGATCAATTATTCTAATTAACTTATTGTAAAATCTGATGGGTTTTCAAATTGTTTTGGAATAAATCAAAGAAAGAAAAAAAAGAACTAGAAAAAAGAATAGAAGAAAAAATTCAAACTGCTGATGATATTTTGGAATCAACCAAGGAAATTTTTCCTAAAAAAATATTTGAAATGGATTTTTTTATCAAAAAGATAAGTGAAATTAATAATTGGTTAGTTGATTGGGACCAAGAACATTTTGAAAAATTAAACGATATAAAAAATACTCTTGAAACGAAATTAAACGAAATTTCTAAATTTAAAATAGATTTATATACTAAAAACAAATTCATTAACAATTTAGATAAATTTGAAATTGATATATCAGCAATAATTACAAAAATTCAAACTGTAGCAAAGAAAATACCGATTATTACAACGCTTTTTGATTTTGAATTGATCAAGGAAGAAATTCATTTAATGAAAACAGATTTAGATGCGATTCCACCAATATCAAATTATATATTAACTAGCTATCTAAATAACAATGAACGGTTAAAATATGATACTTTAAAGAATAAAAAAGAATCTACTGATAAGAAAATCCCTATATTAATCAAAAATTTACTTATTCGGAAGGAAAAAATTGAATTGAAAGCTAGAGAATTTGATATTCCAGAGGAAAGAAAAAAATTATTTAATTGGATTGACACTTTTGAGCATCGCAGTAAGAAATTAGAAGAAAAAATTAATAAATTAGGTTACGAACTTGAAGAAATAGATTCTTTGGGTGATATAGACGAATTAGAAGAAAAAATCGTAAAATTAAAAAATGATCTAATTATTTTAAATCCCCCAGAAGTAAGAACTCCAGAAGTTTTGAAACAGGTAGAAAAATTATCTACCAAACTCAATGAAAAAATTAAAACTTTTAACGATCGATTCGATGAGTTCTTTCAGGAATTAAATAAGCAATTAATTAATTACATTGCTGGAGAAAGATCAGACAGACTAAGTCGAAAGTTTTTGTCAACAAAAAGAATTCCCACAAATGTATTTATTGAATTAGTTAGAGGAAATGAAGACTATACTTTAAACTGGCTTAAATCACTTTCTAATGATGAACCTCTTAGATTACAAGAGGAGACTTCACTAATTGCCCTTTCTTTAGCTAGAGTTCAAGAAGGGAAACAATTATATGAATATTTAAATGATAAAATGATAGATTATACCTCTAAAGAAAAAGAAAATAGTGAATTGTTCAATATTACATTACGAAAATTTATAGAAGCTGAAAAATTTAAAAATAGATAAAATTTAAACGATGTTATTTTTAATCATCTTCCAAATATCATGTTATCAAATTTATATGAGTTTACTTTAATGACTTCTAATAAAAAGTACGTTATCGATATAGATTTGGATTATGAGAACATTGTTCAAAAAATAGAACATTTTCTTGGAAAATTTTTATTAGAAATATATGGAAATTGTTCTGCTGTTTTTGATGGGAGAATAAAATCAACTTTGGGACTGGGGGATAGATTATTAATAATTAAAATTGATCAAACTATTTTGTTACATGAATTAAGAAGTTTAAAGCCAATTAACTGGCAACTCCCAGGAGTAGGAAAATTAGAATTTAAATTAATTAACAGCGGGGAAAACAAACAGGATATTAAACAAACAAACAATTATTTATTGGAATTATATACTTTTAGACCTAAAACAAATGAATCTTTTACAGTTGTCTTTGAAAACATATATTCATTACGGGCAATCACAGGAAGAGAGAATTCTGAAATAAATATTGAAGGAAATGAAGCAGATATGCAGTCTTATCTTGTTCAAAATCCTAGTTTAATTGAGGATGATATTAAAATTATAAATCGTGAGTATAATACTCCAATAGGGAAAATTGATCTAATTGGAAAAGATAAGAATGGTAAAACCGTGTTAATTGAGTTGAAAAAAAGTTTGATAACCCCAGCTGATGCTTTTCAAATAGTAAGGTATAGAGAAATAATAATGAAAATTTGGAATAAACCTGAAAATATTAGATCAATGATTATTGGATCTAAAATAAGTGAAAAACTATATTTTTATTTAAAAGAACATGAAATCGAATTTAAAGAAATAAAATGGAATGAAATATTCCCATCCATACCTCGAAAGAAGAAAAAAAAGCTGAATGATTTTTTTTCAAAAAATACTTAAGAATTAATTTTCCCTTGTTTAACACGGTTTTCTAAAATTTACAAGGGTTAATCTATGGGAATAATAAATATTTTAGCTTTAGGACCTCCTGGATCAGGAAAAACATCCTCAATAATAAATCTTGCTAACTATTATTGGAATAAGAAATACTATGATTATCAATCAGATATAGATTTTTTGAATATCGTTACTCTTACTCCTTATGAATTTATTGTTTCCAGAAACGAGAAATGGATTATAAGAATTTTTGATCTTACTCAGTTTCCAAATATAAATTTTATAAAAAATATTCTTGATAATTTAAAGGCACCTATTCATGGATTAATGCTATTTTTTGATGGAATAGGATATTCAATGTCAAAAGAACTTGCGATTACAATTTCAAGAGAAATTCTTCCTAATCTTAATCTTAGTGATTATCTCTTGATTGGTTTAATAGGAACTAAAAAGGATATTAAATGGATTTTTTCTGATAAATTTTTTTTGAAAAATCTTAAAAACATCATTAGAAAGGATTTTTATCAAAGTAGAGAATGTTTCTATGTTTCAAAACTTGATTCTAAAAAGAAATCTTTTTTTCTTAATGTTTGCAATGATAACCCAAAATTATTTTATTTTTATCACATAGAACAATTAATAGTTACATTAGTTGAGAAAAGATTAGCAATAATACCGAAGTATGATTTTCTTTCGGGTAATTTACTTAGATTTTGGGTTAGAAATTTATTAGGCTGCGTTTTAATTGAGAATTATAAATTGAATAACGAAAAAAAGAAAATTTTGTTGCATCAATTGTTCAAGACTAATCCTACAGCATTAGAAAATGATTCTAGCTTTAAAGATCTGACGTTAGATTATACACAGTGGCCAGAAGAAGTAATTCCAATAATTTGGCAACTACCGATAAACCTTGATGTCTTAAAAGATAAGTTAGAAGATTTTATTGAAAAACAAATTTGTTCTACCAGTAAATTAAAGAAATTTAGTGAAGAATTGGAACCTATTTTAATCCAAAATAATTTTACTTTTGATATTGATATTTTCGCTACAACATCAACTTCGCAAACAAAAACAGTTTTATTAAATCGTTTTATTGACAACATTACTATAATTCAAGAACATAAAAGTAACAAACTGAATAAGCCAAACATTACGACTTGGAGTTCTCTTTCTTTAGATAAATTTGAGTAATACTCTGAACTTTATTAAATTCCATTACTATTTAACTGAAATCGAGAGGAAAACATGGTAAATTCTGAAAATGGCTTTATTAGTTTTTTTTCAAATAAAAAAAATTTCTATTCAGTTATAATAATAATCTTTCTTATAGGTTCTGTGTATTTATTTAATGTCTATTATGGAAGATTAAACAATAGAATAACTACTATTGAAACAGGTGTTCATATCACTAATTTATCGGATGATAAAGAACTTTTAATAACATACGAACAGAATGGAGAGGGATTAAAAGTTTACAACTTATTCTATCATAGTTTATTAATTAAATATCCAGATATTACAGTTATTTCTGATCTTTTATACGATAATAAAACAAACAAACTTTGGCTTGGTTATTGGGAGGATTTATCTGTAAATGAAAAAAGATTGATTATAAATTATATAAATGTAAATGATTTTCGGTTTGTTACGAATAATTATATATCTCAATCTCTTGAATTCAAAGATAAATCCATATCTATAGATACTGGCGATGTTAGTGAACCTAGATATATGATAAATGATCCTGATTACAAGTATATGGTTGTTTTTTCTTTAACAAACATAATTATTTTAGATTTATTAGATTTATCGAAAAATACAATATTTTGTTCTAACTGTTTTAATTTTTTTCCAAATCATTCTCCACTAGTATGGATAGATGGAATTCTCTTTTGGGGAAAAGAATCAGTTTTGTATAGTTTAAAAATTGTACCCAATTCTGTTAACCAAGAAACTCCTGTTCTTGATTTTGGGGGTAATAATACAAACCAAATAAAATTTTTAGGTTCAAATGGTAATGAATTACTCATTTTTCTCTCAAACTTAGATGTTTATAGTTATCAAATCAATGATAATACAACTAATTTGCTAATTAACGTTAATTCAATAAATCATAATATTTTAGATTGGAAATTATCTAATAAATATGCTTTCTCAAGTGAAACAAAAAATGTTGTTCTTGTAGATCACCATTCCGACTCTGGTTTAGATTTTATTAGTGGATTTTCTTGGGAAGTTGACTTTCTCCAAAATCTTAATTGGACCGCTGTAAACATTGTTTATCCAAGTAATAATCCCATTCCTATAAATGAAGATTTTCTACGATCAGACAAAAGCTTCAAGATGCAAACAAATGAAATAGTATTTTCAAAAAATCAAAAAATTTATTCTTTTGATCTTGAAAGCTTGATAATTGTTGAACAAACCAACTATTTGTTTGTAAGAGTTCCGCCATTTACTGATTGGCTTTTAATTGGACTTTCATTATCCTTAATTATTATTTCAATATTTGAGTTGAGAAGTAGAATTATTTTAAAGAAGATTAATAAAAAAAATAATAATTAATGCCTAACAAATCAATTTAAATAATTAATAACTAATGGTTATTAAAAGAAAATAAGGGTTTATTCAATTAATTCTTTGTGAGTATTATGAATACTGATGATTTGGAGCTAAAAAAGTTAAGATTAAAAAGAAAAAAGCAATTATTATTTCAACAAGCAAAATCTATTTCAGAAACTGTTAGTGACAATACGGATGATCAACATACAAATATTTCAATCCCCTCTAAAGTAATAAGTTTAAATGAACTAAATTTTTATGATTACATAAAATTTTCTCCAGTTCCTGTATTTATAGACTATTGGGCTGATTGGTGTCAGCCCTGTAAACATGTTGCACCTATTGTTGAAGCTTTAGAGGTTAGATATAGAGGTAAAATGATATTCGCAAAAATCGACGTTGATTCTAATCAAAAAATATCAAATCAATTTGGTATTTCTAGCATTCCCACATTTCACATATGGTTTAAAGACAAATTAATCTATCAATTTACTGGAGCACTACCTGGTAAAAAATTTGACCAAATTGTTTCTGATACAATAAAAAACTTGTAATAACATTCAAACCCAAATATTAAGATTTTGGTATTTAATTACAAAAAACGTCTTAATATAGATAATGATGTTATTTTCAATCAACTTTAAAATTTTGAATAATATTATTTATGCTTCAACGATATCTACTGAGGAATACAGTTGGCTGGAACAGGTGTAGCAATTTTTTGGGATTTTGACAATATTAGGAGTACACCAGACCAAATATGTATATATGCGGATGCTATTCTTACCTATGCAAAAAACTTGGGTATAACTAAATATCTTGGATGCTCCGCTGTATGGAATACAGTTTCTAAATATATCCAAGAAGTTTTGGTTGCACATGGATTTATTCTTGTTCAGAATCCTATCAAAGAACCAAATTCCGCTGATAATGCTCTTGCTGAACAATTACTAAATATTTTTAAACAAGATAAGATAAATATTTCAGACTTTATTTTAATCACTAATGATAGAGGATTCTTATATCATATGGGTGTAATTCATGCTCAAAAAGCTAAAGTTCATCTAATTACTTCTCAAGATATAAAAAGTCAAGAATTTCTAAATCGAGCTGCTTTTCAATGTAATATAGAGGAAATTATTGCAAAAGTTTCAGATAGTAAAGATAAAATTTGCTATGGAACTTCAGATTGGAAGCGTAAGCAAGAAGATAGACGCATGGAAGTTTTTTCTATTTGGCAACAATCTATTTCTGATCAAATACCAGTTATATTAAATGAAATTAGAAAAATTGTGCTCAATCGTTTAAAAAATCCTCCTCCAAAACCCAAAGATTTAAAGGAAGATCAAATTTTAATTTTGGGCCTTGAAAGATGGAAGCAGGTTCATCAAACAAGTCTTTTACAACAAACCACAATTGAATTTCTTTCCACTGAGTTAAATTTATCGCAAGAAATTATTGAGGATATTTTAAGAGAAATTCTAGAATCTTATGAAAATTCAAACGGGAAAGAAAAATCATATATTAAAGAATATCACTGTGAAGAATGTGATAAATACTTTAAAAAAGAACTCGATTTAAATCAACATAATGCAGTTATTCATCAAAAATAAATATCAGAAATGCTAAAATAAAAACTCTTTTTAAAAAAAATTCTTCCTAATTATTACAGAGGAATAGTAAATGAAAATTTTAAATCATGAGATTGCAAATTATCTACTTAATTTGATCCCAGAACGTAATCCAACATTGAAAGAAATGGAGGAATATGCAAATATTAATAATTTTCCAATCATTGGGCCACTCGTTGGACAATTTCTATTACAATATTCTTTAATGCTGAAACCCAAAAGAATTCTTGAATTAGGATCTGGCTATGGGTATTCTGCGATGTGGTTTTCATCAGGTACTCCTGAATCTACTCAGATTATTTGTACTGATGGTTCTGAAAAAAATGCTGAAAAAGCGAAATATTATTTTATGAAAGCTGAAATGGAAAATAGAATAGAATTTCATATTGGAGATGCTGTTGAAACGATGGATAACCTTGAAGGAAATTTTGATTTTATTTTCTGTGATATAGATAAAGAAGGATATCCAGAAGCATTTTCTAAAGCTGTTCCTAGATTAAATTCTGGGGGAATAATGATAACTGATAATTCATTATGGAGTGGAAGGGTTATAGACGATTCAAATATAGAGGAAAGCACTAAAGGTGTAAGATTATTTAACAACCAAGCTTTTACTGATCCTAGAGTTTATTCAATGATTATTCCAATTCGTGATGGTGTTTGTATTAGTTATAAATACTAAATTCTTGAATTTTAAGAATATATTTCAGTGAAAACTATATTTCTTTTAATTAACGCATCTTTGAACTCTTTTTCAGGAACAACTGATTCGTGTGACACTACTCCTTTTTGATTAATAATACCTCTCGTAACCATTTGTCCGATAATGCTCGTTGAAAATGAAGTTGTACGAGCCATAGCAGAAAATCCGGTGCTAGGATCTGCTAAATCTATAAGTTTATATTGAACCTTTTCCCGTTTACCAGCTTTTGTTCCAATAATAGTTATACTGACTAAAACTGCATCTGATTCATTATAAGGTAAATAACGTTCAAGATAATATTCAATCAACTCTCTAGGATTAACATTTTCGTTTTTTGGATAAGAATCTGATGAAAGAACCCCTAATTCTTTTAAAAATCTAAAAAATTGTCCATGACCAGGAAAGCGTATTGTTTTATAAGTTAATTCATCAATTTTTCCTTTATACAACTCAGGAAGTGATGAAGTACCTCCAGAGGTTTGAAAAGCTTCTAATTGACCCCAAGGATCCGGAAATGTTAAAGTTTCAGTTTCTGTTAAAGATGGGACTGTTTTTATTTCACCATTTCTTATTACGATTGCATCTTCCAAATATTCATTTGTAAGACCTCGAATAGAAAAAACTCGTTGAAAATTTAAAATGGTTTTCGGAGTTTGAGGAAGTCCACCAACTCGCATATGGCAAGATTCCAATGTATCAAATTGATTCATTCCATGAGCAGCAATTACATTTGCCATACCGGGGGCCAAACCACAATCAGGTATCACAGTGATATTTGCTTGTTGAGCGTTTTTATTTAATTTCCTTTGGTCTTTAACGATATCTGGATTACCACCAAGGTCTAAGAAATTAGAGCCTGAATGAATACAAATATTTGTCAGAAAAACATTAAATTTATAATCAATAGCTCCGAATACAGTAATAATGTTATTATCTTTAAAAATCTTAACTAATGGGTGATTTTCTGAAACTTCAGAAATTTTAAGATCTAAATTTTTTATAAAAAGTCTATCTGAGAGGGATTCAAATATTTCTTCTAAATTTTGTCTTTGTTTGCTGTTATTATCAAATCCGTAAACTTTGCATGAAGAATCAAATGTTAATAGGTCATGAACAATAGCTGTTCCCATTAAACCTAAGCCAAGAACTGCATAATTAGCCAATAATAAAACCTGGTCGAATTTCTAACTATTCTTATTTGTTATTAAATTAAATAAATATGTAATTAAGTTACTTTTTAGCATGCGAGAAATGGTAATTTTTATTGAATCAGACTTTAGAAATGAATGAAAATAGTTTGATTGAAATTGAAAATGAGTACACAATAATTGTTTTATTTCCTTTAATTACTCGTTTTTTGAATTAAGGTTAAAAATTTAAGATGATTGAATAATACTGTTGAAATTTATTTTAAACAAGATTTTAAATCATTTTAACACGTAATTATTAAGGAAACATCATTGATTTACTTTTTTTATTTTAAATCAAGGACGATTTTTGAAAATAATGGGGAGAATTATTATGATGTTGTTTAATAAAAAGTATAAATTAGAAGCTTTTTTAGAGTTAAGAAAATCAATCAATATAATTTATTAAGAAATATTAATCTTAAAAGAATTATAAATATTTTAACTTATGGTGTCATTAAATGAAAAAAATGAGATTATTCTATAGTGTATTATCTATTATCTTTATGTTTACTTTAGTCTTTGGTAGTATATCAAGTTTAGCTTTTGATTCAGCTCCTGTTCATCTCACTGAAAATGATGCTGTCTATAATTATAATTTAGAGCAGGAAAAATTCGATTCAAAAAGTAATACCATTGATAATCCGGTTTCATATTCATTGCAAGAGCCAAATTCTTTAGTAGCTGACCAATGGAGTTATCTTACACAAACATTAAGTAAAAGTACTCAAGATTGGACAGAGATAGATAATTCTACTAAAGATACATTACCTTTTTCTCACCGGTACAGGGTCAATAATAATTTTAATAATTGGGAGAATATTTTGACTCCTAATTCAGGATTACCATATTCCTATGTAAATGCATCAATACCTCACAGTAGCACTTGGAAGAATAATGAAACAAATGATTTTACTCTAACACCGTCTTTCGTACCTAATTTCAATGTAAATGTTACATTATATGTGAATGATACCAATACAGCAGGAGATGTCGACCTATATATTTATGATGAGTTTGATACACTAGTAGGTTCGTCTGTGCAAGTTAATAGCACAGAAAATGTAATTTTCAAACCAACTGATGATAGAAATTACTTTTTCTTCATCGATTTTCCTGCAAGCTCAGTAATTACAACAACAAATATCACATTAGAAATCGATCAAGTTGTTGATCAAACGAAATTTGGTATGACACCAGGTTATGTTCCTACTATTCTTTATACCTATACAAATCCAAATGTTCCAAAAGGAACCTCTCTATGGACAAATACTATATCTGGATTTCCAGTATTACGATTTATACCAGAATATCCAGTTACTATATCATTGGAAGTTAATAATGTAACTGTTGATGGAGAAGTGGATCTATATGTTTATAACTCAGGTGGATTTGTAGCACAATCAACGAATTTATTACCAAGCTTTGATAGTGTGACATTTACCCCTACCTCAGAAGATATTCATGTAATAGAAGTAAGGCATCCAGCATCGGATACAATAACAAATTCTGAAATAATTTTGGAAGTTATTCAACAAATCAATCCTACTTTAGTAAATGTTTATGTGGGTGACGATGGCAAACAATATGATTCATATAACTGGCATTTTACAGAGCCTGTAAACTCATTTGGTTTATTAACACCCGAAACACTTGATATTAAGGATGTTAGTGCGACTGACGATTTATCTGGTTCTGGGGAAATTAATTATGTTGACGTGAATTACCCAACACCTGGTGTTAAATCTGTTTATAATAATGATACATGGTTTTCAGACGATATTTTCTTTCGGGCTACAGGAACGACCTCCTGCAATGCCTTACTAGATCCAGCAGTTGATGAATGTAACGGATTTTTACCACTTCTATTTTCTAGTTATGATATATTAACGTTAGGAACAGATGGAGTATGGACTTCACTAAATCCAAAAAGTGATAGTTATGGATCTAATCCACAAATTTTAAAATTCATGGTCTATTATGGCTTAGTTCCAAGTGGAACAGTCGATTTGATAGAATTAGTAGATGATTCCGCGAATTTAATTCACGTTTATGATAGCTCAGAATACAATGTCCAAACTCTTTCTAATTTTGCACACCAATATGATGTAAAAATTCAAGCGCAAGATTTAGCTACAGGTGATTATCATTTAGGGTTCTACTCAAGTGGATTTCTAGTTTATGAATATTCATTTTCAATAGATGATTCATTATATGGAAACTTCAATGATCCTACAATTGCCATTGGATATGAAGAAGTAGATAATCAGAAAACATTAGTATTTGTAAAAGCTACAGACATTGATACATCCATAGACCAAATAGAGTTTTCATATAATGACGGATCTATTTGGACGAATGCTAGAAATATGTCATTAATAGAAGCAGAAAAATATGGCTTCATTATTAATAATACAGCATCTACAGTAGTGGATTATTCCTTAAAAATATATGAATCAGCACCTGATGATACAGGAAATACTCGATTTAAGATAAGATCAATTTTAGGCTCTAACACTGTTGATTTAAATTCCGATACGAATACATCACTAGATCTTAAAATTACACCTTATGGCAGTTCAGTTGGAAGTATTAATATCACATTTGGGCTAAATACTGAGTACGGTTTAATTCCTGATTCAGGAATAATTTTTAGAGAAGGTGCAAACTACCGTTTTGAAGTATTATCAACACTTAATCAGGGACAAGAATATCCTTATAGCTTCAAAATAATGCCTAAAAATCCTTCTGATACAATAATCAATATTCCGGTGACAGTTACTTCTGGAGTATTTACTGAACCATCTAATATCCCATTAAATGTTATTGGTCCAGAATTTCCAACGTTGTCTATTATAATTGCTTCGACTACTGATTTGTATAATAAATTATATACTTCATATAATTTCACAGTGTTGTACAAGTCCGAAGGTGGATCTCCAATTACTAGTGCTTCACTTTCTTTTAGTTCAACATCTGGCAGTTTCGAAGACGATATAGTCGTACTCAATATAGCTAACTTCTTCCCAAATGTAGAATATTCTCTTGATATAACTGTAATGACTGTTAATGATTTTGATACTGAAACAGACGATTTAACTGTCACATTTGATGCAGATGGGACTACAGAGGAAATCACTGAATCAATTGTTGTAAATCCAGTCGCTTTAAGGGAAATTTTTGAAATTTCTTTAGTAGATTCTCCCACCGTTTCACAAACTGGAACAGAACAGGAATTTGATATAAATATATCAATTCAATCAAATGTTAATTTTGATATTGATAATGTAGTCTTTTCAATTGATATAGCTGGTGTTGATCATTCGGCTACTCCTGTATCAGTTAATGTTGGAACTATTTTAGCAAAAGAAACTATATTTATTGGCATAAAAATAACATTCAGCTCGGATTTTGAATTAACTGATACCTCTTACACTGTTGCATATACAATCTCTTATTTGAATTCTAATATAAATTTAGATTTCACTTTAGTTACCGATTTTACTCCTCCTGACGATACTACGATAACAAATACCAGCTCTACTACGACAACATCTGATCCACAAAGTGCTCCTCCAACACCTGGATTTGAAATACTTTATGTTGTGATCGGAATTTCTTTCACAATTTTTATGACAAGAAGACGTCAAAGGTAAGTTTCAAATAAAAATTCATTTTAATTTGATTTTTTCTTTTTCATTTAAAATATTTGAATGAAGTTTTTGTATGACGGTAAGCGAATACACTTATAAATTCATTCTTATTTCAAATTTGTAATACATTAGACAAAGTGTTCTTACCACAACATAAGAATTTTCGATTTTCTTGAAAGAAAGCGCTTTTAAAGTTAATAAGAGAATTTCGAATAGTAGTTAAACAAGTTTTCGGCTTTCTCTATCCAATAATTTATTAAGAAGTGTTATATGGTCATTTGTTGGCAGTTTGTTTATTTTCATGAAAAATATTTACGATTAGCAAAACCTGATATTTTTGTCGGTATTGCTCCAAAAATTTTGCTAGAAAGATTAAATTAAAACACTATTATTTTTTTGAATTTATTTCAAAAGAAAAAATGCTAACTTTGGATCTAAAATATAATTAAAAAAAAATTAAATTGAATAAAAGGTTAGAATTGCTTTAAAAAAAAGAAAATTGTAGATTTTGTTTTTTATAATCCTGAGGATACGTATATATCATCTATATAAAGATCCCAATCGTCTGCAAAATTGTTATCAACATAGAGAGAAAATCCACCTACAGAAGTAGCAGTTACTTCATCAGCGTCGTATCCAGACCATCCAGCAGTACTTGAGAAATCTAACGTAACCAATAACCAAGTATTTGCAACATAAGTTCCGGTGAATAACGGTTCAATGTTATAATAGAATGATCCAACATCTGTGTTTCCACTGTAAGCTTCAAAATAAACACGAAGATCACCACTACCCATTACTCGATCACTTTTAATGTAGAAAGAGACCACTGGATTTGTTCCCTTATTCCAGGTTGTTGTTTCAGCAGGATCATTTGTGGATGCACTAAAAGAAGTACCATCTGGTTGATTTGTGTTAATGAAATAACTTGATGGATCTCCATTATCTGTTCTAAACTGAACGCCAGGACTTCCAGAAGCTGTTTGTCTATTAGCGTCTGCTACACTAAAGAATAATTGGACTGAGACATCGTTTTCAGATTCACTCCAGGCAGCATCTGAATAATCATCTATTTCTAAATCAGCATTACTAATTGCTTTTGCTGTGACAGTAGAAGAATATGTTTTTCCATCTTCAGCTTGACTGTTTTCATCAATAGTAAATGCTGGAGTTCCATCAACACTAACTACTACGTCAATGGTATCAGTTGTTAGAATTTGATCTGCAACAGTTCCAGGTCTAATTGTTACCTCTACAGTAAGTCCGGGATTCACATCAGCAGTTCCTCCAGAAGGATTAGTTGCTGACCATCCGGACATGCCACTTAAATCAACCTCTGAAATTTCACCAGCTACTGTTCCAGAATTCGTAAATGAAAGCTTTATTGTATCTACTTTACCATCTTGATTAGCGTCTGAAGCTGTTATAGAAGAAAATGCTATATCAGAACTTCCAGCCAATAATGGCAATACGATGAAAAACACCGCTGCTCCTGCTAATACTGCCAATCCGATAAGCAATATAGCAGCAATAACTGGAGATACACCTTTGTGGTGTTTATCCCATTTTTTAAATGTTTTTATAAATCTAAACATGTTTTTACCTCGATATATCGATTTTTTCCTATCACGAAAGAATAATTTTTCTTTTCAGAAAAAAAATCAGTCGTGGTTCAACAAAAATATTGTCGTTTTATAAATCCTTACTAGACACCCTTGTTTCTAAGTAAGGTGAGTATTCGAAACGATTTGTTTAATCTTAAATTTCCTTAGAGAAAATAAAATTTCATTAAGAAAGAATTTTGGAAAAAAAATTTAGAAAAGCTTTGAAAAATAGAGAAAAAATTAAATTTTTATTATTTTGGTGGAGCGACCTGTATTTTAAATGTAAATACCATCCCAGTTTCAACCCATTTGATTTTAAAGAAATAATATGGTTCCATGACAGTATAAGACACTATAGGATTCTTTTTGTCTTTTGTTTGAATAATATTTCTGGTAATTGTCCAAGTAAAGTCCATACAAGCTGAATTTTTGGTGCTACCTTTTCCACATCGGTTATTACCACTTGGAATTCTTCTTATGCTATCTCCAATAGGAATGGTTTTTGATACAGTAGCAGACGTATCTAAAGTAAAAGCTGTGGCATTTAGCTCCATTAATTCTAATGTTGCACCAGTAGGAATAGTAGGTGTTTCATTATTCCAAGCAGTCATTATTAGTTCAAGTGTTTCTGTTTCCCAATATTTCTTCGAATTAAATTGCAATATTTCTCCCCATTGATTGTTGTTTTTACCTTTTTGATTTGGCATGGTTAGATAATAATTTGGTAACACTTCAACAATTTGTAAATTAAAATTTATACTTTGTGTTCCAATAGATAAAAATGCCCCATACGTGTCTTTTGTTCTATTAATAGACCATTTTGTTAAATTAAATGATCCTACTGCACAAGCTTCTCCGATATCACAAACTGTATCATTATTGGTTGATCCAGAAATAGGTACTGTTAATAATGTTTGGGTTGAGTTTGTACTAAACAATGTGGTGTTCTCTAATTGAAGAGTAACAGGGAACGATTTCTCCTTTTCAGCATTTCCATAATTGAATATTCCAAATTCTAAATTTCTTGAAATATTTTTAGTATCAGGATCTACGGCAGAGAAATAAACTGTGTTTCCATCTTGGAATGCATTATTTAATCCAACTACACGAAATAAAGGATCAGTATCAGAGGCGGTAATAGTAAAGGTTTGTGAAAAAAAAGGCTGATAATTGGTTTGGTCTTCTTTTTTTGCTGGAATTTGAACAAAAAACTTATCTCCAATTGAAAATTCATCTTGATCAAATTTTCCTTCTGTTTGTAAATTTAAAATTATTGTTTCTTGTCCTTGAGTAAATATTTCACTATTTTCACCTATTACTGACCAACGATCTAATATTTCATTTGAAGAGGCATTATATATTTGAATATTTTCTGTTTCAAAAATTAGTCTTTCTCGCATATTATTAGTTACTGGTAATAACATGGAATCAACTAATGGATCAAAAAAAGCTATATCTGTTTCAGTAGATGCCATGTATACGGGTTTACTTATTGTAATTGATATTGGATCTTCTGCATTAAATACTAAAATAACAGTACTAATAACTGCTACTCCTGCTAATACTGTTACTCCAATAAGTAATATTAAAGCTATAGCAGGTGAAACGGCTCTTCTTTTAATAATTTTCAAATAAAACACCTGAATAATGTATGGTAGAATAAAGGAAATAATTAACTAATACCTTTTTGGATATATATAGTTTCTATTAATTTCCCTCTATATATTATTTACCCTCTATATTATTTACTCTCTTTATATACTTATCATTAACTAATATAAGAATAATAAAAAAATGTCAGTTATTCTTATTCCTTCATCGTTAAAATTACCTAAATAATTAACGTTCATCAATCTTAATTAAACGATCCTAATATCTTTTCTTTCTTTCATCTGTCTGGATTCCAGATGGTTTTCGAGATCTAGGGGAGAAATATGATGAATTCCTGTTTTGATCATTTGAGTAAGATTGTGAATTTGATCTTCTATAATTACTCCTATTTCGATATTCGGGTTGTCTTCCGGTCTTCAAATGGGAAAAATCTGCCACTATTGCATCAATTTGTCTCCATCCCAAATGTTTTAGTGCTGAAACTCTCCTTATTCCTTCATAAACGTAATATTCTCTACTAGATATTTTTGTTAATGATATCCCATCAAATGTTTTACGTGATTTTTGTTGTGTAGCTATCCAACCCCAAATTTTTCGTATTTTTTTATTTACTAACTTGGGTCGAAAGAATCTATCAAATAATTCATTTTCTTTTAATGAACCTTTAATATCTCGTAACTGTACACGTTCTTTCATAACACGGGGTGGTTTTCCATCGATTTTATACGGAGGAGTCATTAAAACTGATGAATCAGCCTGTGGTATTGAAAAACTTGTCTCTTCAAATGAATCTGAATCTTCTTTTTCGTTTTCGTTTAATTCATTCAACTAATAATTTCCCTTCTAAGTTATTAACTATTTTTATTCCTATTTTTAATTTGTTCTCTTAAATTCTCTCAATTTATCTTAATTGCTATGCTGGTTAAAAATTCAGTGGTATTAGCAGTAGATTTGTTGATATTTGTATCCTCTTCGCAATTCTCTCATTATAGCGTAATTTGTTGCAGTTAATTGAACTACAATCAGTATTTTTAACCAAGTATAGATATTTTTTATCACTCTTATTAATATTAGTTTAGATTATCTTCAATCCTTTAAATGTATTGTTAATAGTAATATTTACAAATCTGATTCGAATAAAACCAATACAAAAATTAATTAAGATATAATTACAATAATTTAGTTTAATATAATCCATATTTAATTTTGAGAAAATAATAAAATCTGGAAATAAAATTTTTTCACTTTTGAGATATCGCACATTTATTTGATCCCATTTCAAGATCAGGAATTTGGCTATCTAAAATATGCTCAGAACCACTATTAATTCGGATGATACGTTGATAAATTACAGGTTTTTCAGTTTTATTTGTCTGAGCTACAACTTTTTGAACAAAATCTTGTTTAGATAACTTGAAATAATCAAATTTCTTAATTTGAGATAGTGGGGTCTCAAATGACTTATTAAAATCCTTTAATTCGACTTTTCCATGATGAGCTGGCATAATACACATTTCATTTGAAAGATTGGCGATTTTATTATTTAAAGAATCGTATAAATCGTTTGCAAATTCGTGTGCTCTATCAGCTAGATCTGGTCTTCCAAGTGAATCAAGAAATACAGTATCACCAGTTAGAAGAGCATTTTTTCCTATTTTAATAGTTGTACTTCCTTTTGTATGTCCAGGAGTATGGATTGGAAAAATTATTGATTCTCCTCCTAAACTTATCGATTTTTCATGATCAATTGGTGTATAGTCAAAAGTATATGGATCTTTATTAGATAACAAAAGATTAGCTCCAGTTTTTTCTTGTAGTAATCTGGATCCTGATATATGATCAGCATGTAAGTGAGTTTCAAATATATATTTTAATTCATAACCATTATTTTCTATGTATTTTAAATAAGGATCGATTTTATATACAGGATCAATAACAACTGCTTCGTCATTATTTACCACGAGATAAGACAAACAACCTTTTGCAATTCGATGATACTGGATTATTTTGAATTTGGAATATTTAGGTTGTATCTCTAATGGATGAAGAATATTATTCCAAGCTTGCATACCTTTGGATAACGACGTAGCTTTAATTTTATTATCGTTGAGAAATTTTGCAATAACCTTTGAATCATTCCCTCGATTACAAACTATAGTTAATGGTTTGTCTGATTTTGGTAATAAATCCTTAAATTCCCCCGATTGGAACATTTTAAATGGAATATTAACGCTCCCAAAAATATTCCAATCATTGTGAGCTTCTGATGACCTTACATCGATAAAATCTTGGTCTTTATAATCTAAGAAGTTTTTATAAACTTCTTGAGCTGATATTTCTAGTACACTTGGTTGATTACTCAATTTTTATAACCTAAGGATTTTAATTTAATTAATAGATCGAATTTTGAATATGAATTTATATTCAAAACAATTTATTCGAATCAAAAATATGTATACTTGTTGTTGAGGTTAAACCAATTACAAAATTTATTTAAATCGTCAAAATTTCCATGCACAAACAGTAAGGGAGATCAATATGGCAAAACTATTATGGAAACCGACTGAAGAAAGAATCAATTCATCAAATATTACTATTTTTATTAGTAAAATCAACAAAAAATTTAACTTAAAAATCAAAGATTATTATGACCTATATCAATGGTCAGTAGACAATATTGGAGATTTTTGGGGTATGATGTGGGATTTTGGAGCAATTAAATATTCAAAAAAATATGATAAAATTGTAAAAAATCTTAGCAGTTTTCAACCTGATACTACATGGTTTCCAGGTAGTAAATTAAATTTCGCTGAAAATTTATTAAAATTTAATGATAACAAGATTGCTCTCATTTCAATTAATGAAAAACAAGAAAGAAAACAATTTACATATTCAGAGTTAAATAGATTTGTTACTAAACTAGCTAGATCCTTTAAAGAACATGGAATTCTTCCTGGTGATAGGATAGTTGGGTATATGTCTAATATTGCTGAAACTGTTATTGCAATGCTAGCTACAACAAGTTTAGGGGGTATTTGGTCTTCTTGCGGATCTGAATTAGGTGCTAATGCTGTTGTAGATCGGTTTAGCCAAGTGGAACCAAAAATCTTAATCGCTTCGAATGGTTATTATTATAAAGGGAAAAAAATTAACCTAATCAAAACAGTTCAAAATATTTCTAATGGTATCCCAACCTTGGAAAAAGTAGTATTAGTCCAAAATATAAATGATGATGTTACAAGCACTGGAATTAACAACTCAACAACTTTTGATGAATTTACTGCAAATAATGCTATTAAAGAATCATCATTTGAACAATTGCCTTTTGATCATCCTCTTTATATTATGTTTTCTTCTGGAACAACAGGAAAACCCAAATGTATAGCTCAATCTGCCGGTGGAGTATTAATCAATCATTTAAAAGAACTAATACTTCATACTGATTTAAAACGATCAGATAAAATACTCTACATAACTTCTCCGTCATGGATGATGTGGAACTGGTTGGTTTCTTCATTAGCTGTTGGTGCCACAGTTGTATTGTTTGATGGAAATCCTGTATATCCAGATTGGAAATCTATTTGGGAAATTATTGAGAAAGAACAAGTAACAATTTTTGGATGTAGTGCTACTTATGTGAATTTTTTAAGAACCAACAAATATTCACCAAAAAAAGAGTTCAATCTTACTCATTTAAGAGAAATTTCACAAACTGGATCTTCTCTTTCAGAAGAAGGGTTTGAATTTATTTATACAGATATTAAAGAAGATCTCCATTTCAATTCTATTTCTGGTGGAACCGATATCAATGGATGTTTTGCAGGTGGATCACCAATTTTACCTGTTTACGCAGGAGAACTTCAGGGTTCAGGTTTAGGAATGAAAATATTTGCTTATGATCAAAATGGGGAACCAATTGAGGATTCTGAAGGAGAGCTCGTTTGTGAAATTGCATCCCCTTCTATGCCTATTTACTTCTGGAATGATGAAAATCATGAGAAATATAGAAAAGCTTATTTTCAATCATTTCAAAATAAATCTGTTTGGCGTCATGGAGATTATATTAAAATTAATAGTAAAACCGGTGGAATAACATTTTATGGGCGTTCAGATGCCATATTGAAACCGTCAGGAGTAAGAATAGGTACATCTGAAATTTATCGAATTATCGAGCAAATCGAAGGAATTTCTGATAGCTTAGCTATAGGACAAGAATGGCACAATGACCAACGTATTATATTGTTTATTAAACTTTTAGAGGGACACGAACTAACAGAAGAACTTGAAAAAACTATTAAGACAAATCTTCGAAAGTTTGCTTCACCAAGACATGTTCCTCAGATTATTTTAAAAACACCAGATATTCCATATACATTTTCAGGAAAAAAAGTTGAAATTGCGGTCACAAATATTTTGCACAATAGACCAGTAACTAATAAAGACGCATTAAGTAATCCAGAATCACTGGATTACTATGAACATATTAAATCTGAATTAAAATAATATTATTTTGGAATCTCGATAATAAAAGAAGTATGAGGATTAGATTCGACATGTATATTCCATCCATGAGCATCAACCAACTTTTTAATAATATAAAGCCCTAATTTCCCTTTTGTTTTATGATAATTTGTTTGTTTATTAAAAGAATTTACCACAGAGCTATTAATTTCATTCCCGTCGTTTGAAATACAAATTTCGTAGTTTTTATCAGATTCTTTATTTGATATTATTATTTCTGAAGGTTTTCCATGTATTTGTGCGTTTTCAAGTAAATTCTTGAATATTTGATAAATTTTCTGTGAATCTCCTTTCACTATTGGCATTTCACCAATATTAATCTTTGTTCCATTAAAATTTAAAGATTCTGAAGTTAATCCGATTATTTCTCGTAAATTAACCTTTTCTTTTGCATCAACTAATAAACCAGAATCTGCTAAGGTTAAAGATTTTGTTAATAGTTCATTTATGAAAAAGACATTGCTTTTGATTTTATCAACATATTCTTCTTTATAATCTTCTTTTAAAATATCACTAAAACTAGCAATTATTGATAAAAAATTTCTTAAATCATGAACCATAACATGGTTGAAATCGCTCAATTCTTTTTTTTGTTTGATTAATAATTTTTCAGAATTTTCTCTAAGCATAATTTCACTTTGTAATGTTTTTCTCATATCACCAATAAGACCAGCAACAAAACCAGAAAAAGTTACAAAAAAAACATTCACAAAAACCATAAGGAAATCATAATTGGTAAATGGCATTGGTGCTATAAAAAATGCTAGTAAATAGGTTGTAATAACTCCAACAAAACCAGCTACTATTCCGAAAGATTTTCCATAATACCAACCTGATAAAAAAACAGGAATAAAGATTAATATTCCCGCTGAGTACACTTGTGACGATGGAAATAAAATAAGAAAGTTAGAAATGTGTAATAGTACAGCCAGGAATATTGTTGTCTTTTTAAAGGGAGAAATTTTATCTATTACCTGTCTATAATTATTGAATACCAAATTTGTTGCTAACCTTTACTGAAATTTTGAATCTAATTAAATATATATCAAGAGGTAATGATTTATACTTTTGGCTCAAAAAAAATATCGTTAGGGGGAGTTTAGTAAAAATAGGAACCATGAATAAAAATTCTAAATTAATCCAATTGCTTTAAAATAGATCGAATTTGTGACAATCAGTAACGCTATTCCAATGATTACGATCACTATTTTTCGAATGGGTTCAGCGTACTTAGGGAAAGGATTCCTGATTAACCAGTATAAAGGAAAAATTATTCCAATTGTTGCTAATAATGCAATAAACGCCTCAAATATTAAAGACATTAACAACAACGCAAGAACCATTAATAAACAAGACAGTGTGAAAAATAAGAATATAGAGATAGTAGTAGCACCATTCCAGAATTTCAAGGGTACAGTTTCGATTCCTGCTTTTTTATCACCAACAACATCATGAAAATCTTTTATTATTTCATACCCAGAGAGCATGAGAGCTATAGAAAGTATGAATATATAAACCGTGCTCGAAGGGTTGGAAGAAAACAAGTTTATAGCAATGACAAGCCCAAAAAAAATCGCAAATGTGACGGTCATATTTTTTACTAAAAATTGTTTCTTACTTACTAAGGAATAACCTATACCAATAATAATCGCACTCAAAATATATATAACAGAAATAAGATTTATACTGAAAGCTAGTAATATTGCTGAAATAAAAAACATTGTACCTACTATTCTTGCTTCTCTTATGGATATAATTCCACTAGGTATAGGCCGTTCTGGATGAGAGATTGAATCTTCTTTTAAATCTAAACTGTCGTTCCAAGAGGTTATACCAGCATTAGTCAACCAAACTATCATTCCAATTAATAGTAAAAAAGAAAAATCTGTTCGTTCTACCAAAATCAGTAGTGTAACCCAAGTTCCTGCTAATAACAAAGACTCAAATGATCGAAATAAAACAAAATAAGATATAAATTTGTTCATTTATTAAACCAGTACTGGTATTGAATAATAATTTCCAATCCGTCCATCATTAAAATGTAAGGTAAGTCTAGACTTACTTTCAATTAAAGAAAAAGATGCTTGTATTTTTTTATAATTACAATGATAAAAGTCGTTGCAAAAATTTAGATTGCATAGAAAATAATGGAATCATAGTGGCATGGGAAACTGTTCCGAATAGCGTAGGATAAAAGCTAATTCTTCTATATTACTCCCAATATTTCTTGAATGCTGGTTTGTTTTGGTTTTATATCACCAGAATTTGTTATCAGAAGATCGGTGATTTTTTGATAATTTCTCTTGTTTAGTAATTTTCTCTAATTATAATAACGTACTGATATGTCACCATGATTAATTCTAATTTATGAATTTGCTATAATCCAAAGATCAATTGTAGTTCACTTTTTTATTAGTTTGCTGATTTTTATGGTAGCTACAACTTATACCCTTCATTTGTAATGTGAAATATAAGGAAGATAATATAAACAATTGCCTTAATTTCGGTTTACAATTTGAAGAGAAATGACTAGGATAGCAATATTGACTAAAAAGGAAGAAATATATAAGATTTTAACGCAATAATAATTAGGATTAATATTGGTTTTTAGACTCTTTAGACCATTTTATTTTTAATACTTTAGAATTTAAAATTTTGCTCGATCAAATAATTTCTTCGTTTTTTATCCCGATTCTCAGCCCATCCTCCATTAAATCGCTTAACTAAAGTGTCTCCCCAACTAACTTCTCTATTATTTATTCTTGACAATTCTTTGCTCATAAAATCTAGACCAGCCTTTAAATCTTCATCGGAATAGTTAAAATATTTATCACAATGGTGGATTAACTTTGTTGGGAGTCTTGGTTTCGATTCAGACCGTTCTAATGGCTTACCAATAGCGATTCCAGTTAAGGGGATTACTTCCCTGGGTACTTCTAATTCTGGGAAAATTCTTTGACCATAATCTCCACATGCACCACAAAAAACCATTCCATAACCTAAAGATTCAGCAGCTAAAGCCATATTCTGAATCATCAAACCTGCATCTAAAGGTCCCATTGTTAAGGATAATGCCGGATAATTTTTGTATGAACCTCCAGATAACTCTAGCATGCGTTTTAAACGATAAAAATCAGCAAAAAGAATACCAAAATATGACGCATCCTTGATAAACTGCTGGGTACCACAGATAGTTTCTTCTTCTTGTCGTTTACTTTTTGAAATTTCTATTAACGTAAACATCTGCAAAGAACCTGATGTAGATGCTTTCTGACCAGCTTTAACAATAAGATCTATAGATTCTCTAGGAATAACATATTCAGGATCGAATTTTCTTATTGATCGATGATTAAGCATCAAGTCTATTGTTTCTGATGTTGAGAGATTCATAATTAACAAACAATAAATGGAAAATATTAATTATTGTACCTAATTTTTAGACGATTTAACTCAAAAAACAATCAGATTTATTATTCAATAAACTGCTCCAAGTTTTGACTTTTGCTCATAGTCTGGTTTCTAGTATAATATTCTGGAGGGATTATATTCTTAAAGGCTTCATCAAGTTTTTTGGAATACCACTCTGTATCTATCAATTCCTTGTAATTATCAGGATCAATTTTTTGTAATGGTCTAACTCTCTCATGAGCCTTAGTATTCATGTGATCCATTACTAAATACTGCACTTTCATTCCAGATTGTAAGTGCACTCCCTCTTTTACTAGTTGTTTACTTACTAATGCTGAATGATTATTTGCTCGATACTCTTGTGGATTCTTGGATAGAGTCTTAGTAACTATTAATTGCTCTAAAGGAATTGTCTGGTCTTCAAGTTTCTGCTTCCATTGCTCGTATAATTGTGGCAACAAATGTAAGACCTTGAATTTGAAATCTGGTCTATTTTCTGATTCTACAAGGATATCTAATGCTTCTTGCTGAGCTGCTTTAATGAACAATGGTGTATCACGTTTTCGTATTTCTATTCCCCTTACCTTCATGGAACCATCTTGATAGACTCCATAATAGCGGTTCAATACTCCAACTTCTGGTTCATCAAGTCTGGGAAGAAAAACTATCCACTTATACACCCCCTCAACAGATATCGGTAAATCAGTAATTTCAGCACCTTTCTTTGCCATATATGCTGGTAAAGACTCATTAATCCTATCTTCATCAGGAAATTTCATCCATAGAGAATCAACAATTCCAGCTACACATTCCAAGTTATTTTCTTCAGCTAAATCGATAATTTTCAATATTTTTTCGCGTGCATAGGCATTAATAGATTCATGAGCATCTATTCTACCCCATCTTGCATTTCTATAACCTAGATAACCGAAACAATTATGAGTAAAAATACCTCCTGCACCTGCAACAAATCCAGGATAGTTTTTCGAAACTTCAAAGCAATAGACATGATCTTTGGAAGCTGGAACATTTTTTATCTTTGATATACGTGCGAATCCAAAATCCCCATTGAGAAGATTCTCAATGGTTTCTGTCTGTCTAATGTCCTTTTGTGATAGGCTAGATAATCGATTTTTAATTTTTTCGACTTGAATTATGACATTTTCTCGTGAAGTCTGATCTTTACCTGTCAAACGTGGATTCCTAGATGTTCGTGCTTTTTGAGCTAGTTTAAGTAAATTTGATTCTTTTATTGGAAAATCTTTTCCCCAAGCTCGTGATCTTTGTTTATGTTCTTTTTCAAGGATCTTCTCTCTATCTACTTTCTTGATATATCCACTCTCTAGCATTATGGAAAGTGCATCTGTTCCGGATAAATTTAATATAAATATTGGATTTGAATCGTTGTTTGTAGTTTTATCACGCTGAATTGTTGTATAAAGCCCAAGACGAGTTGCTATATAGTTGATCTCTTGGATAAATCCATAACTGCAACTGGAAATTCGTATAATATTTCTACTAGGATGTATATTTCCATCACTAGCAATAATACCTCCCAAGAATCCAATCACTGCCTGCTTTGATCCGTTTAATATAATATCAGGAACATGGAGTTTCCCAAGTTTGCTTGTTCTAGCAACTTTAAAAGCTATTGAGAGTATTTTTACAAATCCTGATGAGTTAATTTGGATTGTGAACATATTTATATTAGGCTCTTTGCGAGTATGAGCAAATAAATCCAACCTTTCCCAGGTGAACTTTTCAAACCATTCCACAAGATCTGTATCGGCAGAGTGGACAGATAATCTCAAATATGTTGGACGTGCGCTTCCATCTCCTATAAAATACCCCAAAAAAAAACCAAGATCACCATCAATTGAATAAGATGAAGGCAGCCAGTTTACTAGTCCACCTCCCCGACGCCCACAGCCAATTTTCAGTACATTCCATTCTTCTTCTGGGATTTTGAGAAGAGAAAAATAACGTAATGGAATGTGTTCACTTGATTTCCAGTTTCTGAGAGAAAATTCACTATGAAACCCAATCATTTTTTGTTTAATTGCTAATTCATTCTTTTTTATATATTGAGAAATTAATGGCCCTCTTACACGCCATTTATCGAGATCTTCATTGGATGCAGTTTTCAAGAGATCAGAAATTACGTTTATCTCAGTTGTTGGCTGAATTTCTGGCATATTAAGCATGAATGGTAAGTAATCACCCTTTTGTAATTCATCTGCACGTCTTTCTTGAAGATCACCATCTGATAGTACAAAACATACATGATCTCCGGTTACAGTCATTTCTCTACCAGTTTCCAAACTGATTCGATAAAGCATTGAAGGGCTTTCTAGCCGAAATATATGCTTTAAAGGATTAAAAATCGTCTTGTAGGATCTGTCCATTCCTATAACAGCAATGTCATCCAAGGTAGTGTTATTTTCCAATAAATCATCAATAAAGGGGCCAATTTTAACAAGTTTGATCCGTCCTTTAATAGAAACGGGTAGAATGGTTTCTGGTTCAAAACACGTTACCAGTATCCATTTGAGAGTTTTTTGTAGTTGATCATATTTAGGATCTATGGTTTTACGTTGTTTGTAGTAGATTCGTCGTTGAAGGATGTGATCTAACACTCTTGGTATTAATCCTTTATGCTTAGAACAAGTATAATAATGAGTCTGAGGGACTACTAATCCTGAACCGTCTGAACAGCAGTAACAATTCATAGTTTCGGGACTAACGTTGAAATTGACCATGATCGTGGGAAACATAGATAAAAAGTCAACTTCAAGGACATTGAAGTGTAAGCCAACGTGAGGAGAAACGATAAACCCACCACGATCAGAGTCAAGAAGAGATTTACCTGATCTAAACAATTCAACACCAGCTTTTTTACCAGGAATCAATATATTAGTTTTGAGTGCTTCAAGAATCTGCATACCAGTAAGTAATGTTCCAATAGAACCCCGGCAAGCAGCTTGTGGATCCATACAGGATAATCGGGAAAGCTCAACAATACCAGCAAAACCACCATCAGACCACGTAAAGGAGTTACGAAGATCAAAATGATGACGACCACCATAGAGATAGAATCCTTTTTCTTTATAGAACATCATGCCATAACTCATATAGGAATTACCAAAAGCAGATGAACGACTTTGACGAGAAAAAGGCATAACGGATTTGTCACGGTTAAAAGTTAAAGAGCCCAAACCTAGTGTGGTGGCCCGAGTAGCAAGAAATCGAAGTTCCCGATCACCACCGGAGGTAACAATAATATCAGGATCAAGCTCATTAATAGTAGTTACTAATTCTTGATAAAATTCTGATTCACTGTTTCGTCGATCAATAGTAATAGATTCATTACTAAACATCTTATCATTTTTGTTTACCGAATTAATATTTCGGTTCATAGGGGTAAGAATAGCCTGAAGCGGAGTAGATAAGTAAAGAGTAGACTCAAATTTGAAGGATAGTCCTAGAGCTTTGACAGGAGGAAGCTCATAATCAATGGATTTGATATCATCAATTAGCTTATAATTAACTAATTTGCCGTCCTTAATAGTGATATCAGTTTTACAAAAAGGAAACAGTCCAGTCTCTAAAAAGAATAACTGGGGAACGGCAAGATCAGTATTAAAAAAACTCACTGGTAGACTATCTTTGAGAATACGTTGATAAACACTAGAATAGTCATGAAGGGGAATCTGTAGTTCAATAACACCAGTTTTATAAGGATGATGAAGGGAAAGATGTTTTTGCCTAATTTTGACAGTGCATCCATAATTCTCATCTAGCTCAAGGTGTTTCAGTTGCCTAACAATTTCATAAATATTAATTCTCGAATAGGGTTGAAGATAGATAGCACCTTTGACATTTGAAAGAAGAGCCTGGTGAGTTACACCACATTTAGTAGTCCAAAAGGTTAGTATACCTTGATCAGTAGGATAAAGATCGAAAAGAAAAGCTTCCAAGAATATTTCACAAAAATAATACTAACTTGAAAGTTAAAAGGGAAAGCGGCGAGAGAGAGAGAGGAAGATGAAAGTGCTTTCATCAAAATAATGCTTTATATTGTAGTAAAACTAGGAGAATTTTGTGTTTGAAGGAAATTTTTTACGCTTTAAATCAAAATCAACCTATATCTTAACGGTTTTAGCAATAAATTTAATATTTTGTTCATTGAAAATGCCACTAAACATCAGATTTATACTAATTCTGGAGGATCTTATGGTTATCAATGGTGGATTGACTCAACTGACATAAGTTTTTCTGCACGTGGATATAAGGGACAATATATCTTCATTGTTCCTAGTAAGAATCTAGTCACAATTTTCAGAGTTCAAATTTAAGGTTAAACATTCATTACCTCGATTATATGAACAATGGAAACAGAAACTAAAAGACCAAACCATACCATACCATTAGAACAATTAATAGTTACTAAGACTCTATCTAAGAACCCACAAGATTACCGCGCAAACAATCATTCAGCTTTGGTAGCTAAACAACTAGTTAAAGAAGGAGTCCATTTGCAATCTGGAATGAAAGTACAATATGTAGTAACAGATCATATAAATACGAAAGCGCACGAGAGAGTCAAACCACTGCAAAAAATTGATCTAAATAATTATCAAGATGAGATAGATATTGAATGGTATGCAAAAAAGCTGGATGAAGCTTTCAAGAATATTATACCACCAGAATATTATACCAGAAACCAGTCAAAGTCGAAAAATAAATCATTAACAACTTTTGGGATTTGACAATAGCTTAATAAATTATAAAATAATCATTTAATCGTATCATTGAGGAAAAGATTAATTTGAAACCCTATTTTAAAAATTTTTTTAGTTTGATTTTAATTTCAATTTTTATGATCAGCTCTTTTAATCCGATAATAAATGTAAACGCTACCAGAGTAGATTTGATTGGTGACAAACTACCTATTCATAAAATAAGCTGGAGTCCAGATGGATCATTAATTGCAACAAAAACTGTTAATAATACTCTAAAAATGTGGGATCCTTCTGATGGTTCTCTTAAATGGTCAATTGATTTCGAAAGGCCTGTTAGAACTTTTTTATGGCATCCTCAGGGCGATAGAATAATAGTAATCCTATATCGTCATTCGGGTGTTTCCATATCTGAATCTCATATTGTACTTAAAATTGTAGATATAGCGAGTGGCATAGTACAAAAGAATATTACTTTTCCCTCGTCAATCAATCCATTCACAGGTTCTTTGCGACCAAATAGTAATTTATTTGCTATGTCATACTCTTTTGAAAATACAACAACGAAAAAACTTGAGTATCGTTTGGAATTTCTTGATCTGATGACTGAAACTTTTACTCAAATTATATCAACAAATAGTACATTTTCCTCAGTATGGTTTGATAATGGTAATAAATTAGCATTTCTAGATGGATTAGTTGATACTATTTACTTAAACATATGGGATGCTTCTGAAAATAACATTACTTTGGTTCATAGACTCGATGGCGTATATCAAAGCCCTAATTACCCATCCACGAAACCGTCATTAAGTGTTAATCCTGATAATACTTTATTAGCCTATGGTTTTTTATATAGGGAAAAAGATGTATTTACTACCATAACAAAACACGGTGTAAATGTCTTTGATTTAACTGATATGAATCGATCAATTCCGAGATTGGAAATCGAATCTCAAGCTTCAGGACTTTCATGGAAGAATAATAATGAATTGTTTGTAGGAACAAGGGAGAATGGTTCAAGGTTGTGGAATATCAAAGATGTAGAATTTACTAGAGATCATGATGTGCAATATTTTTTTGATATAGAAACAGGTATAAATGATATTGAATGGGATAGGAATACTGAAAGATTAGCTTATACAATTTCAAGTATTACTGGCCAAAATATTACTAGCATAATTTCTTTTGATGAAATTTCTTTTTCCAGAGTACAGAGCGCAAATGCAGAAATTAATTTTACAATAATTTCACTTATTATGATTTCATTATATTACATTAAAAGGAAATCAAAAAAATAATTCACTTTTTGTCTTTAATTGTAGGTCATTTTACTTCAGAAATATATTATATAGTATTCTCAGTCATTTAAATAGGTGAGATTAATTGATAATTACTTTATTCCGATATTGATAATCAACTTGAATTTTTAATAGTTGATGACAGCAAATACTAGTGAAGGAAGGAAATTTCTAAAACAATCCTTCAATTATGTCTTTTTTAAAAGTTATTATAGTTTTCAGGAAATAAAATTAATTTAGAAGGACGTAAAGGTTAAAAAATAGTCTTACCAAGAACGGATGCTATTAAACCAACTGCTAATTTTGCGGTCTGATTCTCAAAATCTAATGCTGGATTGACTTCAACCATCTCCATTGAAGATAATTGATCTGAATGATGAACTAATTCTGATAACAAGTGAGCTTCACGATATGTTAGTCCTCCTGGAACACTCGTCCCGGTTCCAGGTGCTTCTCGTGGATCTAATGCATCAATATCAAAAGATAGGTGAAGTTTATCGACTCCATCAGTAGCAATTTGTAAAGCTTCCTTTGCAATACTGGAAAAACCTTGTTCATCTATATCCTTCATTGTGAATACAGTAACTTTCGAGTTCTTTAATTCTTGTGCTTCTAATTTATCAATATCTCTTGCTCCTACTAATACTGCATTTTTTTCACTTATAGTGGGTGATGAAGCAATAGACAGCAATCTTTTGTCTCCTCTACCTGCAGCTATAGCAAATGGCATCCCATGAATATTTCCAGAAGATGTGGTATCAGGAGTATTAAAATCACTATGGGCATCAACCCACAAAATACCAATTTTATCATTTTTATTAGCTGTTTTCAGCCCTGCCAATGTTCCAATGTTGATACTATGATCTCCACCTAAAATTAGAGGAAAATATTCTTTAGAACACATTTCTGAGATTTTATCTTTCATCAGATTTGAAGTTTCTAAAATATGCTCCAGATGACGCAATTTTGGATTTTGATCTTTAAAAAGATAATGTTCTTCGATATCATGACATGAAAAATTACCATAATCAAGAACTTCGTATCCTAGTTTCTTCGTCAACACATTTCGGAGCCCAGCAATTCTGATTGCACTAGGTCCCATGTCTACTCCACGTCTAGAAGCTCCTAAATCTTGAGGAACTCCCAATATTCCTATTTTTTTAAAATCTAACATAATATAATCCACAAAATAAATTTCTTTGTTTAGTCGAGAGTAAATAGCTATCCCAAACCAAAAAAGTTTAGAATAAACCCCCAATTTTTAGTTAAACTGATAGTGTCAAAAATCATTACGGGAAATAGAATTAAAAAACTGATCCAAAGGCGTTTTCTATGAACATTATCATTTGTTAGTATACCGGGTATTAACCATAACCAATACCAAGAAAAAGCGAATCGGTAATATTTCAGAAAAAGAAGAATTGGTAATAACACCATAAATTTTTCAAATCTTTGAAAAAATGACTCAGAATAGTACCTAAGGAAATTAGATCGATTTTCATCTTTTTCCTTTAAATAATTAAGCAGGGGTGATATTAGTATTTGAAAAAATATGTAGAATATAATGATCCATAAAATAAATGATGACAAATATAATTGGTCTAAGTCAATACTATACATCCAAGCCATTGGATTTGATGGAATTTGGTCATTAGGCAATTCTCCTCCATAAATAATATAATGTAATACATAATCTGATATTAGAATTGGAAAAGAAAGGATTATATTCAATATTGAAAAAATACTGATCCCTTTTATGATCTGTTTCAAATCTTTTCTCTGTTGATATATCAGATATGGTAATAAAATTATCGGAATATATTTCCATTGTACTCCGATTGCAATTATTGCGTAACTGTACAAAGGTTTCTTATTTATGTATTTCAATGCTAATAACATAAAAAATAGAGTTATCCCCTCAGCTTGTCCTTCGATTGTCGATATAATTAGCATGAAAGCAAAATAAAATAATGAAACTGCATCTTTTTCAAATTTCGATTCTCTTTCTTTTAATAAATCCCTAATCAAAAAAAAATTAGTCACATCAAATATTAAAAGTACCCATTTACCTGTAACCAGAGAAAATGGTAATAAAGAAGTAATTGCCCAAAAGAGAATTTGTATTATTGGGTAATCATAAGGAGTATATTGATAAGCTTTAATTTGAGTTGTTGGATCAAGTATATCGTAGTTTGGATCAATTTCTATGGGTGATAAGTCATATACTTGAAATCCAAAATTCCAAAATGCTTCCCCGTAGAAAAGATTTCTCAAAAAATCAGTTGAAAAAAGTGGTGGAATAATTGATAGAACAATTTTTAATAATAAAAGTATTAAAAAAATGTAAAACCAGCGTTTATTTTTATTTTCATGAAAAAATTCAATTAAATAACTATTTCTAAACTGATACATTAATTATTTCCTGCTGATTTTTCAAATTATTATTGGATTACTAAATCACTTATAATTTTATTTTATTAAATCAAAATATAATTAATTATATCATTATAAGAACAAAGAAAAATAATTTTATATTGAATAAATTTCAATAACAAGAAATTTTGTTATATAATTTTTTTTCAATTGATATCTTCAGATAATGAAAATTACTAAATCAGTTTTAAATAGACTATTTTTCTGAAATATTAGTGATGCTTTCATTATTTATCTGAATATAATTACTCAAATAGAGAAATATTAATGCATGTCCAAGATTACCCTTGAAAATCTCATAAAATCCTAAAAATTTTTCATCCATCCAATCAATGTTTAATTGAGGATTACTTGCTATTCCTAATCCAATCAATACTCCTTTCTCAATTATTGGATTTTGAAAGACCTTAGATTGATCATATATACTTTTTATGTCTGAACCTTCAAATTCTGACAATATTCCCCATGACATTGAAATGTAGAGTTGCTGATCTACATTACCAGTCATTGTTAATTGATTTTTAAAATAATCTAAGTAATCTAATGTCTTGTATTTTAATGAAAATGATAAAAGCCTTGATATAGCTATATCCCTTATAAATGCTACTGGATGATCAACTAACTTTGTTATTATTTTAATCAAGGTGTCTTTGTCTTGTTCTGTTAAGTTTTCATCAACAAAAAAGCTCACATAAACGGTTGAAAGTTTCACATCGTGATATTCTAAATGATGTAATTTATCTAAAAATTTCACAGGATGCTTAATTTTTTCTAAATCTGATAGAGAATCCCAGGTATCTTTTATTAATTTTATTTCTGTATTCGTATCAAGAGTTTTTTCCAGATCTGACCACATTTGAGAAATGTTATTTTTATTCTCAGAAATTAAAATCATAATAATACAAATTTGTATGTGATATTTATCTCTTAACGAAGTATTATTAATTAAAAATTTGACAATTTTAAGTTTGTCAGAAAATTTTTCAATATAAGCCATTAACAAACTTAGCGATTCTAATAATATCCTTTTGACTTGTTTATTTTCTTCCTTATAAATTTCCATTATATCAATTGATAATTTATTTGGATCATCATATAATCTAAGCATAACAAAAGAAAAAATGAAATCTATTCTATAAATTTCATTTCTTTCAGTCTTTAGTAAATCTTGAAGAACAGGAATAAATTGTGTATATCGTTGTAATGCACAACCAAGATAGATACCCTGTAATACTTCTTTATTAACTTTGTCTGGTTTTTTTAGATATTTATTCAGCAAGTCTTTTTCTGATTCATGAAAAGATAGCATTAAACCACCAATTTTTCGTGTATTTCCTAAAGTATCTTTAGAAAAATCTCTAGCAATATTTAGAATTTTCTTTTTTAGTTTTTTGTTATTAACAAAGGTTAAAGCGAAAGCAAGAGCTTTTTTATTCTCCCAATCAACTGAGTTCTTAGAAACCAATTTTTTGAATAAATCGACATCAATACCTAAATCTTGTTGTTCAATATTTAACATACCAAGGCCAAATAAAACTCCTTCAACTATTCTAGGATCCGATAATTCTTTTTGGTTGATTAATTGAGTATACAAAGATAAAATTTCATCCATGGCATTAACCTCTTGTGGTTTGCTTTAATTCAAAATAACAGCTTTTTAAAAATAATGTTTCCGGATTTTAAAATAAACCAAGCAAATGTTAAATAATTTAAATTTCTGTCTTAATATTCATCTAAATATAAGGAATATAAATTATAGCTTCAATTTCGATATGAACATCTCTCAATAGAGGACCCACCATAACGGTCGAACGCGCAGGTGGATTAATTGGGTAATATTCAGCATATACCTTATTAAAACCGTTAAAATATCTCATATCCGTTAAAAAAACTGTAGTTTTAACAGTGTTTGATAATGAAGTACCCGCAGCTTCTGCTACCCCAGCTAAATTCTTCATTACTTGATGAGTTTCGTTTTCTATAGAACCATTAACCACTTTCTTTGTTATTGGATCAACAGGAACTTGACCAGCCGTAAATAAAAAATTTCCAACTTTAATACCTTGTGAATAATGGCCCCCAGGAGGTGAACCTTTATCAGACTTTATTACCTCTAACATTTAATGAACTCCATAAAAAGATAGTAAATTACAAACAGAATTAATTTTGTGAATAAAATACTTTATATATATATTATTTTTCTCAAGTATTTAATTTATGTTTTTTTCTTACTTGAAATGTAATATTAGGTAAATTAAAATGTAGGTCTTGTTATGTCCAAATGGAAAGATGTTAATAATAAACTTTCCAAAGATTTCAGATTCAATTCATATTTAGATGGAGTTAATTTTGTGGTAGAAGTAGCTAACCTTGCTGAAACGCATAATCATCACCCAGAAATTAATCTAAAATATAAGAAAGTAATAATTATTACAACAACTCATGACAAAGGAAATATGATTACTGAAAAAGATGAAAAACTGTGTAAGGATATAGATAGCATTTTTAATAACAATTTTATTTAAAAATTAAGCATCAAGAAATTCTTTTCCAACACGTTCATCAGGTAATACTATAAATCCTTCTTCAGATATTTGACATTGCCTCCAACCGAAAACGTGTCTATGACCACGCATTTTTTGTACAAGAACCGTTCGGACATACTCACCATTGTATTTTTCAACATAATTTAGCACAATTGCTCCCTGAGCAGAATATTCTTCCACACCAAATTTTCCTGTAGATCGTACAATATCTGAGCTTGAATTAGCGATTCCTCCTAATTCAGCAGTCAATAGAGTGGTACATCCCTGTTCTCCTAAAATTGAAGCTAAAGTTAGAATTTCTTTTCTAACCTGATCAGTTGACCTTACTGAAGAAGATAATGTAGTTAATGAATCTATTACAATACGAGTTGCGCCAGTTTTTTTTAAAACATCCATTAATGTTATGAGTAAGCTGTCGACATTAGCCCTGATTTGAAATCGTTCACTAGTCGTTAATCCAACTCTTGAGGCAAAACCGTCTACTATTGTAAGAAGCGGTGGATTTAAATTTTCGAGTGAACTGATCTCCCAATTGAAACTTTCCATATCTCTCCTGATATGTCCAGGTAAATCGTCAAATGCAACAAATATCCCTGGTTCATTAGCTAAAGCTCCTGCTACTAAAAATTGCATAGCAAAAACTGTTTTTCCAGCACCTGGAGGCCCCGACAACAAAATAGTTTTACCCTTAGGAAAACCTCCATAGAATAGTTCATCCAGACCAGGGATACCGCTTTCCATGTAACTCATAAGTTTATTTCCTTTAAAAAGATCTTAGGAAAAAAAAAAGAAAAATCAATTTAAGAAATTTTCCAATATTGCTCTTTTAAGAAAAGGCTAAATTTTGATACGATAATGGGAAGAAGGAAAATTTTTAAAAAAATTCTTCCTCCTCGCCACTCATGACTTTTTCTAGAACTTCTTCAATAACTTCTTCAATGGTACGATCTACACCATCTTCTAGCTCAATTTTTGTTGCTAAACTCATGATGGCAATTTCTAAAACGTTTTCAATTGATAAATCATCAATTAAATTTAATATTTTAGCGAAATCGATAGCTCCTCTGACTGATGCACCACGACGAATTTCAGCATGTCCTCTAGTTGAACGACATACTTTTGTTGCTATTTCAGCGATCTTAAGTTTGTTTTTAACTTGAGCTGCATGCATAACAATTGATAATTCATCATCATAGGTTTGACGATCGAGTTTTACCCATACAAACCTGTCTTTAAGTGCTTCAGATAAAACAGTTGTGCCAATATAACTTTCCGGGTTCTGAGTCGCTACAACAAAGAAGCCATCTTTCGCAAGCACCGGTGAGAGTTTAGGAAGAGTTACAATTCCCTCATCAAGAGCTGGTAGAAGAACATTTTGAGTTCCCTCAATTAAACGATTTGCTTCATTTATAAATAATACGGAGCCATTCTCCATCGCTTTTGTTAAAGGTCCTCCGACAAATGAATCCCTTGTCCAACCGTTTTTTACAACTAGTGGGGGTTCGAAGTGACCAACTAGTTTAGCCTCAGTATACCTTTCGTCACCGTCAATTCGAATAAATCCTTGATCAAAATAATTAGCAACTGCTTGAGCAAGTGTTGTTTTTCCAACACCGACTGTTCCCTCAATAACAACATGTCTACTAGATAATCTTGCCAAGACGATTTGTCTAAGTTCTTTTGTTCTGCCTACTATACCACTACGTTCTTGAATTTCATTCACAATCTGAGAAATGCTTTTTTCTTTACTCTTTGAAGACATTTAAATCAACCTGATTTGTAAGAATCAAATAAAAAGTAGAAATAAAAAATTTTTAATATTAACTTTCCAATGTGATTTTAATTTAGCTTTCGAGCCAAAAAAACTAGTTGTCTCATAAATTCTTATGTATTTGGATCTAGTATAAATAAAGTTTATTTTATTAATTCATCCATTACCTATTTGGGTAATTTAAGATAAATGACAAGGAAAATACTAATAGTTTAAGATTTAATAAACAATTATTAATTCAAACTTCCTGAAAATATTACTGTTTATTTTAGCAAATAACAACTGAGAAGGGTTTTATTAGAAATTATTTTTTTTCTAAATATTTTTTCGCAAAAAATTCACCGAAAGCAAAAAAAGCTTTATCAACATTATTTCCCACTAAAGCTGATGTTTCAAAAATTGAATTTTTTGGTATATTCAATATAGATTGTATTTTATCTATTTGTTCCTGGTTTATTTTACGTTGATCTGTTAAATCAATTTTATTTACTAATAATATAGTAGGAATATCTTCTCCACAACTTTTTTTCACTTCTTCGTGCCAGTCAGGTAGTGTTTCAACTGATGCTAAATTTGTTGAATCACAAACCATTATCACTCCTTTGGTTCCTTTGTAAAACACAGACCGATGGTTTTTAAACCGTTCCTGTCCTGCAATATCCCAAAATACTAGTGTAATTGTTTTATCATAGATCGGATCAAGATCGACGGCTTTAGTTGTAATGTCGACTCCCACTGTTGCTAAGTAAGTTTTTTGAAAGCTTTCATCACAAAATCGGTGGATTAGAGAAGTTTTCCCGACTGACCCATTGCCAACTATAGTTATCTTGAATTCAGGACCCGATATTTTTGAACCTTTATGTTTTTGCAAGTAAATTATCCCTTATAGTAGAAAAACTGGTTACTTAACTTAATGTATCATATAAGAATTAATAATTTTATTTTATTTCTTTTCTTATATTTTTTTTTAATAGAATTCTTTTTTTCTTTATTGAATATCCTATTAATAGTATTTTTATAACTACTTAAGTCTCTAGAACATTTTTTATTTAAAATCTTTTTATTAGGCCCCATTAAGTTTTTTAGTTCATAAAATTAACTAGTAATTTTTTTAAAATCGATAAATATTGAAAAAAGGTATTTTATAACCTGATTCCTACAAATTAATTGTAAATTAAATCAAATAAAAATTTTGTTACATTTGAAAAGGTCTGAATTGATTTATTCACTAAAATAAATTATTAAGAAAAAAGATCTATGTTGAAAAATATGAAAAGGACAAGAAACTATTTGGGACATAAAATAGAAATATGTACCAATTACAATAGCAAAGTAGAATTTGGAGGTAAAGATTTTACTGAATGTAAAAAAAAAAGAAAATTACAAAACAAAAGCTATAAATACAAGCTATATTATGAAAATTAATAAAAATTTTTTTTAACCTATCTTCTATTTTGTGACTAAAACATTCTTGTGAATTGTTTTATTTTACTTGGAATGACAATTAAAATTTGTTCTATTTTTTAAATCAAAATATTTCAATAAATTAATATTTAAATAAAATGTTATTTAATGAAATTCTTAGCAATTAAAATGTCATTAGACAATAAATTCATAATGGATAATACTAGATGGCATTTATTGGCATTTTATTAAAAAAAAAAATATTTCCCCCAATCATCTTTCGTTTTCTTTGATTTTTTTATTGGTTTTTATCAATGACTTACATCCCTTTTGTAAAAGAGAATGTTTCTAACCAGTTTGTCGTCGCTATTGACTTTGGTGAGAAAATATTCAACGTTTTCGTTAAAGAAAATGAAGTTTACTCTGGTAGAATTACTATCCCAAATACTCTGTTTCAAATTTCAGAAAAAAGAGCAAAGGTACTAAAAGATGATTATAAAGATGCTTTTTCTCTGGAAACAGGAATTTTTACCAAAAAAGAAATTGAAAACGCTCAATTGTTATTACAGGCTGATGAAATTTATGTAGATTGGACCAATGGAAATCAAATTACTAAATCATATCAAAATCTTTTTGAAAAGTTAATTGAATTCAATTTCAACATTCATTCTTTAGAAGATGAATTAGAAAATATCGTATTTGTGATTAGTTTACCTTTTATCTCAGATCAAAACAAATATAACGAGATTCTCTTATTTCATATTAAAACCTTAAGAGAACACGGAGTAAAGTATGTTTCTTTTTTAGATCATCTTTCAACCGCATTTTACAGTCAACAAGAAAAAATAGGAATTGAACAAGTAAAACATCCTTCTGGAATCGTTATCAACATTTCCGACCAAACTTCCATTGGAATATTGATTGACAAGCCTATTTATGAAGGTTTTAAACAAATAGACTTAGGACTTAAAAACATTGTTGAGTATTCCCAAGCTATACTCCGAGATTTTAATATAAAAGGATTAAAACCATCAACACTAGAAGAATGGCTAATAGAAAGTGGAACCTGTGATAACACCGCAATTAGCAAGAAAGTCTCTTTAAGAGGCAGAAGAATAGATATTAAACCTGTCTTAAATACTCCTTCACTTCTATTTTCTTATGAAGAAGTAACAGGTAAAAAATTACCAGTAAATTCTATCAGCGAAGGATTGAAAGTAATTCTCGATCAAAGTGAAAAGAAAATTAGAAAAAAAATAGATCAAATATTGTACAATATAATTATTGTTGGTCCTGGGGCTTTATTTAAAGGAATTGAACAAAAATTCAAAGAAACATTAAGTGAAATGTTTCCAGATAAACAAATAAGACCAATGATTGGTAATAATCCTTTAAATGCAGTTATTAATGGATTAAAACTCTATGCAAAACATGAAACTAGTATAAATTGTTACAATATCTTGGTTGAACAATTAGATGACGATACGAAAAAGAAATTGATTAATGAGAACAAACAAATATTTTTCGATATTAAAACCGAACTGAATCTGATTAAAAAGGATAAAATACTAATTAATTATGGAATAGATGGTTTAATAAGTACTTTAACTCAAATTAATTCTTTAATCAAATCTTTACCAACGCATATTCGAAGTGAAGGGACTGAACCTTTAAGGAATGAAGTAAGAAGTTGGGGAAAAGATTTTGAGAAACATTTAGATTTAATATATAAAAACTTAGAGAAAAATCCTTCTGGATTACATGATGCTAATGAATTACTAAAAAAATATACGATGCAAATTCAAACACTTCCAGTAAGCCTTCATGCATCTTTTAACCAAATCTTATCTCATTTTAATGAAAAAATTCACAATAATTTAAATAAATATCAAACCAATGATGAAGTCGATGCGTTGAAAAAGTTTGAAAAATCTTTTTCAGTCCTTTCAAAAAAATCAGATATTATTCATATTGATGATCTTGAAAAAGATTCCGGGATAGGTAATTTATTACCTAAAATTACTGTATTTTTATCAGATATACCATCATATGGGTTTTTAGATGATAGGATTGTTAAATTTCGAGAAGATATTTTATTAAAAGCGGGACAATTCCTAAATATATTGCGGGATGATAGTTTCAGGGCATTAGAAAGTGATGATAATCATCATGCAAAAGAAATTTTGCTTCAAGCAATTTATTATTGTGATTTTTTAATCAAAGGCTATAAATATCTTGATCAGGATGATATAGCAAACAGATTTGTAAATGAAAGAGAAATGTTTAATAATGATTTGAAAGACCTATAGAAAAGATACCTATAACTCTATTTTTCTCCAACAAACAAGTCTGTTCTCATTTTTTGATAAATTAACTTTACTCATAAATTAAATTTTTAAGCAATATCATTTAAAAAGATGTTATCAATTAGGATCACAATTAGAAAAATAGACAATTTGCTCATGAAAATCTTTTTAATTTGATTTGGTTCTATTATGGCAATTCTTTACGTTTTAATTAAATGTCGCACAGGAAATGAAAAATCTGTTAAAGATTCTATTATGAAAGTTGATGCAGTTGATCGAGTTGATATTGTTACAGGTGAATTTGATCTTATAATTCGATTAAGAGCCGAAAGTACTGGAAAGCTTCAAACCATAGTTTTAGGAAAAATTAGAAACATTCCTAATATAATTCAAACAGTATCTTTACCAGTAATTGAAATAACATAGTCTAAGAATTAGAATATGCTCTTTTTCATAAATTTTTCAAGTTCCAATGAAAATATAATTCATTTTTTATATTTCAGTGTTAAATCTCTTAGAACTTTTTGTAAATTATCATCATTAAACAATTGAAACTGTAAATTATCATGCTTTTGCTTGAATTTTTCAATTCTTTCTAATACAGGCTTTTGAAGGTTTTGTTTCAGAAATTTGTAATTTTTCTTTGGTGCTTTGAAATTTTTAGAAATATAATCAATTGAATTTTCGATTATATCTTCTTTTTTAGATAGTAAACTATGAACAATGTTTTTCTTGAAACAAGTCTGAGAGTCAATTAATTTTCCCTGAAGTAGTAATTCAGAAATCATATAAGAAGGTATTGCAAATTTCATAATTTCCAGCGGAATCAAGGGATAGGGAATTCCCAAATTTATACCTGTAAACCCAAATTTATAATTATTGTAAATTATTCTATAATCACACGATATTGCCAATACTGCTCCTCCAGCTACAGCATGACCATTTATTGCAGCTATTGTTGGAATCGGTAAGCTAAAAAGATTAAAAAAAACTTCTGAACTTAAATCAAAATATTTTTTTATGTTGTCTGGATTAAAATTAGTTATACTATTTAGATCTAACCCACTAGAAAAATATTCTCCTGTTCCTGTTAAAATCAAAGAAAAAATATTTTCGTCAGCAGAAACATTCCTTAAACACTTATTTAATTCTTCTAATAATTCTCTGTGTAAAGCATTACCTTTTCCTTCAATACGCTTCATTTGAACAATACCAATATTATCAACCTTAGAAAAAATCAAATGTTTCATAAAAATCAGCTTATACAAATTAATTAGACAAAATTTAAGGATAAATTAGAGTTAAACCTCAAATCTTCTAATAATTTTGATTGATGTAAAGAATTTTAAGAATTAACAGGAAACATCAATTTCGATTATTATATGAATGAATATCGCAGGTTGATGAGTAAAGAAGAATCTTTATTGATTTTTCTATACGAAATTAGAGATAAAAATAATAAAATTAATTTAAAAGATGAGCAAAAAATAAAAAAGAGATCTACTTTTTTTTCTAAAGAAGCTGTAAATAAAATGGTTTCTGATACAGATTTGCTTAGGTTTAACATTGAAAATGGTTATATTCTCGAATTTACGGAAAAAGGACTAGAGACAGCCAAAATATTAAGCAATAAAATGCATCGAGCTAATATATTCAAAAAAATGACTTCAGAAGATTATTTATTAGCAGTTTATTACCTTTCTAAGAGTAAAAATAGCGAAATGGTCACAATGAGTGAATTAGCTGAAGAATTAGGTCTTACTAATTCGGCTATATCTGAATATATTAGAACTATGGCAGAAGATGGAACTCTAACGGTTCAACCAAGAAAGGGAGTTAAATTAACGGATAAGGGATTAATGGCAGCAATTAGAGTCGATAATAAAAGAAAGATTCTTCGCACATTTTTTCATAAAATACTAAAAATTAATTCTGATTTAGCTGAAATTGAGGCACATGTCTTAGAACATAACACAAGTAATGTTTTAATAAATAGATTAGAAGCTCTAAATGATCAATTAATCAATTCAAAATTTGATTTAAAACTAAAACAAGATGATAATTGAATTTCTGTATCAATTTTCTTTTTATTTGTATTTTTCAATCAAATTATCAGTATTTCCTTTGCTCATATTTACATATTTAACCTCCTTTGTATTCGTCTGAACTTTTTCAAAGCAGTAAATCATAACTAAAAACAACTCAGAAACGCGAAAATTATTGTGAATTACTTTTTAATGCTTCTACATTACATCTAATAATGTTAAATTTATCAAAAATGTTTAAATAATTATTTTTAGAAGGAGAACGTTAATAATGAGTATTAGTCAGCTATCACGTGACCTTTCAGAGTCAGCTACTTTGAGGTTGAATAAAATTGCTCTGAACCTACGAGAACTTGGACAACCAATAATTCATCTCGGAGGGGGTGAACCAAAAACTAAAATGCCTATTGGTGCAGTTCGTGCTGCTTCTGCAAAGATAACCTCTGCAAATGTAAGGTATACACCAGAAGATGGAACACCAGAATTAAAAAAGGCAATTATAAGATATACCGAGGACCATTATAATAAAGAAGTTAGTCCTGAAAATGTGATAGCATCAAATGGGGCTAAACAGAGTCTTTCAGTTCTGATGCAAGCTATTCTAAATCCACAGGATGAAGTAATAATTAATTCCCCATATTGGGTTAGTTACCCAGATATGGCAAAGATATGTTATGCAAAACCAATTATTATTCGGCCAGAATCTGGAAGATTCCACCCCACGATTGGGGATATTGAAAATGCTATTACTTCTTATACTAAATTAATAATTATTAACAGTCCTTCGAATCCAACTGGTGTTTTGTATTCAGAAAAATTCATCAAAGAAATAATTGAATTTGCTGAAAAAAAAGGCATCTATTTAGTGATGGATGACATTTATAATAGATTGATTTTTGATGGAAAACAACCAATCTCAGCTTACAAATTTTCTTCGGAGAATATGAATAAGACCAAGTTAATTATCGTTAATGGAATTTCAAAAATATATGCTATGACAGGATTTAGACTAGGATACACCTTAGCTAATCCATACATTGTCAAAGCAATGTCAAAAATTCAAGGACACACCACTTCTTGTCCATCATCTTTAACGCAAGCTGCTGCTGTAGGGGCTTTAAATGGCGTCCAAAGTGGGGTTGAAAGTTTGCGATTAACACTGGAAAATAATAGGAATATCCTTATGCAAGAACTTAACACCTTTGAAGGGGTTCACGTCAGAAAACCTGATGGAACATTTTATAGCTTTCCTGATTTCTCTAATTATAATAAAGATTCCGAAGCTCTTTCCAACTTTTTACTTGAGAAGGTCCAAGTGGTTACAGTACCTGGAAAAGATTTCGGTGCAGAAGGACATTTGAGAATCAGTTTTTGTGGATCTATTAAAGAAATTAGAGAAGGTATAGCCAGAATTAAATGGGCACTTGGTCAAGGTCCAAATGAAATAATGATAGGCGAAAGAAGATTAGTGAGGGACTGGGTATAGGAGGTATCACGATGGGTTTAAAAGATATGGGATTAAAAAGTCCAGCTGAAAAAGTAGCCTCAACAATGACTAGTGAATATGATTTAAGTAATCACGGGATTACTAATACAAGAACAATTTATTGGAATTTATCTCAGTCTTCTTTATATGAAGAAGTGATGTTTAGACAAGAAGGGAAACTTGCTTACATGGGCCCTTTAATTGTGAAGACCGGAAAACACACAGCACGTGCAGCAGGTGATAAATTCGTTGTTAAAGAACCAGAGAATGAAGATAAAATCTGGTGGGGAGAATATAACAGACCAATGCCCGAGTCAAAATTTAATGCATTAGTAAACAGAATTCAAGCTTATTTACAGAATAGAGACGTATTTGTTTTTGATGGAATCGTAGGTGCTGATCCTAATTACAGTATGCCCATTAGAATTATAACTGAATATGCATGGCACAATCTGTTTGCTAGAAATATGTTCATAACAATAAATAATCAAGAAAAATTAAGAAATCATATTCCAGAATTTACAATTATTTGTGTTCCAGATTTTAAAGCTTCTCCTGAAATTGATGGAACAAATTCTGGTACCTTTATTATTTTAAATTTTGCTCAGAAACTTGGTATTATTGGTGGATCAGCTTATGCAGGTGAAATAAAAAAATCTGTTTTTACTGTTATGAATTATTTAATGCCACTTCAAGGTATTATGAGTATGCATTGCTCAGCAAACGTTGGTAAAGACAATAATTCAGCCTTATTTTTCGGTTTATCCGGAACTGGTAAAACAACACTTTCAGCAGATCCTGAAAGATCACTAGTTGGTGATGATGAACATGGTTGGAGTGATGATGGTGTATTCAACTATGAAGGTGGTTGTTACGCGAAAGTAATTCAATTAAGTCCAAGTGCAGAACCGGAAATATATGCTTGCACGAGAAAATATGGCACATTGTTAGAAAATGTCATCTGTGATCCTGTTACGAGATTAGTCGATCTTGATGACGACCACATTACTGAAAACACAAGAGCCTCTTATCCGCTCGAATTCATTGAAAATGTTTACCAAAAAAAAAGTGCAGGTCATCCAAATAATATCATTCTGTTAACTTGTGATGCTAACGGAGTTCTTCCTCCTATCTCTAAATTAACCCCTGATCAGGCCATTTATCATTTTATTTCTGGTTATACTTCCAAAATAGCAGGAACTGAGGTTGGATTGGGACGTGAACCAGAACCGACATTTAGTGCTTGTTTTGGTGCTCCATTTATGGTTCATCACCCATATTATTATGCAAATTTGTTAATGAAAAAGGTATTAGAACACAATGCTGATGTTTGGTTCGTAAATACTGGATGGTCTGGAGGACAATTCGGTGTAGGACAACGAACAAGTATAAAATACACACGTGCAATGTTAAATGCTGTTTTAGATGGTAAATTGAAGGATGTGGAATACTATAACGATCCATTATTTGGATTAAATGTCCCCAAAAGTTGTGAAGGTGTTCCAGAAAAAGTTCTTAACCCTGAATCTACTTGGGGGGATAGTAAGGCTTATTGGCAAAAATATAAATATTTAGCCTCATTATTCATAGAAAATTTTAAGAAATATCAAAATGGATGTCCACCAGAAGTTCTGAAGGCCGGACCAGACTTATCAAAAGCCCCTAAATAATAGAAAATTGAATTTTATTGAAAGATATTTTTCCAATAAAATCCTTTTTCTCACATATAAATAATTTATCAGCAGAAAATTCTTAAATGCAGTAATAATAGCTTTTATTGTATAATTTATATTAAGAATAATATTTCTAATATCATATTGGTTAGGGAGATTTTGAAAACAATGAGGAAAGATCCAAAGAAATTAAAAATTAAAACTATTCCTTCCTCAAATCATAGAAATACTAATATTAGTAATGAACTAGATAGATTCAAATTATATTTTGATTTGGTTAATGATTCAATTATTATATTCGAAATTGATGATAAAAACATAATTCAGAACGTAATAGATGTTAATACTGTCACAATTGAACGATTGGGTTATACTAGAGAGGAAATCTTTGAGAGGAACAATTGGAGAAAAATAGCTAGAACGATTTTCAGAGATTTTGAACAAAATTCAGAATTTTTTAATGAAAACAATTCCGTTGTTTTTGATTCAATTGCATATACAAAAGAAAATTCTGAAATTCCTATTGAAATAAGTGTTCGTGGCAGTACAATTGATGATAAAAAGATAATTATAGTTATTGCACGTGATGTAACCGAAAGAGTTGAATTAAAAAATAATTTATTAATACAAAAAGAGGAATTAAGCGAATTTGCTCATACTTCAGCTCATAATCTTAGAAATCCTCTTATAGCAATTAATGGTTATGTAAAACTGATCGAAAAAAATCAAAATTTAAAATATTTAGAAAAAATTTCTCAACTTACTGAAAAAATGGTTAAAATGATTGATAAATCATTACAATTAGCTGATTCAGGAAGCGTTTTAGGTGTGTTAGAGACTGTCGATTTAAACATATTAATGAAAAATGTCTTGGATACCATCGTTCCAAAAGATGTTAACATAGAAGTTTCTGAATTGCCAAAAGTTAAGGGAAATCCAACCAAGATTCAAATTATTTTCGAAAATTTAATTGAAAATGCTATAACCCATGGTAATGCTTCTCTTATAGAAATTAAAAATAAAACAAGTTCAGAATTTCATAGAATTTCTATCACAAATGACGGAGGTCTTTTTTCTTCAGAAGCTAGAGAAACAGCTTTCAAGAAAAGATTTACCACCAAACAAAATGGATATGGAGGACATGGTCTGTTAATTGTCCAAAAGATTATAGAAGCTCATAATTGGAAAATAGATCTAAAGAATGATACTAAAACAACTTTTTTAATTAGCATTCCGAGAATATAACTTATTTTGCAAAAATAAGCTCTTGTTCTAGATAAGCACCTAAAATGTCTCGGAGCGTAATAAATCCTTCTAATATTTTTGAATCTTTTTCCACTACTGGGTAATGTTCAATTCCTGAGCTCAAAACTAATTGTAATGCTTGTTGCAAAGATAAATCAGAAGTCAATGTAACAACATCAGTTATCATAATATTTTCTAATAATTCATTTTCATCCAAATGGTTCAGATCGTCACTTGAAATTATTCCTACAACGATTTTGTTTTCTTCATTTGTAATAGGAATAGTATGGATCCTCGATCCTTCAAACTTTTTCTTAGCCTGTTCAACGGTTACCTGAGGATTAAGGGTAATTACATCAGATGCCATTATTGATGAGATTGGGACAATTGCTAAGTAGTTTTTTGTTTCAATTTTTTGTCGTAAAGCTTCTCTTCTATCTAAAAGTTGAGCGGGATATAACCCAGTTTCTCCAGATGCTAAATAAACGATAGTTGTAACAATTGCCATATAGAAAATCATTTGGGGCAATCCAGTGATTTCTAATATTAGAACCATTGAAGAAATTGGAGTTTTAGCTGTCCCTGCAAGTATACCTGCCATCCCTAAAATAAAAAATTCACCAGTATACAAAGATAAACCAGTTACAATTGCAAACATAGCACCTAATAATCCACCTAATACTAATGAAGGAGAAAAAATACCAATAGAATTACCTCCACTGATTAAAAATAATATTATTACTGCTTTAAAAGTAAAAATGATCATTAATTGTGATAATTCTAAAGAATCAATATTATTTGCAATATTATTAATAAAAGTAAATCCTGTTTCTAGCATCAGTGGATTATCTGTTATTAATGAGCTTATCCAAATAAAAATAGCACCTAATAGCGATGAAAGCAATATCTTTTGATAAGGAAGATGAATTAAACTAAAACTATCATTTAACTCCAAATAAAGTTTGTTATAGATTAAACTACCTAATCCCAGAAGTAATCCAAATATACTCACAATTACAATCCATTTAAGGTCTATAAATGGTATGTTTGTTTCTATATTAATCTTCAATGAAGTTATATTAAGGAAATATGTACTCATTATGAAAAAGGTTATTACAGATGTGATACTCGCTATAAATGCTGGTAAATATATATCCATATCAATATCTCTTTTGAAAGGAACTTCTGAAGCGAATAAAGTACCTCCTAGTGGTGCTGAAAATATAGCTGAAGTACAAGATGCACTGCCTATGGTTACTGCAAGGGATAGGTCTTCTTTATTTAAATTGAATCTTTTTCCTATTGTATAAGCCAATCCACCTCCCATTAAAAATGCTGGACCTTCCTTGCCACCGGGCATTCCAGATCCCAGGCTAATTCCTGATGAAAACAAACGTGTATAGATCGAACGTGGAGGAATTTCTATTTGTTTATTTTTTAATTCAATTAAGTAACCTATTCCTGGTCCTTCAACTTCTTTAAATTTATTTTTTACGAGGAAAGCAGTTACAATTCCTGCTAAAACTACTGCCAATGGCACAAATAGGAATGTTCTTACAGTGATTTCAACCATTTGAATAAAAAATAAAAATAAAGACATTAATATTCCAGAAGAAATACCTATCAATATGCTGATGGGCAGCCATTTCTTCAATATATATTTTACTTTTGTTTGCCGCCATTGTATCATGTTTAATTCTTTGAATGAACTCATATTGAATATTCCAGCATACTTTAAGCAAGATGTCAAAAAGTAGGTCATTAAATGATTGATTAACCGATAGGAAAAGACTAATAAATTAATAAATAAAAATTTCTTTTAAATTTATAACGTTACATTTTAAGGGGTTTAAATCAAATTAATTAATTGAGATAATTATTCGGTGAATTTTATGGAATTTGAAGGCATTTCTGCAACTAAATTAAAAGAAATCAGTGATGGAATGAATTTACAGATCGATACTTACCCTTCTAAAAGACATGGTCCAATGTGTACTAGAGAAAAGGGATATTATTCATCTTCATCTTCTGGATATGGAACTACTGACGATACCTGCTTCTGTGGATATTACTACTGTTATGGTTATAACTGCGGTTCATCAAGTTCTGGAGGATGCGGAGGATCAAGATCTAAAAGAAGAGGTGGATCAAGTAGTAATTGTAATGATTCCGGAGGTGGAGGTGGAGAAGCTATACTTTTATTAATAGTGATAATTATAGTAATCGCTCTCATCATCATATTATTTCCTTATATAGCTTCAGCAACTCTCATTGCTATAGATATTGGAATAGCTGTTGCTATAGCCTTATTTGATATAGTTACTTTTGGTGTTTTTCGTACTAGATTTTACCGAACAACGGTCAACTTTCAAACAATAATGAAATCTGATCAAGAAAAAGAGTTCGTTAGACATGCTGTTGCTAATGGGGGTTTACCTAGAGACTACTTGCCCGAATATAATACAAGAGGGTTTTCAATTTTCAGAATAGGAGCTTATTTATTTGTTCCAAGTATGGTTGGAACGATATTAATTTTTTTCTTTAAACCCGGTAATAGATGGGTATATTGGACACCTGTGGTAGCTTTCGTATTATCCATTCTCTTAATAATAGTGGGAACCTGGATAATAAGAATGAGAACTGATGCGGTTAGCAAAGCCTATTAAAATGAATTTTCCTTAAAATCAATTATTCTCTTCATTTATTTTAGCTAAAAGTAATCTTATTGCAATGAATGAAAGTATTATTGGAAAAGAAATAATTAACATGTAGAATGAAGAATAAACAAAATCTATTACTACAAACAGGAAGAAGAGACCAAAAAACAAAGAAAAATGCTGAAAAATTCTTATTTTAGGATTTAATTCGAAAATATATCTCGAATATCCCATTAATATGAATAACGTTGGAATTAATAATGTCCAATAATTTTGATTGCTGGGAATAGATATTAGCAAATACGGACCCAGGAGTAATAGTCCTAATAATATTCCTAAAAAACTTCCAAAACAGCCTGTGCAAATATAAACATTTTTCATTTTTAATTCATGAATATCTCTATCGGCCGAAAAACGATGTGATAATTGATACGAAATCTTTATTCTATTATTTTCTGTATATATTTGAAAATGAATCAAATTTATCATAATAACTAATCCTGAAAATCCATAAATACCTAATAAAAATTTTCTTGAACCAGAATCTTCATCAATAATCCAATCTGGTAAAATCAATATACTTTCAAATAAATAAATACCAAAAATTAAGAATAAAAAAGGAACTATTATTAATCCTGCTTTTTTTAGCATTTCCAAATCAATCAAAATAATTAGAATCTAATTTTTATATTTGATCAAAAATGTAATTATCATAAATCTATTTCATTAATGAATTTAAATAGTAAGAGGATATGTAACTCTACAAAACAAAAAAGATGAAATTAAAACAGATAATTTTGCAATTATCTAATTAGATTCTGATAAATTATAATTTAAAATTTAATTTATTATTTTTTTTAAAATCAAAGATAGAAATTTGGGAGGTACTTTTTTTAAACTTATTCAAAAAGTGAGATAGATTTTTATTGCAATATTTGGAATCGATATTGTTGGTCATTTATTGACCGATTCGAAAAAAATGGTGAAAATGTAATGTATTTTAATAAAAAGCTAACATTAGCTTTGGGAATTATTACAGTATTTTTGATTGGTACATTTTTTGTACCCACAGGTCCTGTAAGTGCAGATCCAATCCCACAGCCAAAAATCGCCTTTGTTTTCTCAACCGGTGGTTTAGGAGACTTAAGTTTTAATGATGCTGGTTTTGTCGGTTTGCAAAAGGCAAACACTACATACAATCTTGGTGTTACCGAAGCTGACTATGCAGAACCTACAGACGTTCCAGAAATTTCAGATTTAGTCGAATCATTCGCTACGTCTACAAAAAATTATGACTTGATTCTAACAATTGGATTCTCTTCTGCCGATGCTGTTACTGCATCTGCTTTAGCACATCCTGATCAGAAATTTGTTATTATAGATATGGTTATAAATTTAACTAATGTCGCATCAGTTGTGTTCAATGAACAAGAAGGTTCTTTCCTTGCTGGTGTTATGGCAGCAATGACTACAACCTCTAACAAAGTTGCTTTTCTTGGTGGTGAAGAAATTTCACTAATAAAGAAATTTGAAGCAGGATTCCAACAAGGAGTCTATGCAATTAACGACAAAATCGAAATATTCGCCCAATATGCACCAGATCAAACAAACCCATGGAATGATATAGGTGGCGGAAAATCTGTTGCCATAGATTTCATTGATAAAGGTGCAGATGTGATTTATGCTGCTGCGGGTGAAACTGGTGTCGGGATGTTCAATGCGGTCAATGAAACAAACACTGAAGCAGGTATTGCTGGTACTGATACTAAAGCAAATGAACCAGATAAAATCTATGGGATTGGTGTAGATTCAGACCAAGATTGGACTAATCCAGGGTATATATTGACTTCAATGATAAAAAGAGTTGATGTAGCTGTTTTTGATCAAATAAAAGCAATTGTTGATGGAACATGGCAAGGAACTGGAACTGACTACTCAAATATTCTAACGTTAGACCTAGAATCTGGTGGTGTAGGAATTTCAGATATGACCTATACAGGATTTGAGAAAGACGTTGACTATAATGGCTCAACAAGATGGGAAATAGTTCAAAGTTATTCTTCTGCAATTATTGCAGGTAGCATTCCTGTAAATATTGAACCAATAGAATATTATACTACTACTGCTCCCGGATTTGATGGATTTTTAGTATTCTTAGGATTAGCAATTATCTCTTTAATACCAATAATTCGCAGAAAATTTAAGAACTAAAAACTATCAACTTTTCTTTAAAATATCCATTTAATTCAAATGGATTGTTCTTTTTTTTCCTTAATCAATAAAGAGTATATTATGGTGTACCAAAGAGATGGCAAATCAAGTTTCCTCCCAAGATAATAAATCGTATCCGATAATGAAATTAACAAATATTTCAAAAACATTCACAGGAATCAAAGCTGTTGATGAAGTTTCTCTAGAAATTAATAGTGGAGAAATTTTAGCTGTTTTAGGAGAAAATGGAGCTGGAAAATCTACTTTAATGAAAATACTCTCTGGTATTCATCAACCTGAAAAGGGATCAATTCACATCAATCTCAATTGGTTTTTAAGAAAACAAAACATGCCACAAGGTTTAATGCCCTTTAGAATATTCAATCCAAATAAAGCAATTCAAATAGGAATTGGTATGGTATATCAACATTTCAAACTGATAGAACCGTTAACCGTTAGAGATAACATAATGTTAGGAAACGAAATTACAATAGGTAGAACAAATATAATAGATTATGTTCAAGCGGATAGAGATATTGAAAATTTAGGTAAAACATATGGAATGCCCATTAATCCTGAAACAATTATCGAGGAGTTATCCGTTGGCATAAAACAACGAGTAGAAATATTAAAACAGTTATACAGAGAAGCGCAATTGTTAATTTTGGATGAACCAACAGCAGTGTTAACACCTGCTGAAGTCGAGGAATTATTTAATACTATGAGGGAATTAAAAGCAGCAGGAAAATCAATCATTTTTATCAGTCATAAACTCAAAGAACCATTAAATATTGCTGATCGCATAATAGTCATGAGGAAGGGAAAAATAATTGGAGAAACAAAACCATCTGATGCTACAGAGGTTTCACTAGCTGAAATGATGGTAGGAAGACGTGTATTAATGCAACTAGAACGATCTGATGTCCATCCAGGGAAATCAATCTTAGAAGTGGAAAATCTAACTATAAAAAATCAACATGGATTCAATGCTATTGATAACATATCATTCGAAATTAGAGAAAATGAGATTGTAGGAATTGCCGGGGTACAAGGTAACGGTCAAACAGAGCTAATAGATGGTTTGATGGGGTTACGAAAGGATTTATCTGGTAGTATTAAATATTATCAAAGTAAAGGAAGAGATACTGCTGAGGAATTAGCCAATAAATCAACCTTACAGATTTTAGAAAAAGGAATAGCCTATATTCCAGAAGATCGTTCAAAACAGGGTTTAATTCATGAATTTCCTATCCATGATAATACTTGGCTTGGTTTACAAAGTCAACCAATCATAGCAGAGGAATATCTGGGAGAAAAAAAAGAATCAGCTAAATTTTCTCTAAAGAATTTCTTAATTCCTTCTAAATTGCTTAAAAGATTTGCAATAAAAGTTATTGAAGATTTTGACGTAATGACGCCTGATATTTATGTTACACTAAAAAATTTATCTGGTGGTAATCAACAAAAAGTTATTCTTGGCCGAGAATTCGCAAAAAATCCAAGATTAATTATTGCAAGTCAACCCACTCGTGGAGTTGATGTCGGTGTTACTGAAAAAGTGAGAAACGCGTTATTAAAGATGAGGGATCAAGGAACTGGTGTTTTATTAGTTTCAAGTGATCTTGATGAAATTCTATCATTATCAGATTACATTCTTGTACTATATGAAGGTCAAATTGTAGGGAGAGGGCCGATAAAAGACTTTACTACTTTAGAAATCTCTCAGTTAATGACTGGAGGAAGTTTAGGATCTCCAAAGCAAACAACTCAAAAACAGGTAGAGGTTTAATCAATGAGTCTACGAACAGGATTTTTACAAGCTCAAAACCGCATTGAAGGAATATTAATAGCTGTTATTTCATTTATACTTGCATTACTTTCACTATTTTCATTTTTATGGCTATTAAATTTCTTACCAGCAGTGCATTATGATTTTTATGAAATAATTGAAGCAGGGTTTCTAAATGTTATATGGAATGAAGGTCAATTTGTTGTAGAATGGCAAATATTCTCTTTTACAATACCTGTACTGAATTTTGATCAATTGGTAAATTTTAATTGGTTCAAAATTTTCAACGTAATTCACTTTAGTGCTCCCTTAGTATTAACTGGATTGGCAGTTGCTATCGCTTTTCGAGCTGGCTTGTTTAATATAGGTGGAACTGGTCAGATGATTATGGGAGGAGCTTTTGCAGGAATTTGGGCAGCTGCTTTAGCACCAGCTTTTCTTTACGATCCGATTATAATGATCCCTTCAACGATTATAATTGGATTATTAGCAGGTGCAATATGGGGTTTTATTCCAGGTCTTTTAAAAGCATATACTGGGGCACATGAAGTTATTACTACAATTATGTTGAATTTAATTGCTGGTATTTTTACATTTTATTTAGTGAACAACCCATTCCTTGATACTCAATCATTAAATGCATATGGTCAAACTGACAAAATTCCCAATTCTGCTAGAGTTCCTCTAATTTTTCCGGATATCAATAATAGTTTAAACTGGACTATAGTTATCGTTCTTATTACGGTATTTTTTGCTCATTTTCTATTATACAAAACCAACTTAGGATATAAAATTAGAGCTGTTGGACTTAGTGCTACTGCATCAGAAGCAGCAGGAATTGATAGCAAAAAAACAATAATTATAGCCATGACTATTGCAGGTGCAATTGCTGGGCTCGCTGGAACTTTTATAGTGATGGGTCTTGAACCATATCGATACAGGAATAATCAAGAAAGTACCTTTGGATTTGATGGAATTGCTGTAGCCTTAATTGGTCAAAATAACCCATTCCCACTTATTATTGGAGCTCTGATTTTTGGATTTTTGAGACAAAGTGGTCAGAATCTTGAACTAACCCAGACCCCTCCTGAAGTTATTTTAGTTTTTCAATCAATAATTATTCTTTTTATTGCGATTCCACTTGTTGCAAGAAAATTGTATTCATTCCTTAAACAAAAGGATGAGACTAAGCAGAGAATAAGTCTTAGAAAAAAGTTTCAACAAAATCGTTCTTTAATTCTTAATACGCTTGTAATCTTATTTATACTCTTTTTAGGTGCATTAAATCAATTTGTCATTAAATTTAATATATTCAAATTCCTCGCAGATATAATGGATCCTTTGGCATCGATATTCAACAGTTTTATACCTCTCCTGGCATTCTTAGTTTTCTTATTACCAATATATTATGGAGGAAGGAAAGTTAAGATTTCCTATTCGATCCCCTCTTCAGAAAACAGGTGGAAAAATGTTTTCATTAAACTTTTTCTAGTAATATTAGTAATGGAGGCATTTTTACTATTGTTGTATACTTTAAACACCATTGAGGTAGGATTTACAAATCCTGCGTTATTCCATCTGGAGATATGGGCTGATTTCGTGGGGACTTCAACACTGAGCAGAGCATTAGCACTTGGTATTCCAATAGTTTTAGCAGCAATGGGAGCAACATTCAATGAACGTGCTGGAATCATCAATATCGGTCTTGAAGGTATAATGCTTTTCTCTGCTTGGGGTGCAGTTTATTTCACCTTTGCTTCTGGAGGCAATCCCTACATTGGAATATTGGGTGGATTAATTTTCGGAGGTACTGTTGCTTTTCTACATGCTATATGGTCGATCTCCTTTAAAGGTGAGCAAATTGTAGCGGGTGTAGGCATAAATCTATTAGCACTAGGTATCACAGATTTGTTCACTAAAATTGTTTGGCAACAAGAAGGCAGTACAGATACGGTAAACTCTCTTCCTAAGCTTTTTCTGTCAGAAATTCCTTTAATAGGGGATTTCTTAAACAGTATAAAATTATCTAACTTTTATGACACAATAGTTGTTGGAGGGTTTGAGCTTTTACGCTTAATTCCCGATCCGATTGGTATTATTGCTTCACAATCAGTTCTAGTGATTCTAGGAATCCTTCTGATACCTTTGTGTCATTATCTGCTCTTTAATACAACTTTTGGATTAAGAATTCGAGTTATAGGAGAAGATCCACAAACTGCTGCCACCGCTGGAATATCAGTACGAAAGTATCAATACGCAGCAGTTGTTTTCTCAGGACTACTAGCAGCATTAGGTGGAATATTTTTAGCAATAGGAGATAATAACTTTTTTAGATCCGGTATGACAAATGGAAAAGGTTTCATATCGCTAGCAGCAATGATATTTGGTAAATGGACTATCGCAGGTAGTGCTATTGGTGGTTTTTTCTTTGGATATTTTGATAGTCTTAGTGTAAAACTAGCAGGAGATGTTAATTTCCCTATAGAATTCTTTGCCATGCTTCCCTTTGTAATTACTTTATTAGTGCTTGCTGGTCTTATTGGTCGTGCTAGACCACCAAAGAGCATTGGAAAACCATATGATCCTTCTGAAGAATAAAGCATTTCTAATTTATTTTTTAATATTCTTTTATTTAGACTTTAGTTATCAATAATTCCATTTCCAATTTCAATTTCAAAGGAATTTCTTAAGGAAAATTCACTCTTGGTTGAAAGTACTACTCCCTCCTTTTTATTATATTAGAATTAGTTATAGGAAGCTAAATAAAGATTTTAATTAAAAATAAGATTGAGAAAAAAGAAGATAGGATAATAAACAAATACATTAACAACAAGTTTTTATTAAATTGAAATCCAATGACATAAGAAACATTAGAACATTCTTTGCTGATTAAATATGGAAAATTCCACACTTTCCACGCTACTATCGGTTTTTGATTTCCGAATTGGGACAAAACCAGTTTTTTGTTTTCCTCGTGATATAGGAATTGAAAAAACTACACAAATTTCATTTAAAGGTCACTTAATATTATCCAAAGTTACTCAACCTGGGTCCCAATCTACGGGATTATTTTTACCCTTTAATGAATACGATTTAGCTGGATTTGTATACATGTTTCAAATACAAACTGATTATTCGTATACTCAAGAAAATACGTTTTGCACCTTAAGTTTTTTAGCACCAAAAAAAAATATGCTGTCATGTTTCTCTTTAATTAGCGAATTTCTTCCTATTGCTTCAACAATATCCTCAACAATTACTTCAAGAATAAAGTATAAAGGAGAAATTTCCGATTTCTTTGAAATAGAGGAACTTATAAAAAAAGAACAATCAAATTTAGATAGAAGATTTAAAGAAAGAATTGAAGTAATAAACCGTGATATTAATTTAGATAGTAATATTAATAAAAAACTGTCCAAATTTCTGTCCAAATCAAAAAACGATCTTGATCAACTATTATATGGATTATTAATTGATTTTAACCAAAAAATACTCATTTATTCTCCAAAAGAGGATTTTAATTATTCTGTAATCGATTGCATGCAATTATTAACCCCACATAGAGTATTGAATATTGAATTCGCTGGTAAAGGAGAAATAAAAATGAATCCAGAAATAATTATTAGTACAGATGCTGAATTTTTCAATTTACAAGCAGAATTTTTCGACTTATCAATTGATTATAAATCTGATAAGATAATCACAAAAGATTATGTAAGAAATAGATTCGTTAAAGATATTGCTGATTTTCTTTTAAAAAATAAAAACGATCCTGCTTTAATATATCAATTAATTAAAATTGAGATAAAAAAATTACTTGAATTATATTTAGACTTTATTTTAGCTGCTGGGGCTTTAACAGACCAAGAAAGAGAAGCCAAGCGTAAGGAAATACTTGAGACGAACGATAAAGATCTAATTAAAGCATCTTTCTCTCTAGCAACCTATTACAATCCCTTTTTAAGTGAGATAAATTTAATTTGAGGCGAACTAGCTTGAATTTCTAAATTTACCTGTTTTCTTATATTGATTTCAAAAACAATTGGAAATGTCTAAATTATTCCTTAATCCCAATTCATCTTTAGAAAGAAATTCATATACTATTAAAAAAGAATGCTAAAATTTGAAGGATGAGTTAATAATTTCCATATTTCTTCTGGAATCAATATTCTGAATATGAAATTAGAAATATTTAATAAATTCCTACTAATATTAATTTTTTATTCAAAAATTTTTACAATAATTTTTCTAAGAGATTTATTATTAGCTTCATTAACTTCATCTATTAATTGATTATATATTTTTAAATCAGTTTGTATTAGTTGAATGAGGCAATTTATACGATTTTGAGCTTTAATTGAAGAACCTTTATATACATAACCAATCAAAAAAGATTCTACAACTTTTAGAGAGAATGTAAATTCGTTTTGTAGCATCCTATTACTTTTTTGTTTAGAAGAAAATATTCCTTGAAGAACCGAATTAATAGTTGAAAGGAAATCTTTTATTAGTTGTTCATACGATACATCATCCGAAAATTTTACAAATTTATGAGAGAATAAATTTACACCAGTTTTATTGATTATAGTTAAAAAAATCTTTTCCTCATCTGGTTGATCTAATTTTATGAGCTCATTTCTTTGGCCAACACCAGTAATTAGATTATCAAAATTAATTGAGTTTGATAATAATGATGATTTTTCATCAAAATTTTTTAACTTTTCAGCTTGATTGATGATTCTAATCTGTTTATCATTTTCATTAGTAATTTGGTAAGATAATCTTAAAAGGTTATGACTAGTTGCAATTTCTTCCGCTTTCAACATGTATATCTTAGCTTCATTAAACTCAAATTTCAACATTTTTAATTGAGCATATCGTGAGTATACATGTGCTAACCATGAGATTAAATTCCTTCTTTCAATAAAATCCACTATTTCTTTAATTAGAACCTCAGCAGGTTCAAATATTAAATTTTTGTCAGATATTTTCGTTTCATATAATAAAAGATCAAATTTATTTAAATATGCCAAAATAGTTGTCTCAAAGTCAATCACAGGTTCTTTTGTTATTTTTCCTAAAATCTTTCGGACTTTGGAGAGTTCTTTTATTCGGTTTCTATTGATTAATTCAAGGGATTCGATTAAGTTAAGTCTTTGATGGATCCGATTATTATTTTTTTGTTTCTTTGCAATTTTTTTGAACAGATTGATCAAATATTGCGTGTTTTCCAATTTATTTTCTAAACCTAATAAAATTAACCTATAAAGATTATTTATTAAACCAAAATGCTCTTTTCCATATTTAAAAAGGATAGATTCTGCTTCTTTAAATAACTTGTTTGGTTCTTTTGATTCTCCTTTTTCGTGTAATAATAATCCATAGCCTAATAATGCTTCAGTTAGTCCTTCCAAGTTGTGTATTTCTTTAAATATTTTTAGTGCTTTTTTATAGCTTTCTTCAGCTTGTTCGTTGTTTAAATAGAATAATAATTTAGCTAATAATAATTCACTAAAAGCAAGTCCTAAATTATCTTCCAAAGAAGTAAATATTCTATTTGCATCTTCCAAGTATTCTTTAGCTTCCAAAAAATTATTTTTCTGAAGATTAGCTTGACCAATAAACAAAAATGACCAAGGAATTCCTAATTTATCATCTACTTCTTCAAATAATTGCAATGCATCGTTATGATAGAGTAATGCTGTATCAAAATCACCTCTACTTCCAAATACACGACCAATCTTGTTTTTTGCACTTCCAATAAGCATATTACTCTCAATTTTTATGTATTCAGCATAGGAATGATATAAATTCGTTAAGGAAAATTCCAAGTTACCCTGATAGAAATAAATATCACCTATTTCTTCATATGTTTGACCAATTGATTCACGATTATCGAATTCCTCACGAATTGATAATGCTCTTTGTAAATATATGAGAGCTTGATTAAAATTTCCTAGATCTTTGTAGGTAGTACCTATTCGGTGATAAGACCAAGCTAGGTCTAGTCTATTCCCAAGATCATTTCTGATTTTAGAACTTCTTAAAAAATATTTTAATCCTAATTGATAATCATGTGTGGATCTATAGTAAAACCCTATATGATGATAAACATTTGCAATATAGTAGTCATTTCCCAACTCCTTGAAAATTTCTAGAGATTTTTCCAAGAAATCTAAAGATTGTCGGTCACTTTTGGAGCGAAAGAGCATTCCTTTCCGAAAATATCCTTCAGCGACAACCTCTTTAAATTGATAATGATTAGCTAAGTGAATACTTTTATCAATGTATTGAATTCCAATTGCAAATTCTCCTTTGACCCAATAACAAGCACCTAATAGTTCATATGTTTGTGCTCGTAACTTTTGGAAAATTAACGATTTTTTCTTCAACTGATTCTGCAATATATCTTCTGATTCTTGCAGGACTTTTATTCCTTCAACTGGTCTATAGAGTGAAAGTGTTGCATCAGCAAAAATAAGTGAGGAATTTATGAATAATACTTGATCATTCGATTGTTTGGCATTTTCCATCAATTCCTGTGATATTTTTAGAGCCTGTTCAAATTGTCTGTGTTTTACAAGTAAATGTCCTTTTAACAAGTTATAAGTATGAACATTTAAAATGAAGATGTCACTGGTTAATTCATTGAGTATTTCTAAAGCTTTCTCATAATGACATGTAGAAACTAATTTAGTAACATCTTCCAGAGACATATTAACGCAGTTTATAAGAAAAAAATAAATTTTTATTAATTTCCATAAGAGACTAATACTCGGATAAGTCTAAAATATTATAAAAAATTTGTTAAAAAATCATTATTTTTAATATTTTTTTATTAATCATTATTAAATTAATATAATAATAAATTTGGTACTTAAAAAATACGTTATAACACCTTTTAATTAGTTATAAATAATACTGTCTACCCACTTATTCACTTGTAAGCAAAATATGCTAAAAATAAGATAAATTCACCAAATTTTGTCTAAATATTGGTTGATGATAATTTTAAACCATTCAGCATATTTTTCTGGATGCTCCTTTGAATCGGCTATTAGTTGCTCTTTCGCAATCCATTTATAATCGTGGACTTCATCGGGATTAGGTCTTACTTCCCCATCGTATTTTCCAACAAAAACATGATCAAATTCATGTTCAATAAGATTTTCAACTGGAGCTTTATAAATAAAATCAAATTTTTTTTCTAAATCAGTTGTAAAACCTAATTCTTCTTGTAATCTTCGATTAACCGACTCATTAAGGGTTTCTGAAGTTCGAGGATGACTGCAACATGTGTTTGCCCAAATTCCTTTGCTGTGATATTTGTGAAATGCTCGTTGTTGTAATAACAATTCTCCTTTTGAATTAAACACAAAAATCGAGAAAGCACGGTGTAATAACCCTTTTTCATGTGCACTCATTTTTTCTTCTTCTCCCAATTTCTTATCATTCGTATCTACTAGTATGACATTTTCAACCATGGTTATCGCTTCAGAAAAATTAAATTGCTATTAAAACACTTTTAGATTATATTAGTATTATTTTATTCCAAACCATCTAAAGCAGTATTATGTAAAATAAAAAGCTTATTACATTTACTTTTCTTTAATCTTTTTTTAATTCATAGTACAAATAAGCATTGGAATTGGATTTATTACCTTGATTCAATTATTAATTGTTCTAGAAACTCAAATTTTAACGGAATAAATTATTGTGATTTTTTCTTAATCCAATTAACTTTAGCATTGGTTCTCATATTAATAGAATTTCTTGGAATTATTAGTCTTAGGATAATCGATAAAAAAATTAGAAATTTAGTAAGCACTAGTACAATTAATTGATTGAGCTATGATTTCACGCTAAAATTCCATCAAAAATTTTTCCCCTTTCATCAATGCAGATGCTCCTTTAATTATTTTCTTAAAAAGACTTTTTTGTTCCTTGGATAAAATTTCAGATGATTTTACTAATTTTTCTACATCTTTCATTGACTTAGAAATCATTTCTTTTGCCTTAACACTTTCTAATTTATCATAAAGGTCAAATAATCTATCTATACCATCAGATGTATCTTTGATTATACCATTTTTAATATCATTTAATACTGATTGAAAATCCGTTTCTTGTTCAGTAACTTCAATAGATTTACCTTCAGATTTTAATACTGAATCTATTACATTCTCAAAACTAGAAAAATCAGACGTTCTTACCGGCATATGAATATCAATTTTACCTTTAAATCTGCTGGAAAACTCTTTAACCAACGTATTTATGATTTTTTCTACTTCTTTGTCTTTTTTACGATTAACCGAAAGGACTAATGCAGCTTGAACTCCATCAATGCTTCGATAATGGATATCAGTTGAACCCATGGATATTTTTTCAATAGAAACGTTTTTTTCTTGACCAATATGCATATCCTTTGTCATATGAACAATAGCTGTTAAAAATCCACCAAAAAGTGTTTCATCAATAGTTTCTCCTCCAGAAAAGTTTCTATGTAATAAACATAACCCAGAATTATTTAAAATCCAAAGATTGAGGACATCTGTCATTTCTATTTAATCACTAAACATTTTTATTACTATAAATTATTGATCTTCATATTTTTTTTTTTTAACAATTGGTTTATTCATATAATAGTAAAAAACCTATCTGAAAAAAGTTTTGATAATTATCTTTGTATTATTATTTAGCGAAATACCTCAATGCCAAATGATATATAATTAATTAATATAATATAATCATAAATTATAAAATAGACCTTCTTTTATAACTTTCAGACAAAAATTCATCTTATTTATCAATAAAACTAGTGAAAAATTCTTGTAAATTAAAGTAGATCTGAAAGAAATGATTCATTTAATCGGTCTTGTGTTTAATAATGGCACTGGTTTTGTCCTGTTTAATGATGAAATATTTGGAGATGAAGCACAGAATACGCTAATATGGGGATTAACTCAAGCTATTTCTTCCTTTGCTATGGTAAGTTTAAAATCTGAAGGAAAATTAGAACTTATAGCAGGTAAATATAGAATAGTGTTTTATGATCCATTTCTAGAATTACTAAAACCTCCTGAATTTGCTTATACGTTAGTTGGAATTCAAGATATATATAATAACATGGATATGTGTCTTTTCAAGTTAAGAAAAATACACGATTTGATATTAACATCAGGATTAGATAGTAATATAGCTTTTCTAACATTTGGAGAATATCTAAACATTGAATTACTTGAAAGGATAAAAAAAATTGTAAATAAAACTCATCTTTTCCCAATTGAATATTTGGACGATGTTAAAGAAATAATTAAGGAGTTCATTGATACTGATGATCCTAAAATCGTACCTCTAGCATTTTTTTTAACTGATATGGATGGGGGAATAATTAGTAAATGTTTCTCAAAAAAATTAATTGAAGATCCCGCTTTTAGTGAATCAACATTAAACAATCTAATAGCTGAGTCCCCACTTGACACTCAAACTTTTTGGCTAGAAAGGAATGCACATAAAACAATGATTTATTCATTAAACTTGAAAATAAATGAGAATGACATTATTAAAGAA
>MDVS01000031.1 GCA_001940645.1 Candidatus Heimdallarchaeota archaeon LC_3
AATTACCATACTTTGCAATCATTCCATCAAAAGGTCTGCCAACTAATTTAGAGTATTCCTTGAATACTTCAGGAATAATAATTTTAGCATTTTCAAAACCTTGCATTAAACTTTCACGCAAGCCAACCATTTCATTAGAATGAGTTAATGCACCATGAGCAAAAGGTTTTTTAGGATCCAATACAATCATTGGATCAAAAGGTTTGAGAAATTGGTCTACTTGTTCTTGTTTTGGTATAGAAACTAATGCTGAGGTGTGTGATAAAATGAATCCGTCTAAACACACCATTACTGGTAAATAGATCTTTTTATGTTCCGCTATCTTAAAGGCCATCAAAGTCAGATCCAATACCTCCTGATTGTTTTTCGCATATATTTGTATCCAGCCCGCATCACGGAAAGCCATACTATCCTGGTGATCAACCCAAATATTCCAAGGGTTTAACGATCTATTTACCAGTAATGGTGTGTTTAGACGGATTCATTTTATCACACACCTCAGCATTAGTTTCTATACCAAAACAAGAACAAGTAGACCAATTTCTCAAACCTTTTGATCCAATGATTGTATTGGATCCTAAAAAACCTTTTGCTCATGGTGCATTAACTCATTCTAATGAAATGGTTGGCTTGCGTGAAAGTTTAATGCAAGGTTTTGAAAATGCTAAAATTATTATTCCTGAAGTATTCAAGGAATACTCTAAATTAGTTGGCAGACCTTTTGATGGAATGATTGCAAAGTATGGTAATTCTGAGGCAAAAATTGGTATTATGGCTTTAGGAACACTTGGTGAAGAAGCTGAAGAGGCAGTAGATTATCTACAGACAGAAAAAGATATTAAAGCAAAAATTTTACGACCTCGAGTGTTTAGACCATGGCCTGAAGAAGAACTACTTGAAGAATTAAAGAAACTTGACAAATTACTAATTCTAGATCGTTCAGTTTCCTTTGGAAATGGTGGACAATTAGCATTAGAGGTACAGTCTTCATTGTTCAAACATAATATAAAATTAGAAGTTCATCCTAAAATTGCTGGATTAGGAGGTCAAGATGTGAATCATAAAGATATAGCTAAATTCGTGGAGGAGTTATTATGACGACTACATCCTTCAAAATTGATGAAATAGTTGAACTTATGGAACAATCTGAACCATTACTTCCAGGTAATTTTGCTTGTTCAGGTTGTGGAATGACAGTTGCAATGCGGGTTGCACTCTCAGCTATTAAAAATCCAATTGTTGTCATTCCTGCCTGTTGTGCTAGTGTTGTTGAATCACTTCACCCTAATATATCTTACAATTTTCCTGTAGTAAATATAGCTTTTGCTGCTCACGCTGCTGCTGCCTCTGGTATTGCACGTGCTAAGAAAGTGCGTGGTGAAGATATTACAACAGTTGTCTGGTCTGGTGATGGTGGTAGTTTTGATATAGGATTTGCAACGTTATCTGGTGCAGCTGAACGAGGTGAAAATATTATTCATGCAATTTATGATAACGGATTTTATGGAAATACAGGTGGTCAGAGGTCAAGTGCTACTCCTCGTGGTGCAGGAACCACTACAACTCCTCATGGAAAAGAACAAAAAAGGAAAGCTATCGGTAGGATTATGGCCATGCATGATATCGCATATGTAGCTACTACAAGTGTGGGATATCCTCGAGATATCTTTGCTAAATTCAACAAGGCTTCTCAAATAGAAGGATTCAAATTTATACTTATAGATGCTCCATGTCCAACAGGATGGGTATCAGATCCAGATCTAACTGTTGAATTAGGCAAATTAGCTGTTAAGACCGGCTTTTTCCCTATGTACGAATATGAAAATGCTAAGCTTACTTTTACTTCGCCTTCTAATAGACTAAAAGATCCCTCTAAAAGAACTCCTATCGAAGAATACTTGAAGCACCAAGGCCGTTTCAAAAATTTGTTGAAAGATCACGAAACACTAAAACTTTTTAAACAAGATATTGAAGATGAATGGACTATGCTTGAACGTTTAGAATGACTTTTTTCACTTCTTCTAAGTTATTTTCTAACCTAGCTATTAGTTCTATCTTAAAATCAGTTTCCTCATATGAATTAGTTTTATCCATTTATCTATGACTTTTTTAATATTTATTACAACTCTTTTTTGATTGTATATGTCAAATTATGATAGATCTACCGACTTAATCGATAGAGAAATGAAAAAAAATAGTAATTGGATATGGAATTATTGGGATAAATCTAATAACAAGATTTACTACATTTCTTGGGCTATTTCCGTTTTTTATAGCCTATTTATAGTTTTTCCTACGGTTTCCACTTATGTGAATGGTGGCATGGATGATTTGACCTTCGGAATCCTTCTGTTTTTTCTTTTTATTATCGGACCAATTCTTTTTGCATATAGTCCGGGTTTTTATTATCTTATTAAGAAATGATTTAAGAATTATTTTCTAATTTAATTATTACTCTTTTTTAAATAAAAAAATTAGTAAACTCCGTTAAGTTTTAATTTTTACCAACTTGATTATAATTAATACTAATAATTGAGAATAATCAATTAATTATCAAAAAAAGGAGAATGAAACAAATTTTTCATCCCGTTGATCCAAAACAGTTTTTAGAATATGAGAAACACGAGCATTATTTTGAAAAAAGAGTTTTTTTGTATTCAGACAGAAAACCTCTACAAAAGGAGGTATCGTGGGCAGGTAAAAACTACAAACTAGGAGAACCCATAAAATATGATGCACCTGGGAATGTGAGTCAACTAACTCAAGCAATATATCGGTTACCATTAACTTATGAAGGAGAGCAAATTCTATCTACAGAAGCTAACGGATTCCTTTTTATTTATTCTAGGACAACAAGTGTAAGTTCTCAAAATAAGGACATGAAAGGCACTGGAGTATCTACCTCACAAATTCACTTTTTGGTTTATCCATTAAAAAAATTCTAATATAAACTTCAATATTACCAATTAACTTTTTTGTATTAATAATTAGGAGATTAGTCTAACCAAATGTCTCAAAAAAGAGATTACTATGAAATTTTAGGGGTGTCAAAAAATTCATCCAATAGTGAATTAAAAAAAGCTTACCGTAAGCTTGCTATGAATTTTCATCCTGATATGGCTGAAAAGAAAGGAATTGATAAAAAGGAAGCAGAGGAAAAATTCAAAGAGATCAGTGAAGCTTATGGAGTGCTATCTGATTCCGAAAAAAGATCAGTTTATGATCGTTTTGGCCATGAAGGTCTCCAAGGTCGTGGAATGGGATTCAACGGCGATTTTGGAGGTTTTGAAGATATTTTATCAGATCTCTTTGGAGGGATTTTTGGTGGGAGTAGTCGCCGTCGTTCTTCTAGTACAAGACGCGGTCCCCAAAGAGGTTCGGATATTCAGATGATTTTGGAAATCTCTCTGGTGGAAGCTTATAATGGAGCAGAAAAAGAAATTGTTCCTCCTATGCCAGCTATTTGTCCAACTTGTAATGGTTCCAAAGCTAAACCTGGTACTAAACCTGAAACTTGTCGTACATGCCGTGGTCAAGGACAGGTCCAACAAACTCAGCGTTCTTTCTTCGGTGTAGTCAACACTATTACTACCTGTCCCACTTGTCGTGGTGAAGGACAAGCCATTTCTAAAAAATGTCCAGAATGCAAAGGAGAGGGTAGAATTCCTCAGAAACGAAAAATCAAAATTAATATTCCTCCAGGAATAGATGATGGAAACCAAATACGAATCCCTCGGGAAGGTCGCCATGGGGAAATGGGTGGAGACTCTGGTGATCTATTTCTTGTTTTAAGAGTTGAGGAACATCCTGTTTTTAAACGTGATGGAGCTGATCTTCATAGAACTTTATTGATTCCCTTTCATACTGCAGTTTTGGGAGGTAAAATTAACATTCCATACCTTGATGGATCAATAATCCCTTTTACTATTCCTAAAAATATAAAACCAGATGAAAAAATTAAGGTTGAAAGGAAGGGTATGCCTGTTAGAAAAGGTGGCCGATTAGGAGATTTGTATATATATGTTAATATTGGTGCTCCAGAAAAAGTTAATAAGGAACAAAAAGAATATTTACAAAAGTTTGAGCAACTTTTCGGTGAATATACTCTTAAAACAAACAAAAAAGCAAAATAAGTTTTTTATGTATTTTGACTTCATATTGCTAGGTTTAATTTCTTTTTATGCCATCGATGTGAAAAAATTGGTGCATCTCTGGGTATAAAATTTTCGTTTTCTAATATCCATTCCCAATTTAAATTACAGTTATTTGGGCATTTCAGTGATTTTAGACCAGGTGAAAATTCATTCTGTAATGAATAATAATCTATTTCTTGAGCAACTTGAAAATCACAAGCTCCACAGTTATGACTTCCACGATCTTTTCCCTTAGCCACTGGTTCACATACAATTTTAGCATCTGTTGGTTTTTCAGGAGCTATTCTTTTCAACACCTCTAAAACAGACCATAACCAAGGTGGGCTAAACAATCGTTTTTTATAAAGAACATCAACTAAAGTATCACGATGGACAGTAACGGGATTAAGTGATACTACTTTGCTTCCAGCTTTGAAACTGTCAATAATCGATTGCGTAGCATCTTCTATCGCTTCCAATTCAGTCATAAAAGGTGGTTTTAATAATACATATGATTTAACATATGATCCACAATCCTCAGCATTCTTAACGGATGTAAGGAATTGATCAAAATTAAATCCTTTATTTATATAAGATTGGTTGATATAATCATTGCTGGTTTCCAAACCAACTCCAATCCATATAGGTTTGCCATGAATTATATCAACTAGCTCTTTTAACTCTTTTTTGTGTAAATTAATGTATTCAGGTCTTGATTCAATAATTACTTCTTTAACATTATCGAGTGTTGCGATTTTTTCCATTATTCGTTTTTGTGATTCAAATGGAACTTCTTTTGGATCAATGAAACTTCCAGAATTAAAAATTTTTACGGCCTCGACTTCATGTAATCGATCTTTATGTTTTTCCCATTCTTTCATAAAGTATTCTGCGGGATCTGTTTCTGGATTAAGGGTGGAATCATTAGGATAACCACACATAGAGCATCCTCCCGATTTTGATAAAGCCCAAGTACATCCTACTGTTGGAATCAAAGTAATAAGAGCCAATCCCGGTCCATGGGACAAAGTAGTCTGTTCTATTTTCGAATAAACTACAATTTTCCTTTTACGATTCACAAATGATTCTCTGCGTATCGGTAATATCTCAGTACCTATTTTAAATGCTTCCAATATTAATCCTTCTTTTTTGTTTTATTTTTTTTTCGTAAACTTACTCCTAATCCATAATTCAAATCCTGTAATTCTTTTCCGGTTAAATTAGTTTTGCCTATTCCCAAAAATCTCTCGTTAATATTATAAACTAATACTTCGTTACCAGGTTTAATTTGTGGATCTGCATAGCTTATTCCTGAGCAATATAATGCAGAACCGGTTATTTCTTCCCCATCAAATATTACTTTGAGTCCCTCCACGTGATTCAGAACTCTTTTAACACCATCTAATGTAAGAGTTAACAAACCCGATTCTTTAGAAATAGTAGCTAGTTGATTTTTCTGGTATTCAGCTGTTTCATTAAAACTTCTAAGAAATAATTTTGTTTCCTCTGGAAATAACTTTAAACCTATGTCCAATCCAAATTGAAAGTCAGCTATTGTTTGAAATTTTTTTAATAACCAATTTTGTTTTGAGACTCTATTTTCTTTAGATAAGGATCTTTGAATATCATGTAAAATTCTTTCAAAGGCATAAAGATTCTCTGAAACTGAAGATCTACCTTTAAATTCAATGAAAGTGATATTATAATCTTTTTCTTTTGTTATTCGTTTAATTAGAGTTTTTTCTGGTTCTGGTAGATAAGCAATAATAGGAAACCCCTTTGGAATGGGTTTAAGCATATTTTCAAAGAGATTATTTAAAATTGCAAACTCTAAATCTGACCAATGTCCTGTTACTGTTATATCGTAATATTTAACAGGATATAAACTTTCCAGATATCTGGGTACTATTCCTAAAGGAGAGGTTATTATCCATTCTTCTAATCCATATCTATATGATCCCAATCCTTTCTTTATTGTTTCGGCAAACTTTTTATGAGAATTAGATTGGGAATAAGGTTTTCTAGCAGAACAAGGAAGTAATAATAAACCCCATTTTTGTTTATCGTAAGAATATCTATTAAGAAGTCGATTTTGGAATTCAACAATTTCAGGACGGACATAGTCTGTCTCATCAGTTATTAATAGCTGATCAGATCTATCAAAGTTGACATAAGAGTTTAAGTATTGTTTTTCATTATCAGCCAGTCTTAGCAATCCGGCTAGACTAGGGAATCTTTTAGATGATTGTTTAACTAAGTCTCTGAGGTTTTGATTTATGATAGCATTTTGAATAAGTTTTAGTAATCCTTTTGTAAAATTCCTATTGTGTAAAGTAAGATCCGATAATGATAAAGAATTAGAAAAATCTTTTTTATTGCATATTTCGCATAGACATGGTAGTGATTGATTTAAATTGCTTTTTTTGTTATCCAAATCATAGTTCCATGTGAGATATTTGTTTAAATGTGATAGATAATCAGTATAAAGGTTATCAAACACGTCTATACCTAAATATGCCAATAAAGGCATGAATAATGGATGAATTCCAGGTGTATATAATAAAGATGAAGGAAAGACAGATTTGATTTTTAAAATATACTCCCACATTGTTCTTGGAAAATCTGAATGCGAGGAAAAATCTCCAAGAATAAACATTTCAGGACTAAATTTCCATGTACTAAGATCGTCATCTTTTGTTATTGCAACGGCCCAACTAATTTCCGGTATTTCTTCAATTACCTTTTGAATAAAGTAAGGATACTGCACTAATTGTCGATAATTATGAGCACGATCATACGGTAACGAAATTATATCAATATTGTTATTAATAAAATATTCATAGTATTTTGTTTGTAGAACCTTTAATAATTCTTTACCACTTTGAATATCAGAGTAGTACTGTAAACTTGGTAAATATCCTATATTAATTTCATGATTTCTTTTCAAAGGTTTTGAAATTTTAAAATTAATTTTATCTTTCCTAATATGTATTGGAGGAATCTTATACTGACTTATTAATAGAGGACCAAGAACTTTGTAATTGTTCAAATCTTTTTTATATTGAATTAATCGAGCTGGTCCATCATGCTTTTTTATTTCATATTTAAGGTCGTAATTTTTTTTCATGTAATATTTTCTACCAGATTTTAATTTGAAACATGTTTTTTAACAATTTTATCTCTGAAAATTATTTGTAGAGAATTGAGATTTGGTGAAAATAGCAAAATAACTTGATATTACCATTAAAGTACATCTAATAAATCAAAAGAATATACATTTTCTATAATTCGTCTTTTATATATTAATTGGATACCTTTAACGGAATCTCTTTTTAAATAAATTCAATTTTTATTACTAGAGTTATTTAAATTCTATAAATAACAAGAAAGTATTTAATTGTAAAATGATGTATTTTGAATGAAATTTAAAAGAAACTTCAATTTAATTTAAAATCATTCATATTTGTCATTCAAATTACGAAAATTCACTATTTATTAGGAGATGCAATATGGGAATAGATGTAGCTGTATTACAAAAGCTTCTCAATGAATTAATTGATATTGGCGCTCAATATGTTGTTGTAGCAGATGTTGAAGGCTTGAGTATAGCTGTAGCGACTATTAGAGAGGATCCGGAAACTATTGAAACTATGGGAGCATTAACATCAATTGTTATACCTCAAGGAGAACAGATATCCAGTTATTTATCGGGCGAATTTCTAGATGCGATCATTCACACTAAAAGTGCAACTGATCGAAAATCTGTAATGGCTTATTCGCTTGATACTGAACCTAAAACTGCAATATTACTGATTTGTGCACCAGAATTAGAACCTCAAGTAGTACACCAATTTGAGAAGACTAGAGATAAAATCGAACACTCACTGGAAGGCATTGCTGTTGAAGTTCGAGATAATATCAATGATCCTTTTTCTGGAGCTATTTCAGTTGATAAAAGAATCACTGCGTTCTGGGAAACCTTGATAAGCTCTGTAGAAAAATCTATTAATATCGAAGGTTTAAAAAGAGTAATTTTAGATGCTAAAGATAATTACCTGCAGATTCATGGAAGGTTTAGTCCAGTATTGTATCAAATGAATAGCTATTGTTCTAAAATTACAGAAACTGAAAATTTCGATGATCTGAATAAAGATACCGTTAAACAAGTTCAAACATGGAAAAAACGAGCTCTTGGCACATCATCTGACGAAGAACCAGAAGAAAAAACTGAAGAACAAGTAGAATAACCCGAAATAATGAAACAATTTCTTAAAAAAACTTACTTTAATTAGATTATGAAGAATTTTTATTGTAAACACTGTGGAGAAAAATTACAAGAATCAAATTTGAATTCATGTCCTTCGTGTGGAGGAATTTTGAGATCAAGTCCAATTAATAAAGTTTCTTCTGTTTCATCTTGGTTTAATAAAACTAAAACAAAATTTATTGAATCGAGCAAACCAAAAATAGAAAAAGCTAGATCTAGTGTGTCAGAGGGATTAGATAAGCTTATAGAATCCATAAATGATACAAACAATCTCCATTTTGGTGGTAAGGAAATTTCCCCAAAATATCGAGAAAAACTTGCACAAACATTATCTAGCCTTAAAGAAAAGATTCAATCACCTAATGAATCTGGAAGTACGACTAAAGATTATTTTGTTGATGATTCTAAGGCTGAAGAAATTATTAGACATGAATTATTAAATCAGCTTAAAAATGATCGATGTATTGTGTGTTATGCAGGATTTAAAAATCAAAAAAATGTTAATGTCCTACTTTGTCCTCAGTGTGGACAAGGTGGTCACTTTGATCATTTAAAACAATATATTGATAATAACAATGGTTTGTGTCCAGTTTGCAGAAAAAACAGTCAAATTACAAAATGGTTTAATTTCACATTTTAATTAGAAAAATTAAAAAAAATATCATAAAAAAGCTCTGCATGTTTTACATTACTTATGAATTAACTTCTAGTTAACTGAATTTGATATTAGACTATCTTTGGTGCACGAATGAAATTATTTGACCGTATGATTTTAGCCCTTCTTGTAATCTCAGGTATTCTAATATTAAATTATGTTGGAGAAGCTGGATTAGACCAAATAAGAGCAAAAATAAACGTCACTCAACTCCCAGCTGAAGAATTCAATCTGAATACCGATAAAATACCCGACTTTTGGAATGTTAATGAAATAAAAAATGAAGATTTAGATATTACTGTAATAGATTCAGGCATCAAAGAAAAAATAAATATCACAACGTACTACTTTAACTCTGGTGAATATGATAATCATCCAATTCGAGTGTTTGCTGAGGTTAGAAAACTCGAATCGATTAATCAATCGAGACCTGCAATATTATTTATACATGGATTTGGTGGTAATCATACTCAAGTTGATCCTTACGTAGACTATTATTCAAATAAAGGATTCATAACACTCTCAATAGATCTTCCTGGTTTTTCTGGTCAAACAACTGGATTTCCAGAATTATCACCAGATTTTTTGGAGATTTCTTCAAATAATCCCAAAGCTTCTGCCCTTTATATTCTTGAAAGGTCAGTGATAAATTCTATCTCTCTGTTGACTACTATTCCGGAAGTCAATCAGTCTCAGATAATTGTTGTAGGGGGCTCTCTAGGTGGAATTTTGTCAATTTATGCTTCTGCCTTAGATACAAGAATATTTGCTAGTGCTATTTTTCTTGCAGCAGGAGACTTTGCTGATGGGATAAAATATGGTGGATTATTAAACGCTTTTTTTCCAAGAGATAAATATCCCTCTCCACTCGAAAGTCAAGAGGTAAGAGATTTTTTACAAAAATTTGATCCCTTAATTTATGCTAAACATTCAAATGTTCCCATATTTTATTCTATTGGGACAAACGATGAATTCTTCTCAATTGAATCTGCAAATAAAACTTACAGTCAATTTCCTACAAATAAAGCGGTGAACTTCATTCCAGGTCATAATCATGATTTAAGTCTTGATTTAACTGTTGAATCAACAGATATGTGGTTAAGTGCCACAATCAATAATTCGATTATCTTACCTGAATTTAATATTACTCAATTAAACTCAAATAATATAATCGCTGAACAAACACAAATTACTATTAGAGTGGAGTCATCTATGCCAATTCGAGTAATGAAATTTCATTATAAAGAAAATTACATGGGGATTAAATGGAAAACTGTAGATTTAAAAAATTTCAACACTATAGGTAATACTTCTTTGGCATTCTATATGTTAGAGGCACCTGTTACCTCTGTGCCAGTGACTTGGTTTGTTTCAGTTGAACTAGATAATGGTGCTACATTTTCCTCCCTTTTATATGAAAATTCCTTATCTAATATTATTTTTCTCCCTTGGATGGGAATTTTGGGAATTTTATTAGCATTACCCATAGTTATTCAATTGTATATTAAATACCGTAGGTTTTCTAAAAGAGGATTTGATTCGAATACAAAAAATCATATTTTTATCATTATTTCTGAAATAGTATCAATTATTTCCATTCAAAGTTTATTCATCTATAGTGTTCTATCATTACCTTGGTTTGTGATCCGATATCAGGAAAGCTACAAATTGACTGCAACTTTACCCACATTTCTAAATTTGGTAGTTAATGAAGATATAGTAGGCTATGGTGTAGCAATATTATTGTATCTAGGATTAGTAGTAAGTTTAGCTTCACCGAGAGTTGGTTGGATATTTGGAGCAGCAATAAGCAGTTTGTTAATGTTAGCTACTATTCCAATACTTTCAACAAGCTTTGGCTATACTTATGGATTCTTTTTAGCACTAATCCTTCCAATCTTGCAATTTTTAGTATCTATTGCATTTTTCCGTTTTATCAAAAAAGTAGTTTGGAAGGATGAAGAAGGATTAAATTAAATCCAATGCTTTATTCAAATCTTGAATTAAGTCTTCTACTGATTCTATTCCTACAGATAATCGAATTAAGTCATCAGAAATTCCTCTTTCTTCACGAACTTCTTTAGGAACAGCAGCATGAGTCATACTAGCTGGATGTGTAATCATACTTTCTACAGCTCCTAAAGATTCTGCTAAATACCACAATTCCACATTATTCATTAGCATAATTCCCTCTTCTAATCCACCTTCCAACTCGAAAGATATAATTGCTCCAAAACCCTTCATTTGAGTTTTTGCGATCTCATAATTAATATGGCTGCTTAATCCAGGATAATTTACATGTTTTACTTTTGAATGTCCTAACAAAAATGAAACAATTTTGTTAGCATTTTCATCTTGTCTTTCCATTCTTATAGCTAGAGTCTTAATACCTAATATTGTTAACCAACAATCCATAGGTCCAGGTACTGCTCCAACTGAATTCTGTATAAATTTCAACGAAGTAAATAAGGAATTAACTTTCTCGGTTTTCTGTTTGTTGTTTTCTGGATCAATAACTGGCTTTCCCATGAAATCTTTAATGAGTTCATCTTCATGATACCATTTTGTTAACTTATCATTGACAACGACAATTCCACCAACTAATTGGTTATGACCACTGAGAAATTTCGTTGAGGAATGTAAAATTAAATCAATTCCAAAAATTAAGGGTTTGAATAAATATGGAGTCATAAATGTATTATCAACTAGTGAAAATATTTTATTCTCATCCTTCCGGGTTGAATTTTCTGAATTAATTATTTGCATTATATTTTCTAAGTCAGCAACCTTTAATAAGGGATTAGTGGGTGTTTCTAGCCAAACTAGTCTTGTCTGTGAGGTGATTGCCTTTTTCACATTTTCAGCATACCGTGTATCCGCATAGGTAAAATTTAATCCATATTTTCTATAACTCTGTTCAAAAAGTCTATATACTCCTCCATATGCATCGTCACAAACAACCACATGATCCTGACTCTTCAATAAGGCCTTGATAACAGCATCAGCTGCTGCCATGCCAGTGGAAAACGAAATTGCATATTTAGAACCCTCTAATGAAGCCACTAAATCCTCTAAAACTGTACGAGTTGGGTTCTGAGTACGAGAATATTCGTAGCCGAGATTTTTACCTATTTCAGTTAACACATACGTAGCGGTCTGATATATCGGTGTAAGAATAGCTCCTGTGGTAGGATCAGGATTTTGACCAGCATGAACGACTTTTGAATTAAAATTTAGATTATTAATATTTTTCTTTTTAAATTTAGATTTATTGTTCATTATTTATACCTTTTAATTTTTGTATTGGATTGATTATTTAAGAGATGTTTTATTTAATCAGGAATTTTCAATCAAAATTATTTTATATGATTTAATTCTATTTTCAATTACTTGTGTTTTTGGTCTTGATTGTAAATTATCAAGTTTTTCTTTTATTAGATCAATAATGATTTTATAAAATACTGCAGATAGTTTTTTATGTGATTTTTTGAAAGATTTAATAGCATTGGAGAAAAATTTTGTGTTATCTAATGTTAAATAAATTGTTGCTTGATTAAAATTCTCGATTACAGCTTTTTCAAATGGATAATCTTCTATATAATCAGCATCAGTATACAACAATGATTTTCTTTTACTATCCCATAAGAAATGATTTTGATTATAATCTAAAAATAATTCTTTAACAGATGAATAATACATTAAGTTAAAAAGTTCCATAATTGAATCAGATGTATTAAATTTGCATATTGGATAAAAAAAGAATTTTTGGAAAATTATAAATCCATTTGATATGTTAGATTCATAAATTAGAAACGGCGGATAATATTTACCTAAACTTTTTAATGTTTTCATACGAGCAACGTGATATTTTGCTCTATCAAAATATTCTTCATTATCATCCTTATTCTTCTCATAAAATCTTAAAACAGCAAAATTCTTAGAATAATTTGTTTTTTTTCTCGATTTAAAGCTAATAGGAAAGAGTGTAACAAAAGCGGGGTGTACTAATCCTTCTTCTGTTCTTCGAACAGAATAAAAATCAGTTCTGTTATCAACATTCTTGATATTTTTCTCCCTATAGTAATGTCTGATGGATTTTTCTAATTGTAATCCTTTTTCTTTGCCTAAAATGTCTTTTAATGAGATTTTAATGATCTCAACAGGTTCTTTAAAAGATTTTTGATCCATGGTATTATTCCAATAAATTTCTGAAGAGAATTTATCTTTTAAAACTACTCCTAATACAGAAAATATTTTCTAATAAAGTTTTAAAAGATAAATTGATTACTTTATTATGTTTATAAAAAATCAATTCATGTCTTAAAACAAGATGAATTTATATTATTCAAAGAAATACATGAATTATACTTTAAAATTGAAATAAAGATAGAAGTTATTTTTGGAACATTTATAAGAAATAAATTACCATTCTAACAAATTCCATTCTTTTTTAATTGGACTAATTTTTAGAAAACCTCAAGAATGATAAACATGCAAGTAACAGTAAAAAAACAGAGAGAAAATAAAAACATCGAAGATTCTTCTACTCTCAACTCTGAAGAAGGACCTACAACAAATTCTGAAGAACAAGAATTAAAAGAAAAAGTTGTTAAAGAAGAAAAAGAAGAGATAAAAGACAATAAACAGAAAAAAGAAAAGGGAAAACCTATAAAAGTAGATATTGACACAAATGATAAACCTCTTGAAGAATTAAAAGAAAAAGTTGTTAAAGAAGAAAAAGAAGAGATAAAAGAAGATCAACAGAAAAAAGAAAGGAGAAAATCTATAAAAGTAGATATTGACGTCACTGATAAACCCCTTGAAGAATTAAAGCAACTAATTAAGGTAAGAGAGATCGAGAGAACAAAAGTTCTCGATTCTTTAAGAGAAATTAATCAACAAAGAGAACAAGTTAAAGAAAAAAGAAATGATTATAATCAAGAATCAGCTGAATCATTTGCTAAAGTTTCTGAATTAAAAGAAAAAAGGGATGGAACAAACAAAGAAATTCGTGAATTAAAAACAACTCGTGGAAGTGTTCTTGCAGAATTAAAAGATCTTAGTCAGCGTGAAAGAGAAATAATTCAGCAATTTCAATCCCAAGATGATAATAAAAAAATCAATAAGAAAGATGCTCGTTCAATTCAAAACCACATAGAAAAACTAGAATGGCAACTTCAAACCGTTCCTAATTTAACATTAATTGAACAACGAGCTCTTATGGATAGAATAGATGAACTTTCATCTAAACTGGGAGAAGTAGAGGTATCCGAAGCTGCACAACGCGAACTTAAAGAGATTAGAAGAAGAAAGGGGAATTTGAAAGGATTCTTAGATGATTCTTGGAAACAATTATCAGAGCTTGTTTCTGCAAGCCAGGGAAGACATAATAGATTAAGTGAGCTGTATGATACTGGAAAAAAGTCGAAATATGAAGCAGATAAGAACCACGAGTTATTTATTAAGAAAGTCGAAGAAGCTAGAAAATATAGAAATCGATTAAGAGTACTAAAAGCTGAATTAGATGTAGTTTACCCAGCTATGAAAAAATTACAAGAAAAGAAGCGAAAAAGTGATCAATCATTACGTACTGAAAGAACTATAGAGATTAAAGAAGAAAAAAGAACAGAAATTAAGAGGAAACTTTCTACAAAGAAAGGATTAAGCATTGAAGAGATGAAATTCATGTTAGAGAATCAGATGATTAATCTAGAAAGTAACAAGGGGAAAAAAAAGCGTAGTAAAAAATAAATTCTTCTTATAACTTGTTTCTTTTTTTGCCTATTTTTTTAGTTGGATAAACAAAAAATTATCCTCTATGATGTAATAGAATGAAAAAATTCCTTAATAAGTTTATTGTTATCTTATTCCTTATTATCTTCATTATTGAAATTATTTTTAGTAGTATTTATATATTTGATTCTTTTTTTCTCCTTTTTGAAAGAATCACTTATGGGTCTTTAGTTGACCCAGAGGTGTTATTAAACATTATAATTTTTATTTACGAATTGATTATAATTCCAATGGGATTGTTTTTATTTCTTCATATTCCTCTAGCTCTTGCTTCAAGAAGTTATGAGACAGCAAAGATAAACTCATCTAATCAACCTAAAGTAAGTATCATTATCCCTACAGCTTATCCAAACATTTTAGCTTTAGAAGCAAATTTTAAAAAAATTAAGGAAATTCTTTACAAAAATTATGAAGTTGTAGTTGTAGATAATTCCCAGAATTTGAAACTTGTGGAAAAAATTAAAAACTTAACAAATCGTTATAATGTCCTTTTTTATCACAGAGAAGCTAAAAAGGGTTTTAAAAGTGGAAATATTAACTATATCTTAGATAAGATAAAATCAAAATATTTTTTATTTATTGATATTGATCAAATAATAGTTCCTGATAGTATCATAAATTTTGTAGAACTATTAGAAGCGGATGAGAAATTAGCATTTGTACAAGCAAAATACAAAATTCAAAATGACAATTCTATTGTTCGAATTGCAATTTCGATAATGTATTCATATTATTATGAAATTTTATCCCGTGGAAAAGATTTCAGAAAAACCGTCCTTTTTAACGGTACGACAGCATGTTTTAGAAGATCAGCAATTTTGGCAGTAAATGGATTTCCTGACAAAACCTATTGCGAAGATATTGATATAAGTAATAAATTAATCCTTTCAGGATTTAAATCAAGATTTTTAAATGAATACGCTACTACAGCTTTAGTACCGTGGAGATTGAGTGATTTTATTTCTAGTACATGGAGATGGGCTCATGGTGCTACTAGTATAGTAAAAGTAAGAACAAAAGAAATATTTTCATCAAAGAAAATAGGCGGGATCACTAAAGTTGAATTATTTATGAATAATCTTGTTTGGATAACAGGATCAGGAACGATTTTACTAGCAATAAGCTTATTAATTATTTATTTAGGCGGTTGGGAAACTCTTCGGCCACAATATTCAATTTCAATTTTACATGAAATAATTATATTTGACGGATTTCAATTTTTTGCATTATTTTTTGCTTTTAATACTTTAATAGGAAGTATGGTTGCTGTGTTTGGATCGAATTCCCTTAAATGGTTCTTAGTATTACCTGTTTATTTTATTGCTACATTAAGCCTATTTTTTTTTATTTTTCCAGCAGTAATTAGTGCAATATTCAATAAAAACTTACCATCGGATTCAAGAAGTGAATGGAATAAAAGATTGAATTACAACCTGTATGGCTTATTCATGATACCTTATGGATTGATAAACCTTTTAATTGGATTAGAAGCTCTATTTAAAATGAATTTAATAGGTTTGTTTTTTATTATGATAGCAATTAGTACCATTACTCCTTTTTTATTTTTAATTTTTGACAGATTTACTAATATTAAAAAACTTGAACAAGAATATTTTGAACAATTCCTCTAAAGCACTTTTGATAAGTAAACTAAAAATTCTTTATTATTTGATTTTAGATTTCTTCATTGAACCTTTTACCCATGAAAGCGGGTGAGAAATGAATTTTTTTTCTTTGTTTAATAACTTAAATACTGTACTACAAGCATTTCTTGGCTTAAAGTTTTCTATTTCCACTAACACTTCATTAAAATCAAATTTTTCTTTATTTTGGTCTAAATTATAAAAAGATTCTAAAATTGGTGTTAATATTTTGGAATTAATATTTTGGAATAAACAAAAGTAGTCAGAAATAATTGTTTGGCATTTAGGAACAGCATAGTCAATTCTTCCTCCTTCCAATCCATATAAATGTCTTATTTGGTAACCAGCTCTACGATTAAAAGTTTCGAATGTGATGTTTACGTTATCGATTGCTGTTTCGTACCAGAAATGTAATTGTGTATCAACATCCATTCCTAAAGATTTTAAAAAAATTCCAAGTTGAACACGATGTAAATGTGGTAAATGTCCTGTTTCCTCTAGCTTAGATCGCAAATATTTCATACATGGTGGATATAAATCAGTCTGAGGGAAGAGAATTTTATCAGAACTAAGCACCGTATTACTAAAGGATGATTTAAAATCAGGTAGGAATTTAACTTCTTTAGATAATTTTTTTACATATTTCATAACTGATTTTTTAATTTCTAAATCGATATCGTCTTTAGATTTGATTTTATGAATCTCATTAGCTAACTTATGTTCAAATATTTTCTTTATAGTTCCAAAAAAGAACGATGGATAGGCGAAAACATAACCTCGTAAAAGGATATTTGGATTTTTCCTTTTCCAATCTGAATTATTCTTTCCATCTTTTTTTTCTGCGGATCTTCTGCGTGGAGTTAAAGATAATTTTTTTCCAACAATATAAGGAATTTCTGTGTATCTTAATGCCCATCCTTTATCTCTTATTGAGATAAGATTAAATCGTTCAACTTCATTATTTGTAAGTGAAATTGATTGAATAATATTATTCGCTTTATCAGCCAGGTATGGAGAGCCTAAAAGAGTTTGAATTGATGCAAGTTTCTCTTTTTCTGTTGAAAGTTGACGAAAAAAGTATTCGAATACATCACCTTCAGTTTCTCTTAACCAACTCTCAAATCGAGCATTTAATGAGGCTGCAAGTCTTAAAAACAGGTGTCCTATATACATTTCTTCAAATTTTTCAATTCGAGGTTGTTGACCGAAAAATTTAGTAATGATTTCGTCAAAAGATTTTTGGGAGGGATACGACTCTCTTTTTTGTTGAAATTCCATTAGAAATGTTGCCCTTAATTCACCAAACTTTTGCCACTGGTAGATGTCTAATGTTATTTCTGGTGGTTCATGAACTGCTGTTAAATGTAACCATGGAAAGGATGAAGGTTGAGAAATTGTCATATAACCAACTGAAGAATATAAAAAATACTATTAGTCTCTAAAACGATATAGTTTTTCAATATTTTAAAAATATGATAATTAACTTAAATTATCACAAATTTTAATTTAAAACAATTTTGGGGTAAATTTTGAAGAAAAATTAAAATTATTTTCTGAATGAACTATAATTATTGTTTATCACATTAAGTAGCCAAAAATAAGTAATGCGAGTTACCTTGGGTGTCTAATTTTTCTTCTATTCTTTTATTTTTTTCTAAAACTTGTTTAACTTTGAATCCTACTTCATGAGTAAAATTGTTAATTTCATTAAATATATCTGAGATAACTGAAGGAGGGTTTGCATTACGAAATTTATTATAGACTTCTATTGCCAATGCATCATATATATCTTCTTCCCGTATTGAAATAATCTTACCATTACTTAAAGATGATATATTTTGGATAATAAAGGCTATATCTTCCAAATTAAAAGGATTAGACTGATTATATTGGTTTTTATATAATTGAATTGCATCTATTCGGTCAACATAAGATGATAATTGAGCTTTCGATAGAGAACCCAAAGATAAATCTATAACAATTTTGTGTCGTTCCTTGGGAATAAACCAATGTTTAATATCTCTACCAATTGTGTCAACATATACCATTTTATCATCTACAATGTTTGCAGATTTTAATATTTCTAATTGATGAAGCGTAGAAGGAATTTTTTTGTCAATTTTTCTACTTAGATCAGCAGCTGTTATTCCCATTTCTCCTGTATCTAAAATTTCATTAATTATCATTAAACGAGTCGGATCAGATAAAGCTTTAATGATTAATAGAATACCATCTATATTAGAGAAAGGGACCCGCATTTTCTATACACATTTGAAGTTTTTCAAAAATTTAGTAATTAAACTGAATTTCAAGTCTGAATTGATATCTTTTATTTTGAATAATTATTGAAGTTGATATTTATAATTAATTATATTCAGGCATCATAAATTAAAAGTCCACTGTTATAATACCCTTTATAGATGTATTTAGAAAGTAATACACTTTTTCTACTACGAATATTATTAAAATTTTTTTTCGGAAAGTTTTCAGATGATTTTTTATATTAGCAAAATAGGGAACGATTACAACCTTTTGGTTAAATGTGTATATTAAAAATGTTAAAAATATTTAAAACTAGATTGATATAATAACTTTATAAATACTTGGAGTCGTAATTCATTAATGTCAGAAGATTTAACACTTGTTTGTGAAGCCTGTGAAGTTTGTAAGGCTGTTATACCCGTCAAAATTAAAAAAGAATCCTTCAAACCGTCTATAACTGGTGTAAGCACCGTAGTGGATATCCATGGCCTAGATGGAAATGTTCCTCAAGGTGCTCCTCAGCATGTTAGAATTTTATATGTTGATGAAAGACTAAGTGTTAGAAGTTTTTCAATAGTAACTTCCATTGCGTCTAGGAAGTAAACAAAGAAAGATTCAAATCTAAGTATAAGTTTCATGTGGACCATCCAACTCATCGTCTGATGGAAACATTCTCGCATTCTTTAAAATTTCTTCTTCAAAGATTTGAGCATTTTTCACAAGTTCATTAACAGAACAAGAAATATTTACAATTTTGTTAATAATTTGAATTGCATTTGCTGCTCCTTCAGGATCTGGTCTATCTCGTTCAGCGTAAGATAAAACTCCGACAGCAGGAAAATTGTAAACATCAAAATTAGCTAGCATCACTGCTAATGGACCCTGAACAAATAAGCCAGTTGTTAGAAGGCTATCTTCAATTGTTTTAGACGTTGAGAAATTTTTTACATAGCTTTTTGTTGGAATATAACGTATTTTTTTTTCCGAATCTATCTGTCCATCTTCAGGATTATCTCTTAGTCGTTTATCGACTCCACCTATTAAGATAGCTTGCTTGAATTTCTTAGATATAACCCATTCTGCTAAATGGTCGGAAAATTCAGTCTCCAAGTGTCTATATGGAGGTAACCGAGGAAAGAAAAAGATCACACGGTAATCATTAGTAGCATAAAATTCAAATGCAAGAGCTATAGTTCCACTTTCTGTAAGGGAGATAAAAGGAGGTGCCGCTGTACTTTTCAAAACTGCTACTCTTTCTAATTTCATTTCATCAATTAAATGCTTAATGCTAATATAACCGACAGAACCTAAACCGTGGAAACCTGAAATAAACACTTCCGGTGCATGGAACGCTTTTTCATTTTCAATAATAAGCTCAAATAAAGTCATAAAAGGTATCTCTTAAATTTTCGATATTAATTTCAACATGTTTACGTAAAATCTTCAATTTTTTTTTATTTAATTGATTTTTGTATTTTAAAATGAAAATTATTCTAAATAAAATTTAGTCTGAATTTGAATCTTGTTTTCGCTTTAAAATATAACGTCCTCTCGAGAGAATATCTTTTAATTGACTAAGAACTCTATCAGCATTATTGTAATTACTCTTATATCCTTTCAAAAATGAATTAAACCACAGCTCTACCATTTCTGGATTAAAAGCTCTTAAACTGCTTTCAAAAATGTTAATATCTGAAGCTAAAGGCTCTATTTCATCAGTGATATAAGAAAGACCAAAATCGATTAGAGTGAGTTCATTTTGACCATTGATAATAACATTGAATATGGTTAAATCACCATGAACAATTTCCTGAGAGTGTAATTTACCAGTTAATTCTCCAAGCTTTTCAAAAAACAAAAGAATTATATTTTTTTTTAATTCTATTGGAGTTTCTAATAATTTACCTAGAGGGGAACCCTCCACGTATTCCAAGATTAGTTGGAATTTTTTAGGATTAACTCCTAATACAGCAGGAACAGGTATATCTGAATTTAAGGCTGCCGTTAAAACCCTTGTTTCAAGTTTAATTCTTTCTGATCTTAATTTAAAATCTAATTTTTCATGTCTGTACGCTTTTGGTCTTCGTTCTTTTATTATTACCTTTTTTCCCAAAAAATTTCCAAAATAAATGTAGGCTTCGCTGCCTTTGACAAAAAATTCCCCAATATTCAATAAATAATCAAAATTGATACTGTCATTTGCATTAGTCATAAAATTACCTTTAGAATATTACCAAGGAATAAAAATATCATCTATACGCCATTTAGGTTTCACAAATGATTCAGATATATTTATTACGTATTTTCCAGCTTTCCAAAATTTGAGTCCTGCCATTGCTATCATCACACCATTATCACCAGCGAGTTTAATTGGAACAATTTCTAGCATACCTCCATTCTCTTCAGCTACTATTGTTAACATTTCTTTTAATCTTTTATTTGCCGCTACACCACCAGTTAACAATATTTTTTTTCGTCCACTGACGATAAAAGCTTTTTCTGTGATTTCAGCTAGCATTGCGAATGCCACTTCTTGAATAGAATATGCAATATCTTTAGGATTTTCGTTAAATTCAATTTTTGCCCGAATCGCAGCAGTAGTTAATCCTGAATAAGCTACTGAAGTGCCCTTAACTGAATATGGAAGAAAGAGAAATTTTTTTCCTAATTTGGCTTCCTTTTCAATTATTGGACCCGCAAGTGCATAATCGTATCCAATGGCCCTTGCTACAGTATCAATCATATTCCCAATGGCAATATCTTGTGTTTCACCAAAGATGTGATAACGATGATTAGCATAAGCAGTTAGTTGTGTATTTCCCCCAGAAACATATAAAGTTAGGGGATCTTCAATATTGCATATTGTTACTCCTAATTCGATATGTTTCTGGGGGAAATACACAACTAACTGCCATTGCTATCATCACACCATTATCACCAGCGAGTTTAATTGGAACAATTTCTAGCATACCTCCATTCTCTTCAGCTACTATTGTTAACATTTCTTTTAATCTTTTATTTGCCGCTACACCACCAGTTAACAATATTTTTTTTCGTCCACTGACGATAAAAGCTTTTTCTGTGATTTCAGCTAGCATTGCGAATGCCACTTCTTGAATAGAATATGCAATATCTTTAGGATCTTCGTTAAATTCAATTTTTGCCCGAATCGCTGCAGTAGTTAATCCTGAATAAGCTACTGAAGTGCCCTTAACTGAATATGGAAGAAAGAGAAATTTTTTTCCTAATTTGGCTTCCTTTTCAATTATTGGACCCGCAAGTGCATAATCGTATCCAATGGCCCTTGCTACAGTATCAATCATATTCCCAATGGCAATATCTTGTGTTTCACCAAAGATGTGATAACGATGATTAGCATAAGCAGTTAGTTGTGTATTTCCCCCAGAAACATATAAAGTTAGGGGATCTTCAATATTGCATATTGTTACTCCTAATTCGATATGGGCAAGAGCGTGGTTGATGCCTATTAACGGTTTATCAAGTGCAAGAGATAAAGCACGAGCACCAGTAGCTGTTGACCGTAAACAAGGGCTTAATCCGGGTCCTTGTGAAAAAGAAATTGCATTTATTTCGCTTGGGTCTATTCCCGACTGGTAAAAGGCAGTTTCAATCATTTTCGGTAAATTTTCTGAAATATGTAAAGAAGCATCTCGGGGGTGTATTCCCCCTGAAACAGGATTAAATGTCGCCCGAGCATCTGCACAAATATTAAATGCAGAATCAACTATTCCTACTCCCACAGTATGCGCTGTGCCTTCAATTCCTAGCATATAACCTTTAGAAGTCAGTTTACTCCACCATCAAAATCCAAGTGAAGTTTTTGGGGATAATTTATCTTTTGTGATCAGCGTTTATATTCTGAGTAGCCACATTTACCGCAGCTTCTACGATTTTTGTGTTCGGCTAAAAAACTGCCTTGACATCTTGGGCAGGGTTGGTTTTTTCTTTTTAAAGATTCACTTTTTTTGTCTACTTCATAAACTGAATTTGATTTTTGTCTGGCCATTTGAAATACCTCTTTAAAATTATTTCTTTTTCTTTTCCTCTGATATATGACCATTTCGTTTTAATATGTAATCTAATTCTACTTTATTCATCATTTCTGGTGTATCATATATCCTAAAAGTTAATTTACTTTTACCCATACCAAACTCTGATTTTATTTTTACTATTACGGTTCTATTTGCATCAGAATTTGTTAATGCTGCTACTTTATCTTTTACTTCACTTCTTTTTGGAGTAGATTCATTTGTGTGAGTAATTACTCCTTCGTATTCTTTACGTAACAAGAGCCTGTTGTCTTTTTCTGATGAAATGCTTATTTCCATAATTTTCACTCCTAGCTTTGAACACTAGTTTTCTTATTAAATTTTTTAACTAAAGCAATTGTAGATTGTTTTAGTTCTTCACTTACCGTGATTACTATGATTCCTTTATTAGGTTGCCCGTAAAGTATCAGACTCCCGATTGGTGCCTCAATAATACACGGAATTACTAATAAATCCTCTTCTCCATCAACAACGACTATTATAGTATTGATCTTTTTGGAATGAGAGAATAAATCATTTTTTCTACTCTTTATATCTTCTTTAAACGATTTGTATAAATTTTTGATTGTCTTCCAAGAATTGTAAGTAATTGTTGCTGGAGGATTGGTAATTTTAAATTTCTTGTAATCTGTAAAATCACTACCTTTGTATTCTCCTCGCAAAGTATTATAATCAATAATCCCAAAATTTGGAAAAATATCAATTGAGAGTAACGAATCTGTTACTACATCACCAACTGAAACTATAATATTTTCAAACTTTGCTAAAAGTGGTTGTAGTTGTTTTTCAGGAGAAATTTTATTTTCTTCTCCATATAAAATTCCAAATGGTTCAGCTAATTTGTTTCGCAATGAATCAGGTAAAATAAGATTTTCATTCTCTCTTAAGAAGTATTCTGACATTTTTTCCACTAAGTTTAACGAACACGAATAGCATATAGACCATCTTGTTTAATGTTCATTTTTTTTGCTATTTCAGAAGTTTCAGATTCAAAAATAACGATTAGTCCGCTAAAATTAGCGCTCATGTTGTCAGATTTTCTACAAACGGGACAAACCTCCTCTTTAGAAAGAACAACAGTCCCATCAGTCCTACAAGCACGCATTTTTGATAATCTTGGCATTCTATTTCCTCTTTGAGATTAAGCTATTATTTCCTTTTTATTCTCTCTTTTTCTTTCTTCTCTTTTTCCTAGTCCGTCTTTTGCCATCAACAGCGGATCCATCAGAATCTACTTTATTTTTAGAATCTTTAATCCATTTTTTCGTTCCTAACAAGTTATAATTGTTATCACGCATAGTAACAGCTATTTTCATAGATAAATGATCAATTTGGGTATTAATAATTTTAGCACGAACTTCATCTCCCAATTGAATCCTTCTGTTGGTTTCCCTTCCAACTAATACTCCTTTTTGGCTTTGCCATTCCATTTTTTCATTTGATATTTGAGAAATATGGCAAAGACAATCCGTACATCCTACTCGAATAAAAACACCGAATTTTATTACTTCGGCTACTTCACCTGATATAAATTCTCCTTTTAAAGGTCGAAAGGTTATAGCCGAGAAGATTACGTCGTGAAATGTCGATCCTTGTCCTGGAACAATTTTTCCTGGCTGTAATGCTTTTATTCCTAGAACCCCGACAATCATTCCTATATCTGGATGAATAGAGTTTTCATATTTTTCTCTTGCCAATTCTAGAACAACTTTGTCTATTCTTTCACCAAATCTGTTTGGGGGAACCTGAATTGTTACAGTAACATCAGATTGATAATACATGTTTATCCTCTAATTAACCAATAAAATATCTAGGAAACTTGAATCAAGTAATACAACTATTAGATAACCTAAAAATTCTTGTTTGTGTCTTTTTGATAACGAAAGTGCTAAAAATAAATAATCTTCCCTTTTAAAAGATTAAAACAAACATTTAATTCGTTTCTGTTAAGAATATAAACAGTAACATTATTAATTTTCATTTATTATTTTTATTATAGGTAAAAAAGAGAAATATAAGATTTTTTTTTTTAAAATTATAACTAATCAGAGAAGAAATGTCTTTTATTTAAGATTTATATTTTGAATCCTATTTGAATTTTTATTCGGGGCATTTACAAACTGTTTTATTACATCTGGGACATTTATTTTGGTATTTCTCGTATGCTACTTCAATTAAATTAATATTTGCAAGATTAGCTAAACTACAGAGCCAAGCAAGAACATCACCAAATTCTTCGCGTATGTTCTGTTCATTTTTATTCTTTATAGCTCTTGATAACTCTCCAACTTCCTCTATTAACCATAAGAATGTCGACTCAATACCACGTCTTTTATCACGTTGAAAGTATATTTGTTCCATTAATTTCTGAAATGATACAATATTATTACTGTTTTTCACTTTTTTCACTTAAATTTTGATAGAAAGATTCTAAATTATTTTTAAAAATCAAATTACTATTTTGATAGAATTTTTTTTTATCAATTCATAAAAAAAAAATAATTTGAGCTAATTTAAAACTTTAAGCTAATGTAGTATCTTACAAATTTTCCATGAAAAGAAAGGAATTTCATTTTTTATAAAGAAGAATTTAACATTAAATTTAATTTTTATCCAATAATTAGAAAAATACCTATAATTTTTTTAAGAAATTATTTTTTTCACCTTAATCATTTTCTATATAACAGAGTGAACTTCTATGATCTATTCCTTGATTTTAGCTTTAGCAGGATTGATTTTATCCATAGTAATTTCAGTGATTGTTTTTCCATTTGTTATTCGATCAAGTTTAGCGTCTGGTATGACTACTGTCGATGCTCATAAAAAAGGTAAGCCAATTATTGCAGAACCAGGCGGATTAGCAACAATTTTAGCATTTACTTTTTCATTTCTAGCAATAATTGTAGTTATTGTAATAATTCGAAATTTAATAGATGAGGAATTTATCCAACTTACTGAATTTGATATTGAGTTTGGAAATATAAATGAAGATTTACCCAAATATCTTGGAGGAATCTTAGCAGTTGTAATAGCTGGTTTAATTGGGTTGATTGATGATATTTTTGGTAGAAGTGTGAGATGGAGAGAAAAAATATTTTTGGGGTTTTTACCGAGTTTTCCTTTAATAATTCTTGGTATCAATAACCCTATTAGGGGTATTGAAATCGGTATACTTTATGCAGTATTTATTATACCTTTAGGCATGAATTTTGCTTTCAATTCTTATAACATGCTAGCAGGGTATAACGGTTTGGAAACAGGATTGGGAATTATTTCATTCACAACAATATTAATAGTTTCTATTTGGGTAAATGATCCAACTGTTTTAATATTTGCTGCATGTATGTTAGGGGCACTTTTAGTACTCTTTTGGTATAATAAATATCCTGCAAAAGTTTTGATTGGAAATTCTGGAACTTTAATGTTAGGAGCAGCACTTTTCGTTGTTATTATATTAGGAAATTTGGAAAGTTTAGCATTAGGTATTTTTCTACTTTATTTTATCAATTTTGTAATGTTCTTCTTTTATTTACGTGATCCTAGGGCATTCAAATCAGAAGGAGAAAAGATAAAATTAGCTGATATTGATGATGAAGAAAACTTAATTCCACCTTCTCCCTGGGCTGTTTATTGGATAATTCCTTTTTATCGAAAAAACACTAAAGAATACACAAATGTTATGTTTTTGCTGATTTTACAAACAATTATTTGTGGGATTACTATTTTTGGATTCTTTTTGATGAACCCATAAGAAATTTTTTTTAAAGAGTGTTTAGTATTTTTATATACTTGAAAGTAATTTTTTTTCTTTCAAGATTACTTTTTGCGAATTTTCTTCCGTTTGAAGCTATTTCTTTCTTCAAAGTGTCATCTAAATTTAAATATTCCTTTATTGCTTCTACAAATGCATCTACTGTTTGATTTTTTGCAATAATTCCATTATTTTTATCAATTATCCAATCTTCTGGCATTCCCCTTGGGACAACAATTGGTAAACCCATGGATAGAACTTCTCCTACCTTTATTGCTAGCGAGTCTAGAGGAAAGATAAAAAGATCCATACTAGAATAATATTCATTAATTTGATTATAAGGAATATTTCCTGTGAAAGTCACATTATAAAGCCTTAAATCGACAACTTCCTCTTCAAGTGTTTTCTTAAACGGACCATCACCTATAATTAATAGTGAAAATTTAATATGATTTAATTCTTTATCAGAGTTTAATTTACTAATTATTTTTGGAAGGATAGATAAGTTATAGTATTCTACTAGTTTACCTAGATAACCTAAGATATAATTCTCATTTAAACTATATTTCATTCTGATCTTTTTTCTTGAACTTAAATTGTACACAAATTTTTCTGTATCAATAGCGACAGGAATAATTTCAAGCTTTTCAGCGGGTACACCTAAGGATTCAAGAGTTTTTTTCGTTGTAATTGACTCAGTAATGATTTTTGTGTAAAAAAGATGAAAAGTTCTACTTATAAGAATAGCAATGGTATACCTAAAGTGCTTTTCTTTGTATAAACGCAGGAGATTTGAAGGATAATAATCTACAAATTCTACTAATATTTTTTTCCTTCTTATAGAAATAAATGGTGCAAAAAAAGAAAGATAAGGATTCTCTATAAACACAAAATCATAATCCATAAAAATTAATTTAGGTATCGATAAAATAAAGGCGATTAGATATCCTAAATAATAACCAAATGCTCTTCGAGGTTGAATGTCAAAGAATTTTATATTATAGACATTTGAAGAAATAAGAACAGGATATACAAAATCTATTCTCTGAGGAAGGATTATATCTTTTTTAAATGCCCTAACACGCAAAATCAGAAGGGTTGGAGATCGTTGGTTCATATATACAATAAACTGAGTTAAGAAATTAAATATTTCACTAAATGGATTGATGAAAATCAAATTAATACTCTGAAAATAATCAAGATAAATAAGAACTATTTCCGAAAAAGAAATAAGAAATTAGGAATTGAAGATTATTGAAAGGTGTTATTTTAGCAGCAGGGTACGGGACAAGATTTCTACCTGTTACTAAAACCCTACCAAAAGAAATGTTTCCTCTCGTTACCCGTCCTGTTATCGAATTCATCGTCGAAGAGTTCATTGAATCTGGCATAAATGATATTTTAATAGTGACATCAAGACGTAAAAAGGTTATAGAAGATTATTTTGATCAAAACATTAAATTTGACAACTTTACAAAAGAAAAAAAAATAATCGAATCAATAAATAAAAGAAACTCTTTATTGAACAAAGCTAATATTGTTTTTACACGTCAAAAATCAATGAAAGGAACAGCCCAAGCGATTTATTTGTCACGATCTTTTGTAGCAGACGATTCCTTTATTGTAGCATATCCTGACGATCTTTTCATTTGTGACCAACCTTTATCAAAGCAATTGATAAATGCATACGAAAAATCTAATAAAAATGTTTTATCATTAGTAGAAATTCCAAAAGAGGAAGTTTCGAGATATGGAATTGTCGAATTCGAAAAAAACAACAAAACTGGAGTTTTAAAAGTAACAGGCATGGTGGAAAAACCAAAAGTAGAGAATGCTCCTTCTAATCTAATGTCAGCAGGAAGATATTTATTTAAATCCGAAATATTTGATGTTATTAAGACTTTAAGCAAAAAATGGAATTATAAAGAAGAATTGACTCAAACTTCTGCTATAAGAGTTTTAACTGATGAAAACAAGGTAATAGGCCATATTGTAGATGGTAAGAGGTTGGATATTGGCCAGCCACTTGGATATATTAAAGCATTTACCCAATTTGCATTAAACAACTCAAGTTATAAAGAAGAATACTTGAAATATTTACAAGAACTTGTTCATCGATGAAAAAAAGCTATTTTTTCTTAGGAATTTTTTTCAAAATTTCACTGGTCATATGATTAAAAACAATATCGATTCCTGTTCCTTCTTTTGCTGATGTTTCAAAATAAGCAACATCATGTTCTTTGGCGAAAGATTCTCCTTCTTCCTTTGTTACACGACGTCCTGGTAAATCAACTTTATTTCCTATTATGGCAATCAAAATGTTTGGTAAATGGGTTTTAATTTCTTTAATCCACTTAATTAAAGATTCATAAGAGGTTTTATTAGATAAATCAAACACGATAACACAACCTTGAGCGCCCATATAGTAGGAGGGGCGAATAGAACTATAATACTCTTGTCCAGCAGTATCAGCGAGGACTAGTTTGATTTTTTTTTCTTCTCCGGAAGTTGGATCAACAATTATCATGTCTTTAGTTGTAAAATCGACTCCTAGCGTCATTAAGTAACTGGTCTCAAATTTATTTAGAGCAAATCGTCTGAAACAACTCGTTTTACCAGTACCTCCATTTCCGACTGCAACTATCTTAAATACGTAATCAGAGTCAAAAGTTTCCATGCACAATCCCAAGTGAGATCAAAAATATTCGATATTTACCTTATCATCATTATTTTATAACAAAAACATCTTTTCTGTTTTAATATTATAGTATTTCAATTAATTATTATGATTTTTGGGGAGTGATAATTAAATTCATTTTTCATGTTTAACTCAATCTCCTTTGATTACCATTTTATTAGCTTCTATTGCTTTTATATTGATGTTCGAAATAAAATTAAATAAAAAAAAGGTACGCGATAAAAATTGAGGTTAATTTTTCAAGGATAGGACTGAATAGTTTCGTTTAAATACCTAATTTAGTTAAATCACGCAGGGAAGCACGAACTTCAGATAAAAATTCGTCTCTTTCAGTTTTTGGTATCTCCGAAAATAATTCCACGAAAATAACTTTACCTTTATCTAAAAATAACCGAGTGTAATAATCACTAGCGGGGAATGCACCATCGGGAAGATCTCCCATAGGATCCAACCGTAAAACTTCTTTTTTGAATAGCTTGTGAAATTCTTTTGTAGCAGAAAAGACGTTTTGACCAATTATAACAATTTCTCTTTGAAGACCTTCTGGCACTTCTAATTCTTTAATCTTTTCCACAATTTCATTAATTTTGGTTTGAGAAACTGTAGATGAAGCTTCTGGTTGTTTAGAAAGAACTACTTCTTGTTTAGTTGGAGCAAGTTGTTGAGCTGGTTGAGAGACTGGTTGAGAGACTGGTTGAGAGACTGGTTGAGAGGCTAGTTGAGAGACTGGTTGAGAGGCTAGTTGAGAGACTGGTTGAGAGACTGGTGAACCAGCTGGACGAGCTGAAGAGACTGGTGAACCAGCTGGACGAGCTGAAGAGACTGGTGAACCAGCTGGACGAGCTGAAGAGACTGGGCCACTGGAAGCTGATGGAGAAGTAGAAGCTGGTGCACCCATCATTTCAAGAAAACCTTTTGGTTCTTCAGCTTCATCGATACTATCAACTTTGAATGTGAGTCCATAATGCTGACGAATTTTAGATGCAGTTCTTGCAGAGATGAATTTTTTCCTGACAGGAGCAGATAAACCTTTCCAAATATAAATCATGCGTTTTACATCATCGACTATGATAAAGACATCGCTTGCATCAAATTCTGAAAATTTTGGTGGGGTATCCAGTTTCTCTTCTGTTCCATCTTCTGAAAATGAGTAGATTATCATTTTTTTTTCACGTTCTATTTTAGAAATTATTATGAAATAATGAGTTAAATAAGTTAAATTATCATTCTATTGATTATTTTAAAAAGAATGATTTCTTATAAATATAATTGTTTAACTTTAGTGGTGTTTTTATATTTCTTTAGGAAAATTATTTTCCTAGTAAAAAAAAATTGATCTAAATAACTATTTTAATAATATCGCAGGTCTTAAGGGATCAGCACGTTTGAGTTTCTCAGTATCAACCTCGTCTTCAGCAGATAATACATTAATTCTCTTGATATTTGAATCTTTAAACTCATTTAGAAGAAAAATCTTAGTTGAATCAAGAAATTCCTTTTCCAGATTTAAGTTAATGTCAATTCCAAGCTTTTCTTGTTGCCTTAGCATTTTTTTCGCGTAAGTACTAACAAGCTTTCCTTTCTTCTTGAGACTTGGATTTTTCATTGCTTCTTTAATCAATTCCTTGTTCGGAACACTATTAGCTAAATTCACTAAGTCATATTTCCAAGATTCAGCAACATAGAGATCTATAGTATCAATATTATCTTTTACAATTCCTAGAAGATTTTTAATGTCTTGAATGAGGCGTTTCAGTGAATTTTCGAAAATATCTACATCAATATGATAGGTATATTTATCAGCAGCAGGCCAATGTTCTCGAAAAATTGATTCTTGATCAGAATGCCAACTTTCCCATACTTCCTCTGCAATATGTGGAATGATTGGTGCAATCAATAAAACAAATGTTTCAATTGCTTCATTATAAATTTCACTGACTTGGGATTCACGTCTTTTGTACCATCTCAGATCTAGTAAAAATCCAAAAAATGCATCTGAAACTACATTTCTTGTTTTTAATTGTTCATAATTTGTTTTTGTTATATTAATATGATCTTTTACACGATTTTCAAGCCATTTATCCATATGGCGTGGTTTACCTTTGTATTTAAATTCAGAAAGTGTTATAAATTGCTCATAAATAGAAACGAGTTTGTCAACAAAGTTTGCTGTGGCTTTTCGAGAAAAGTTTGGATCATCAAACCCTTCATCTGAATATGCTAATCCCATTCGTATTGCATCTGCCCCATAAATTTCTAAACCTTCTTTTAACGTAATAAAATTTCCTCGGCTTTTCGACATCTTTTGGTTATCAATACCCAACATTCCTCCAGCCCCAATTTGTCTTGGCCATTTGTCAGGAAATTTTTCCCATATTGCTACATGCTGGAAAAGGAAAAATGATAAATGATTATAAATTAGATCTTTACCACTTATCCTAAGAGTTACTGGATACCAATAATTGAATTCATCCCTGAGTTCTTTTAGTTGTTTTGTTGTAACCCCAATTTTCTTACTTAGTGTAGTAACAGCTGGTTTGTTACTGTTAAGAAAAACATAATCAAAAAATTCTGGTTTTAGTTGTTCTGGAGTTAATCCCCATTCTCTAATTTTATGAATAATAGTATAAAATGACATGTAAATAGTAGAATCACTTAGTGTTTCAACAATCCACCCTGATTCTGCGTCCCAAGGTAATTTTGTTCCTAACCCCGACTTCCGTGCGCAAGCTTTCGCTTTTAACCAATTTCTAGTGTAGTTAAAAGCTGAAATTGCTTCTTTTGGATAAATATTCATTTTTTCAAACGCTATTTTTGTCTTTTCTTTCCAAACCGGATTTCCATAATCAAGAAACCACTGATCTTGAAGAGTTTTAACAATACACTTGTCATTTGAACGGCATATCACTGTCTCAGATGTTTCCCATAGACCCAGAGAATCTGTGATATTTATCTTCTGAAATTCTGATATTAGTTCATCTTTAATTTCAGAAACTTTTTTACCAGCAAAATTTCCTGTATTATCACTCATTATCCCTCGATGGAACTCTTTTTTATACACAATATCTGTAGCTTTTATGGCTTTTGGATCATTTTGATTTTTAACACCTAAATCCTCAACCACTTCTTTTCCAGGGAATTGAGTTTTAAATTCACCCGATGTAGTAACTACATTAATTAATTCAATATCCATTACAGTCTTTTTATCAATTCCATATTTTTCTAACACATCTGGATTTTCTTGAAGGTCCTTTAGCGCAAGATAATCAAATGGGGCATGTCCAGGAACAGAATAAACCACACCAGATGAATGCTCTGGATCTACAAAATCAGCGGGGAGAACAGGAATAGATGTGTTATTCACTGGATTTTTTGCATAAATTCCTAGATATTCTTTTCCCTTGAACTCACTAATTGTTGTTATTGATCTTAATTGTTCACGAAGTTTAAATGCTCCAGTTTTAGAAACAATCCAGTATTCATCTGAGTCATCAATTTTAATAAGAGAATAGTCACCTTCAGGATTGAACCAAACATTGGTAGCTCCATAAATAGTTTCAGGTCTTAAGGTGGCAGCTACCAAATATTTCTTTTTTCCCTTTGGAACTTGATCAATGTCTTCTGTAATTTCAAACTTAACTAATGCGAATTGGACAGGAGAGGCTCCTTCTCCTTCTAATCGATCATGATCCCCTGTTGGAGATTGACAGGCTGGACAGAAAATAACATTGTGTGTTCCTTTTTGAATATAACCTCTTTTTTTTAATGTAAGATATTGCCAAGTAACAAACTCTTTGTAAAGTGGTTCTATTGTAATGAATGGCCTACGCCAATCAATTCCCCATCCAATATTCTTTGCTGCTTTTGTTACTTCTTCACGCCAATAACTAGCAATAAATTCTGGGTCAATGAACTTTTTAACAAATGACCTAGATATTCCACTAGCTAATAGTGCATTAATCTGATCTTTGTCGTTTTTCTTTACTCTTTTTGCTGTGCCTACTATTGGCTCCCCAGTAGCATGAAAAGCAAATGGAAAAAGGACATTGTATCCCATTAATCGTTTGAAACGAGCATAAATATCAACTTTATTACAGGTGAAGGCGTGTCCTATATGAATTGGGCCATTCACGTAAGGGTAGGGAAATGTAACGAATTCCGAAGGTTTTTCATTTATTTCAGGTTCATATAGTTTAATTTCATCCCATCTTTTTTGCCATTTTTCTTCAATACTCTTCAGCTTATCAATCGCCTTTACCTGTGTAGTTTGACTCATTCTATACATCCTTTCATTCTAAAACCAAATTCATTGTTAAAAATTTTCTAGATTTAAATAGATGATATAATTTACTCTATAAAATTTATTTTATAGACGATTTTAATTGATTAGAAAAAATATAAGTAATTACTGAATTATGTCTGATTTCTTCTTTGCTCTATCCTTGATTTTTTGGGTTTCGATTTCAGCATTTTCAATAACTCTTTCTTCATTTAATGTTTGAACAACTCCATTCAACATTAATAATTTTCCATTAACTATAAGAGAGTGAGTATTACTCCCATTTGCTGAGTAAACAAGAGTTGAAACAGAATTATGAATTGGATTGGTATGAGGAGTATTGAAATCAAAAATAGAAATATCTGCTGGTGCTCCTTCAGTTAAAGAAGGGATTTTGAAAAATCTTTTTCTAAAGGATCTTGAAGCCATATCTAAAATTTGTGGAGCAGTTACTAATCCTGGATTCCATCGGTTATGACTTATTAGGTTTATTGCTGATCTCATTTCTCTGACCATATCCAGCGTATTATTAGATGCAGTACCGTCTGTGCCAACACAAACTGTAACTCCTGCACTGATCATTTCAGGTACAGGAGCTAATCCTCCATAGGCAAGTTTTTGTCCGCTAACTGCACAATACGCAACTCCAGCGTTATGATTAGCAAGTATCTCAATTTCTCGTTGTTGAATCCACACACAATGAACGGCTAACACATCACGATTGGTGAAAAATGATAATTGTTTATCTAACCATTCAATTGGTGGATAACCACTAGTTTTTTGCATGTTAATCACATCCTCTCTTGTTTCTGATGCATGAATAATAATCATTATATTATATTTATCAGCTAAATCTAAGCATTTCTGTAAAGTTTCTTCAGAACAAGTATGGGGAGCATGAGGTGCTACAGCTGCTTTAATTAAAGAAGATTGATTCTCTAATTTAGAAGCAATTGTTTTTGCTTCATTAAGCATCGATTTTTCCCCACCTTGTTCCAGAAAAGCTCCTTCTATAACTCCTGCTCCTAAAACACCTCGTAATCCGCTTTTCTCAGCTACTGGTAAGATTGAGTCTTCATTAAAATAAAAATCAGCAAACCCGCCGCAACCACTTTTTATCATTTCCAAAAAAGCTAATTCTGCTCCGATACTACATGACTCTTTTGTGAAATGCCTTTCTAGAGCCCAAATTTTTTGTAGCCATGGAAATAAAGGTAGATCATCAGAATATCCTCTTAACAAGGTCATGGGAAGATGAGTATGTGCATTCATCAAAGCAGGGGAAATATAGAAGCGTTTTCCAGTAATTGTATATTCTGGAGATGGGATTGTAACATTTGGACCTATTGCTGTTATATTTTGATCTTCAATTGCAATGTTAGTTAGTGTTGGTTTTTCACTAATGATTTTAATATTTTTTAACAAAATATCCATGAAAATCACATTCTATTTTCATTTAATCTAAAAAGCTTTAAGTCACGGTCCTTTAACAAACATAAAAATCTTATATTGGACTAAATCAAATTGGGTACCTGTAAATTTTATAAAAATGATTTTAATCAAAATCTGGTTTAAATCTTATGTCCTCTACACCAATTAAAGATTTGTATAAAAAGCTAGGAAAAAAGCTTAAAGATGAAGAAAAAAAAGCATCACAAAATGCTGAAGATAAATTACGAAATTATTATGAAGATGAGTTAAATAAAAACTATTTTCTTTCACCTGAAATAAAACAACAATTTCTTCAGTTACAAAATAGTAAATACATTGATAATAGTAAACTACAAGAAAAAATATTTAAAAAACCTAGGTTTTTAGGCAAAAAAGATTATTTTCAAAGTTTAAGCTTGGATTTACTATCATACTGTATAAGTTGGTCACGAATAGAGGGCGAACCGTTTTATTTAACTGAAGAAACTATGTCTGAATTTACACAAACATATCCATTATGGAAAGATGCTACTTATCAAGAAATAAGTCAATTATTAACTCTTCTTGTTGAAAGCGATTTAGCGATTGGTGATAACATTGATGGCTACTGGTTTGAAGATCAAAATGATTCAAAAGAATTGAGAAGCATCTTACTATTGTGTAATGAGAAAGGAATGATTACAATATCAAATGTAAAGCAAAAATTGAATTGGAATATTTCTAAAATTAACCGATTACTTGATATTCTAATTACTCAAGAAATATTAATAGTAGATGATGATAATAGCGAAAATTTATGGATATTAGGAACAATATAGGGATAATTTATGACTATTTCAATGAAAAGCTCTTATGAAGAGTTAAGATCTGTAATACATTTATCACAAAGTCGCAAACAAAAAGATCAGATCTTTACTATTAATATTAATGAATATTTCAAAAAAATAAAATTTCTTGAAAGAGAACCTAAATTCCCTATTACATTAAGACTAATATTACCAAAAACAATTATTTTTAACCCTTTACAAAATGATCATATAATACTTGATTCCTACGATCCTGCAGAGGAATATATATTAAGTTGGAAATTAGAATGTCTTACTTTACCTTGTCAAGAACAAAATATTAAAGTAGAAATAATTTATTAAGGTGTAAAGGAATATTTTTCTTTTAAAAAATCAAATCTTCAAATTCAGCAGCCTAATAAAATTATTTTTAGAATCTAAAAACGTAACAATTTTTCTTCTTTTGAATATTTTAATATGAATCAAGAGTGTAGTCTCGGGGTTTGCTTAAAAATTGGTAAATGTAGATGAGCCTATTAATGAAATAGATGACAGTAATGAATTTGTTGATCAATATGATGATGAATTCATACAAGAAGATATTGACATAACTGAAGATCAAATTAGAGCATTAGTAAAAATTGGACCCCCAATATTGACAAGATTTGAAAAAGCACGAATACTGGGAACCCGAGCTTTACAAATATCTATGAGTGCTCCACCTTTATTAGATTTCGAGGAAGAAAAGGATAAGGATATGAATGATCCCTTATTAATCGCCGTGCATGAACTGGAAGCTAAAGTTTTACCAATTTCTGTTAGAAGATTCCTACCAGATGGTCGATATCAAGATATTCCACTACAATACCTATATTTGGACGCAACTAAATGGCGGTATCGAAATCAACAGATGTAATCAAAGTTTATTGTGAACTTATTTATTACAAACTTTGGAAAATGAATTATTAATGAATTTAAATATATTGCTGAAATTTCGCTTGGACGTAAGATAGAATGGGAAAAGTACGACCTTCAAATATTAAGATATTATCACGAAAATTAATCGCTGAATATGGTGCTAAATTTACCTTAGATTTTGAAACTAATAAAAAAATATTAGATCAAATTGCTGATATGAAATCTAAATCTTTTCGCAACCGTACAGCTGGTTATGTTACAAGATTAATGAAAATAAAAGAAGCTTTCTTCTCTGGATCAACAGAGGCATAAGAATTACCTAAAATTTTGAGTAATTTCTCAAAATCTTTTTTGAAATATCATGTCTTCTTCTGACAAAATCAATGGTATTCCGGTTGGAAGTAAAAGATTAGAAGAAGAAAAATGTGGAACGTGTAAAAAAAATCTCTTACTAAAGACCTTTTTAGATCTTTCGAGTAGAAAACGAATATTAGTAATTGCTTGTGATACTTGTAATTACCAAACTAAACTAAAATCACTTGATGAATACGAGAAATTTTCAATCAATCCCAAGACTCAAAAAAGAAAACGAGGATGGGAATATTGAATATACCAAGGATATTAGCACCACTTATTTTGTAATATATTGTTCTTAAATTATATTAATTTAAAAAAGAGCAAAAATTAATGAAATTTACTTGCCAACGCTCTGGAAACTGTTGTTCTCATTCAAAAATTTATATTACATTAACTTATCAAGATCTTATTCCGTTATTACGCGCTACTAATTCAACAGAGAATTTTCTCGATTCAATATCATACTTAAGAATTGAAAAAACCATGAAAGGAGAAAAAAGAAAGCAATTGTTAGATCAATTAGTAATCCACCCATTAGAAACAACAGAGGGTGATGTGATTCCAGTACTAAAGAAAAAACAAGGGACAACCCAATGTATCTTTTACAATTCAGAGAATCATGCATGCAATATTTATGAAAATAGACCCCTAGCTTGTCAGATGTTTCCAATAGGGCTATCAGAAGTTAATGAAAGAAGAGTAATTACTTGGAATAGTTTAGCGACAAAAATGTGTCCTGGAATAAACAAGGGAGAAGAAATGACATTAGAGTATCTTAAAGAACTAACAGAAAAAGCAGAAGAATATATCTCTGATACTAATTTCAAAATTGATATAATAAATGAAGAAACAAAAAGGAAAAGTGAAAAAATAAAAAGTAAGGAAGGAATACTAACGTTACTCCTCTTATCTCACGAATATCATAAAGAAAATCAGAATTGAGTTTACTTCAGAGTTGTATGACGTTAAAGAAGAATTTAATTAATCTTTAGATATGAATTCCTGCGAGGTTTCAGACTTTCTCAAATGAATAAATTTTACAATCATGTCTTCAAAAACAGAATGGGGAACTTTTGCAATTTTTGATGATACTCTGCTAACCTTTTACAAATCAATTATGAATAAATCTTTGTATTGAGAAAATTGATAGAATATGAAAATTATTAAGAAGAAGAAGAGAAATTTTTTTCTATTTTAAAAATATTAAAAGAATTAATCACGTTCTATGCGTAGAAACTTTTTAATTTTGTATTTCATAATCGAACGTTTAAGAGATTGGATACCTTCGGTCAAAGGAATATTTTTTGGACAAGCTTCGACACATTCAAATGATGTATGACAACGAAAAACTGAATCTTCAGAATCTAAGAGTTTTAATCTCCGTTTACCACCAGCATCTCGAGTATCTTCGTAGAAACGGAAAGCCTTACCTATTGCATGTGGGCCCAGATATTCAGATGAAGTCCAAGTAATGGGACATGCTGAATAACAAGCTCCACAGAGGATACAAGTAGTAAATAAATCTATTTTATCCAATTCTTTCTTAGATTGAATTCTTTCTTCATCTACACCAATATTATCATCAGGTTCAATTAAGTAAGGTTCAATAGCATCATATTTCTCAAAGAAAGGATCCATATCCATCACTAAATCTTTGATTACTGGCAGACCTGGTAACGGCTCAATAACTATAGGTTGTTTTAGGATTTTTGTTTGTGTCTGACAGGCAAGGAGCCGTTTGCCGTTGATGAATAACGCATCTGATCCACATATTCCTGCTCTGCAAACATATCTAAAACATAATGAACCATCTTGTTCTTCAACAATTCTGAGAAGTGCACTAAGTACTGTTTCACCGCTCACAGGATTGGAAAGTGTAAAATCTTGGAAATAAGACTTCTTCTCTTTATCAGGGTTATATCTTTTAATCTTAAATTTAACTTCAGACATCATATCACCTCAATATTTACGCTCCACTACCTCCCAGAGCCCTACAATAACGTCTTTATACTCCATTTTAGGCTTATCTTCACCATTATAGAATGCCATCGTATGTTTCATCCATTCTTCATCATTTCGTTTTGGAAAATCAGTTCTAAAATGAGCACCGCGTGATTCTTTTCTTAAATATGCTCCATATGCGATTACTTCTGCTATATGAATCATTCCTTCTGCTTCTAAAGCCCTTTGCAGTTCAATATTGAATTTACGATCTGTTGCACGAAGTTTAATATTATTTAAGCGTTTTTTTGTGTCTTCTATAACATCGAGGAGTTCCTTCAGTTCATTTTCTTTTCTAAAGACGAAACAATTGGTCATCATTAGATCCGAAACCTTCTTGTGGAGTACAAAAATGTCCTCTGAACCTTTATTTTGAAGCATTGTTGTGATTTTTGTCTCAGCTTCTTGATGTGCTTCTTTCATCACTATTTCCATATCACTTGGCCATTCGACTCCTTTTTTTAGAAAATTTGTAACTCCTTCACCTGTTATTTTTCCATATACTGCACATTCCATTAAGGAATTACCTCCTAATCGATTAGCACCATGCACAGAAATACAGGAAACTTCACCACATGCAAAAAGTCCTTTCACAGTTGTGTGTCCATCAATATCAACATCTATTCCACCCATAGCATAGTGAAAGGCTGGTCGTATCTCTACTGGTTCCTCAATGATATCCACGCCTGAAAAATTCATAGCCAGTTCGCGAATTTGGGGTAATCGCTCCATAATCTTTTCTTTACCAAGATGACGCATGTCAAGATGAACAGCATTATTGATACCACGTCCCTCAGTGATTTCAGAAATTATTGATCGTGATACAATATCTCGTGGTGCGAGTTCCATTGCTTTTTCTGCATATTTTTTCATGAATCGTTCACCTTCGCTGTTAACTAGATATCCACCTTCACCACGACAAGCTTCAGAAAGAAGAACAGAATTAGAATTTAGACCAGTTGGATGAAATTGTGTAAATTCCATGTCTTTTAAGGGGACACCCTCTTTATAAGCTATATACATTCCAAATCCAGTAGAAATTTGTGAGTTGGTTGTCTTACCAAATGTTTTTCCGGGTCCACCAGTGGCAAATACAACTGCTTTAGCTTCAAAAATTTCAGTTTCACCTGTTTTGAGGTTTATTGAAACTACACCGTAACATTTGCCATCTTTAACAACAAGTTTGGTAGTGAAATAGTCCGTATAGACGGGAACTTGCATTTGAACAATTTTCTCATATAGAGTATGGAGTATTGAATGTCCAGTTCTGTCAGCAGCATAACACGTACGGGGGAAAGCAGCACCTCCGAAGGGACGTTGGCCAATTTTTCCATCTTCTCGACGACTAAAAGGCGTACCCCAGTGTTCTAGCTCATAAATTCTCGCATTGGCATTCTCAATCATATGTTTTACAGCAGGTTGATCTGCTAAGAAATCAGATCCTTTTACCGTATCATAAGCATGCTTTTCCACACTATCAGAAGGATCAGCATTTCCTAATGGAGCATTTATTCCTCCTTGAGCCGCTGATGAGTGTGATCTGGTTGGCTCACAAATTGAAATCAAAGCAGTATCTATTTTACCATAAAAGGCTGCTTCTACAGCAGCACTTAAACCAGCCATTCCAGCTCCAACAACTATTAAATCATGACGATAAGTTTTAACCATTTTCATCATCTCCTATGGATTAACTGCCACTTCTTTGACAATAAAGGGCACTACATCAAACCAAATTAAGTATGCTGCAATAATACATAAGATTGCGGTGATTAACATTACTAATATGAAGAGGTACTTCTGTTCGTTAATAAACCAACCCATATCAAAAAATATGACTCTAAGTCCATTAAAACCATGATATACCAATATAGCTATTAATAGAATATCAAAAAACAGATAAATTGGGTTAGTAAAATCAATAGCGTGTTCATTATATGCTTCAGGACCTA
>MDVS01000032.1 GCA_001940645.1 Candidatus Heimdallarchaeota archaeon LC_3
TATGGCTGCTGTAGCAGGTATTGATATTACACAATCGAAAAAATTCTTTCGATGGTTAAAGAAAAATAATTTATTGACTTTTAAATTTGAATTAGAACTTACATCGTGCCACAATCGGCGGTATCCCGTCATTGTACAAGCACAATTACTTAAGGTGAAAAAAGGCAGAAAGCCAGAAAGGGTTTATCTTGACTTCTATGTGTACACGACCAATATTCGAGGTTCAGCAGATTACATTGAGAAAATTTATAGATCTCGTTGGGGAATTGAAACCCAATATCGCGTTGTACATCAGTTTCAAGCTCGAACGACCTCACTAAACTCTATTTTGCGACTTCTTCTCATTGGAATTGGTTTTATCCTTGAAGCTATTTGGCTCCGTATTAATGCATTTTTGCATATAGTAACTCATGTTTTAAAGGTTACTTGCAATTATGAGCTTCCTATTAAAATTTATAAAATAAGTACATTAATTTTGACAGTTTCAAGATTCAAACGTCTACTTCAAGCACTTTGGAGACCAAATGAACGGAGTTGATCTAGACTTGCGGAAGTACTGGTTTATGAATATTTATAAGTGAACTACACTGCCCTAAAGTAGGAGAGGAAGGACTCTGAAAGCTATTCCACCAACAATCAATGCTGTTGCAAGATTTGCTATTGCTATTCCTATCGCTGGTTTCCAACCAAATTCCTTAGAAAGTATTCTGAATGTCGATATACAAGGCAAATATAGCATTCCTACTAAAGCAAGAACTAAAAATTGAATGGGTGCTAAAACCAGTGAAAGATTTGTTCCAAATATTGCTACTAATAGAAGTAAAATATATTCTTTCCTAACTATACCAAATATTAATAGAATTCCTGTGATAGTTGGTAAACCAAGCCAATAAACAGTAATCGGTGATAAAAGATTATTAATAGGTTCAAGAAGACCAAAAATATACATTCCTTGGACAATAACACTTCCTATTATATACATTGGGAAAACCATTCTTATAATAGATTTGGTACGAGTCAATGTTTGTCTAGAAACAACATAAAATGAAGGAAATTTAAATGAATGCATTTCCATGATTAATCCCGTTGTTTCTCCTGAATTCACTTTAAAAGCTATTCTTCCTAGTATAAATATGATCAAAATATCAATCACATAAAGTGCTAAAGCCCATTCGACACTAACAAACACTGCGACAAGACCTAGGATAACAATAGTTCTAGCTGAACAAGGTGCAAGGGTTATAGTGAATGAAGCAAGTAACCTTTCACGTCTTGTTTCTAGAATTCTTGTAGAATAAATTGCTGGTACACTGCAACCATAACCGAGAATTAAAGGTATAATCGCCTTCCCATGCAATCCTATTTTATGCATAAAGCTATCCATCATGAAAGCGATTCTTGTGAGAATTCCAGAATCCTCAATTATTGTAAGCATGAAGTAAAAAGGTAATACGAAAGGAATAATTAGCGTAATTCCTGCTACAATACCTCCAAAAGCTCCGTTCCAGAGAACACTTAGTAATGGTCCAGCGATTTGAGGGTCAACAGGCTCAAAAATACTAAAAATTTCTGAGAGAATCTCTGAAAGATAATTTCCAACAATAAATGTCCATAAAAGTAAAAAACTAATAACAAAAAGGGATATAATGTAACCGAATATTTTGTGCATAACCAAATAATCTAATTTTTCTGAAAACGTTTGCTTTACTTTTGTCTGTTGTTGTACAGATTTAGATATTTTGTTTGCGATATTATATCTTTCTGAAATTATTTTCGAAAAGGAGGGTTCATTATAAATTAATTCAATTTCATCAGTTAATAAATTAGATGTCAATAAAGCGATATCTGATGTTGAACTTACTATTTTTTGCGTATTCAAATCGGATTCGAGGAGTTTTATTGCAATCCATCTTAAAGGATACTCCAACTCAATTTGTTCAACTCTAAGTACATTTATTAACTGATTTATCCGGTGCTCTATTTCAATATCATAAGTAATTGAAGTTTTATTATTCTCTGAATTATTTTGTATCTGGCTAATTATTGCTTCCATTAATTTGTTTAATCCTTCTCCTTTAACCGCTACTGTTGACACTACTGGTATTCCTAGCTTTTTCTGAAGTTTTTTAATATCGATTACAATACCTTTTCTCTCAGCTACATCTGTTTGGTTTATACATAGTATTAAGGGAACCTCCATCTCCATTAATTGCAAAGTAAAATTTAGATTTCTCTCTAAGACAGAAGCGTCTATAACATTTATTACAACTACTGGTTTTTCAAAAATAATGTATTCTTTCGATATTAATTCTTCTAAGGAATATGTTGTAAATGAATAAATCCCAGGTAAATCTATGACTTTAAAACTATAATCTTTGAAATTAAATGCGCCTGTTGCCATATCAACAGTTTTTCCAGGCCAATTTCCGATAATTTGATTAGAACCCGTGAGTTGGTTAAATATGACACTTTTTCCCACATTTGCATTTCCTGCTAAGGCTATGGTGTAATAATCTTCACCTTTTCCATAAAAATTTTCATTTTCTGAAGGCAAGGCACAATGGTCTTTCAATTTATCCACATTGATCGATATTTTTACAATTTTTTAATATAGACATTTTTCGCAACCGAATTTCCAAGAGCGAGACGAGAGCCTCTTACTTCAATTTCAACTGGACCATTAAATGGAGTAGTTTTTATTAGGCTAAAAATAATACCTAAAGTTAATCCCATTTCTAATAGTCTTCTAATTACTTTGTGATTTCCCCTTATATAGGAAATTTTTCCTTGTTGTCCTTGTTTCAGATCAATTAATGATATCAAATCGTGTTCATAGCAACCTATTTCATTTATTAGCGTTTGCTCGCTTAAATTTTCTTTTTTTTCTGAACGATTTATATTTTTACTCATATAATTCACTTTATTTGAAAATTCTAGCAGTTTAGGCATACCTAAGTATGCTTTTCAAAGATATTATAGTTATTTACTCAGGATTTTAGTATAACCTACTTAAATTGAAAGCATAAAATTGTTAAAAAACTACTTTGACTTAGTATTCCACCATACATAAATATTGGGAAAATCTGATCTATTTGAGAATTAAAACTGAAAAACAATTAATTTTCATGAATACTAGTTGATTTTTGGTACTTCTTTATGAACATATTAATATAAAATATTAGCAGTATAATAAGAAATATTAATAATGGTCCACCTAGAACGATAATATAGAATCCATTGATAATTTCATCAGCAAAGCCTGTAAACTTTATATCCCCAATGTTCAAAGGATAATAAGGAAGAACATAATTATTAAGTAAAAAGTAACTCATTAATAATAATATTACTCCAGATATTGTTTTCATATGTTTACTTAAATTTTTAAACTTTTTTGTAAAATTCGTCCTCATTTCAGGCATAATAATTCCAACTAGTAAAAATGGCATCCCAGCGCCTATCGAATAAAATAACATGGCGGAAATTGCAGTTATTGGTTCAATAACAGATATTATTGGTATCAATGCCAGAAAAATAGGTGCCGCACAAGGTGCTGCCATTAATGTATAAACAATACCCAACAGAAATGAAGCATAATTGCTATCTCCATATTTTTCCATAATCTTCGCACTCAGTTGCTGACCTTTTGATGCAAATGGTACAGACATACCTAAAATCATTACAACTCCTAAGATTGTAAGAAAAATTGCCATTAGTAAATTGAATTCGACTGTATACCTAAAAAGTATATTAGAAATTCCCAAAAACCCAATTTTTACAAGTATTGCTAGGGAAGTAAATACAATTATTATCCCCGTTGTGAGAAATATGCTATTAATCAAGCCATTTTTAATATTGTCTTCAGAATTTGACATAATTGATGTATAAGTTGGTAATAATGGAAATAAACAAGGTTGAAAGCTGGTGGTTATCCCAGCAATAAAAGAAAGGCCAAAAATGGCTATTATTTCAGTCAAAAGTTTATTTTCCTTTCAATTAATTGAATTGTTATGAGTTTCAATGTGAATTCATAAGCTTCTCGTGATTTAGAACCACTTCTTAAAAGTTGATCTTATCTGTTTGGAATATTTGTTTTTTATCTTGAAAGGGATTACTGTTCCAAATAAATTGGAAACGGAAATTGCTTTCCAACCTGTCCGTCTGCATGGTTTAGATTAAAAATTTTCGGATGATTAATATTGGAAAGAATAATTCATTAAATGATGAAATATAAAAATTTTTATAATGTTTTATGAATATTGACTATCTATATAAAACCTGATTTCGCTGGGAGACCAATTATTTTCATAAAGAGTCTTTGCGGATAACGCAATATATACACATGTTGAACAATTTTCTGCATGTGGTTCATAAGCTCCAGTGCTTGTGTAGAAACATTCTTTATTATTTTCATGATATGGTTGATGTGCTGCGTTGTTACATCCACAATAACAGACCAATTGAGATAGTAAAACTGGATTTGTTGTTGCATAATCATAGGCTTCTTCTAATTGAGGTCCATTTGTTAATGTCTGATCATATCGGCTTGGCATATCTGAAGGTAAAGTTCTATCAGGATATGGGTTAACGTTTCCAATTTGAGGATTGGAAAGAGAACCTGAGAGTAATACTCCAACAATTATAACTGGAATTATAATTAATGACGCTTTAAATAAAATACTATTATTAGATCCTTTATTTATGTAAGCTTTTTTCTCTTTTTTCACATGTGTCAATAATTTATCTATGTTTTCTACTCCTGAATCAACGTTTTTATTTCCGGACTTTTCTTTTAGTTGTTGTTTGCTAAATTTTAGTTGTTGTTTCCTTCTAGACAAAATTATCACCACAATTAAAAAAATAGTATATATCTCTTTTAAACAAGAAGAGTAAAAAGGTGTAGTGAGTATTATATTGTTAAGAATACCTACTAAAAATATTAATTTTCTAAATTATATTTTCGAATATACTTATTTTTGTTCTCAAATATTATTTAGAGAAAAAAATAAAATTATAATATTACAAAAAATCTTTTTTAGGAACCTAAATGAAAATTACGGTTAAAATGAATCTAGAACTTTTAATTTGAATTGGATGAAAAGGTTAAATTTACACGTTTTTATATTGTTTTCGACTATAAATAATCATTACAGATATTTAGACAGAAATTTTTGTTCAATAAATGAAATTCTGAAAAATTGGTCAATAATTGGAGTAGAGACAGTTGTTAATTCCTATAGATTATTGTTTCTAAATAGATTGTTGTTTGAATATAAAATTAAATGATTTTATAAATATTTGAAAAATAAATCTTCTTTACTTAAAAAATCTTAATAAAATTTATCTAATTGTTATTTTAGAAATGATAATTAGCAAAATTAAATCTAGAACCAAGGTTTTCATTGGATTAATAATAATTTTTCTCATAATCTACCCAGGATTAATAAATTTAGTAACCAATGCACAAAAATTTGAAAAAGATAACAATTATGAATTAGTCGAAATTCACTTAACGGCAAAAAGGTATGAATTTACACCTAATAGAATTACGGTACAAAAAAATGTTAATCTAACTCTTATCTTACATGCAGAGGATAGAATTCATGGATTTTCATTAGATGGTTACAATATTGAGCAAACAATGTGTAATGATCATGTTTTTACAATTTCATTTATCACAAATGAAGCTGGGACATTTTTGTATCGGTGTAGCGAACCTGCTTGTGGACCTTATCACCCATATATGACTGGAATTCTTAATGTTGAGGATAATGGATCAATAACTTACCAAGTTGGAATTGTTGTTGGTAGTATTATTATTGTTGCATACTTTTCACTGAAGAAAGAAGGTACCGAATTTGTTTAAATTTGATAAATTAAGTAAAATATCAAAATATCGTGGTTTTGACTTTTTACTTTATAAATTCAATATTGTAGAATTTATTAGAATTAATTTGTTCTTTTTTATGTTTTTATTAATCTTTTTTAGTTTTTTTGGTACAAATATCGGTGTAGCGAATCCTTCTATCCTATTAATCTGGATAGGATGGTGGATTTTGATAGTTTTTCTTTTTTTACCGATTAATGCCAGAAGTTGGTGTGCAATTTGTCCTATTCCGATGGTCGGTACATATTATCATCGGCATAAAAATAAAGAAATAAAAAAGAAAAGACATTTTTCCAAAAAATACTCACTCTATGGAGGAATTCCATTAATTCTTTTTACTTTATTTAGTTCATTATCAATACCAATAAGTACAATTCCACTTTTTACCGGTATTGTTCTTTTAATATTACTTGTTATATCAAGTTTAATCGATATTATTTTTGATAAGAGAACATTTTGTAAATCCATCTGCCCAATAAATCCTCTACTTGGTGTTTACAATCGGTCGAATGTGACTAAGATTGAACCAATAGATTACCAAATTTGTTTAACCTCTCATCCCAAAACTTGTATTTCTGGCAATAATCAAGGAATGTACGGTTGTGAGTGGGGATTTTTTGCAGGTAAGTTAAAAGCAAATCAGTGTACAACCTGCTTAGATTGTTTTAAAAGCTGTACTTATGATAATCTTTCTTTAACCTTCTCTAAAATGAATGTCATACCAAAATTTGAAGAAAAATTGTCAATGACTAACGTCTTTGCACCTATTTTCTTTTTCGGAATAATTTTTATGTACATTATTTCGAAAATCGGGGCATTTAATCCGTTTCATCAATTAATGTTAGTAGATGATATAGGTTCATGGTTAGTTTACTTATCACTTGAGATATCAATTATATTTATCATAATTCCACTTATTTTTGCTATTTTTATGTTCCTACCAATGTATTTAATACATAAAAATGAAGGGAAGCAATTAAATGAGACTATACCATTATTAAAAAGAACAATATTCACTTCTATTCCTTTAAGTCTATCAGCGTGGATTAGTTTTACATTGATACTAATTTTTCCAAACCTATCGCTTCTATTTCAATGGTTAACTAATACTTTGAACCTAGGAAATCTATTTTATTATTTCACTTCTACTGACAATTATTTTAACTTGATTTACATTTTTGGATTAAATCTTGCTCAAATGGTTTTAATATTAGGATTTTTTTTAACCATATACCTAGTAGCAAAAAATACTAATGAATTACAGCTAGTAGTAAGAAAAAAAATATTTGTTTCTGTTTCGCAGTACAGTTTTTATTTAATATTCTTTTTGATTTTTAGTTATTCCTTTAATTTCTAAAATGAGTTCATTTACAAAAGTTTATATTAATTCAATCTTTTTTTATAGAAGAAATAATTTTTTCTATAATTTTCCTTCTTTAATTATTTAAAAAAAACTATGTGTAATCTTAATTTATTAATACTTACCTACCTTTTTGTTGGAAATAATCTCTCTTTTTTTTAAAGAGATTTAATGCATTATTATTTTCTTATCATTCTTCAAATGTGACGATGGTTTTATAATGGATTTAGCGTTCGTTTTATTAGTACTAGGAATTTCTTTCTTATTGATTGATTTCCTAATTAATTTTTTTAGAGCAAGAATTACCAATTATCAGTTATACTCCAACATTGCTTTAACTTATGGATCCCTCTTTATATTTATTTCTTACATCATTTTTATTTATAATATGCTGATTCAGAATTATTCTTATAGTTATGTTTACCGGTTTTCTTCCAATGATATGGATATGTTATTAAGACTTACTGCAACCTGGAGTAGCCGTGAAGGTTCATATTTTCTCTGGGCTATTATGACCTTAGTTTTACTTTTAATTATTCGTCTGATTTTCAATAAATTTGAGAGTAAAAAAGTATATCAAAGATTTTTCCTTATTATGAGTCTGAATACCATTGCTCTCTTTCTTTTAGTTATTGTAAGCGATCCTTTCAAACTCGAAGCAATTACTAGCAGTAATGGATTAGGATTAAATCCAATATTAACCTCATTTTGGAATCTAATACATCCGCCAATATTATTTTTAGGATACAGTTTATTCTTAATACCATTTAGTATCTCTCTTGCAAGATTATCCCTGAAATCCAATTATTTCAAGGATGCACCGGAGCTTATAAACTTTAATCGATTTATGATGGCAACAGCTTGGTTAGCAATTGGATTAGGGATTGCAATTGGTGGATATTGGGCTTACATTACATTAGGTTGGGGTGGATTCTGGGCATGGGATCCTGTAGAAACTGCTTCATTAGTTCCTTGGCTTTTTGCAACAATTTTTTTCCACGGTTCGCCAGTTCTGAGAAAGACAAAAATAAATTTTGGAAAAGAGATTCTGTCAATATTACCTTATATTTCAGTCATATTCGCTGCTTTTGTGACAAGATCGGGTTTGTTATTTTCAGTACACGCATTTGAGTTCAGTTTTGCAAATTATGTATTATTTGGATACCTGGTAACTATCATTATTACAGCAGTTATTATTATAATTAAAAATGGATCATTTAAACTATTTTTTTCAATTGAGGAGACAAAAAAGCTTAATTTTCCCGATTTAAGTTTGTATATTTCTTACTTAATTTTTTTAATAGGGACATTTGCAATCATTTTTGGCTTATTTATGCCATTAGTTATCGCAGCTTTACCCGAGCCTTTCTCAATAAAATTAATAGTAAATCAACAGTATTTCAATCTTATAATTGGTATATTTGGCTTAATATTAATTGAAGCTTCAATATTTTCTTCATTAAACTTCTTTTTATCAAAAAAATTCAACCAAATTTATTTAATTGCAATTATTGGATTTACCTTAGGGGGTTTAAATACATTTTTTGGTTTGCCCGTGGTCCTTTTTACGTTAAAAGGTGCGAATTTGGATTTAATTAGTGCAATTTTTAATCCTATACGGACGACAAGTAATTTAGCTAATTTTATTATCCCTATCCTTATAGTAAGTTTATTTTTACTTATAATATCCGCCTTAAGATATCTTAAAAGTCCAGACGTTCAAAAAGCCTTAAAAATGCGTAAAATAACCCAAATTGTTTTACATATTGGTATTGTTGTCGCACTTATTGGTGCTTTATATAGTACCAATTTAACTGAAGTAAATTCAGTGACATTAGGAATGGATCAATCATCTTCCATTACTAGTAATGGAAGAATTGAATTAAAATTTGTCGATTCTCACATTGAAAGAGAATTACCTCGTTTTAAAGAAAAAGCTAATTTAACTATCCAAATCATAGAAAATGGTAACATTCTGGGTACAGGAACAGTTAATTATGATACGTACAGGATGTATGGTCTAGTAACTAGTGTTTTAATTATTTCACTACCGTTTGTAGACTATTATATTTCAACTATTGAGCTAAATATTAACGATAATGACGGTTCAATTGAAACCGCCAGATTTCAAGTACAAATATTACCTCTTGTCAATTTATTATGGTTAGGCATAGTGATCATTTCTATTGCCACAATTATTTTAATAGTTATCTCATTTAAATTATTTAAAAATTCCTATAAAAATTCAGTAAAGAAAAAATATTTAGAATTAGAAATGGAAAAGAAAAATCAAATAAGGAAGGTTCCATTTGTGTCATAATAGTTGGAATGAAAATTTATGTATGACTTAAAAAAAAATAAGAAACTTATTTTGAAAGCGGGATTATTAATCACTCCCTTTATATTATTGGTATCCCTTATTGCATTATCTGCGGTTTATGATAAACCAACAGTTATGGACATCAAAGTCTACGGGTTAGATGGAAATCCTATTTTTACCAGAGACTTTAAAGGTAACATTTTGATTGTCGAATTTATGGCTACTTGGTGTACTGTTTGTAAACAAATAACGAAAAATATCGCTACTTTATTAAGTACGAATGATCTATCTGATGTAGTATTTTTTTCTATAACAACAGATCCTGTTCACGATACTCCTGAAGTTTTGAATGATTATATTGAGGAAAATGATATATCTACGTATGTTGAAAATGGTCAATGGGTCTTTGCTCGAGATTTAGATTCAGTTAAAGAATTATTTAAGGTAACTGGAGTCCCTGAAACCTATTTAGTTGATCAAAATCTAAATATAGCCAATTTTCATATCGGCTCTTTAGGTAAGGCTGAAATCATGGAGTGGATATTTTCATTGAGAGAATAAAGAATTATTAGATTCATGAAAATCAACATCATTCGAATTATACAAATATTTCATCTTTGTTTACTTTTGTCATCAATTTATCATGATGATAAGGTAGATCAATAACGGAATTTGTATTACAACAAGGTTTATGAGGTCCCTTCCAGCAAATTAGATTGTCTTCTACTACCTGCATTTGCTTTTTGCAATGAAAAGGGATATTTAAAGTATAATTACATATTTGGCATTTAAGTAAATACTCTTTGGGATTTTCTATCTTTAAATTCATAACAACCATATCTATTCTAGTTAATTGTACCGATTTCTGGCATTAATTTTTATGATTGAACAGAAATATTGTTCCAAACTTAAAAAGATATCAGTTAAATAATTTAAAAGAATTATGGGTATTATTTTACTTATTAATAAAAAATTCATTATTTTTTAAAAAAATAAAGAGGATTAATAATTAAGAACATTTTGTTTTATTGAAAGACTGATTCATATTTGATAAGAAAATTCAGAATCATTTTCGTTTTTAAAGTCATTATAAAACATGAAGTAATAAAGTTAGATATCTTTATTCCAATTTGAGAAATCACGTTGAATTTGATACCATATTTAATGAATGATGTGGAATAAAAATTAGGCCTCTGCACTTTTTTCTGAATAAAGTGTTGTGCATGACGTACAACAGAAATAATGAGTTACTCCTTCAAAAGTAATTGATTGAAAATCCCGCTCAATTGGTTTCGCGCAATATTCGCACCTTATTCTTACAGAAATATGAGAAGGCAAGATTGAATACTCTTTCTTATAGGTTTGAGTAATTGGCATTGTAGTAATATCATGAATACCATTCAATGGTCTTAAATATTGGAGAATTCCTTGCAAACTATTCATTTCCATAGGGATTGTTTTAATCATTATTTGATTTTCTGCTATAATTTCATGAATTTCTAAAATTTCTTTTTTCGTTTTCAAATCATTAATAATATCATCTATACTACTAGGAGAGCATTTTATAAATATGTAATATAGAGGATGGCTAGATAATAGATCGTAGTTGAGTATTAAAGTAAATTTTTCAATTATTCCTAGTCCAAGCAGTTTATCTATTCGTGATCTTACTGTAGGTATCGAAGTATTTATTTTTTCTCCTAATGATGAAAGGGTAGTTCGTGAATCGTTTAATAATAAAGATAATAATTCGATATCCTTCTCATCTAATTGATAATAACTCATTTTTCACACGTCCATGATATTAGTCTAGTTTTATGTTTTCAGACATTTATTGTATAATTTCACCGCAATTTTCGCAATATTTTGAATCTGATACATTTTTTGTTCCACAAGAAGAACAGAATATATTTCTACTTATTGAATGGGTATTTTTATTAAAAATTTTAATATTTGACCCATTTAGATTACTGGAACCTCCGCTGTTGGTAACACTGTAGCGATTTGCAGGCTTAAAAAGAAGGTAAATAACTGCTCCGAGAAAACTTGTAACCAATACAATCACAAACCAAAGAGAAGCATTTGGTATATTCTGATTTACAGCATCATTATATACTAATATAGCAAATAAAATATTTAATAAACCCATTCCACCCATGAAAAACATTAAAATCATCGGACTAGAAAAAAAATCGAAATCCATCATTTGCATTTTAAACACCTTTAACTAACAAATGAATATTTGCTTCTACGACATTAAAAGTTTAAAATTTTGAAATTTGTTTCATAACGATTATTTTAATCTTTAACTGTTTCACTAAGCCAATATCCTATCTATTTTATTATTCCCTCTAATTTTTCTTAATTCCATCATTATTAGAGTGAAAACACATTTTAATGATAAAATAAATAATATCTATGAATTTTTTGGAATGATTAATATTGATCTTCCTTTTGGTTCTCTAAGTATTAATTCATTTTGGACCAACTCACTTATACGACGGGAAACTGTTGCTTTAGATAAATTAGTTAGATTTGGTAATTTTGATTGTAATACTCCATCGGGAAAGTTATTAATTAAATTCATCAATCTTTCTCGTTGATAGGCTTGATCATCAATTGAGTAAGATATCATGTAATTTTCATCAGTCACAGATTCATTTTCTAGAATATGATTCTTAAATTCAGGATTATTTTCAATTGATTTTTCAGATAAATTGGTTAAATTGGATGGTTCATCAAAATCAATCTTTTTTGACAATTTTTCTCTAATTTGGTTTTTAAATACAAAAAGTAATATAATCGTAAATAAAATAAGAAAAAAAGTAATTATAAAGAAAGCTCCAAGTAAAAAATCAGAAAAATCAATACCATTTGATTCTGCTGTTTGAATCATATGAGTAGAAGGCATTTGTAAAAGAATCATGTCGTGAAACCATAATTGTATTTTAAATTATATATTTTTACTAATTCTTAATTGAAATTAATTAATATGAATATATTAAAGAAATAAGAATTAAGCTTATTAATTTTTATCTTTAAATTTAGTAAATTATTTCCTTAAAAACTTTAAAAATTAAGGTTGAATTACAGAAGTAGAAATTTAATTTATTATAATTTTTTAAAGAGAAACTCTTGATAAATCAACGTAGAATTCTTTACAACTAGTATTGAGAATTCGCTATTTTATTAGTTAAAATAGTAATAGTTAGAGAAATGGAAGGTAATTACATTGTATTGGGGTAATTGATGGATTTCATATTTTTTTCTTGGAATGATGAAACGATTTGATAATATTAGAAAAATTAATTTTATAAACTAATCCACCAAAAAGATTTATTAAGATATCATGAAATATTCAAATCTGTTATTTTTACTCAATAATCATGAATAAATTAACTAAGGATAGTGATTAAATGTCGAACAATCAAACTCAAGGGTTTTATGTTGGATCTCTTATTACAAGTGTTGTTGGTGCTGTTCTATTATTGCTTACAGATTTTGCTGGATGGGATGGTTCAAATTATTATTTAGGTCTCTCTATTGAAGGGTCTGTTGGTGTTAGTTTTGAAGAACCACTCTCTTTTATTCTTTTTTTACCACCATTAGTTCTATTGTTATTTTGTGCATACGTTTCTGTTTTAGGACTTCAAGGGAACATTCAAACCAAGCAAATAACTATGGGCTTTTATTCCGCAATTGGAGCAATGGTTTATGTAATTGCAGGTGGCCTAATTTTTCTAGTCGCTATTCTAGAAGATGAACCAGAGTATTGGTGGTTTGATGCTGGGTTTTTTGGAGGAGTGATAGGATCAGCTTTGACTGTTTTATTATTTTATTATGTTTTGAAACAAACAAAGACATAAAATTATGTTTTGATCTTAACAAACCTAACTTAACCGCTTTAAATCATTAATATCATTTCTTAAATTTAATTCCCAATTTAATTGTGCAAATATCCAGTATCCCCAATAAGATCTAAGTGAAGAACTTACTTCTTTAAATTCAATTTTTAATGGAATTTTTTCTTTAAAATAATTTTCATTATGGAGATCTGTCCATATTCCACTTTCAAGGATATTCCCAATTGGGGGAAGAATTTGTTTGTCATTATTATCTAGAAATATTAATAATTTAGGTAGCTTTGGTTTTTTTTTATACAATTCTCTATATTGAATTAGAGTATTCATTTCTTCTTTATCTAAGTGGGTTAGTGATAATATACCTAGTAATTTTAGAGTTTCAAATAAATCTTTCCAAGATGAAAGAGGTTTGACATTTTTTACAATCACTGGTTCACTTTCACCAAACAAAATTATTCTCAAAGGATTAGAATTATCAAAAGATATCAAATTTTTCTTAATATTTGATTTTCTAACAAATCTTGATTTAGTGTTTCGTTCATAGACTATTTCAATTGGATTAAACCAAATCCAGAAGAGAACAATTAATAAAACAGTATCTAAAATCAGAGTTAAAATAAAAAGAGGAAAATCAAGAACTATTTCCTGAAGATTTATCTTTCCATCAATAACTACCAAATAAGTCATTAAAGATGACATAGTTAAAAAAATTGATATTAAAAAAATCAATAAAAATCTAGGAAATGAGATAAAATTTATTTTTGAATTAATAATAATTTTCTGCTCTGAGTCAGATAATTCCATTTATTGCTACCATTCGAGTATCTAAGGGTTAGTTTATTAATTCCAGTGCTTTCATTAAACTATTGTTAATTTTTTCGTCTTGCAAATAAAATTTTTTATTCACGATAGAATTGATTAATTTTTCTAATTCTTTCTTATGTAGATTTTTATTAAATACCCTCAAAATTTCTAACAATCTGTTATATGATTCTATATTTATTTTCACAGCTTTTTTTGCATTCTTTTTTGTTAAACTCTCAAGCTCCCGTAAAAATTTTTCGTGATCATCAACAATATTTTGACTTTTTGTTAAAGACTTTGATGATTGTTTTGGTTCATCATTAAAATCATTCCTAACATATGAACTTTTTAATCCAACTCTTTTTTCAAGTTCTGCTTTAGTAAAGAGCATATTATCTAATACAGTTCTTCCATATGACTTAGAAATACTTTCAGTTTTCTTTTTTCCCTGTTGAGCTTTTTTGAATTCATAATTTTCTTTGATCTCTGGATAAGTTGATAATAGTTCTTCAGTTAACGAAGTTAGAATTGGATCAATTTCTTCGCTTTGGGGAGAATTACTTTTTATTTTTTCATTCTTCACCTTCTCTATAATGTCTTCTAAATATTGATCAACTTTGGAGGATTTCTTTTGAAAGTAAATAAGAGAGTCTAATAAAGCGTTTCTCAGCTCTTTTTCTTTTAATAATATTTGTACTTCTTTTTTATTTAAATTTTGTTTCATGAATTAAACCTTAGAAAAAATATTGGAATTTTATTTTTATCAAAATTCCTCATCGAATGATTCAAATCCCACTCCTGAATCATCACTATCGTCATTTTCAGAATCATCGTCAAATTCATTTGAACGAGAGCTCCTTTTTCTCCGTGAGCTAGTAGATAAACTTCCTATATCATCATCGTTAGTAACTGGAGTATAGAATTCTGTCTCTTCACTAAATGGATTTCCATTATCCGAATCATTTTTTCTTATCTTTTTATTTGAATTCTCAGGATAAAGATCATCATTATCGTCTTCTCTTTCACCAAATGATTCAGCTTCAATTTGTGCTTTTAATCTTCTTAATCGGGCTTCAGATCTGACAACAGGTCTATTTCCTTGGATTTGAGCTGATTTACTTGATAATGGAGTAGAAATTGATTTCTTTAAGATATACCAACCTGAACTTACACGTAAAATATTTTTATTTACTAGATTTCGTAATGTTGCTCGTATAACCTCTTGATCCAGTCCAGTTTTTTTCTTAATGTGATTAGATTGAACTTTTCTTTTCGGATGCTTTAAAATTTCTTTTAAAATAGATCTCTCATCTTCATTTAGAGGAGCATCAGTTAAAGATTTAAGAATCTCTTCTTGGAGTTCTTCCTCAGTTTTTTCTTCTTTTTCTTTTTTCTTAACTGGTGTTATTGGAGATAAATCAACTTCATCTGTTTCTCTTCTTTTTAAATTTGATAATTTACGTGATTTTACCATTACAGGTGATGGTTTGACACTTGAGAGAAAAGGCATCTTCATCTCAGATCGAGTGCCTCTGGATTGAGTGATTCCTATAGGTCTTCTAGCGATTTTTCTTGTGGTAGAAGTTCTATTTGCAGTACCTAATTTTACTACAAATTTAAAATCATAATTATCCCAGTTCTTTTCAATTAATCGATCTTGAAGTTCTAAAAAGATATTTTCTTTTCCTCGGGAATATATGTCAAATAATTTTTCATCATTATTTAAATCATAGACTACAATTGACAGAATAATTACAGAAAAAGACCGAAAAAATCTGATTGCTCTCTCTACAACGTAATTAAATACATTTCCAAAAACAACTAAAGAAATAACATTCTTTTCGTCTTTTATTACTGCAAAACTTGGATTAGGTTGGTTAGGTGGCTCTTCTGTAACATCTTGTGAAACGTAGCCCAAATTGCGCAAAATTCGCTTAAATTCTTGAAGGATTGTGTCTGAAGGAGGTCGATAAACTAGATTTGTACTAATAACAAAACACCTATTATTTGGTTTGTAATCAAATTTTACTTATAAATTAGTTTTTATTTTCGATACTAAATAAATATTTTTAAGGAACTTAAGAAATAGCTTCATCTTATACGATTAAATCAATCTTAAAAATTTTAAAAAAAAATCTAATTTCATAATTTTTTAAGGCAAGTTGAAATTTTTCTTATTTAAAATGAGCGATTACTACCTGTAAATAAACTTTTGGATTTGAAAATGATGAAGTTTACGCATTCTGGAGAAATTCAATTTCTAATAAAGTTAAATTATTGATTGGCAAAAATAAACTATATTTAATCGAATAAGTTGAGCTTTTCATTTTTCCTTTTTTCGAAATTTTTTATTAATTGCAATAAATACAAGAATTAGTAGGGGTGAGAGGAAGGAATCATAAGCAAAAATTTTGATATTACTAAATAATGTATTTTCTGAGCAATTTGTTTTGTTAACATCCGGATTTTCGATTAAAGGTAATTTTCCTTGTGTTACTAGTAGTGCGTTTGTAACGTTTAAGATACCTGCTCCATTAGAATAACAATCACCTGTAGATGAAGCTGTGTTAACAATTATATTTTTTATTTGAGTAATATTTAAAGAATTATTCATTATTTTGATCCAAGCTGCTGTTCCTGCAACAAAAGGTGCAGCAAATGATGTTCCAGAGTTAGAAATAAGTTTTCCATTAATATCGTAACTTGTAATATCAGTTCCAGGTGCTACAATATCTACAGCTTGTCCTACATTCGAATAATCAGCGTGTGAAAAGTTTCCATCATTGGATGAATTTTCAACAGCGCCCACAGTAATCGACCAACCTAATAATGCTGGATAAGAACTGACACGAGTGTTTGAATTACCAGCTATTGTTACAAGTGTAATATCAGCATCTTTAACATCTTCAAAGGCCTTTTTAACATCTATTGGAGGATCTGTTAAAAACTCAGATGATAAAAGAATTATATCTGACTTCATTTTGATGGCATACCTCAGAGAGTCCCTGACTATGGTCCAATTATGTTCTGACAAAATATTATTACTATCTAAAATTCTAATATTTAATAATGAGACGTTTGGAAGCATTCCTATAATTTGATTATTCAACTTGTTTATTCCAGCTAATAAATGGGCAATAAGAGTAGAATGTGAAGTATATGATAGTCCTATTGGATTAATGCTTCTATTCAATACAAAATCAAATCCGTAATAATCATCAACATATCCATTTTGATCGTCATCAATTTTGTTATCTGGTATTTCTTTAATATTTTTAAACGTATTGCCGTTTATTGAGTCTAAACTCTGATTGAAACCGGAATCAATTAGTGCTAAAGTAATTGATGTATTTATAATTGGTAGTAAACTACTTTTTGGATTAAAATCTATAATATCATAAAACCATATATTATTGGAAGAATTCACGATCTTAGAAGAATTATTATAAGAAAACCCTAAAGTAACATTGGAATTCATAACTAATACAGTAAGAAATATAAGTAAAAGTAATAAAATACTTTTCAAAAATAATTTCAAGATGAAAATCACATTTATTCTTAATTAAAATGAGTATAGTAAAAATAATAAAACAATAAAGAATGAAAATATTACTAAAATTAGTAATTGAATCCATTTATTGGCTAAAATATTTTTAGCTACATAGAAACCCATTTGAGGATTCTCAATAAATCTTCTTTTTACATAAGCTGTACCATATTTCCAATGAGTTGAAAAAGGGGCATACAGTCTCACCTTATATCCTCTCTCTATTAGTTCATTATGTAACTTATTTCTTGGTACACCAAGTAAAAATTGAAACTCAACTCGATCTTTATTAATTTTTCTACTTTCAAATAATTTCAAAGCTTCTCTCACTGTTTTGTCATCATGTGTTGCAATTTCTACAATTATGTTTTTGTCAAGCATCAATTTTGAATATTCAATTATTTTTTCTTTCATAATTTTCTTATCGGTTAAAGCGATTTCAGGTGGTTCCAAATAGATTCCTATACAAATTCTTACCCTGGAATTATCAGGTAATATGTTTATGATATCATTTTTTGTTCTAAATAATCTTGATTGTACTACAATTCCAAATGTTGGAAATTCTGATAATAATTCTTTATATATTTCTAATGTGATGTCTGTTAAACTAGAATCTTCCATATCCATAGTTACCATTACGTCTGAAGACTGTGCACTAACTAAAATCTTTCTTAAATTTTCCAAGCAATAATTTTTTGAGATTGTTATTCCTAAAGCAGTTGGTTTTACACTTATTGAAGCGTATTTTGATTTTTTTGATAATTTTTTTGTTAGTTCTAAGTAAATATTGGTCATTAAGTCTACTTCTTCTCTTTTTGATACTGATTCTCCAAGTAAATCAATAGTTGAAAATTTTCCCTCTTTCCATAGATTTTCTATTTTTATTATAGCTTCATCCATTGAATCTCCGGCAACATATGGCCTAGAAAAAAACCATGCAATTCTGTTGGGTAATAAATTAATTAGAAAATGTTTCATTTGAAGAACTCCTTTGAATTATTGTGAACATTGAACAAAATCTTTGAAATCTCTAATTTCGCATTTCTGCATAAAAATCAATCGTGTAATCAAAAACTGTTTTCTTAACTCAATCTAAAATTTATAACATAAAATAATTTCTGAGGATTTGACAAGTAAAACGAGCGTTTTTTTAAATTTGAAAATTAATTTTGTTTTTTAAAATCAATAATAAAATTTTTGTAATATATAGTATATTAGTAAATATGTTTGTTTTTCTAAGTTTTACCTTTAATTTAATCTTTGTTTTACAAAATAGATTCTTATTGAATAAATGATCTTTGAGTGAGTTTATTTGGATTTATATCTATTAAGACATGGTAAAAGTGATCATGATTCTTCAAAATGGAGGACTGATGCAGAAAGACCACTCTCAAAGAAGGGTATTTCAACACAAAATCACTGTTCTGTTGGAATGAAGAACTTAGGTATTAAGATAGAGAAAGTTTGGGTCTCTCCTTATAGAAGAGCTAGACAAACTTTTGAGATTGTCCAGAATATATTAAAACTGAAATGTGAAGTTGAATTTAAGCGAGAGTTAACCGTTTTTGAAAATCCAAAAGAAATCCTTCATTTACTAAAAAGTGAATATGAACTAAATTCAGGAATCTCTCTTTTGTTAGTAGGACACAATCCTCATTTATCAGAACTTCTGGCAATTCTCGTTGGTAATGAAAATATTGATATGAAAACAAGTGAATTAGCATTTATCGAATTTTCAGGTGTAGGTATTTCAAAATTAATGAAATATTATACTCGTGACGCATTACTGAAATTAAGTTAAATAAGTATAATGTTTCAGAAATTAGACACAGGTTCAGATTGTTCCCAATAAAAGGCAAATAAATCATAGCAGAACTTAACAAAATTTGGAGTATTTCCATATATTGCATGATTCAATGATAAATCACCAGTAACAAATACAGGAAATCTTAAATAAGCCTCTTTCTCAGACATTACCATTCCTAAATCAATATGATCAATAGATCTTCTTTCTTGACCTATGATTGATTTCATACTTGCTTCAGATCCCTTTTCTACTAATGCACGAATATCTAGTCCATTTTTACTTGCTGTCAATGTTGATATTGAAGTTGTCACTAGCTTAGCAATATCCCAGATTCGTTTTTGTGAGTGTTCAATGATTTTTTCAGCTTTTTCTATTATCTGCGATGATCCCTCGATTATTGTACAATCCACTAATTCAGCAAATCGACGGGTCAAAATTGGAGGAATTACACTGAAATCATGCAATTGAAAGAAATTTGCATTTTTTATAAGAAATTTTATTTGGGGAAGAATTCCTTCTAATAACAATCTCCCTATCTGGCTTAAAATATATTCTTTCCCTTCTTGAATAACTAATCCGTGATCAACCAATCTCCCGATATGCCTTAAATTCTCTTGAGCACTTATTTTGAGTTTTTTAGCTAATTCAGAATTTCTGAAACCAATTCCCTCTGATAAGATATTTAGCATTTCCAAGCGAATGGGGGAGCCTAATTCAAGTAAAAATCCATGCACTTCGATTTTTGATTCTTTTTTTTTAGGCATGATCAATTCCTACATAACAAAATAAATGAAAACGGTTATTTACTATTGATATAAGATAACACTAAACATTTACTAGTATATATGCGGATACAAACAAATATTTCTATATTTACAATGATTTAAGCATCTTTTTGTCTTTAAACTTGCATCTAAGTAATTATACTGATATTATATTGACAATAATTAATGTGCTTAATTTATTAACCATTAAAAACAAAGATAATTTATCATATAATTTCAGTATAAACCAGTCAATTTAGAATTATTGAAAAAAATTTGTTTTAATGGAGATTTGTAATAATGGTTATTTCTGATTTAAAAAGAGCTAATAAATTAATATCATCTGCTTTAGAAAATTTGACCACTCAACTAGCTAATGTTACTGAAAAAGTCGATGCATTAGAAGTTGAGTTAGAAGATAATAGAACTATAATAAAACAAAAAGAATTAGAAGTGAACTATCTAAAGGAACAAATTTCTAATTATGAATCATCGGGAGATGTGTCCTCTCCTTCAAATCAAGAAATTGGAAATGAAATCTCTTCAAAAATTATTGATTCTTTGAAATCTTCCTTTGAAATGAATACTCAGGCTTTAATTGATAATCAATCAGAGAAAATTTCACCATTTCAAGAACAATTATCTAATTTTGAAGAAAAACTTAATACGATATCGAAAAACATTTCTAAAATAGAATCAAAGGTTGATACACCTTCTTCATCAAATCAGTTAGATGAATTTGAAGCGAAATACCATGATCTCAAAATGGTAAGTACTGAATTAGCTGAAAAAATAGCTAGTTTAGAAGAAGAAAGAGAAAATAAGGAAAAAGATATTAGAAGTCTAAATGAACAAATTCGAGAAATCCAAAACAATGAAAATAGTTTAAAAGATCAAATTGGAACATTGGCTCAAAATAATCAAATATTACAAAACGAATTAATGGATAATTCAGAATCTTCATCTTCTGTTGAAAAATTAGCATTAATTCAAGAAGAATTTAGTCAAAAAGAAGAAACGTATTCTCAAGAAATTTCTAAACTAAAGGATGAAATTGAGGAGCTAAAACAGACAGAGCCAAAAGTAATTAGGGAAGTTGAAAAAGATGAAGATTCTTTGAAGTTAATGGAGCGAATAAATAGATTAGAATCAGAAAATAATTCACTTAGAAAACAAATTCAAACTTTTGATCGAATTATTGATGATATAAAAAAATCTGAGAATGAATTTGATTCTGAAACTGAATTAAAAGATGAAGAACTGTCTGAAATTCGTTCAGAAAAAGAGGGATTGATTGAAAAGATAACTCAATTACAAATAACAATTGATGCTTTAGAAAATAAAGTCAGACAAAAAGATATTAAAATCGATAAGCATAAAGGATACCTCATTCAATCAGAGGAAGTTCTAGGAAAATTTAAAGAGGACGCTGCTGAATATAAAAGAGAAATTGAGAAAACAGGAGATTTAACAGATTCATTAGAAAAAGGGAGAAAACTTTTGCAAGAAGCTGAAAATGTTATCAAACAAAAGATCGATGAAAATACCCAACTAAAAGAAAATCTTTCGAATTTGAGGGACGAAAAAAAGCAATTATTGGTTAAGCAATCCATTAACCAATCTTCATCAGAGGAGCTAGATAAATTTAGAAGTCAAGTACTAAGTTTAGAAAAGGACCTGAAGACTACACAAACTGAATTGGAACAAAAAAAGCTTGAGTTAGAAAATCAGAAAAAATTTTCATCACGAAAACGATCAAGTAGTAGAACTTTAGGAGAAAACTCAGTGAGGTTGGAATCTATTACTAATTTATCACCAGATGAGTTACGAGATAAGCTTGAAAGTCTATTGAAAAATAGTATAGATCTTGAAGCAGATTTAGATAGCGCTGAAGATGATATAGAAAATTTAGAAGACGAGCTCTTAAAATTGAAAGAATCCAATGAAGCTATAGGCATAGAACTGAGTAATAAAGACAATTTATTAGAATCGCGTACGGCTCATGCTGAGAAATTAGCAAAAGAATTTGAGGAAATACGTACAAAATTTGAATCACAATCAGAATCAAACGAATCCGAAATGATTAATCGTCTAAAGACAGCAATAGAAGACAAAGATTACAAAATTAGGAAACTTGAGGAACTACAGATACTGGATCAAAGTAATATTGCAAAATTAGAAGCAAGATTTGAAAAGATTTTTGAAGAGAATAAACAGTTACAAGCAATGGTCGATGAAAACGATTAGAATTTTCTGTTTATAAATCTAATGGAATTACGATTCTATCAGATCTTCCCAATTCTTGATGATTATATTGAGCAATATCAATAGATAATTTCTCTGCAACTTCAATAAACGTCTTACTCACCGGATGTTCTGGATTTTGTAATACAATTGGTTTTCCTCTATCTCCTGAAACTCTTAGTTCTGTGTATAAGGGGATCTCACCATACATTTGTATATCAAATGTATCTGCAACTGACTTTGCTCCACCCGAATCGAATATTTCATGTTTCTTGTGACATTGATCACATACAAAATAGCTCATATTTTCGACTACTCCTAAAATGGGTAAGGCTATTCCTTCCTGTTGAAACATTCTAACACCTTTAAAAACATCTGCCAATGCTACATCTTGAGGCGTGGTAACAAAGATAATCTTCGTATTTGGAAGTTGTTGAGCTAGCGTTAATTGGATATCTCCTGTTCCGGGTGGAAGATCAACTATCATATAATCAGCTTCTTCCCATTTAACTTCTTGTAAAAATTCCATAACAACTCTATTAACCAATGGAGCTCTTAAAATGATTGGTGAGGCATCGTTTTCTAATAGAAACCCTACTGACATCAATGGAATTCCATATTTTTCTACAGGACTAATTAACTTATCGAAATATCTAGGACGGGAATTAATTCCAAACATATTTGGAACGTTAGGGCCATATATGTCTAAATCTAAAACAGCAACTTTTGCACCAAGAATTTTTAAAGCAGCAGCAATATTAGCAGCTACAGTTGATTTTCCAACACCGCCTTTGTTTGATGCTACAGCAATAATGTTTTTAATATTGCTAAGAAGTTTATTACCTAATTCTATTTTATTTAGAGTATTAACATCTGAATTAAATTTAATTTCCGTTTTAACAATGCCATCAATATTTTCTAAGGCTTGATAAGCAAGTTTTTCTATAGCAGAAGTTACAATAGAATTACTTTTGGGAACAGGAATTTCAAAAGTAAGTTCAAGTTTCGCCCTTTTGATTTTAACATCTTTTAAAAAATCCCCCAATGATCCATCATCCCATAGAGGGTTTTCAAGGGAACCAATGATATTTTTTATTGTTTCTTCAGGCTTTTTTTCTTTATTAATGTCAATCTTTTTTGACATGATAATCATCCTAATAGTTAAATAGTTAATATGATTTATTTTAATATTTAAATAAATGAATAATAATTAATTTTTTGTGTCAAGTATTATAATAATAAGAAAGACATTAAATTATTTCATTGCAAAGATTTCAGATAAGGTGCTTGTTCAATAAAATAGATACCGAGCTCTTTCAAGACAGATATCATTATTTCTTCTTGCCACAATCCTGATCTAACAATTAAATGGGCGCCTAAAAAGAAATCTATTGGATTACCATGAGGATAGAGCTTATTCAAATCAAATAATGCTCCATATGATTGGTACATATAAGGAATCCATTCTTTTATAGTAACTTTGACAAAAAAATCAATTAATTTTTGTTTGTCAGGAGGAGGATCCACCATAGTATATTCTCTTGTTTGTTTTTGGATAATATAGCTTAGAGCATAACCTACATCGTCTAATCTATCAGAATCAGGTAGTAACATAGCATCAATCCAAGCTATTGAACGTAAAGCAGTACTAGAAGGAGCATTTGATAATAACACATTTTGTAGATGTGAATCACCATGTATAAATGGTATACCACCGTTTCCATTCACCAAAACATCTTTCCAATATTGTAAAACATCTTCTCTAACAAAAGGTTTCATATGATGGAAGAGAGGATCATATACGGTTTTTTCAACTCTTTTGAATTCTTTGAAGCCATGTAAGCGGACCAAAGAATAACCAAGTAAATGCATCTTTTCCTGTAATCCTCCTCGTTCTTCAGAATCTGATAATGTAACGAATTGATCAACGAATTCCAGCATTAATACTTGATTATCACCTTCTTTATAAGTTCCAATTACAGCGGGAGCATAAACTCTTTCTGGAAAATATCTTAAATGATCTGGAAGGGTATATCCAGTATCACGTAATTCATCCCACTCGTTTTGTCTTTTTACTAAAATATCATGAAGCATTTGAGCATTATTGGCTTCATCCTCAATATTGTTAGCGAATTTTATTACCATCCCCCCTGGTAAAGTCCCCATCTTTGTTGTTGATAAGTTCCCTTGTATAATAAAGGTTGTTCCACCATATCCTTTATGTTTATAACATGTAGTAATTTCACAATCAACAATATTGCCAGTAGAAAGTTGTCTTGTTACTTCCAGGGATTCTTTTATTTCTGATTTTTTTGCTAGGACTAATCCACGAAGTACTTTAACAATTTTTTCAGACAATTCTATTTTCGGCAAAAATATCCCTAATTAAGTTCATCACACGGAATTATACTATTATTTTAAGTTAGAAAGGTGTCTAATACTTCTTTCCTTAATTCTTCAAGCTTGGAAACATTCCACATTGTAATATCGGGATACTCAGTGGAGTATTTCGAATAAGTCTTGGTTATTTTTCTTCTGTCAAGAATAAAGCATTCCCATGGACAATTCCCATTCAAGAGATCAGAAAATAACTCTAAAATAACTATTTAATGCTTGACAATCCTTTGGTAAATTGACTTATTATTTTAAGAGTAATTATCTACTTTTTTAAGAGTAGTTATCTAGATTATTGAATATGAAAAAATTGAAGTATAAACATTCTGGTAACAAAAAAATCTTCTTCATGAGTGTACATGTGATTTCCTTCATGGATGGAAGAGCAGTCTATAGTTCATACTCTAGCATTAATCCAATATCTCTATCATCGTATTTTTTAATGACCGAAGGGTCTACTTCAATATTATTTCCATAGACTTCTAAAGTATCCAATTTCTCAAGTTTCAAGAGCCAATCAGGTAGTTTTGTTAACCTGTTTAATGTAAATTTTATCATCCATAATTTGGGATGAAAGTTAGAAAAAGTATATGGAAATTCTGTAAATTCATTTTCTGAAAATCCAATAATTTCCAAATTACTGAAAGTTTTTATTTTTGAGATAATTTGATCGTCTTTTTGTGAAAGACCGAGATTAGCTAAATTTATTCCTATAATGGTCCGAGGATTCGTATAATAATCAACAAGAAATCCTCTTGAAAAAAGATGATCATCCATCATATAATCATTGAACGGTAATCTAACTTCTTTTTCCTCCTTTAAAATCATAAGCAAATCTTGCAGATGATCGAACTCATCATTTCTCTTATATATAATGACTTTATCAGCAGAAAAATCATCAATTTTATTGGAAAGAAAATTATAATTTTTCTCTAACAAAAAGGCTTTATTTCCATCAATATGCATTTTTTTCAGACTATAAAGATTATAATTTTTAGGATCGAATGATTTAGATATAATCAACTTATTGTTATTGATTATGAGAGTCTCTAAGTCCTCTAAATCTCGAATGTAATAAAGAAAAAGATCAAAATCTTCAATGTTATTATTAGACAAATTCAGGTATTCTAATTTATCTAAATATCTTATGATACTTAAACTACAATTAGCACAGACCAATTTTTTTCCTATTTCTTCAAAATTATAATAATGTTCATTTTTTCTTCCCTTTAACCTGGCAGATTCATGATTTGATTCTGGAAACTCGATATGCCAATTTATTAGTGATAATCCAGTGATTCTCCCATCCTCTACAATACAACCAATTTTTTCATTTTCAAAGTTTTTAACAATGGGGATCGGGAATTCAAAATCGGATTGAAATTGTAAATCATTTAAAACAATCGCATCTTTTTCAGAAGGATATTCTACACCATGATTATCAACTTCTTTTTTACACTCCTCATGGAATTCTTCTTTAGTCTCTGAAAGAATTTGTCTACAGTATTTGCAGTATTTTTTACCACTCGATTCTATTTTGGGTATTGTAAAATCCTCCAACTCATTAATTTAAATAAAATATTTCGTAATTAAAATTCAACTATAAGAAATCACTAAATTTAAGGGATAATTAGCAAGTTATACCATTCATTTTCTTAATTGTTTTGTAGAATAAGATTGCTATATATTGAATGGGATATATCTTATATTTAAATCTTGACCAAACTGAAGATGAAAAATTAGAGATAATTTTGTGTCACTATTTCGATTTAGAGATAAAAAACAATTTCAGCCGTATGTCATCCCGATCGATTTCAGTACCTTGATAAGTTTCAAAAGATTTGGCATCTAATTCCTTATAATTCATTGAACATTCCGCATTGTGATATTATAAATAAACATTTAACTAACAGGGAATACGCTTTATAACCTATTTTATTACCTTACAAAATAGGAGTTTCAGAATTTAAGGTAATAAGTTTCAATTAAGAGTATGGAGGCAAAAAGAGAAATAAGTAAAAGATTTTGAGATAATGAAATTACATAAAATAACCTCTCTAATAACATTCCGTAGTTTCCCTGAATATAAATTAATTCTTTTACTAAGTCATTAGTAATTTCTGTTATGGGAAACTCTTCTTTGTCAATTTTTCTAAAATAACCAATACTTATATCCAAATTAAATTTTACATATTCCGAACAATCACCACTTTGGGATACTATCATTTATCATAGGCTCTGTTGAAAAGAGTCCAGCATTAGTTAATTACAAAAATCTTCGGTCTAATCACATACAATGCTAGTGTAAAGAACAAATGGCTCTCTATTCAATCTTCTTCAATTCCGAAGGGTTTATTCAATTTCACACCTTTAACTTTTGCAATAATTCTTAGAATGATATACAAGAAAATTATAACTAATGTTAAAATTCCTAATATGTAATTTAAGAGGAATAGTCCATAATCCCAGTAATCCTCGACCAATTTATCAAAGACAATTTCCAAACGAAATTCGTAGGGATAAGGTACTCCATCTATTGAGGCAAAAAAGTAACCAGTGAGCCAAGTAGCGGCACTTGATATCATAAAAAGCATAATCAAGGGCCCAATAGAACGATCGATATTTGCTAAGAAAGAATTATCTATTGGCTCTATTTTTAATGGATTTTTTCTTAGTCTTTTTACAATTTGGGATTTTTCATTCACAATTAGATTTCCATAACATTCTGGACACTTATCACGATACATCTCAACAATAATCTTGCATTTTGAACAAAATTTATTTAAACTCTACACAGGTCAATACTGTAAAGAAAGAAGTCGATATTTTATCGCTGGTCAAAGAGTGGTTAGGATCATTGGTACTATCATTTATCATAGACCCTCGTTGAAAAGAGTTTACGGAAAAAATTTCAATTATCACATATTTTCTTGAAAGAGGGTATGTAAAGAAATGGTCATCAAATCAATTTTCTTTTATTTCAAAGAAAGGATTTTTTTTAACTTCCACTCCCTTAATTTTGGCAATAATTCTTAGGATTATATACAAAAACCCTGTAGTAAGTCCTAAAAAGCTTAATAGTAAAGTTAAGTGATACAATACTACTATTCGAATATCGAAAAAGGAGATAAAAAAGAAAATAAAATAAAAAAAGGAATAGACCAAGCAACAAGAACTTCATCATTAAACGACCAATAGTACTATCAATATTTTCTAAGAACGGGGTATTAATCTCCTCTCTTTCTAATTTGTACGTGTTTTTTCTTAATTTTTTTGCCATTTGAGATTTTTCATTTACAATTATATTTCCATAACACTCAGGACATTTATCCCGATACATCTCAACAGTAATTTTGCATTTTGAACAAAATTTGTTATTATAATTATTAATCAAATAAATCACTACTAAATAGTCTTTCATATCTTTAATGATTGAATGTATTGGTAAGTTTACTAATAAATATCCATCAATCCATATTCAACAAGCATACTCTCGACACTGTTATAAGAACTTCTGATATCATTTTCCGATTTGTAATCAGGATGATACATCCAAAATTCACGCATCTCTGATTGAAATAGATGTAAATTAAATAATTCAATATTGTATCCTGTCTGATTTTTCCAATATTCACCTGTGCCGTTAGAAAACTTACCGGGATCGAATAAAGCATCATAGAACAATCCAGATGTCTGAATGATGTGTCTGGTGGCTAGATAATCTAGATCTGCAATAAGACCTGTAAATCCAAGGATATTTGCCAAAGTCTCATTACCATCAATTCTCGCAGAATAGGCAGCGTAACGAAGAAAATCGAAATATTCAACATTAATTCCGCCATTTGAGTTGGAACAAATGAATTGATGATCCAGAGTCATACCCTGTTCACCTTTACACGCTTCAAACTGCATATTCGGAGCAAGTAAATGTTCAAATCCTAATTCTGCAAGAGCCAGTACCATAAAGAAAGAAGTCCATTTTTTATTTCCAAAACCAGCAAGTCCTGCTCCAAAGAATGATAAGCCCATATCTTGTAAGGGGTCGGAGGCAATATTCATAAGACTATTGGCAAGAAGACTCCGAAAGAATACATTTCCTGCAATGTCAATGAATTTTATTGCGCTAAAACTTGCTGCTTCTTTTATACCGGAGAAAATCCGTATGTTGACTGATGGAGAAATTCCATAGGTAGACTGAGTTAACTTGCTAGTAGGAATGCCAATGGATCTTATCCTATTCGAAAACCGAGTGATTATACCAATATCATCAATTTTTGAAAGAGTCTTGAGTGAGGCGTTAGCCACTTGTCCAGTCCTTAGAAGCTTATACGCCCAACCGACCCAAGCGATAGCTCCTCCAATAAAAGCGTTTGATGCAAACGATGGGATTCCTTGATTAACAAAGTCATATTTCTCACCTGCAAGAATTTCTGTGGTATACCAATCAAAAACTAGACCAAAGACTCCTGATATTAGACCTATAGTGAGTATCGCACCCCAACCAGCAGTCACTAATCCAGCTGCTGTAACAACTGCAATGAAACTAGCAATCATTAATACTAAAGGTGCTAAAACTTGTATATAGGCCACTACTTGGTCAAGAAGACTTGGTGTGTGGAGATCGGGTAATCCAATGGTCATATTTCCATAATAATTTGCTAATCTCTCTGGACGAGAAAAGAAACCAGTTGAGAATATCAGTTGTTTTTGTGTGGTCAATGAATAATATTTACTCCTCTGAGTGTTTTTGTAATTATCATTGGTCAAAGGATCATCGGGATCATAGGTACCATCATTAATTAATGTCCCTGTTGAAAAGAACCCAACATTTGTTAACATAGCTCCTTGAGAGCCGCCATTATTAGTCCATGATGAATCTTGATCAAAAGTACTATTATGACTATTACCTAATGTCCCTTCATATCCTGAATCATGGAAATAGTCAGAAGATATGATATAATCCGTACTTGGTTTACATAAATACCAGTCACCATTATTATCGTAGTCATTACAGACTCTTCCTTCGTATTCTGTATGGTTAGAGGGTGTTCTTGTAATTGCTTCTACATTGTAGATATTCCAGATATCTTCAGTCAATGGATCTTCAAGGGTATATCTAGCTGATCCTGGGATGGCTTGATTAGACCACTTAGAACCTAAGTAATCGTCGTAACCATCATTATTAGAATCAATGCCGTAAGGTGTATTGAAACCATCTTCGATATCATTATAAAAGAAATTCCAGCCTGACTGCACTAACCCATTTCTTAAAATTAATGGGTTACCATTTTGAAGAAAAGAATTACCCTCTCCTTCTGTCCAGCCACCAGTCATATATCTTGCATAACTTCCGACTGTCTCGGGTGCAGAAGAGTATTGACGCCAAATATTGTAAGTACTGTTTATGGTATATCCATCAAAGTTATCATCACGAAGGGAACCAATACTCAAATGAATTTCTCCATCTCGATAGAGGGAACTGTCGTTAGAATCTGTTTCAAAGTTCCAATCCATTCTACCATTGGAAATATTCATAGCAAAGTGGTCGCCATCATCAAGATCCATGGTTATGTTTTCGAGTGTAAGGAGTTGGATCGGTAATGCTGGATAAGGATCAACAGAAGTATATCCATCAGCTCGAATTGTTGATCCTCTTATTACATCTGGAAACCCTCCATTTCCAAGAGCATTATCGGGTGTATCATTGTCAAATTGCTCCATATAATTTATCTTGTAATCGCGAGTCCAAGGTACTTCTAACTCTCCTTGACGAGAATAAGCAATAGTTAAAGTCTCATTTCTTTCATCAGATTCGCTAATAGGAATTACAATATTATTTGCTCCTAAATCCAGTCCACCAATAAGAAAATCAAGATCAACGGTAATATAACCAGGTGCTTCTCTATAAATTGGATCACCACTATAAGTGGAGCTGTATCTTGAACCATCCTGACAATACAATCCGGCAGAATACATGCTTCCATCATCTAATCGTGGATAGAATGTCGAGTTACAATCGGGTTGCTGAGTATTAAAGAAGGACGCTGTATATAATGCTTGATTATCCCAATGGAGATCATTTCCAAAGTTTTTATCCGAATGATACATATTTCGAGTGTAGAATTTCGTAGGATTAAGAGGATCATATCCAGCTGGCACAAACTGGTCAGTGTTATTGTAATGCCTAAATAATCTTTTCCAGAGAATAACAGTATTGTGATAATAGTCGTTAATCTCTGTACTCATATCATCAAAGTCGTTATCATAGAACATTCTAGCATGCTCACCAACACTGCTCCATAGATATAACGGATAATAAGAACGGTCATTACCAAAATAATCGATTTCGTCATCAACACCTTCCAAAATTCTGGTCTTTTCTATAGAATCGGTATTATTTTGAGTGATTCTAACCATGAACCTTGCTTTATTATCATTAGATGAATATTGATCACCTTGGGGAAGTGTTCCAGTAAAAGTCTCTAAAAAGTTAGCTCTAGTCTCACTATTGTCTGTTACTACGCCTGTTAACATCATTCTGAAGCTAGCTTCTTTAGCTGCTTGAATAAATGCGATAACAGCTTCTTTTCTAGCTGTTGATTCATCAACCAAAGAGTTAGTCAATCCAGCATCTTCTGGTCTATTGATGTAAGAATCCGGATTGATACCTGAAGCTTTCATTCTGTTCCAGTTCATCAAAGGTAAAGTAGCAATCATACCCTTACTACCTTTTCCGGCTTGAATAGCGGCCGAGCTTAATTCTATCCTTTCGGCATGGAACTCCTGGAACGATTCTTGGGCTTTGGTCGTAATTGACTGTTCAGGAAAATATTTCTGAGAAATTGCTATGTAATTTTTGGTATCGGAAGTTAATTCATTCCAATTACTAAAGCAATCCTCAATAGTTTGGTCACATTCGTCATCATCAATAGTAAAGATATCAGAGAATTGAATGGCATCAATGTAATTTTTAGTAGAATCCCACCAAGTCGGTTTTCCGCTAGCTAATAATTCGTAATCTTCATCTAATGCTATGCCATTGATATTAGTCAAAATATATGAGAGATAAGGACGTTCATCTATAAAATCAAGCCGGCTGGTACTATCGTAAGTCAATGGAATATGGTAAAGATTTTGTTCTTGAGGAGTAGTATATCTGTCAGGAAAACCGACCGAATCAGCTCTATTACCATTACGATCTAAGATTGAAAATTGAACTCTAGGGACTTTATCATCATGAGCAATTCCTCTTACTTCTAGAATATCGAATTCTTGTTTTCCAATAATGGTATGCCTGTCGAATACTCTGGTGAGACCAGCAATACCTGGAATATCATAGACTTTATCATATTGAACAACGGGACTATTACTGGAATCACCTAGCATAGGACTCTTAACAAGTAGATTATCATCTACATCACCATAGTAGAAATCTAAATCATTTGTATCTATATTGAGATTAGTAACGTTGTAATCAGTACCATAATTCTTAGGGGATTCGTAGATAATAAGATCAGAAATTACATTATATTCTTCCATAATACTAATCTTGCGATTATCAGGCCAAGAAATTAAATCAGCTACAGTCTTACCAGTATTGAAACTATTTCTTCCAGCAGACCACCAAGAATTATAATTATTGTCAATTGTATCAAGCACATTTCTCCTGAAGAAAATTTCTCCTTGACCCGTATCGTTACCAATATCTCTAAATCTGACAGCTATTCTAACTGGGATATCGACGTCTACATCAGTATTAGTTGTTCCGTTATAATCACTAGCTCTCTTATACCAAGAACTAAAAGTAATAGGATCTGTCTGATCATTATCTTTAACTGTCACATTTATCTGATCAGAGGTATATAATCTTCTAACCTCGATTTCTAGATCTCCTACTACTATTGATGTACTACCAAGGTAAATACTTGGATGTAGGGTAAATTCTACCGTGAATCCATTTTGCAATTTAGAGAATTCTGAAACGGATAAATCTGCAGAACTAAAGGTATCTGCGTAAGTAGAAGATATATAATAATTATCTAAGTATTCAATTGGTGAATATTCGTAATTAACATTATCATCACTGTTAAAATCAATATCTAAGTGAATATTATTCCTTGATTTATCTACTAATTCAAAATCACCGTCACTATCAATATCTTGAATATCTTGTAATGCAAACTGATAATGGGCCAAAATATTCGGATTATACCCTAAACCAGATACATAATAATTACCATCATCTCTTAAAGTCCCATTAGCTTGATTATACGTTTGACCGAACCCATTCATTAGTAACGGATCATTAGATGACCACAAATATTCCTCAGGATTGTTTAAATCGTTATTTGTTGGGTTAATATCATTTTGACTGTCAGTATATAGCCCTATATCATAAGGAAGATCAGAATTTAACTGAGAGATATCATATATTTTCTGATGACCTAAATGACTTTCGTATTCTAATTGATGTCCATTGGCAACATACATGAAAGGGATTGCACCACTAACAAAGAGTAACTTTCCTCCACCTTCAAGCCATGATTCCATGATAGTACCATTATCATATATACCAAAGGAATCCCAATAGCCAGTGCTTTCTGATTTCATAACTTCAACGGGCATAGCATCATTAAGAGAAATAACCGTACCAGTTGGTCTCCAAAGGGATTTTGTTGGTCTAATTCCACTACCATTCATCTTAGGCATACTTGAAAGATCGTAATGGATATATCGTTGTAGATAACTTGTTCCTCCTAATAAAGCTGATTCACCTGATAATATTGAGAAAGAAGCTTCCCTAGCTAATAGATCAAGATCGCCTAACCCTTGGACATTGAAATGTCTTGATTGTAAATTAATAGTGGAATCGTTACTTGGGAAATAATAACCGATAATAAATTTATTATCAGCTTCAACATTAGAAACACCGGTCAAGGAATTAAAGGTATCAAATTCAACATACATAGAACCCGACAAAGAAGAAGTCCCACTTTCCTGAATAATAATAATTATTGATCCTTTTTGACCAATTGATCCCGATTTTGGAAGATTATTGATTAACAGTCTTATATCATATTCAGTTCCCAATCCACTACCATTAACAGTGAAGGTATCTAAAATAATTCCTCCGTCTAAAAGGTCAAATCTGGAACTGTTAGTAACACTATTGTAATTAAAAATTAGGCGATAAAGGTCATTCTCGAGACCAAAGATCAAGCCTGCAACCTGAAAGCCACCTCGATCTTCTGTATCTAAATCAGGAATAGAAATATTCAAAGTTGTATCAACAGTGAATTCACCAATCCGAGGGAGGTTCTGAGTCATCGAATATACGTTATTTGCATCTCCGTCTTTAATTATTTCAAGATAATCATCCGAAATATCGTCAATATAGTTAGTTGTTATTCCATTAGTAATACTCCATATATCGTTCTTATAAATGGCTGTGATAAAATCGTCACTAAATGGAGCTGCATCAATATCAGCAGTAGCTATTGTTGGATCATAGAAATAGAATGGAGCACGAATTGTTGGTGTATAGGGTGACAAAGTCCTGAAGTCTAAATTTGTTGTATCAGTAAATGATAATTTGAAAACACCATTAGTAGTTGCTGTAGAGGTATAAGGTACAATTAATTCTAGGAGAAGTGTATTCATTCCTGGTCGGAATTCATAATTATTCAGGGTTATTGATGATCCTTGGACGCTTACATCATTATTCATTGATGGTCTTTTATTACCATTAATCCAGAATGTAAAATCGAGATCAATTCCAAGCATATTAGTGAATGTGATTTCAGTATTAAAAGTCCCATTAGAATTCAATACACCGTTATAATCAATCCAAACATTTGTAAAGAAATATTGAGTAAATGGATCGAATTGACTACTACTGGCGATGAATTCTACGTCGTTGAAGGGATTTACATTAGCGTTATCAGAACCAGTTGTGATTGGTTCATACCAACCATATTGTGCCATTATTTGTTGCAAATAATTATTATCAGTAGTCAATTTAACTGGATCGAAATCTTGATATTTATACCACTCAGGGTCTGAATCTTTGTGACCTGATGCTGTAATGTGAAAGTCTCGTACTTCAGTAAATTTGTTCGAAGATCCCGGACCAAAAAGATAGTATTCCAAGTATAAAAGGTTATTATTTACTGAATTTGTTGGGATCAATTTGTACTGGTAATACTTCCATTCATTACCTGAAGAAATTTGAAAATATTCATAATTACTGACGCAATTACATAAATCGTCATTGAATCTTAATTGAAGTTTGGAAGTTGTGTCACTGGTGGGAGCATTATTTCGTGCCCAGAAATTGATAAGGAAATCACCATTGTATCCTGATGTAAAATCAATTCTCTGGGATAGGGAACTGTTGTATAGTATTCTGATTCCACTCTCACTGATTTCTTCTATGGATCCATTGATAGTCCAATATTCAGCTGAATTATCAAAATTAGGATTAGTTACTATATCGTACTGATTTCTCATCTTCAATCCATCTGAATATGGCATAGACTTGAGTGGTGAAGCAACAAAACCTGTCAAATAATTATCGGATCTGGACATTAATTGACCATTGGCTTGAATAAAGGGTGATTGACCATTATTATAGATGATTTTAGGCAAATCAATTATAAGGTCACTCTCTTCAGAACTTTTTGGTGAAAATAGGAATGTGATAGATTCGAGGGTGTCAACATTATTTAGACCTTGAATATCTTTTATTCTTAGTTGATGATGATTAAAGAGATTATTTTCCCATTTATCAGGATAAGCACCTAAAGTATATTCACCAGTTAATCCATTTGCCATAATTCTGATTCCAGTCATTGAATCAATATTGTTGGATTGTGTAGTGAAATCTAAATATGTCTGATCATTAATTAAGACACTATGTCATAGATACATTTCATAATTTCTAAAATTTAATACTTAATTATTGATTAATATTATCAAACTATGGTTATCTTAGGATCTGTTAATTTTTTAATAATTAGCGGGAGAACAAAGAGAACAAAATAAACAGTCCCTTTAATAGCTATTTTATCAGAATCAGTCAAATTTGAGTTTGAGACTACTGCTTCAATTATTTGTGAGATAAAAGCTGGATTATCAAATATGAATGAGAATAAGAAAATTAGGGCATCTATTCCCAATCCTACATAAAATATTACTCCCAAAATGTATCTAGTTTCCAAAACAACACCAACTCAAGATTTGCGTTCATATCGCTTTTTTCCTTCCGTGGAAGCAAAAGGACCTATTAAAAGAAACACATAAAAGATTACCTGCAAAATCAGGCTTAGATTTTCATCTTCAACAAAAAAATTTACTATCCACTTAACAACTGGAATATCTATTGGTCCGAGAGCGAATGTGTAACTCAAAACAAGTAATACGATGTCAAGAGCTACTATTATTATCCAAATTAAATATACAAGTCCCAAAACGCTCACCAAAATGATAAAAAAAAGTGTCTTTTCGAGATCTTTAAACTATTGTATTAGTAGCGAAATATTTTAATTAGTTTACCTACTAATTAAAATATTTTGGTATGCCATTTTAATATCCTCATTGTTTCTCTTCTGAATGATTAAATGGTGATTGTAATGAGAATTTTAACGATTGAAATTATTAATTGAAAATAAAATGTTGTATAATTTTCATTTGTACTAGGAGAAGTTAATCCAGGAATAGATGAATAGATACAAGAAATAATTAATTAGAAGATTATTTGATTTTATTATTTAAAATGTGCATATAAAAACTTATTACAGTAAATTGTCTAAAAATGTCCAAATATTTAAATAAAATAAATACTTTAATAGGGTTTAATTCGTTAAATAAGTAAAGAAAAACGTCAATAAAAATAATTAAATTTGATTTAACTAGTGAGATTACAAAGAAATTTAAAGTCAAGCATAATTTAGATAATTAATATTTTTTTATTCAATTTTTACTTTATTTACTTAATATTTTACTTACTAAAAGCAAAAGACGATTTATATGATATTAGAATTTCAGATATACAGCTTGTTTGAAGAAAAGTTATTTATAAAAAAATTTCATACGGTAATGTCTCCTGATCAAACTATGATTATCAATAAAACTATTCCTTCCTTAATCAGAGTTATAAAGAATCTCTTCAAAATCAAAAACATAAATTCAAAAGTATTTTCTATTGCGGGTATAAATATACACTTTAAGATTTTTAATGAAAGCATATATGTAATAATAACATCTATAGGGTCAACTGCTTCTATTTTTGACGATTTTATTAAAAAAATAGACGCTACTATCAAAGATATTCTTGGTTTGGCACCAATTTTTGATTTAAAATCTAACCGATATTTTCTAAGAAAATTAGAATCTCTAAAAATTCTTGCCGAGGAGAAAATTCAAGAGAAGAAACAATCACAAATAGGAGAAAAGAGTCAAGAAATTTCTGTTATGAGACAATCACTTGTTAATCAAGGTAAAAACAAGTATTTAATTATGGGAGCGGCATCAGCAGGTAAGAGTTCAATAATAACTCAATTTTTTGAAAGTTGGAATCAGGAGCAATTATTAAACATTAAACCAACGGTATTATCTGCGATTAAACATTTCGATGATAGTTACACTAAAGAATCATTTTTAATTAGGGATTTAGCAGGACAAGCAGTTTATAGGAAGAAACATTTAGAGGATCCAAAGAATTTTGAAAATGTTAACAGTTTAATATTTGTGATCGATATCCAAGATACGAAAAACAATAGCATTGTTCAAGCATATTTCATTGATATTTTAAATAAACTAAAGACTCAAAAACAAAATCCATTAGTATCAATCTTCTTACACAAGTACGATCCGTCAATCAGAGAGAAAATATCTAATCAATTGTTATTTTGGATAGTATGGTTAGAAGAGATTTTTAGTAAAGAGGAATATCGATCCTTACATTTAAATTTTCATCTCTCATCTATACTAGATAGTACAGCTAAAGAAGCTTTAGCACGGACATTATTATTTACTCTTCCTCATTGGTTCTTGGGTCAAACTATTCAAAATGAGCTAATCATTAAATCAGCTAATAGTCTATATCCAGTGTTTGGACAATTTCACAAAGTTCTAACAGAAATTGAACAAGACCAAATAAAGAATGAATTATATCAAGCATCATATTTATTTGGATTGGAAGTAGCTAATGAAATTGTATCCAATTGGATAAAATATATGGTAAAAGATGAAGAATTTATAAAGAGTTTTAATTTAAATAATCAGATCTCTGATGTGGAAATAAAAACATCTGAAGAAGAAAAAAAAATCGAATTTTGTTTTAAGTGCCCATTGAAAGAAGAATTGAAGGTCCATCCTTCTATGTGTGAAATTACTCATGGATTATTTCAAGGAGTGGGACAATTAATTGGATTTCCAAGTGCAAAAATGAAAACTACCCAAATCAGAAATAAAAGTGAGTATTGCATTATTGATTTATCGTATTAATATTTTTTGGAAGTATTTATTTATTTAATAGTCGAATTAATGTTCATATCAATGGTCTTGGACAAGAATTTTAGAAATCTCTTGCCAAGAATCGATTAAGTCCCAAACCTCTGAGGATTTAATTTTTTTTTCAATTTTTTCAAAAATTTTTTTTATATGTAGCGAATCAAAGTACGTTATTTGTGGAGCAATAGTACATAGCATAAATTGACGCTGATTTCCGCGTACACTAGTATCAAAAATTGAACCAAAATAGATATATCCAAAACGGTTGAGGTTTCTTATTTGGAGTAACGCTCCTTCTCCATGTTCATAATCTTCATGACCATAAATTGCTACTGTTGTCTGAAATAGTTGAACACCAATTTCATTTATTGAAATTTTTATTGAATAGTCCTTAGGAAAAACATCTTTAATAACCGGTCCTAATTCTTCGTCCCAAAAAGCATAAAACAAACAAATATCTTCTTGATGAATATTTTTTGCATCAAAATCCTCAACAAGTTTATTATCTAACATTTTCATAAACTTTTCATTAAATTTAGATAACTGCTTTTTTCTATACAATTTTCCTTTTATCGAACTAAGCAATTCTTCTTCTTGAAATGGTTTTGTAATATAGTCATCTATCCCTAATAATTTTCCCAATTGAATATCCTCTGGAGTTGCTTTTGCTGACAAAAATATGAATGGGATGCTAAACCATTTAGGATTTTTCGATATTGTTTTAAAAAATTCATATCCGTCCATTTTTGGCATCATAATGTCACTAATAATTAAATCGGGTTTTCTATCTGAATTAGATAAAGTATCAATTGCATCAATTCCATTAGATGATGTAATTACCGTATAATCATTAAATTCAAGCATCATTTGAATATTTTTCAATATTTTTGGATTATCTTCAACAACTAAAATGAGTTCATCCATATTTGACACCATTCATATTACTTGGGAGCTTCATCTATCCTTAAATCTGGTAAAAAAGTTGAAAAAATACTTCCGATTTGATAGTTGCTTTTAACATAAATTTGACCTTTGTGAAGTTCGACAATTTCTTTAGCAATTGGGAGACCCAGACCAGTTCCTTGAATTTCAAGAACATCTTCTGACCGGAAGAAACGCTCAAATACAAATGGTAATTCATGCTGTTTTATTCCAATTCCCTCATCAATTACTTGAATAAGAATCCCTGGTAGAATTTTTGGGTTGTATTCTCCCCGATAATTTTCAAAAATTTTAATCTCTATTTTTTTATTTTCTTGTGAGTATTTTATAGCATTTTCAATAAGAACACGTATTATTTGATTTATTCTTGAACTATCACCATAGAAGTGAAGATCAGGATTAATATCAGCAATCAAATCGATATTTTTTGATTTTAGTTGGAGAGTAAAATACTTCTTTACATCACTAATAATCTCTATTATTGAAAAGATTGACATTTTTAACTCTATTTTTCCAGATTCGATACGAGAAATAATTAGTAACTCTTCTATCATCAAATTTAAAAGTTCTGAACTTTCTTTAATCATCGATAAAGTTTCATTAATTTGCACTGCCGACATTTTATTTTTATAATTAATCAAGTTATTAATTGAAAGACTTATTGATGTAATTGGGCTTCTAAGCTCGTGAGACACATTTGAAACAAAATGTTTTCTCATATTTTCAAATATCTGGAATTTCGTTATATCTCGTAATTCAATCATAGTTCCTAATGGTTGATTTGAATTAGGAAGAAAAATATGAACTAGCGATGTTTGAAAATAATTACCATCAGTTGTTTCAATGATAACAGGTTTAGGATCTTTTGACGTAATAATCTTCAGAATTAAATCAATAAATTTAAGTCCACATAAATCATAAATAATAAATTTTTTGGGTAAAGTTTGATTGCATGTTCTCTCAAATAAAGCTTTAAAACTGTTATTTGCATAATAGAGTAAGCCATTATTTGATAATACTAATATGCTGTCAGAAATTGCATCGAGCATTGTTTCAATTCTAAATTTTTCTTTAAGAACTTCTTCAGTTTTTTCCTCAACTTTTTTAACTAAATTTTCCTGGGATAACCGTAATTTATTTTCCATTAATTTACTTTCAGTAATATCAGCATGTGTTCCAATTAAACGAACAGGTTCATTCTTGTCATTGCGCAAAACCTTACCATGAGCTAAGACCCATTTATATGAATCATCTTTGCATTTCATTCTATACTCAGCAATATATTCTGAAGTTTGACCGACTAAATAATCATTAATAATATTAACAATTCTTTGGTAATCATCAGGATGAACTCGTCGATTCCATTCATCTGCTCGATTAGTTATTTCATATTCTTGGTATCCTAGAATCTCTTTCCATTGTTTAGAAAAAAATGTTTTCTTTGATAAAAGATTTTCATCCCAAACACCGATGTTACTATGTTCCAATGCGATTTTCCAACGATTTTCCGTAAACAGGTCTTCTCTTTCTTTTATTCTGTCCTTAGAAATATCAAAATTCAACCCAAATATCAATAAATTCGTTTGTTTGTTATCAGTAACATATAAAGTTAGATGAAATTCGCTTATTTTATTATTATTTAGTCTTAATCGGTATTGAAATTCAGTTTTTATTTTATGTTTGCGCGTAACCTCCAATGAATCTAGGAAAATTTCTCTATCATCTGGATGCACGTAAGATATATATTTCTCCATTGGAACTTTGTCTGATATTATTTCATTATCTAGAATGTTATTATCTTTATTCAAGAAATGGATAATGTTGTCGTTATCAATAAACCAGACCAAAAGTTTGCAATCGGATAAAAAATTTTTAAATGCTGGTATTATTAAATTATCGAATTCAATATTGTTCGTATTTAAACCTCAACTAATATCAATAGCTAATATTGTTATAATGTATTGTAAAAAGTAATAACAAATATTTTATTTGTAAAATATTTATATTCAAAAATATTTGTACTTATGTCTTATGTTTTTTAGCACACTTTTTAATCTTGAAAATTAGCACTTCGTATTCGACATCTAAATAACCATAAGGTCTTAAAATTAATTTACTATAGAAGAGTTTTCATTACTTAATTATAATTCAATTATAATTCAATCTGGTCTAACAATTATTTATCACATACATCTGGAGGACAATGCGCTAATATTGTATTCGATATGGAATTCATTAAAAATCCTATTAACTTACAAATAAATATGATTTTTGAAAATTTTACCTTTTATTTGATCACCTTTTTTAGATTTTATTTTATCACATTAAAGTGACACAAAATTTTACTTAGAAGGTAGATTTTATAATTATGATAGGACCAAGAATTAAACTCCCTAAAACCAATCACTAGGTGAATCTTCGATAAGAAGTGCTTCACCAGTTGCTAGTAACTCTTTCTTTAAATCCTCATTTTGAGTGAATTTACAGTAAAGGACTTTCTTTATTAACTGAATTTTATAGGTGTCCCAATCATCTCTGACACAAATCTCCTTATACTTTGGCTCATTAAACAAATGTGCAAGTTTGGCTTATATAGATTGTCGGGGAGCTTGAACAATCCAAGCACCAATAGAAACATCCTTAAATTTATAAAATTGGTAAGCAGATTCTGTTGAATCCCAAGTTGTACCTCTTAAAACTATTTTACATTTGTAGAGTTTGCTTAAATATTCAAATTCTTCAGATGCTTTATAAAATGTTATCTGTTTCACAAATGATCACTTTTTTTTAATCATGTCTAGGATTCTTTGTCACATTGAATCTTTTAATTAGGAAAAAAGAAAGGATAACTAAGGAAATTGTTCCGAAAATGATTGTTATCACAAACTCGGGAAAATTTTGATTATAATTGTTCAAACTTTGAGCTTCATAGAGATTTACTAGATATTCTGATTGAGAATCTCCTTTTATAGTGAAGGAATTTTTTAGTATGTCTAATTCATTTTCTGTTACTGTGATATTTACTACATTCGTTATTACACTATTCTCAACTGATTCATTGATTTCGATAATGGTAATTTTATAATGAGAAGTGGGTAAATAGACAATAATTTCATAATCCAAATCAATTTTCTTATATGTACCATCCAAGTCTTTATCTGTTGATATTATTTGATTAGTAAATCCAGAAAATATTATTACCAGACCAACAATAACAAAAATATTTCTTCTTTTCACTCTTAAGCCCTCAAAAATCTTCATCTAACGGATCGGGATCTTCTTGTTCTACTGGGAAATCTTCTTGATCTTCGGGGTTGGGTTCTGTATCATATTCATTTTCGTTGTTATTTCCAGATGTTGAGTCTGAATCTTCTCCCTCTTCAGTCAGTCTAAATGTAGTGAATTTTGTCATTTTCAGTGAAACAAAATCATTATAAATATCTTTTCTGATAAACATGATTTCATAGGTATTTTTAAGTTTTAATTCATATAATTTAGCTCGATCTTCCTGATTAAAAGCTGTCAGATTATAATACTGTCCTTGACAATCGAATTTCACCCTTAACATGGTATCAGTCCTTCCTTCTTTGGTCGTGAACTCTTTTGGTTCAAAGACTTCATTTAGGACACCAGCTATACAGAAGATTCCCTCCATATCCATTACTTCCGAACCATTAATAATAGCAGGAGCAAATACACTCTTGTCCTTTTTAATAGTTCCACGTTCAAAATCAAGTTTATAATAATCTTTGTTTGAATGGACTAGTCCATTAATAATAACCTGTTGGAGGAAATCTTTTGATTTAGGAATCTTCTTTATTGTATCCTCGTTAAAAGTCACTGAACCCGAAGTAGATGAATCTACAAATCCTGCAGCATAATAATCCCCAAATTTTCCCTCAAATTTTATTGGTCCAGTCAAATATCCATTAATTTTACCTATTAAAAAGGAATTTTGTTGTAAAGTCATAAGATCCGTCTGTTGTATTGGGATATATAATGGAGTCAAATTGTCAGGAGAAGTATAGTTATCAACAGGTCTATTTTGAAAGGAACTATATCCAGAACCATAAGCAACAATTTGTCCACGAGAAGGTTTTAAAGACAAATTAGTTATTAGCAAGACATCATGTTCATCAACACTCTTGGAGACATCCCCAGCTAATTGTCTTTGAAGATAAATGGGGATTTTCTTCTTTTTAGCACAAACAACTATTTTAAGAGAGGAATATTGTCCGTTAGAAAATTTTTCTTTGCGAACCTCCATTTCACCTTTTTCTAATAAGATAGCCTTCATAGAGACTTTATTAGAAGGAAGATCATCAATTTTAATAGAATCAGGAGTCACAACAACTTGAGAAACAGAATGTTGATCCAAACTAAAAGGAACAGGAAAAATTCCACCTGATCTACTGATACGAATATGTTCTCGACCTTGATCACTAGAAAAAAAGTAAAGACCAGAAATTCTCAAAACCTGACCAACTTCAAATTTATTGACCTGGAAAGAAGTGAATTCAATTTCTCCAGTAGTATCAGCGCCAAGTAACCTTTGATAATATCCTTTCCCCTTTTGAGATTGATAGGAAAGCAAGGGGCTAATCCCTAAAATTTTTACAATAAGATCCCTTTCCTCAGTAGGTCTTTCATTATTAAATTGTTGAACAGGAATAAAAGGACGTCTTAGTGGACCTAAATATTTAACTAAGTCATCCTTTATTTCAGCAGATAAATTTTCTATCTCTTTTTGTGTTATAGAGAAGTAAGTACACACATGTTGATAAAAATCAGATAATTTTTCGGCAGTTTGAGCCATACCATATCACCTGATACTAATAACAATTACACTTTAAATAGCAAAAAAACTCAGTACTTCCGCAAGTCATTTTTCACCTCCTAATTTCATCCACCATATCGCTTGAATGATGCGTTTTAATCTTGGAACAGTCAACACTAGTGTATCTTTGACATTAATCTTTATAGGAAGATTGAAATCAATAACACTATCAGTATAAGACCTTATTCGATTTAATACAAGATTGACACGAAGCCAAAGACCTGTCAAGATGAAACTCAGTCCAACCAGGAGAATACGTAAATTAGTACATAGCGAGGTAGTTTTAGCTTGAAATTGATGAGTAACACGATATTGAGTTTCAATTCCCCATCGTAATTTATATAGACCTTTTAAATACTCCCCCGAAGCAGATACATTCGTTGTATAAACGTATAATTGCAGAAATTCTTTATGTGGTTTTCGTCCTTTTTTCTTCTTTGTCAGTACTGTTTGTACAACAACCGGGAAGCGACGATTATTCCTCATGGTAAGGAAAGAATCAAATTTAAAGGTTAGAAGTCTATGTTTTTTTAACCATTTGTAAAAAATCTTTGGATTTGACACATCCACGTCATCACATTTTGCCATAAATCTTTGAGTCTCTCTAATCATCTCTAATTTCTGTTTACCTATTCGTTGAGTTTTTAAATTGAATAAATATTCGATTTTATAGAGATCTAACAAATCATACAATTCTTTGGAGAAAAACCAAGCATCTGCTAAAACCCGTGAAAATGGACACCACCAATTAATCTCTCTAATTAAATCCTTCATGAGTTTATAGGGACTGACACCATCTTCTTGTCTTAATGGACAAACATAAATAGGAATACGATACGTTTTTGTTAGAATACAGGCTGTAAAATAACGATTAAAAAACAAGGTTCCTACTTTTTCCTTAGATCCTACAGAAAGTTCATGATCACGATCACCATACCAAGGATAATCAGTAACATCAACAGCAATAGTTAAAATGGTGTTTTTATGAATTTGAAAGCCTTGTGCATTATATCTTAATATGTCATTAATTTGTTGGACTGTCTTATCGAAATCAAGTCCTTTTAAACGATATTGGACTGTATCAGGACTACAACCTTTAAATGAGGTGCAAACATCTTCTAAAGAACTGTTTTCTAGAGCAGCCTGAGCTAATCGTTGGAAAACATGAGTAGAATTCCAGCGAGATTGCTTCGAATAATTCCATCCTTTTGTGCCTTCAATAAACCTACCGAAAAGCTTATGAAGTTCTGACCATACTTGCTGCCTGACTGTGTTGC
>MDVS01000033.1 GCA_001940645.1 Candidatus Heimdallarchaeota archaeon LC_3
AACGATTGAAAAAGTAGGTTCCTGCTTTTTCTTTAGAACCTACTGATAACTCATGATCTCGATCACCATAAAACGGATGATCAGTAATATCAACTGCAACAGTAATTTTTGTATTTTTATGAATTTGAAAACCTTGAGCAATATATCTCAGGGAATTATTAACGTGTTGTACTGAAGGGTCAAATTCAAGGTTTTTTATTCGATAGTGGACAGTATCAGCACTGCAGCCTGCAAAATCAAGACAGACATCTTCAATAGAAGTTTTTTCCAAATTAGCCTGTATCAATCGTTGAAATACGTCGTTTGAACTCCAACGAGACTGCTTCGAATATATCCACCCTTCTGTACCTTCAAAATATAATTCGAAAAGTTTATCAACTTCTTTAGAAACTAGCTGCCTGACTCGTTCTTTTGTTTGTTTTTTCATCGTAGTTAAAACTTAAAAAGAACTTGTCATTTAACCTTTTTGTCGGAGAGAGAGAAAGAATTAGATTACAATTAGAAAAATTTTTAGAAGACTTGCGGAAGTACTGATCTTTGAATAGAAGAATTTCTATTTATTTGCCTGAATTAATTAAGGTATATTCTAATAAGACTTTTGAAGTGAAAAATCTCATCCTGATTAAAATATTTTTTCATTTTTTTTCGAATTAAACGGTTAAATTTTTTTTTATAGGTGATTTTATGAGTGAAACAGATTCTAACGAAAAAGATAAAGAAGAAAAATATGATAGAGTTGTAGTACGTTCGTACACGAAAGGAATTTACCTTTATCCTTCAATGATTGTAGGTTTTATTATTTGGATAATGGATAAGTTTGCTAACAAATTAATCATAGAAACATTTAATCCAACTGATTTTGATAATTATATTGCAACAATTTGGTTTGTTGTTTTTACATTTAATGTAATAGTCATTTCTTTTGACTTTACGTTAGGAAAAGTTTTTACAGTTTCTGTATTAATTTTTTCATCAATTCTTGCATATACAATTGCTTTTCCTAATGGATTGGCTACTGGACTTACTTTGTCAGAACTTTTTAATTTCGGTACAGGAGCTTCATCAAATTTTTACTTTTGGATAAGTATGATGATTCTTACAGTATTAACTATCGATATTATTCGTGCTCGTTTTGATTATTGGGTATTTACTTCTAATCGTATAGAACATCATCGAGGTATCTTTGAACGAGAAATGTCTTTTAATGCTCAAAATAGTAGAGTAACTACACAAACAGATGATATATTTGAACGAGTCCTATTCTTAGCTGGCACTATTTTTGTTAGTGATCCTGATAGAAGAGTATTTCCAATTTACAATGTTTTCGGAGCAAATGGAAAAGACAAAAAAATACAGAATCTTTTGTCTGTTGTTCGTGTTAGAACAGATTAAATTGTAATCGGGATTCTTATATAATTCTGTTCTTATATTAACCTAAAACTGACCTAAACAGTTTTATTCCAAAAAATTCTCTTTTTTCATCCAAATGCATAAATTAATTCTTTTCTATTTCTAATTCTTTTTTATCATCTATTTTCGCTTCATCTAATATTTCTTTTCTTTTTAATCTTTGTGATTGTAAAACCATAGTTGCGTAGCCCCCAAGAACAAGTAATGTTGCTGTCTTCACTCCTCTATCAACTAATGCGATAATCAATGCATCCTGACTATAAAATTGTGATAAGGTTATGAATGAACCCACTAAAACTTCATAAGTGCCTACGGAACCTGGTAGTAATGGTAAAATAAATGTGATATTACCCATCACTGAGGCAAATAAAGCAATCTCAAATTCGAAGTTAGAATGGATTAATGCAATACTGAATAACCAAAGCATTAACCCTTCAATGATCCAAATTGATGAAGAAACAACAATTGCTAATAATAAGTGAATAGGATTTTGTTTCAAGCTTTTTGCACCCTCACCAAACGTGTTTAGGAAATCTGCCCCTTTATCTGTAATTTTTTCTGGAATCGGAAATTTTTTCATTAAAGGGATGAATTTTCTAGCATCGAAAAAAATCAAAAAGATAATTCCAACTGTTCCCACTAAGTAAACTATAATCAAAAGGGGTAATAGATCAATTAAAATTTCTTGTAATTCTGTGAAATTATTTCCATTTGATACAGCAGCAATTCCTGTTGCAATAATCAATAAAAGAGCGCCGAAACCTACAATAAGTAAAGTAAAGAGGGTAATAATCTGTTCAACTAATATTACAGATAATCCTATGGAATATCTTATGTTATTATTTTTTTTCAGAGCATATAATCTTACAGCATCACCAGCTCGAGCAGGTGTAACAAGATTAAGCAAACTACTACTAAACATAGGAGCAAGTAAATTCTTTAAGCCAATATTCTTTATTCCTTGAATTTCTAAAAGTATATTCCAGCGAACAGCTCTTAAAAATATATCAAATGCAAATAATGCCGCCGTGAATATAAAAAATTCTATTGGAATTTTTAAAATAGCTTCGAAGAACTTTTCCGGTGTAATAAATAAAATGAAGATTAATAAAACGAAAAAAGTAACTAGAATTGTAACAGTGCTTCGTAACTTCAAATATTGATCTCCATTTGAATGAATACTTTTAGTCTAGGTTAAAATACAACAATATGTAAGATAAGAGTTAAATCGGCCCAATTTTTAGTGATTAATTACGAAAATGTATTTAATTTAAAAATAACTGATAAATTGCTATTATTTTCTTTCCTTTTAAGTTTTAAAGTGTATGATATAGCAGAAAAAGAATTTTCATTTATTATTTTATTTGTAAGATTGTTGGTTATTAAGAAATATCGTAACTTAGACATTTAAAAGTTAATAGTTTTATTACTAGTTTATTAACTCAGAAACAAGGATTAATTTATATGACAGAATCTAATCGTACGGGTACTATTTGGTTTGATGGAGCTTCAAGAGGAAACCCTGGAAAATCAGGTGCTGGTGCAGTTTTTTTAAGTCCTAGTGGAGAAGAATTTACAAACTATTCATATCTGGATATAGCAACTAATAACTTAGCAGAATATACTGGACTTAAATTGGGAATAGAGCTTGCAGTTAAGTATATTCATGACCATAAAGAAGATAAGTTTGAAAAATTAATTATTTATGGTGATTCTGAATTAATAATAAAACAATTAACAGGCGAATACCGTGTTAAGAATGAAAGGCTCAAAGTATTATATGATGATATTCAGTTATCACTGAAAGAAATTAAATCTAATTTACCTGATATTGAAATTGATTACAAACATCTTCCAAGAGAATTAAACAAAAAAGCAGATAGTTTGGCGAATCGAGCTATAGATACCAGTAGATAATATATAATGATTCTTTGTTAAGGTTTATTAAGAATAAGAATTATTATTTACAACTGGAGTTGTTTCATTATTTATTCTAATCGAAATGTGGCCGATTTTAAAATAGGTCAAAAATTATGCTTTGTGTGTCACAGTCTTATAGAATTTCCAGATCCACCTTGTAACAAGTGTGGGAAATATTACCACAAATCTGGTACCTGTAATATTATCCATTCAAGATCTTGTGATTCTTTGAAACAGGACAAGGATATACGAGATTTCTTAGAACCTGATTCAAAATATTGGAATCCATTAAGGTAAGTTCACTAACATGAGAAGACAATTCTTTCATGAAATGAAAGTTCAATCAAATTTTATGAATTACAAAGAGAACTTTAAGGAAAATAGACGATAATTGTAATGAATTTATTTGGTGAATTGATTGAATAAGGAAAAGACACATTTAAATTCTTAGATTTCTCCAAATTTTATATGAGATTATCGAATTTTGACCACATTGACATTATTGGAGGAAACATTTCAGGATTAGTTGCTGGAATCGAACTAACAAAAAAAAAAATTCCTTATACCATTTATGAAAAGGGAATTTGGGACAAACCTTGTGGAGGAGCCTTTGGCCAAGATTTTTATAAATATTTGAAAGAAAATCAAATTTCTATTGATGTAAATCTTGTTACGAATTCTGTTTTTGCTTCTAAGTACGTTAAAATTGAAGAAATACCTTATAAATTCTATATCACTAAACGCAAACACTTACAAGAAGAATTATTCAAAAAAATTCCAGAAAACAATTTGAAAATTGAAAAAGTTGATAAAAAAAACATAGACAAAATGTCTAACTTTATTTTTGTTGCTACTGGTATCAGTGGTCTTTCAAAGTCCTTATTAAAAAAAGATTTTCCTTATTTAGGTCGCTATCAATATTATCTTTTGAATGGTAAAGATTATGCAGCTTGGGATCAAAAAACTTCTTTATTTTATTGGATTCCTGAAATTCGAGGATATGCATGGGTATTTCCTACAATAAACGGATTGGTGGATATAGGAATAGGAGGTTTTGATAATGCTAATCAAAAAAAATATTATAGGGAGTTTCTTCATTGGTTAAACAAAAATTATGACCTAAAAAATCCAAATAAAATTATAAATAAGACGCTAATTAGTTGGGGAATCCCTATGTGGAGTAGGAAAGTACCAAAAAAGATAATTTATTATGAAAGGAAATTGAAACAATTGAGAATCGGGATTGGTGACGCAGTTGATTTACCTCAAATAGTAAGTGCAGGAGGAATAGAAAATGCAATTAATTCAAGTCAATTATTAGTTGACACCATTACCAGCATTAAACCAAATAGCTTGGATATCGACATCAAACAATACATAAATGGATTATATTACAAAATTCCTTTACGAAGTAACATTATCCCTGTGAGATTAGCTGAAAAGATAGTTTACTCTAATTTACTTCTACATCCATCAATTTTGTTAGGAAAATTATTAAACAAATTGATTACACGATTCACTGATAATTTTGCTGATTTATTAAAAGGATAATTCGTATCGGATTCAATAATGATATTATGATAATAGTGAAATAATTACGAAAAGTATATTTCCCCCTATTATACTAAGAATAAGTCCTAAGAAAATGAAAACAACAAAAGGAATGCTATATTGGATCCACAAATAATTTGAATAGCCTTTTTCTTTAAAATGATTAATAATAGTTCTTTGATCATACAGATCTTTTTCTGGAGAATTCAATTTCATTTTGTGAGAAAGTTTTCGTTGTTCTTTAAATGAATCCAGTGAATAGATTTTTTCTTTTTTTGAGTTTGTAAAGGATATAAACGGCATATCATATCTACGCATATTATAATAGATCTTTTTTCTCAATAATTGTTCTGAACTTAACCGTAAGAAAGGTTTAGGAATGGAAAATTCATTCCAATTTATTCTAAACGGGATAGAGACCTCTTCCATAAAATTGTAAAACCACGGATTCTTTAATACAATATTTTGAATCTTTTCTGGTGAACCTAAAAAAGAGCTAAAGATTTTTTCAAACTTAGAAGATGTTTGTGGTTCAAAATAACTTTCAGGGCTCTTTTTATAATTTAAAGTGTTTTTAAAGAAGATTAGGAATGGAACTGGGATTTGTAATAATGCAGAGTTTAGAATTATTGTCAAACTGAAAGGAAAATAAAAGAAAATTGAATTCAAAACTGGTGAATAAAAATCTGGAATAAAAATGGGATAAGGAAACATAAGGCTTACACTAAATATTGCTAATAGATCAGCTCCACCCCAAAATCCTAATAATCCCATAAATAATATAATTAATATACCAAAAATGATGGATATAAGACTTACAAGAAAAAGAAATTGAATTGAATCCCAGTAAATAATTAATCTAATAAAGTTAACAGGAAACGAAAAGAGTATTAGAAAAATCCAAGGAAGATCAATTATTTCCCTCGTTTTCCAATCAGCATATGCAGCATAACCAAGTACGATTAAAGTAATAAAAATGATGACTAATTCAAATTCAAGTAAGATTTTCATTTGAATAAGCTACCATATTATGGCATAGAATCATTATAGCCATAATTTCCATTTTTACTTCAATTGTTCTTACTTTCGTACAGAGCCAGCTTAATGACTTCAAAAATACGGTCTATTCTTTCATATTGAGATTTTTGAACAGAAATATAACTTTCTCTAAACTGGGATTGCGGAAATCTCGAATAATATACATTAATTGTATCCTTAAATTTCTCCAAAAAGTCTAATCCTTTTTGTTCTGACCTAATAAGATCATCATCCAATAAATCAATTTTATTAACTATAAAGTAGAAAATAGCTTTCTTTGTTTTAGCGATCTTATCAGCTTTTGCTGGAGATAAATCCAAGGAATCTAAATAGTAATTAAAAGCATCTTCTAGCGCACTTCTTTGAACTACAAAATTTTGGAGAGGATCAAGAATAAAAATAATGCCATCAGCTTTATATTTTGCCATGGCGACGCGCCATTGCCTTCTAAGTGTAAAATCGCCTGGTGTGTCGACCGCTATGATGTTGTAGTAACGATAACGTTCTACATCAAACCTAGAAGCATCTTTTTGAGACAATAATTTTAATTTCTTACGCTCAATACTAATGTGAGTCGTCTTCTCAGAATCATCTAACGGTTCTCCCTTTAATCTTTTAATTAAAGTTGTCTTCCCAACACCTGCATTTCCCAATATGGTTATTCTCAAATCGCGATCAAAAACCATTATATTTCTCGTCCTGTTATTTGAGCGTCCTTATATTTCTCGAAAAACGAATTTTTTTATTTTTTCTTTGAAGTAATGAGTTTAATTCGAATAATTCCAATATTTGTATAGTGATTTAAAAAAACATCTCATATTACCTTTTCACTAAAAGTATTAATTTACAGTCCGTGTCTTTGTAACACATACCTATTATTACTAATCACTTTTTCAAGTCCTCTACCTTCAATACATCAAGATATTCAACAATAAGTGAAATATCTCCTAAAACTTGGCTTAAACTAGGCTTTGTTCTCCCATCATCCCCATGAATTAACTCTTTTACATAAAGACCACCAGAACAAATGATTTCTACTTCTATACGTTTGTCATCTACTTGATTGCCTGTCATTTTGAAAACTTCTCTAGTACGAGTTAAATCTGCCCTTCTGTGGAGTACCCTTTTAGGTGTTTGTTGTTTGATAGAACCTACTAGTTTATTTAATAAAGAAAAATCAATTTTTTGAGGGCTAGGTAATATTACTCCCATTCTGTAGTGTTTTCTCATACTAGGTGACTTAATTTTAATATTTCTGACTTTTTCTCTATTTGTCATTTCGATTAAGGTAATTTTTACTCTTTCATTACTTTTGTTGTTGATTTCTTCTTCTAATTGTTTTAAATCAAGAGTCCGTATTTTTGGTTCTTGAATCTGGGCGACAAAAGGTCTGCCTTCTCCTAACATTAAAGCATCAACATCTTCACGTCCTGATCCATGGAATTTACCCTCTTTTGCTTTACAAGCTTGGATTATTTCAGGAAGTATATATTCTTCTACAGCGTCAGGATGTTTTCTACCTGAATAATCACACTTATCGCAACCTTTTCCCCAACATTCATTACAGTACCAAACTGTCTGAGGTATTCCACGTTGCAACTTATTATATTTTCCATAAATGAAAATCGGATTATTTTGTATATCTATTAAATTATCAACCATATTTACAATAAAAACAATATCAGGTATATTAAAGTCCAAATCCTTTTCGTTAAATGCTGGTTGAAGATAGATTAATTTTCCAATTTCCCGATTAAGATCAGATTTTATTGATTCACCAAAGGTAAGATTATACTTAGTTCTTATGTTTTCTTCACGTTCTATCATTGAACTTGGAATTTTTGACCCAACAAGAAAAGTAAAAAATTCGTAATGTTTTGCATGTGAACATACTAAGTCTGCAAGTTCATTTAATCTACTTTTTTCAAATAATCCTTGACAAATATAGCAGATTTTCGATTCGGGTAAGATATCTAATTTTTTTGCAGGTTTATTTTCTAATGGGTTATCAGATAAAGATTGGACTTCAGCCACTAACGCAATTTTTTCATAACTTTGTTTTATGATGGGAAATGGAAGATGCAACAATGATTCATAATCTGGCAAAGTTTTATTTAAATTAATTATATCAAAATGTAGTTCTAGACCTAAAGAAATCAATAGGGCTTCTCCTCTTTTTCTATTCGTAGTTCCTGTTAGAAGCTGAGCGAATTGACGACCTAAGCAAGATTCACATAGAGAAATTTCGGATAATAATTGATGGATCTTATTAAAAAGATTAAGCATAAAGAAACCTATAATTATTGTCTAAATTACATTTCGAAATCAAAATCTTTATCTGTAATTTCATCATTATCGTAAGAAATTTCTTTCTTCTTTTTAAAAACAAATTCTACATCATTATCAAAATCATCAAATGACTCTTTTTTGGGCTTGGTCGCTTGTATTGGCACACTTTTAGATTTTTCTCGTATTGGTTTTCTATTATCCGATTGATTTCTTGGATTAAAGGTTGAAGGAAGTCCTGAAGAACGATATTGATGTCTAGATTGATAATTTCTCCTAGGTCCATGCCTATATCTCTCAGGAACAGAAATTTCAGAAATAAATTGAGAAGGAATTTCTTCTATAATTATTACAAGAGGTGTAATAGCTTTACAGCGGATACCTGTTTCCACAACACCTTCTAGATTAATAGAAACTATTCTAGGTTGATTTCTAAACTTTTTTCTAGCAATTGCAAGAGCATCATTTTTTCTGACTGAAAGGTGAATATATTGTCGTTCTGATGTTTCAATTCCTAATTTTAGAATACCTTCCATCTCTGAGTTACTACAACCAAAATATGCTACCTGTGGTAGATCTTCAGGGCCAGAAGGATTATCTAATAATCCCTCAACTTCAACTGAATGTCCATAAGTCGCACGTAACACACGAGGGTCATTTTCTGATATTTCGTATCTACCCTTTGGATCTGTATTTACAACTTCCTCTATGTCAGAAATTTTAACCCAAGAAAAATTTTTATTTTCATTCTGAGTCATACTGTTAACTATTTCTGCAAGAGACAAATCTGTCCAGCCTTGTTCATTTAAAGTTGCTCCAATTAATTCCGGTCTATGACGAAGAATCAAAGAGAGGAATTTAGATAAATGAGAAATATGCCTATTCCTTGGCTGATTATTATCAGCTTCTTCAAAATTTTCTGGCAATTCTTATCAACATTTTATTTTCTATTAATTTATTAATTAAACTTTCATTTTTTACTTTTCTCTTATAACATGAAGAAAATTTTTTCTATAATGAAGAATTATTTTTTTCTAATCGGACGCCTTCATCAATATGCACAATAAATGGAGATCCTTGTGCTTTCTCGATTGCTTTTGCAACTTGGTCGGTCTCATCTTTATGACATAAGGCAAACATGCAACCGCCCTCTCCGGAACCGTTTATCTTTGCTCCAAAAGCACCTGCATTAACAGCGTTACTCACCATACGTTCAATTCTAGGTATGCTTAACCTTAAGTTATCTCTCAATATTGAATGCTGTTTTTGAATTAACTCACCCCATTTATATTGAGGTTGATTAGACATTAACGCATTTTTCATTTGTTGAGTAAGATCCCTTATCCGAAGAACTCCCCTAAGAGTCTGATATTCCCTCCCATTAGGGATATCTTCTTCATTTAACTCTTTCAGATAGTCTAGTTTTGGTGCTCCTCGTAATTGTGTTAATGCATCAGCTACCTGGCGTCTGATTCTTAAAATCGTTTTTAATGTATTTTTTCTGATCAAGGAATGTCCTATTACTAATGTTAGATTTTTATCAAGCTTAATTGGTTCTATTTCAGCAGGTTGATTTACTGGAAATTTAATATAATTTATCCCACCTAATGCTGTTGCTAATTGATCTTGTTTACCACCAGGCTCATTAAACTCAGCTACCTCGAATTTATGAGCCCAACCTGCTATTTTTTGAGGATCTGTATTATCGTTTAGGTTTGAACTAGAAATGTGGAGAAGAAACTTCGCCCATGCAACACACAACGCTGAAGATGAGCTTAATCCTGCATTTCGGGGAATTTTTGAAATCACTTCGGCTTCAAAACCAGGAATTTTGTACCCAGCACGATGGATATTATTTAATCCTGATTGTAAATATGACCGTCGAAATCGATAAGGAATAGGAAATTGAAGTGGAATATTTAATGTTCGATGCATATTATGTAAACGAAGCTGAATGATTGGTTTTGAAAGAAGTTTACCTCGTATTTCAATTCGTAAACTAATACCTGCGGAAATAACTGGTAAATTAAAATAGTCCTGATGTTCTCCCCCAAGTACAATCCTTCCGGGAGCAGAAACGTGTATTAAGTTATTATTATATTCTGATTTATTCAAAATCTAATCAATCTAGTGTTTAAATGAAAGATAGGTGCAAAGAATAATGCTGAAAAATATTCATGCCTAATTATTAATTAACAATGACTTTAATTGCAACAAAATCACCTAAAAATAAGTTATAGTCTTAAATAACTAGTAAAAGGTTTCATATTTGAATTTTGATATTTGGTCTTTAATGATAAATGTGGGTATTATCTATTTCAGTGTTGGAATTGGTTTTTTTATTAGAAAAGTATCTTCAACAAACAAAAAAGTCATTCAAAAACTTTTTACTACGTTATTGTTATATTTTATTTTTCCATTCTTGATTATTACTTCAATTCTTAATGCACAATTCTCAACAGACCTAGTGGAGATCATTTTTGTTATTATTTTTAGTTTTGTCGTTATGCTGAGTGGAGTTGTCATTATTTGGCTATATTTAAGATCAAAAGATATTAAATCAGACCAAAGAGCAACAACAATTCTTTGTACTGGGTTTCCAAATTCAATTTTCCTACCATTTCCAATAATTATTTTGATAATAGGAGAACCAGGAATAATATATGCCACTTTTTTTGCTATTGGATTTACTATGATATATAACACTCTTGGAGCATGGATTGCTATAAAAAATAGTAAAAAATTTGATAAAAAGGACCAGAAATATATCTCAAACATGGTAAAAAAAATATTATTTTTTCCCCCAACTTTTTTCTTATTGATTGGAATGCTAATTAAACTTGTATTTAAACCAAAAAATACATTAAGTTTGTTAACTTGGATACCTATTGACTTATTTTTGATATCTGAAATTATAACCTTTCTTTCCAATCTCTCATTGCTCCTTGCTCTCATTGTTGTAGGATTGACTTTTGAAATGTCTTTTGATTCGTTGAAAAATATCAATTTATTGGAAAGTTCAATTGTTAGATTATTAATAGCGCCGACAATAGGATTATTAACAATTTTTGTAGGAATTTATTTCGGATTATCAATTACAAGAATTATAGCAATACCTATAATGATACAAGCAATATCTGGTCCTGCTGTTGCTAATATAGCATTTGCAGATGCCTTTGGATTAAAAACTGAAATAGCTTCAACATATATAACAGTGATAACAGCCTTATCGCTAATAATTTTAGTCCCTGTATTATCAGTATTGCTGATTTTATTTCCTGTATAATAACTTCACTCAAAAATAAAGAATTATTAGTGTTAATTATTGAATATGGATTATTTTTATCAATATTACTAGCACCTATATTTAATAAAAATTATTTTGAACTCTATTCAGCTTTAAAAATTGGTGAAATAGTTAGAGTAACGAAAGAAGAACTAATTTCATTAATGTAATATAGTACTTTATTCAAGAGGTCATTAAAATTAATAATATTAGAGAATCAAGCATAGATCATTTATTATGTACTAATTGCGGAAAAAAATATGATTCAGATCAATTAATTAAATTATGTACATGTAGAAAAGTATTATTTGCGATATATGACTTGGAAAAAGCACGAGAAACAGTAACAAAAGATACCAATACCAGAAGTTATGATATCTGGCGAATGCAAGAAATTATGCCAGTGAAAGATCAGAAATATCGCTTCAGTTTAGGGGAAGGTTGGACTCCAATTTTACCATTACATCGATTAAATGAAAAATATGGACTAAATTTATTCTTGAAAGATGAAGGAAAAAATCCTACTGGAACATTTAAATCAAGGGGAATATGTACAGCAGTTTCTAAAGCAATTGAACTAGGAGTAAAAGAATTTGTTATACCTACGACTGGAAACGCTGGAGCAGCTCTTAGTGCATATACTGCACGCTCCGGAACAAAAGCACATGTATTTATGCCAAATGATTCCTCAACATTAATTAAAAATGAGGTAAAAGCCATGGGAGGGGACTTGACATTAGTTGATGGATTAATTAGCGATGCAGGAAAGTTTGCAAAGGAAAATGCGGAAAAATATGGATGGTTTGATGTATCAACTTTGAAGGAACCTTATCGAGTGGAGGGAAAAAAAACGATGGGTCTAGAACTAGCAGAACAATTTAATTGGAATCTTGAAAATGTAACAATAGTTTATCCTACTGGTGGAGGAACTGGAATTGTGGGAATGTGGAAAGCATTTGAAGAATTGAATAAAATTGGTTTGATAAATGAGCAATTTCCAAGAATGGTTTCCGTTCAAGTAGATACCTGTGCACCTATTGTAAAGGCATTTAGGGAAAATAAGGAATATGGAGAATTTTGGGAAAGCGCATCTACCCTAGCTTCAGGATTACTGGTTCCAACAGCAATAGGAGATTATCTAATATTAAAAGCTGTACGAGAATCTTCAGGTACAGCTATTACAGTAACAGATAATGAATTAAAAAGTGCAATGTTTAGTTTTGCTAAATTAGAAGGAATAATGCTTGCACCAGAAGCAGCAGCAACAGTAGCAGCAGTCAACCAGTTAAAAGAGACAAGTTTCATTGAACGACATGATAAAGTCGTGCTATTTGGAACTGGAAATGGATTGACAACGCCAGAATTGTGGAATAACTATAAATGAAATTACCACAAATATGTAATATTAAAAAGTTACAATAAATTGAGAAAACTAGTAAGAATTAAATAGTACAGAAACATAGTACTTACAAATTCTTAAACATGAACAATGGCTGGGTGGTCTAGCTTGGTATGATTCCCGCTTTGGGAGTGGGGGATCGGGGGTTCAAATCCCTTCCCAGTCACCATTTCTTTGTACCTAAGGAATTTAAATGACTAAGGAAGAGTAAAAATCGATTATTTATTAATTAAACAGGAATCGATTATCTATAAAAAAAATTAATAACATCTCGGAAAACTCTAATAAATGCTCTTAATCGACTTGGATTAGTAGTGATTAAGCAAAAATAGTTTTAAATATAGAAAACATGCCCGCTTGGTGTAGCTCGGTCAGCATTAATGGCTGTCACCCATTCGACGGGGGTTCAAATCCCCCAGTGGGCGAATCTTTTCAAATAATTGAGTAATTTAAAAATAAAGGAATAATATCAATTTTTTATTAAGAACTCTTATCTAAATATAATTGTGTGGTCTTAGTCTCTGTTGTGAAATGAAGCAGATTTCAAAGGACGTTTAATTAACTCATTAAGCCATACAAAATAAAATTAGCTTATAGAAGAGAGACCACTTTAGATTTTAAGCGTATTATTGTTACAATAGGGGTATTTTTTGTAATATTCCGTTCTCCTTACCTAATATTTAATTATATTACAAAATTAGGATTACCAGTTGATGCTGTTATTTTAACAGTTCTTGTATTGAATGTTATATTTTTAATATTTAGCAGTTTAATTGGATCTCCAATGATAAGCATTATTGCAACTAGGATATATAATACTAATTTAATAGAAGAAGAGTGAACGATCTCACTTATAACTAAAAAAACATAAGGAAACGTTGGTTTAAACTCATATACTTTTGGTATTATGAAATTTTGACAGCCTTCTTTTCTTATTTCAATTTTTTGATCAATTTATGGTTTAAAATCAATTGATTTTTGTAATTCATTCATATTTTTCCCCTTAATTTATTAAATAATAAAAAATTATTAATATTGTATTTAATTTTTTCTCATTAATCTATAATTATTCCAAATCTTTTTAAAATAAACTAATATTCTGTAACCATTTGTTTTAATGAGTTGATTATCATGAGTAAAGATAAAAAAAATTCAAAATTAGAAAAGGATGCTAAAAAAGAGAAAAAAAAGGATAAAAAACCAGTCAAAAAATCCCGTAGAACCAATAAACCTGTTAGAGTCATTAGTGTTGATCTTTGGAGAACAGGCCTCCATATGGAAGAAATTGGTATTAAGAAAAAAGAAGAATTGATGAGTAAAAGCCGTCAGTTTACCAGGAATATGGATATTATTGGAGAAATTAAAGAAAAAGATAGTAAAAAGGATAATGGAATAATAGCTATTAATCAAGGTGTTAGAGATGAAAAGCTGATACTCAAAGCTTTCACAGGCTCAATAGGATGGATGGGTACATTAGAAGAAACTATTGCTCAAGAAGTTAGTCAATCTTTAGCTTTAGATCGGAATTTTCCCGCTTATGTTCTTATAATAGATAAATACGAATATATTCTTAATTTAGAGAAATTATTTGGAGGAGCTGGACACTCAGAAAAACACCACATTACAATTTATCACAAAGATAAAACATTTGACAGTTTTGTGATTAAAGAACGTAGATTAGGAATCGGCGATGATTGGAATATTGTAGATGAGCCTGATGATGTAATAGCTGAAATAGATGGCAAAAAATTCGACATTGGGGGTCAGTGGGATATCAAAATCTATAATGATGATTTAGCCAAGCATAGAGCATTTGTGACCGCAATGATTCTGTTCTGTGCTTCTAGGAAATACCATAAAGAAGTTGAAAAACGAATAGGAAAAATTATCGCCAATAAAAAGAAAGGAATTAAGTTTACACTAGATCACAATGAGCTTCAACTGTATAAGAATCCCAGATTGAGAAAGTGATAAATAATCACAAAAAACATTCTTACTTCATTTTCTTTTGTTTGTTCTGTATTCTAGCCCATGTGTCCCTTAATGTTATTGTTCGGTTGAATACTAAATGATCTTTATTGGAATCCAAATCCACATTAAAGTATCCTAATCGTTCAAATTGATACATATTCCCAACTTCTGCATTCTCAAGATTCGGTTCAACAAAACAATTTATTATTTCTAGCGAATCTTTCTTGATGTAATCTTTGAAATCTTTTCCTTCTTCAGTATCCATAGGGTCTGCTTTTGTAACTAATCTATCATAGAGTCTTGCTTCAGCTTTTAACGCATGTTTGGCTGAAAGCCAATGCAATGTTCCTTTAACTTTTCTTCCATCTGGCGGAGTTTGACCACCTTTGGTTTCAGGATCATAACTACAATGTATCTCAATGATTTCTCCTGTTTTTTCATCCTTAACCACTTTTTGGGATTTGATCCAATAACCTCTTGCTAATCGAACTTCTTTCCCTAGACTTAAACGAAAAAATTTTCTTGGAGGTTTTTCCATAAAATCTTCTTTTTCGATATATAACTCTCTTGAGAAAGGAATTTTTCTAGTACCCATCTCTGAATTAGATGGATGATTACGTGCATCCATTAATTCTTCTTTATCTTCAGGATAATTAGTAATTATTACTTTTAGCGGTTTAAGAACTGCCATTCTTCGCGGAGAATGTTCATTAAGTTCATCACGGATAAAAGATTCGAAAATTGACATATCAATTATTCGATTACGTTTTGAGACTCCAATATGAACAGCAAAATCCCGTACTGCTTTCGGAGGGTAACCTCTTCTACGCATTCCTGCAAGAGTTGGCATACGCGGATCATCCCATCCATTGACATATCCTTCGTTAACTAATTGTAGTAACCGTCTTTTAGAGAGAACTGTATGGCTCAAAATTGTTTTAGCAAATTCAATCTGTTGAGGTTTATGCTTAACGGGTAAGTTTTCTAAAAACCAGTTGTACAGTGGTCTATGATTTTCAAATTCTAAAGAACAAAGGGAATGAGTGATACCTTCAATGGCATCAGACTGACCGTGAGTAAAATCGTATAATGGATAAATACACCATTTATCACCAGTCCGATAATGGGGCATTTTTTTTATTCTGTAAATTGGAGGATCTCTCATTAATGGATTGGGATGAGCCATGTCGATTTTTGCCCTTAAAATTCGAGCTCCATTGGAAAATTCACCAGTTTTCATCCGGGTAAAAAGATCAAGATTCTCCTCTATTGACCGATCACGGTAAGGACTATTTTTACCTGGAGTAACTAGGGTTCCTCTATACTCTTTTATCTCATCACTTGTCAGATCGTCAACATAGGCATTCCCTTCTTTGATAAGATGAACTGCCCAGTCATATAACTGTTCAAAATAATCAGAAGCATAATATTCGCGCTCCTCCCAATCAAATCCAAGCCATCGAATGTCTTCTTTGATCGAATCAATATATTCAACTTCCTCTTTTTCAGGATCAGTATCATCAAATCTTAAGTTATATTTACCATTGTAATCCTCTGCTATAATATAATTAGTACAAATCGCTTGAGCATGTCCTATATGTAAATAACCGTTTGGTTCAGGTGGAAAACGAGTATGAACATAAGTACGTTTACCCGTACGAAGATCTTCATCTATAATATCACGAATAAAGTTGGAAGATTTTTTATTTTTAACATCAGTGGAATTACTCATAGCTAAATACGTCTCTGAAAATGATTCGATCAGCTTTTACCGGATAACTTAATTAGTGTTATTTAGCTATGAGTTTTTCAAGATTTAAATGAATTGATGAAAATGAGTCATTTAACCATACCTTGAATTGTCAAACGTATCAAACGAAAACTTGATTAAACTTTTAAAATGTAAGAAAATTGAATATCTATCCTTGAATTGAGGATTATAGAGAAAAAACTATAGCCCTGTAGTATAGTACCGATTTTACATGTTTAAAATCGAATATAGAACGGTAGTATTCCAGACTTTGGATCTGGCTGCCCCAGTTCAAATCTGGGCAGGGCTACTAATTTTAACCATATCTAAATAAAGCCCTGTAGTATAGAATCGATTTTACGAGTTTAAAGTCGAGTATAAAACGGTAGTATTCCAGACTCTGGATCTGGCTGCCCCAGTTCAAATCTGGGCAGGGCTACTAGCTTTCCTTGTTATATTGTGGTTAAATTTCTTTTTAGTCTCAGGATACCTTATTTATAGAATTGTAATAAAAATAATAGCTTGGATTATTTTATACCTTCCATATTTTACTCAGCAAAATCTTGAGGATTATCTCAAGAGAAACCTTTAAAACCAATTATTCAAGAGAAACAACAAAAATTTAAAGAAAAATTATAAAAATAACAAATTTTGTGCTCATTTTTTATTCGCAATCGAATAAAGTTGGAATTCATAATGTCCCAAATCATAATTTTTCATACTTCAATATATTTTTATACTTTTGTTAGAAATACATAACATAAGGTTAGAAAAATATAACCTTTAGTTAGAAATACATAACTTAATTAAAATTATTAGGTGATTTATTTTCATGTTAGAAGTAAAAAATTTATGTAAAAGCTTTAATGGAAAAAAAATATTACATGATATTAATTTTTCTGTAAATTCAGGAGAGATTGTCGCATATACAGGTCCTAATGGAGCGGGAAAAACGACAACAATAAATATTTTAACTACATTACTTAAACCAACCTCGGGAATGGTATTTCTCAATGGTTATAATGTGGTAAAAGATTCAAAAAAAATTAGGCAAGTAATTGGATATGTTTTCGAAGATTTCGGTCTTTATCCTAGTCTTAGTGTAATAAATAATCTTGATTTTATTGGAAAACTGTATAAATTATCAGAAGGTGAACGGAGAAGAAAAATTAAAGAAATCATCGAATTTTTTGACTTGAGAGAATACAAAAAAACTCCTATATCGAAATTATCAAAGGGCACGAAACAAAAGGTAAGCATTGCAAAAGCATTACTGCATGATCCGGAAATTCTCTTTTTAGACGAACCTACATCTGGATTAGATCCTTTAACAGCAAAAAACATTATGAATTTGGTTCTTTCATTAAAAAAAGAGGGAAAAACCATATTAATGACGACTCATCTTTTGAATAGAGCAGAAATGGTCTCCGATCGTATAATACTAATTAACAAAGGAAAGATTGTTTATAATGGAAAAACTTCTGAAATTAAAAGAAAAAATAATAATAATTCGGTAGAAGATTTATATTTTACCCTTATTGGTGATAAAAATGACTAAAATAATAATTGAAATTTGTAAAAAAGAATTGAAAACACGTTTAGGATCAAAAGCAACGCTCTTTCCTTTAACGATTACCTTTGCTATTCCCCTAATAATATTTTTACCCCGAATATACGAGCTATTTTCTTCGCAAAATGAAGAAGCCAAATATTTTTCATTGATTTTTTTCCTTATTATTCCCGTAATGATAGCAAACACTATTGGGATAAACTCATTTATAAATGAAATAAGATGGAAAACAATTAAAACTCTTCTTATTGCTCCAATAGAAATCGAACAGATATTTTTGGGTAAAAGTTTAGCCTGCATTGCATCAGGAATTATTGTTAATATATTGCTTGCTTTATCCATCCTTATCACTGGAATTGAAATTACTTTTTCAATTTTAATCTTGTTTTTTATCTTAGGACCATTAATAGTGATTTACGCAACTTTTCTGCTTATTATTGGAACATTAAAATTCCCTAAAATTGCGGAATCAGGTGGAGGAATTTATTTCCCTATTGGCGGTCTCTTAATAGTGTTTTTACTATTTTTTTTCCTACAGGTATTATTTAACGGAAACCAATTGCTAATCGATTTCTTTTCAGTTTTCTTTATAAGTATTTTATCTTTTTTAACTTATTTTTCAGCTAAAAAATTGTTTAATAAAGAGAATTTAGTATTAAGTTGGTAAGATGATGAATATTAATAAAAAGAGAGAATTAACAATAATAAAGATGTTATTAGTTATATTTTTTATATTTTTAGGATCGATTTTACTATATTTTAATAATAATTCAATTGAATTACTTCTAGGAGCATTTTTTTTAATTTTAGGAGTAATAATTTTCTTATATTTTATTAAAACTACTAGATCGTCAAATTTGAATCCAAATTTAACCGATTTTGATGAAAGGTCAGAAATAAACAGATCGAAAGCAGCAGATCTAAGTTTCAAATTCTTGTTTCTTACCATTAATGGTTTGTTAATAATTTATGCTCTTAATCCCATAACAATTGAGATTTTTATTGCTTTGTTAAGTCCACTAATGGCATTTGCTATTGTTATATATTTCGGTTATTATTATTGGAATGAAAGAGGAATTGAGTAATTTTAGATGAAAACAAGAATAAAAGAATTTCGAGCAAAGCTGGATCTTACACAGAAAAAATTGGCAGAGAAAGTTAATGTCCGTAGAGAAACAATTGTTTTCCTTGAAAAAGGTAAATATAATCCTTCTCTCTTTCTTGCATACAGATTAGCAAAAGTTCTCAATACTTCTATAGAAAGGTTATTTATTTTTGAGGAAAAATAACAAAAAACATATCAGAAGGGTATTAATAATTTAACAAATAATAATGCCTATCCATTCTCCAAAACTACACACAGCATCTATTCCTATTATCAATGCAAAAACAAGTAGTAATCCTGCTGATCCTTTTATAATAGCATTCAATACACCTGGTTTTGGTATTTTTCCTATTAATGATAGTGTTACTGAGTAAATAAGGACCCAAGTAAATATCCCAGATAAGAATAAAAAAACAATTCCAATTCTTCCGATAATATCCACAGTTATTATTTGAAAATCACCAAAGAGTATTACTGTCCCAAAGGAAGCCCACCAGAGATAACTCCACGGACTGGTAACGACTAAAACAAACCCCGTTCCATACTGTTTCCCCAATTTTTTCGTGAAATCATTTCCATTATCTGATATTAAATTTTCTTCAGATAATGATTTGCTAATTTTTTTACTACTAGTTTTTAATGAACCATAAGCGATATAGACCAATATAAACACGTTAAGAGAAAATAACAAGGTCTTCATTCCTGGATTTAGAAACCACGTTTCGATTACAGCGCCACCTAATGTTAGAGCAGAAAATGCTATAATAAAATCTCCGGTCATTGCACCGAAACCAGTGATTAAAGACAAACTTAAACGCGAAATAAACTTGGAAAAATTAGTATTTAATGCACTTTTCATCATTGCAATGTTAACAGGTCCTAAGGGAGCTGCTAGTGAGAAACCTAGAATAGCTAAGATTAACCAGATTTCTAATATTGACATAACTGAAAATCCTTTATTTATTGATTAACTTATTCTTCTTAATGATTTAAAATATAGAAATACAACAAATTAAGCTATTTATTATTATTTTATTAGAATGTCATTCTCTTTAGGTAAATTAAGAATTCAAATAATCTTTTGAAATATTCAATCAATTTGAAATATAGTGATGAATTATGGTAAAAAAATCGTCTCTAAGATTATATATTGACCGTAGCTCACGTTTAAAACAATATTTTTTACGTGGTCATAATGCATGGTTTGCTCTTGCTTTTAGTTTGTTAAATTTTACTTTGATATTTTATAAACTCTTTTTAGAAAGTCTAGATTTCATCCCAGAAGAATTTAAATCATACGCAATATTTGTTATTATATTTGGGATAACTTACTTTCCTTTATCAACAATATTGGGTTATCTTGATCTCAAAAAAGGAACTTTTAATGCAGAACAAAAGTTATCTAGAGAAATATCTCCAATTTGGAAAGAATTGTTTTCTCGTATAGAAAATTTAGAAAATAATGGTGAAAAAATTGTGGAATTACTTGAACAATTAGAGTCAGCAGACAAAGTTACATAAACAATTTTTACATAAACATTGAAAAGTCATCAATTTTTAATGGTGACGGAGATGCCAAGTGTTCTGCATATTTAACACCAATTCTACTCCCTAATGCTCTGTTGTTTTCTATAATCATTTCTATAAACTTGCCATGACCCTGACTTTGGAACTGGGATTCATATGCTTCTAATGCTTTCCTTTTTTGATTTATCTCCTCTGTTATATCAACGAAAAAAGAGGTATAATTCTCTGGATGTAAACCAGTTGAAACAGCACGAACAGGAAAATATAACAGATTTTTTATTTTATGAACAGGCAAATTATTAAAATATTTTTCCCATTTAGTTAATCGAGAGTAAAATACAGAAGCTTCTGCTAGCAATTGAGCTTGGTAATGGTCTGGTGAAGCCATGACTGTTCTACCATAGATCGTAATTACAACTTTAGGTTTCCATTCACGAAATACCGTTGCTAATGCACAACGGCTCTTAAAATCATCAAATAATCGTCTATTCGGTAAATTTAGTGTTCTTCTTTTAATATCTAATATTTCTGCAGCTTTTCTACTTTCTTCTAATCGAACTTCAGCATAATCCGGATCAAAATCATCCGGGGAACGATATTTTGAATTAAGGGGAGTCGGTTCTGCTGTGGTCAAATCAATAATTCCAGTAGTTAAACCAGACATTTTTGCAAATTTTGCAAGTGTACCTCCAACTCCAATTTCTGTATCATCTGGATGTGCAGAAACACCCACAATATCTATTGTTTCTTCGTCACTCACTATAATAATCTTCTTTAATGGATTCTTAATTAATTGAAGTCAGAAAAAAATAATTAAAAATTCGTTTATTTCAAAAAATAAATTAGAAACGAAAGGAAAAGATAGTTCACAGATTTTTTCCATAATTAATTGTGGAAACTTTTCCAAGTTATTCAGTATAATTTATTCAATTTCTTTTGCGTTAATTGTTATTCGAACAAGCTCCATATATTGCTGTAATAAGAGAAGTGAAGAAGAATCATCTTGTTGCTCATCCTGTTTCTTATTTATGACCGAATATAATGATTCTAATCTTGAAGTAGCACTCATGTTCTTTGCTCGATTCGTTGGGTGAACGAAATAATTTGGTAATAGTTCCCTGTGGTGATTGTAATCGGAAGTAAGCGACATAATTGATGGAAGATTGCTCTTTATGAGAGTTTTTGAGAGTTTTTTTAACGTGAACTACGATGTAGATTCTTTCTCTGGGAACTATCACTATATAATTTTGTCGGCTTATTAATATTCATACAACACAGGTAACATCTTTATTTCAAAAACGATAAATAAAAAACGAACACGGTTTTGAAACAATAAAATTAAATTTATACTTTTAATTGTTGATTTTAGATAAAAAAGAAGAAAAATCAATTAAAGATCGATTAAAGAAATTAAATTTAAGCTGTAATATCCATTATTTTTATTTTAATTTTGCATCTAATATAATTGTAATGTTAGAAGATAAAGCATTAGAAATTGGGCAACCCTTCTTAGCGTTTTCAGCTAATTCAACGAATTTTGCTTCATCAATATTGGGTACATCTCCTCTTGTAGTTAAGGTTATACTGGTTATTCTCCAGCCTTCTTCTATTTTTTCAAAAGTAGCAGAGGCTTCTGTTTCAACTTGGTTAGAAGGAAAACCTGCTGTTTCTAATTCTAGACTAAAAGCCATGCTGAAACATCCTGAATGAGCTGCAACAAGTAATTCTTCTGGATTAGTTCCTTCTCCATTTTCAAACCGAGATAAAAATGAAAAATTACCTTTATATGTGCCATATGACATGGAACCTGATCCACCTTTTAATGTTCCTTTCCAAACTGCATTTGCATTTCTTTTTACCATATTTACCACGAATTATTTTGTTAAATACATTATTAAATATATTTTTATCATATTTAGATATGTTTTCATAGCAATTTTATTTTATGATAAGGTAATTTATTGAAACAATATAAAATTTTTAAAAAAAAAGTATTCACAATAATACTGCATAATAATTTTACTGATTTTGTTATCGAAAATTTATATCCATATTTAAAATGAGTCTATTGGTGTTTTTGATGAAGATTGGTGATGATCTTATAATATTTGATAGGTTAAAGTCATCATTATATTATCGAAAACATGATTTCGTTACAGGTGCATGGAAACATCTAGTCTTAATATTTCTACATCCTAAATGTCAATTCAGTAAAAAAATTATTGAAGAACTAAATTATATTCAAATCAGATTTAATGAGCATATTGAAATAATAGGATTGCAAATTCCTCTGAATGCAATAACAAATAATTTTACTAACAGTAATGACCAAGAAATTAATAATAATCTTAATTTCAAGATTTTAGACAATGTTCCTATTGAAATAATAGCAAAATATGAAATTTCTATTATTCCTCAAGCTTTAGTGTTTAAAAATAAGAAGCTTGTTTATAAAGGAGCTATAAATGATAATCCATTGGAACCAGAAAAAATTAAACATCATTATCTTACTGAAGTATTAGAAAAAATAATGCGTAATTTGAAATTTGTCCCGTTTTATCCCCCAATTGGTACTAAATTAGAAAATTAAAAATAATTAAATACATAATTTAAAAATTTGCTAGTTTGATAAAGATCGACCAAGATTTTCAATAGTTCTTTCTCTTATTCCTAACTCTATAGATTGCTCTAAATAAGATTGCAAAATTTTTGTATATTGATCCACTATTTCATTGATTTGGTTTTGAATTCTTTCTAAATCTTCCATAGATAGCTGATCTATTGGTGACACTAGCTTAGTTGTTTCTATTGTCTTACCACGACTAGCAGCAAGTAAAGATTTTGTAGCTTCTTGACTAAAGGTCTCTAAAATGTTGGTTGTGTCTTTTTTAACCATGTCAAAATATTTGTTTATATCTGTTAATGAATAACTTGGTTTTGGATTACGAGTTATTTGGGATCTAATAGAATCAATAACAATGGACATTTTTTGTAATTGTTCAGTATTGCTTCTTTTTAGATCCTGTAACAATTTTAATTTTGCATTTACAGCCATAATTATACCTTAAAATTAGTTTATTTAGATTTTAATGTCCGGATATCTGCCTGAAGTGTTCTTATTTTGTCTGTTAATTCTTGCTTTTCACTATTTGCTTTCATCAAATTCTGTTTCAAATTACTTATTTCTTCTTGAAATTCACTAACTTTTCCAGTAGCCCCACGAGATTCACTTAAGGACTTTTGAAGTTGGTTTTTTACTTTTTGAAGTTCCTCAGTTTGATTTCTTAACTGATCTCGTATTCCTACTTTATCAGTAGATGATTCTTCAATAGTAGATTTAAGATTATTAATCTCTCGTTGAGCACCTTGATAAGCACGTTGGGCTTTGTCTAAATCCGATTGTAAATTCAATACTAGTTCTTGGAATCGTTCTTTATCCTTTTTACGTTCATCAGCTGTTTGAGAAATTTCAGATAAGCTCTGTGACAACTTTCGTAATTCCTCTTTTGATTTTTCTGCACTTACTGTTCGAGTCCGCGCATCGTCCCTAGCCTTTGTTGCTCTTTCTTTCGCTTCCTGTTCACTTGAAACAAGTTCTCTCAATTCTTTTTCTAATTGATTTACCTGTTTCTTTTTTTCCTGGTCCTCAGCTGATAATTCTTGCATTTTACTTAAAAATGTTGCACGATCTTCGCGAAGCTGTTCTAAGGTTGCATCTTTTTCCATTAGATCTTTTTTAAGATCTTTTTCAGTTTGTTTTAACAATTGAGCTTCTTCTGTTGACTTCATTAGTTTAGATCTTAGATTGTTAATTTCTCGTTCGTTTTCCGAAGATAAATCTGAAGTTTTCCGAAATTCTTTTTCCATATCTTGCAATTTTCTAATTTGAGATTCTTTTTCAGCTTGCGTTTGTTTTGTTGTCTTTAATTCTTCTCTTAAGTCCCCTTGTTTTGACTCTGCTTCTTTCAGCCGATTTTCTAATAGTGTAATTTTTTCGTCTTTCTTTTTACTTGTTTGGGACATTTGATCCCTTTTTTGAGTCAAATCAGCTATTGCAGATTGTAAAGATTCACGCTCTTTTTGTGTGGTTTCACTCTCATTTTGCGCACTTCTTGCTTTTTTTTCTGTTTTTTGAAGTCTATTTTGAAGATTTGATAATTCAGATTCATATTTGGTAGCAATATCTTTTTTTTCTTTATCAAGTTGCTTTTGAATAGTTTCCTCTAGTTTAGTAATCTCTTTATTAACTTTATCAATAATTTTATCGCTATCACTTAATAGACTTGTAATTAAGTCATCGGATAGACTAATATCTTTAAATTCTTCCCTTTTTTCAGAAATTTTAGTAATTTGTTCACCTAATTTCTCAATAAGACCAGCCAGAGACTTTTCTTGTATATTAAAATTCTGTTTTATTTCTTCTTCAACAATCGAGACGATTTTTTCCTGAGCAGCAAATGTTTCACCACCTAAGGCCTCAGGTAGTTTCAAAGAAGCTGATAAATATTCTTTAAATTCGGCCGATTTATTTTGTACATCTTCATATTGGGTTTCAACAAGTACGAAGCTCTGTTTTTGGCTTTCTAAATTATTATTTAGGTTATTTACTTTATTAACTTCTTCATTCAATTCAAGTAATTCTTTATCTAGCTCTTCATAAAAGAAATTGAAATCTTCATGTAATTCTTTTACAATATAAGTTTTTTTCTCTAATTTCCTTATTGAATTAAGTGCTTGTTGAATTAATACACCAGAATTCGCATCTTTTTCAGTAATAGTTTGATCTGCTTGTGTTAATAAATCCGTGGACGTAATCCAATTATTTAATTCATCATGAATTTTCTTTACTGAATCTATTTCAGCCTTTAAAGCACTAGCAGAAGCTTTTATTGATTTAGGAGAACTCAATCTGGATCATGACCTAAAAGTAAGATTATTTCTAGCTTATCCTATGATTATTTTAATTTCATTTTTTGAATTAAAAAATTTAATTCTAAGAAATTTTCTATATCAAAATATAAATCCACCATTTTTAGATATCTTCGGATGAAATTTGCATTTTATCTATATAATATATTAAATCCTCGATTTCACGGTATTTTCCCATCAACAATGACGATAATTTATGCCTAAAATAAGTATCTACCTTTAGTTTTTTGAAAGTTTGACTATTACTAAATTTAATTGAACCCAGGTTACTGATTTTTTTTAGATATTTTATTCCTTCAGTATCAAAGTCAACTAAAGGAATACAAACAACAGTTTCACCTTTAATTATCTTTTTCATTTTAACTAAAAGTTTTTCTTCTGAAAGATGAGATATTTCTAGTATTTTATCGTTATTAAAGCCTAAATGTTGGAAAAAAGCTCTATCATTTTTTCCCTCGACTAGCATTAAAGTATCCATTTCGAGTATTTCATTTTTTAACTGTTTCAATAAAAAAATGAAGTTATCTCTTTTTTTTGAAAGTTTTTTATTCAAAACTATCAATTTCCAATAAATTTAGACGTTTTTTAGACTAATCCAATTCTAAAAATATAAGCAATCGCAATTGTGAGAAAAAAAGCGACGGATGCAATTAAGGGTAATAAAGATATAAGAATAAACCACAAAAAAATTCCACCACGTCTGAAACCTCCAGTTCCTCCTCTATTTTGCTGTTTATAAGATGATTTGCTTTCTTCAATTAGAGTGTCTATTATCTGAGTTTTTCTTATATTGCTAGATTGCATTTGGATAGGTAATTTTGGTGCTAATCCATGATAATCACATAATGAGCATTCAACGAAGGTAAATGTGATATAATCATCAGGAATGAGTTGAAAACTTAAGTTAACAACCATTTTAGCGTGTTTTTGATCCTTAATATCTAATTTTTTCATAGCGACAGCATTATTAATAGCGACATCTGTTTTTTTTATACCTCTTGAAATGTCTTGCTCTCCAGATACTGGACCTGTTATTTTATCTAAAGGAGTATTATCTCTAGGGCATAACCAAAGTGTTTGAAATATTATTTTATCATTATTTGATAAATTATTAAATAAATCTGGGGAAATCATTCTTAATACTCCCTTTTCATGGTTTTACCAAAATTGTGTAATCTTTTTCTTTGAAGCTCAAGAAAAAGAATTATTTGCATGCCTGCTAATATCACATATGTTAAAAAGGTAAACGGATAGATTAAAAATCCTCCCTGTGGACCTATAATATCTTTATAAAATAAAACAATTCCATCTAATCCTTGATTAATTATTCTATCAAAATTACCGTAAATTAACCATGTTTCGATGTATGTTAATATTATTACAACAACTGAAAATAATAAGAGTCTTGTAAACAGAAAGCCAAAAATTTTTTTCCAACGACCTCTAACTAAAACTTCAGCGTATTTAATACCACCAGCTTTCTCCCCATCACCAAGTAAAATAGAAGGAAGAGCTAAGAAAAATAAGATATTAAACAAAAGCCAAAGTGGAAAATAAACAACACTCGAAATCGTAATAGTAATGTATGCATAAGCTGAAAAAGATAAGAATATTGATAGTAGTTGCAAGCTAGACTGATCCGCTAAATCACGTGCCATTAAGGTTAATAAAAAATCGGGAGACTTAATGAAAAAAATTTGGAAAAACGCATAAATTAGACTGAAAATGAGAATTTTAGGTAATCTATTTACAAATCTTTGAATCAATCCAGAATATTGAACTTTTACAATATTCGTCTCATAAATAGATTTTTCAAAAATTAAAATTGCTAAAGATATTCCAACTATTAACATAATTGAATTTAACCATTCAAAAATGTTGAATAAAGGGGTTAAAAGTAAAGGAACTATATCAAAAAGAAAATCCACCGGTTCATTCCAGTTTATTGAGGGATTAACACTTAACAATTCAGCAACTTTAGTATTTCCTCCCAAGTCAGTATTAAGGTAGTTTATTCCATATATTATTAAACCGAAAAAAAGAGTTAGAATCAATATTGGGAAAAAAGAAGATCTTATCATATAAAGTGATTCCATAAGAGTTATTTTAATCGAGGATATCTTTAATGGAAGATTACTTGATGAATCACTATTAAATCGCTTAAATGTTTGTTTAGAAGTTTTATTGATACCTTGACCAAAAGTGGATCCTTTTGAGACATTTATTGCGCGATTGAGAACAGGTGAGTCCAAATCTGAATCTCCTTGAATAACAATTTGCTCATCAATTAGTTGAAATTTGGTGACACAATTGTCACATATAACTTTATTATCCGTGCTAGTAGAAAATTGAGAGAAGCTTTTTCCACAATTTGGACAAAATCTTTGAGTATTTATCACAAGAAACCAATCTAATTTTATTTTTAAAATGTAATTACATTTACAACAATTACATCAATACCATTTTACATTTGACTGGGAACATCAATACCTAAAATGTCAATTAAAATTCTTTTTAATAATGAATTATATGCTTTCACTAGTGCTGCTCTAGCTACTGATCTCCCAGGATTAGTTTCATCATTCACACGACAATTTTCATAAAATTGATTAAATAAAACAGCAGATTGGTTTGCATAACCAGCAATTTCTGATGGTTTATTACCTTCAACAGCTTTTAATAAAATATCAGGAAAAGTAGACATATGCATTGCTAATCGTTTTTCATACTCGGTAATACAACTAGTGAAATCTTCTTTGTTTTTATATTTGGGGGATTTTTCAAGTATTCTACTTGCTCTTACGACTGTATAAACAATAAATGGTGCAGTATCTCCAATTAATCTTGTGACTTCATCAAAATCAAAAGTAATAGTTTTTTCTAAGGAATATTTGATTAACCAGTATCGTAATGCACCAGATCCTAAGATTTGTGAAATTTTTCTTTTCTCAAATTTCTCTAAATCCTTTCTTCTCTCGCTTGTAGACTCATAAGCTGCATCTATAGTCCTCTCTAAGACTCTATCACCCCATGATTCTTCTTCATACCAGTTTCCTGATCGTCCTGAAAACCTTTGATCCGGTAATATTACGTGTTTGTATGATAAATGAACAGAATTATTAGCTTTTTCTTCTTCTCCTAGTAATCTAAAAATATGTCTTATTACATTTTGTAAATAAGTCTGTTCTGCTCCAATAACGTTTATAACACGAGTAGCTTTTCCGAAGTCAATATTTTCTGCCTGTGGTAATTTTCGATAATTTGAACTATAGAGGATTTTTTCTTCGTCATTAAGTTTTTGTTTCAACAACGGGTAAAATTTCATTTTAATATCTGGTAATAATCCAAATTTCCAAAATTGAAAACCGATATCATTAGCAACATATGTAGGAACTTTATTAGACCTTACAATCACCTTATCAGGATTTTTTAAATTTTTAAATTCTTTCAAATGACTTAATCGAGCTATAAAAGCCCCTTTATTATGACCTTCCGTCTCCCAAGTGAAATGCTCATCATTTTTCTCAAGAATTTTGAAGGTTTGTTTCCAAATTTTACTTAGAGCTATATCACTTTCCCAAATAAGAGCATCATAATTTACATTTAATTTAAATGCAGTCTCTAAATTTGAGAGTACACATTGTAAAGCTATTTCACGATTATACTGAAGAAATTTCGGATCTTTTTTGGTCTTTGTTAATACATCCTCAATCAAATTTCTTAGTTTATCATCTTTAGAAGCCTTTTTATCTACTTCTGAATAAATCAATCCTAACCAAACATCATATTTTAAATCTGGGGGTTTAGCTACTTCTAAATGAATTTTTTCGAGAAATCCAGTAATCAATGAGGCCATTTGCTTTCCCATATCATCAATATAATTTAGGACAGTAACTTTGCTGCCTAGTACATTATACATTCTTGCCAATGTATCTCCCACAATCATATTCCTAATATGTCCTATATGTAGAGGTTTTGTTGGATTTGCTGAAGTGTGTTCAACAATAACATTAAAATTACTGTATTTTTCACTTTTTCCAAATTTTTTTATATTTGATTCGATATCATAAACTATATTGTTAACTAATTTTCCAGTGTCAAGTCTAAAATTCAAATAACCATTAATTGGTACTATTTCAGTTATTAATTTCCCAAAAGGAAATTTTGGTAATATTTTTTGAATTTTTGGAGCAAGTTCTTCAGCTATTAATTTTGGGCTTTTTTTCAAATTTTTAGCAAGCATAAACGCTATATTAGTTGCTATATCACCATGTTCTGGATTAGAAACAATCTCAACATGGCGAGTAAGGTCTATATCTTTTATATCAAAATTAAAGGATGATAATATTTCACTGAGGAAAGGAACAAATTGATCGTTAAGCATTTTTCAGCTTCCTATTTAGTTAAAAATAATAGTAAAGAAATTAAACTGTATTTATGTTCATTTAAACTAATTTTTCTATACAATCAAGTAATCTTAAAAATTTCTTATAATCTAAAGAGTTAGTTAATTAAGTTAATTAATAGTTACTAAAATGATAATTAATAAATGATCTTAACTGTAAGTTAATTGATTGGAGTAAGTTCATATTTGGATAGACAAAGTGTTATTGTTCCACGTCTCGTTGCTTATGGATCTGATGCTATTAATAAAATATCAGATTTATGTAAAAAATTAAATCTGAAATCTCTTCTATTGGTATCTGGCTCATCAAATACCAAAAATATAACTGAAAAAGAAATTAAACCGTTAATAACTAAAAGTTTCAATCTGAAAGTGATGCATCTAGATAACAATATTAGTGATCTTGATAATATAAATAAAATCAGATCCGAAATTAATTCGAAACAAGTCCAATTAGCTGTTGTAGCAATAGGAGGAGGAAAAATCATGGACATAGTGAAGGTTGCAACTCACAAAAGCATTGTACCATGGATCTCTATTCCTACTTCTGCTTCCCATGATGGCTTCTCATCTCCGTTTATAAATTTCATCCTCAGAGAACGATTAAAGAAAGCTAATTTGCCCATTCCTAAATCTAATTCCCCGTTAGCGATAATTGGTGATACTTCATTAATCTCGCGAGCTCCGTTTGAACATGTTATCGCAGGAGTAGGCGATTTGTTAGCAAAAACTGTAGCTGTAAAGGACTGGCAGTTAGCAACGAGAATTAGAGGTGAATATTATGACGAATATGCAGCTACATTTGGTTTGATGTCAGCCAGAATTGTGGAAGAGGGTTATAAAATAATTTCTAAAGGAAAAGAACCTGGTATTAGGCTTGTGGTTAAAGCACTTGGAAATTCAGGTATAGCTATGGCAATAGCGGGAAATACTCGACCTGCCAGTGGATCAGAACATTTGATATCTCACTATCTTGATAAAATGTCTCATGAACAGAAAAATTTTATTCCAAACAGGCATGGATTTCAAGTGGGCTTGGCTAGTGTACTGTGTTGTTATTTACAAGGAGGAAAGTGGAAAAATATTTTGAATATCTTATCTGCCCTAAAACATCCGATTACTGCTAATGAATTAGGTTTAGATAAAGAAATTTTACTTGAAGCTATGATCAATGCTCATAAAATTAGACCAGAAAGGTACACAGTATTAGGAAATGGTTTAACAAAAAAATCAGCATTAAAAGCATTGGAAGCTACTGGTATTGCTTAATGAAAAAAAGAATCAAATTTTCCCTGAGAGTATCATGGGGATAGATGAAGCAGGAAAAGGATGCGTCATCGGACCTCTAGTTATTGGAGCAGTGATATGGAAAAATGAAAATATTCCAGAATTAGAAGAAATGAATGTTTCAGATAGCAAAAATTATACTACAAATGCACAAAGGAATCTGAGAAAAAAACTAGCAGAACAAGTCAGATCTAGATCAGAAAAAACAATAATCCAACCTTTATATCCCAGAGAGATTGACAATGCAATAATAGCAAATAGAAAAAGCCTAGGTAGTTCATCTCCATATAAAATGAATCTAAATATATTGGAGATTATTGAAATAGCAAGAATTATTGCTGAGAATCCATGTTCCAAAATTTATATTGATTCACTAGGAAGTCCTCTTTATTTTTCAAGAACATTAAAAGAAATAATGAAAAGGGAATTCTCAGACAAAATTTCTCAAATAGAAATAAACAAAACTAATAATTTTTTAAGTATTAAATGGAATAAAATAATTTCTGATTCCGAATTATATTCCAATATTATCGCTGAAAATAAGGCAGATTCTAAATTTGAAATTGTTTCTGCTGCATCAATTGTAGCTAAAATTTATCGTGATGAAGAGATAAGATCCATAGAAAGGAAAAATGATCTTAATAAAGGGATTTTAGCTAGCGGTTATGCAAATAATCAATTAACTCCTTTTTTATTAAAATATGAAAATGTTATAAGAAAAAAGGAATTTGATTTTATTAGATATCAATGGAATTGGGAGCCTCTTCAAGCAATATTGAGACCAAAAAAAGGATCTTTAACAAACTTCATAAAAAAATAAATGGTTTGATATATTATCGATCTTTAAGATCCCTTGATCGGACTCTACCATAAAATAAGGCTAAATAAGCACCAAATAATGCCATAACAGCTCCTATAACGTAAATTGGGCCAATTAAACCTTGGCTTCCTCCGTAAGTCATCCAAAGGTAGAAACCCACAATTATTAGAATTACTCCAATTATCTTTATTAAATACTGTTTTTGATCTTCATCCATAAAAAGCCCTCATTGAAAATATAAAGGGAAATAATTTTATATAAATTGTATTTGAACAAAAAACAATTAGATTAATTACTTTGAAGTTTGTTTCTTTTTAGTAAATAATCTATTCAGGTTGAGGAAGTTTCATTAAAATAATTTCAATAGCTGAAATATTTGATGGTTTCCCCTCACGTGTTACCACAGTTTCTGTATCTGTCTTAATTTCTTTAATATCACACTTTCCAGCCATAAATCGTTTTCTCACTACTTCTGCAACATCAACTGCATGAGATATTGCTCGACCTCTTGCTTTAAGAATAACTTCATCATGATTTTGAAATAACGTCATAACAGACATTGAATATCCCGTTACTGGCTTATTTCCGACGAAGACTATGTTTTGTGGCTTTGTTTCGGGCTCATCGCTCATTTGTTAGTGTTCCTCCTATTTTGGTGCATCTACAGACACAGTTCATCGTAATAAATGATATCTGATTTTTATGAGATAGTGATAAGTAACTTAAAAACTAATAGAATTTAGATTTAATTATTTAAAAAGATTCTACTTTTTTTATCATTTCCATTTTCATTTTTGAAAAATACAAGAATCTACAAAAATTGGAATAACAACTGATTTGTCTTTTTATAAGTATTAATAAAGAAAATTCATATGTTTAATGTGAATACAAACCAAAAATTTCAATTATTCATTTTAAGAGAAGTCTCTTGGTTTAGGTTTTGGTGGTAACTCTTTAAATTGTGAGAATTTTGATTTTTTTTCTGGAAATTTATATTGAACTTGAATATTTTCGAGATGGAGCCTTAATTCTTCTTCTAACATTGATAAACTCTTTCGATTGTTATTATTGATAAAAAATGATTTAGAAAATTCACATAATGGAAGAATCTTGGAACCGAGTTGAAAAATTTCTTTTGAAGCCTGTTCCTCATTTATAGACAAGAAAGAATACCTTTTAAAAACATCAAGGATTCGTGTAAAATCAAACAATTCTATTGGAAAGTTAATTTCAACAATATCAGGTTTTTTGGTTTGTTTCTCCCATTGACTACCTGATTCTAGTACCGAACCGCGATAATTCGACAAAAACAAATCTATTTGTTCCGGTATTTGCACTTTTGAATAACGATTTTTATATTCAGGCAGCGATATCCAAGATTGAAGAAGTTCACAATATCCAAAGAGAAGTGACCGAATTAAAATTCGGATATTTGATTTTGTAAGTCCCTCAATGGGGTTTATCATTAATAATTCTTCAATTGAATTAATAAATATTTGCTCAAGATGAGAAAAAGAAATATAGTGATTATTTACCTTGTGTATTACCCATTCCATCTTTTTAAGGGATCGGTTGTAAAAATGAATTCTAGCGTTGCTTTTTAATTTATTTAGACTTTTCACAAGCTGTCTAGCAATTACATCAATCATTTCGTCATTAACTAATTTTTCAAGTAAATCCAATTTTGTTATAACAACTGTTGATGGAATACAAGAAATTTTAGTTTCATTCAAGATACTTTGAGCTTGTAAAAAAGCAATTTTTGAAAAATTCCATGAAATCGCATCTATAAATATTAAAAACGAATTATAATTTTCTCCAGATTTTGCTACATAATTACGAATCTGTTGATAGCTATTTTGTCCAGGATTATCAACAATAATTAGTTTTTGATCAGAAAATTTCCAACTAATAGTAAAAGGAACGGTTGAAGCAGTTCCTGTGAATTCTTCATCTTCATTCCAAGTAAATATAATTTTCTTACTGGCCAGATTAATTAAGGATTTAATTGTTCTTGTTTTACCAGATGTGTGGTTACCTAAAACTCCAATTTTCCCAGAATAGATATTTTTCAAGTTTTCTGATTTAATATTGTTCAATTGATTTTTTGAAGATGAATTATTTATCATTTAAGTTCGTGTTCCACTAAATAAGAAAAAAAAAATGATTGAGAGCTATTATGTTTTATTAATGCAATTTTCTCAATTTTTGATTTATTTTTTGATTTATTTTATTTTGGCAAATTGGTTTTAAATTTTAATTTATTATAAAATTTTGATTCTAAACTTACAATAAATAATAAATAAATAATTATTCCAATTATAATTAAGAAAATCGCAATTAATGATGTTGAAGAAATTGTAACAGTAGTCGGTAATATTGAAGATGGTAAATACGGTGCTAAACTAAATATGGTTGTTAAATATCCTCCTAATATTCCAAAAGTCGTTACTACTAACATAAATATTGAAAATATAATTATAAAGTATATCAGATAATCTTTTGGAGTGAAAAAGTTTCTTTTCAATATTTTGTAAATTTCTTTTTCTTCTTTATTGTCAATATTGTTATAAGATGAAACTAAGAATAGTATGGAAACTAATAATCCACCGATATATATAACAATTAATGATTGGCTAATTAAGCTTAATAAACTGTATGTAGATATAATGAATGGGGTATCAGGAACTAAATCCTCAACTACAGTTATTTTGTTAACTAGACTTGGATTTATATTTATGATATCAGATTCTATACTATCAGCAAGTGCATTTTTATCAGCATTAGGTGTTGTTTTCACTAAATAATAATCAGTTGGATTTTTTCTAGTAATGTCAATTTCTCTTACAAATGGATTTCTTACAAGCTCCAAACTAACAATTGCTTTTGGTCGATCAATATTTGGAAAAATATTAGATACAAAAAATTGATAAATTCCAGCAATTTCCAAATTCAATCTCCCTCCTTGACATCGTTGATCACGACAATTTATGGTTATTATATCTCCAACTTGTTTATTTAATTGTGCAGCAGTAAAATTATCGATAATAATTGTGTCAGGGTTTATGTGCATCTTTTTGACAATTTCTTCAGCTGAACCCGATTCAATGAAGAAATCATCGCGAATGAGAGAGAAGTCATTATAAAGTCTGTAAAGATCCATTGCTAAAATATGTGTTAAATCAAATGCTACAATTTCGTAATAAATATTCATATAATTTCTTGCAACACTTAATACTTCATTTCGTGCTTCACCGTTAGAAAAATAGATTGTATTAATAATTTCGTCACTTGTAAATGAATTAATGTTGTATTCCTTACCCCAATTATCTGCATACCAGATTTGAATTCTATTATTAGCTTCAATACCAGATATTTTTAATATATTACCATTTTCAAGTATTGTAGTTGATTCATTATAATTTTGAGCAGATTGACTGTCAAGATCAATTCCTATATCAAATTCAGAATGTTTCCAGACACCTAGTAATCTTTCTACAGGAGGAAGATTACCAATTTTCAAATTAATTTCATTATTTGAATCTAAAATAATTGGCAATATTTCAGTTTTTGGTGGATTAATATCTCTAGAAGTCCTCTTATCTAAATCAATGAAAATATCTCCTCCATTTTGAAAATATAGCTCATCTGTTTGCATTTGAGATATTGTATCAGTTGTAGAAGCTGCGAAAACCGTAATGGTTACAGTTAACACGAAGATGAAAACACTTTTTAAATATCTTTTATATATGATTGAGAAAGATCTCATAAAGACTTCTAATTTAAGATTGAAAGTACTAAGTAAATTCAAAGAGAATATTGAAAATAAAAATAACAATAAAATCGTTAATAAAATAAAAAATAATAATGGATCAATAACCCAATCAATAAAATTGGAAAGAATAAAAATAAAAATAAAAACAATGAGAAAAATGATTAAATTATTCCGAATAAAAAGTAATTTCCTTTTACTATTAAATTTTTCTGTCCAAGAGTTCCAAATTATTATAACAAATAAAATTAGGGAAACTAAATAAATAGAACTACCCAATAGTGATAATGAGTATAAAAATGGTATATTTTGAATAGATATACCAAGTTCAGTCATATTAGCAGTTCCTAATATTAAAAATAGGGAAAATGATAATGTTCCAATAAGAAGTTTAGGATTTTTATTTAAAGAGGAAACAATATTATTATTTTTTATATAATTACTCCCATTTTTCTTACTAGAAACCAATATAGCAAAGCTAAAAAGGAACACTAATATACCAGCAAAAGAGGAAACAAATACTAACCAATTAAATCCTGATTCTACAATAGTGTTAAAAGTAAAGAAATCTTCGTATATAAATTGAAAAAGAAACAATTTATTCAAAGCAAGTGAATTTATTAGTAGTACAACTATTATGGATACTAATATTGACATTACTGTCGACATAAACAATAAAACGGTAATTCGAAAAAAATGGGTCTCTTGATTTTGTAATCCTCGTCTTTCGAGGATAACGTTATCGGATTTCATATCTCTCCAAAAAGATGACAAAGTAAAGATTAAAATCGCTGAAGAGAACATAAAAAATGGTAGAAAAACTGCTAAAAATTCACCGTGATCAAAAATTACTTCAATATAATTTTGGAATAACTGCAGATAAAGGGTGATAAATGACAAGACATTTCCTTTAACGAGTTCATCCATATATTGTTCTATTATATTTATATTGGACGTTTCCACTAAATATTGTTCTATAAGCTGGATAGGATAAAATAATATTAAAAATGTAATAATCTGATAAAAAATAATCTTTGTATTAAAAAATGGTTTCATTGATAAGTCTGAAGGCGTAATATCAGCTTTGAAATACTCGCTTGTCACTCAATTATAACCTCAAATTATCTCATTAGGAATCTTTAAAATAGTTTTTATTTATTACTTATGATTCAGTTATTAATTTAATTTCGCCATCGCGAGTTTGAATCACTCTTACACGCTTATTTGCAAAAGTTGTTCTTAATTCTTCTGGAATAGTTAATCGTCCATCTTGATCAATATCTATGTATTCGACACCTGATTTAAGAGATTGTTTTAAAATCACGCCATCTTTAATAGTTAATTGTCGTTTACATTGTTTTGCAACTGAAGGATTATGAGTGACAATTAACATTGTTTTATTATATTTTTCATTCAACATTTTTAGCATTTCGATAATTTTTTGAGATGTTTCTGAATCTAATTCTCCAGTGGGTTCATCAGCTAATACAATTTGTGGATCATTTGCGAGAGCTATAGCGATGCTAGCTCGTTGTAATTCTCCGCCTGAAATTTGAAATACTCGGTGATTAGCTCTATGAAATATGCCAACATCATCTAATAATTTCTTTGCACGATCATAAACTTCATTTCTTTTAAATTTCTTCGCGGCTAGCATTGTAATTCGTACATTATCTATAATATTTAGGTCAGGTAACATATTTGCTATTTGCCAAACAAATCCTACTTTTTCTCTTCGATATTTTGCTAATTTCGAATCAGATAGAGTAGATATTTCCTCTTGATCGACTTTTATTGTACCTGCTGATGGAACACTTATTCCCCCTATAAGATTTAATAACGTGGATTTTCCTGATCCAGATGAGCCTACTATTGCTAGAATATCCCCTTCATTAACAGTAAGATTAATTCCTCTAAGAGCTGTAACTTCTATATGCCCTTTTCGATAAATCTTTATCAAATTTTTAATATCGATAATGTATTGAGTTTCTTTATTCATTTTTTTCACTTAATAAGTTTTAATTATATATGTCGCATTAGTTCAGTAATTTTAAAGCTGAATGTTTTCGATCCTGCTAGCAAAGATCCAATAATAGCACTCACAATGGCAAATAATAATTGCAAAACTATTAAGTCTATTGGAAAATGACTTATCTTAACGATACTAAATGTAGGTAACAGGCTGTTTAAAACCACTCCACTAAAAAATCCAATAATTGTACCTGTGAATCCTGCAACTAAAATTGTGATAATACCTTCTAATAATATTAAATTAACTACTGAAAATCCACCTAAACCTAAGGCTTTAAGCACAGAAATATCTTTAGCATTTTCAGTAACTTTAAGTTCAAAAACTAAGAAAAATCCAATGAAAACAATAAGTGATGCATAATAGAAATTCAGTCTGAGAATTTTGATTAATGATTCGAATTGTCTACCCTCATCGCTGTCTTCTCCAAAATAAACATCAGAGCTTGTGATTGATCCTAAGCTAAATCCATGGCCACCTGGATTTAATTTAGCTTTTCTGAACATTAGCTTTGGATTAAATTCATTCGTATTTGTTTTGATCAGATAAGTAGATACTGGCTTGGAATTTGAAATAGAAAATTCATCTGATATGGATTGGGTACTACTTATGACAAATCTTTCATCTCTTGAATCTAGTCCTGGTGAGAAATATCTTGCAATGCCAATAATCGTTTTTGTTCCGTTATAGATATTTGTTCTTCCAGCAACAAAACTAACAATATCACCAACTGCTAAGTTTTTTTCTTTGGCTGACTGCTCATCGATAATAACACTGATATTTGGATTAAGCTTAAATTGATTAAATATTTCTTCCCCACTGACTTCCCCAAGAAAGAAATCATTTCGCCAAAATGCTGTACTCGGATATGATTCAACATCGATAAATATTGCTGAAATAGGGGTTTCTTTGAAATATACTACATCTTGTCTAATTCTATCCGGGGTATAAATAGAAATATCTCTTCCCTCAGGTATAAAAAATGCTCTAGTATCAATATAAATTCCTGTAACATAATCAATTTCTGGAAATTCATCCTTATTTAAAAGATATAGTTCATTTTCGTATGGATTAACTCGTTCAAATGCTGGTCTTATATCTATTCGTAAATCCGAACCAACTTCGTATCGCGCGCTTTCATAGAAATAAATATTTGATGTTTCTATTGCAATGGATGACATAATTGCTAAGGCTATTGTTAAAGTTAATACAATAAATGGAGCTGAAACTCTTTTTGATTTTCTAATTAGTTCTCTACTTACTATGAAAAATTGTGTTGATTTTTGTCCCAAATTGAATTTACTGTGTAACATATAAGGAAAATATCCAGCAATTCTGTTCATAAGTCCTAAACTTCCTAAAAATAATGAAAGTAAACTTAGGATTCCAAGAAGTATTATGAAAAAATGTTGAGTAATCTCTTGTGGCAATCCAATTATTCCGGTAATTATTACTAAAGATATGAAAATGAATATTAATGGGGTTCTAAATTCTCTTAATGATATGTGAGATCCATAATCTTCATTTTCTTCCTCTCGAAGCATTTCATCAATTTCCAAGGCTAAAATTCTCCTTATGGAGGTATATGAACTTAGAAACATTATCAAAAAGGAAAAAACAATCGAAATCATTAAAGTAAATGGACTAATTATAGTAAGATCAAAATTATAAACAGAAAAATCAAATTCGAGGAGTCCTACTGATGTTTCGATAACAGAATTAACAATAAATCCAATAAAGATTCCAAAAATGCTTCCGAAAAAGCTGATTACACTAAGTTCTAATCCAAGCATTACTAAAACTTGTTTATCTGTCATCCCTCTAGATTTCAGTCCCGAAAATTCCTTGAACCTTGATTTATAGGTATGAGCCATAGCAAAGTCGAGGAGATACCAACCTAAGAATATTATTGGAAAACTTAAAAATGAAAATGTAGCTCTAGCAAAAAATATCCATGATATATATGAATTAAGAGTATTTTCAAACTCAGAATTAATTAAAATAAAATTTGGATCAGAACTAAAGTAATTGTTTAAATCTCTTCGAAGAAGTCTGATTTCTTGTAATGAGCTATCTGGATTATACCGATCAATGAAATCATCTTCAATTCTAATTCCTAACCAATTAGTAAAAACAATACAATCCTGAGTAAGACAAACCGATCCAAATTGAACTATTAAACCATTTCCAGTAGTAGGATTATAATAAAAATCAGGAATGACATCTGTGGAAGTAAAAATAAGACCTGTAAGCAAAATTGTTTCCCAGTTGGGTCCTTGTGATTGTAAATCTAATAAAACAGGACTATCATCACTCAATATACCTGTAATAGTTAAAGTTTCAGTGAAATTTGTTCCTTTAGTCAATTGCTCAAAACTCGGACCAATTAATGATCCAAAAACCGCAAAAGAAGAATACCACCAATCAAAAATATGGAATGGTTGATTTAAAGATAAATTTGGAAATCCATTGGGGGAAGTTTTTAGAGATTCGAAAAGTGTTTTTGTTATTACAGCTTTTCCTGGCCCAACATCAAATTTTCCTTCTTCCATTATTATTCCGCCTTTATAAAACTCACCAAAGTTTTCACTAACTGAAAAAATATCATATATATCTCCAGGAGGATTATAATTAGAATTGTTATTCCATTCTGGACTATTTTGATCACTAAATCCAACTACAAACCATTTATAACCGTAAGTAATATTCTGAATAAAAGGAAAGGTTCCATTATCTTTTTTTTCCATTAAAAAATCTGTTACATTTTCTGGAAAATGCCTACCAGTTTCAACAAAGTAATCTAATGTCCTATTTGGATCATCCAAGTATTTAGATAAAGTTTCAATTGATTGATTATCAACGTGAAGGGAAACACCTGAAACAAGTGCCACAGCCAAAGTTAAACCGATTAGGATTGTAATAAACCTATTTCTGTTTTGAAACAGCTTTTTTAGTTGTAATCGTTGAAGATCCATTAAACATAACCACCCTTCGGTGAAATAGATTTAAATTTATGTATGAATTTGATGAAACTAACAATTTTACTAATATTTTGATTTCTCTTTTAAAGAAATTAGTTGATGAAAAGAGGAAAAAAAAAAAGATTAATATTCATAAAAAAAAATAAGCACAATATTCCTTGGTTATCTAACTATATCTTACTGGTTAAGAAGTAGAGATAAATGATTAAACAAATTATTATCAGAAATGATTCTTCTAAAGGATATCGGATTACTCATAATAATTCCGGTTTTGATGAAAACCAACTTTCTGACGATCTTATGTTAAGTTTAATTCCAAGATCTGCAAATAAGAAAAAAATTACTTATTTTTATAAAGAAACTCTTGAATCGGAAATATTAATTAAATATGTAACAGAAAATAGCTTGGATGAATATGATAGACCCATTGCTAAAAGCAACTGTTTTTTTATCTCTGAAGATTTATTTAATGAAAAAGGACTATTATATTTTGTTAGTCCATTATTATTAGGAACTTTAGACACCTCTTCTGATGAATTTTTCAATTTGGAAGATGTTTGTTCAAAAATTCCGATCAGAATATCTTTTGCTCTTAAAATACTTCTTCATGCTGTGCTATTATATGAACAAGTTTTTATTTATACCCCGACAGCTGATCAAAGCTATGTTAATCAACTTACTCAGTTAATAGCTAGTATTGAGGAATTTTTACCTAAAGAAATCTCAAGAACATTGCGTATGAAAAGTTACGTAACTAAAAGCCAATTTAATGAAGTTAATTTAGGAATCACAAGTGATCCAGAAATATTAAATCCGTTAAAAGAAGAAAATTTTTCTAGAATTGTCTTTAAATCAGAAAACAATCCTTATATATTAGAAACTGATAAATCAATCCCAATTAGCCCAATAATCGACGAAATTATTGATGTTGTTCTAAATCCTTCAGAAAATAGTGAAGAGCAATTACAATTTCTCTTTCGTTTAATTTTCTCTGAAGAGAAAAAGTTTGATCCTAGGATCAATCAAGACTTTAAAGAAAGGATATTAGCTAGATTCAACGTTAAGAAAACAAAGAAAACGTTAAGAAAACAATTATTGAAGAATCTTTCAAGGAGCACCCCAAAATCGCTGACCTGAAAACTTTCTTTTTATCTCAATAATATCTTGCAAAGCAAATAAATCGGGACCAGATAATAAAGCTTTGATTTCAGGATCTTGGAGTTTAATCGCTTGAGTTTCAGTAATATCTACATATAATATATCATCTATATTTAGTTGTCGGCCTACTGTTGGACCTTTGATGCTACAACCTACTTGTTGACCAGTGGATGCAACCTGTAGATAGTCGTTTTCTTCTTTTATTTGAAGCACCTCCCCAATACGTTTATTTGAGGAATTAATTAACTTAGCTTTTGGGGTTAATTTTCCTCCAAGAACCTCAATTCCTACCACCGCAGGATTGTTTTGTCTAAAAATATTAGGTAAAACTTTGATTTTTCCAGCGAAAACTAAGTCTTTTAATAGTGCAGATTCTTCTTCTCGTTCTAATTCACGTACCCACTCTTGATATTCCTCTACTAATCGATAAATTACATCATTCGTAAAAATTTTAACTTTGACAATATCTGCATAATCTTTTGCTTCAGGGAGAGTAGTGGCATTAAATGATAAAATTGTACCATATTTTTCTTCCTTTTCTTTTGCTAATTCAGCTTCAATTACGTCTCTTTTTGTAATATTCCCAACAGATGCTATTCGTATTGGAATATTGTTATCCTTTAAAAGTCCAACAAGAGCTTCAAGGGAACCTAGAGCATCTGTTTTAAGAATAATTCCTTCATCTTCAGTTTCTATTAATGCTTTGCTAAATTCTTCTTGAATTTCTTTTTTAAGTTTTGAAACATTAGTAGTTTCTCTTACTACATATAAAGTAGATCCAGCTATTGCTCCTTCTGTATCTGGGGCAACGATTTTTACACCAGCGGCAGCAATTATCTGATCAACCTGATTGAATCTTTCTCGAGGATCCCTAATTTCATCAAGTGGCTTAGGTACGAGTAATGCTCGAATGTGAGTTTCTATTACTCCATTCAATCCACCAAAAATTATTTTATCATTTTTTCTCATAACTCCCTGTAATAAAAGAAAGTCAATAGTTTTTCCTATATGACCTTCTTTCACTTCAAGAATTGATCCTGATCCCGTTTCCTCTGGATCAAATTTTAGTTTATCAGTGAGAAATCGTTGAGATAAACCTGCTAAGAATAAGAATAATTCTGGAATTCCTTCACCCGTAATTGCTGAAGTTGGAATTATTACAACTTTTTTGGTTAATTCTGAACCTTTAATTCTATCAAACCGATCAGCACTAACTTTAGCGACATCATACAAATCAGTCATCAGTTCGTAGATTTTGTTGTCAATGTTTTCAATAACTCTAGAACTTTGAGCTTGTAAAGATTGAACCATAGTCATTTTTGGGTGTGATTTCCATTTAGGGAATCGATCTATTTTGTTAAGAGCAATAACAAAAGGTACACGATTATTTTTTAGTATACGAATTGATTCTATTGTTTGTGGTTGTATACCTCTAATAAGATCTACAACAAGAACCGCGAGGTTTGCTGCACTTGCTCCACGTTGTCGCAAATTGATAAAAGAAGCGTGACCAGGTGTATCTACAAAAAGAACGCCTGGAATTTCTAAACTTTCAATTTTCATTGCTTTCATTAATTTTCCAGCAACATCATTTATTGTTTCTGCGGGTATAAAACTTGCTCCAATATGCTGTGTTATTCCAGCTGTTTCTCTAGCTTGTACTACGGTACCACGTACTTTATCAAGTAAAGAAGTTTTTCCAGAGTCAACGTGTCCTAAAATACAGAAAACAGGAGAGCGGATTAGTTTCCCTGAAGCATCAGTTTTTTGCTTTTCACGAGGATCTCTAACTTCTCTAGATTTTCTTCCTTTTTTTTTTCCCATAGTTAATCATCTACCAGAGAAATATATAAATCTCTAAGGTCAGAAATATGCATTTTATGTAAAAATTCTGTTCTTAGAAGAGAAAACTGAATAATTTAAGAAATGTTTAGAACCATTATAGTTTTCACATTCGAATTATCATTTAAAATTTCAATAAAAATTATAAAAGAGTTTTTTATATGTAATTATTTGATAAAAAATTGGTTAATTTAATCTTTACCGTTATTAAAAAGGATTTTTTCAACATCAATAGTTTGTAAATATGTAAATATTTGTTCATTATTCTCTTGAATTGATAAATATTTTTCGGTTTCCTCATTGGAGATAGCGTCATAAATATTCAACAATCGTGTTATTTGGATATAAGATATTAAAACTCCTTCTGGAATAAATAATGAGATATAAACAATGATTATACCAGAACCCAATAGGAAAATACTTACTATATCAGTAATACTTGTAAAAAACATGCTAATAGCATGAATCAGGATAAATAACCAGCAGATAATCCATAAATTCTTAGCTCTCATTACAACTTTAGTTTCTTTTAATGGACTAATATTAACATAAGCAAATAACAAGAATAAAAGAGTATAAATTCTATAAAATTCACCCAAGTATCGAAAAGCAGTTGAATATATTATTACTCCATTATCTAATTCTAATCCAGCACCTAACGGAAAATAGGAAGAGAAAGTATGAGGAAGATCAAAGAGAATCACATTAGCTATTTCAGGTTGTTCCATTACTCGCCATAATAGAGTCAATATAAAAAGAATCATAAACCATCCGTATCCAATTGCACGATAAATTACAGGAGGTGATTTCCATATGGTTCGTAAAGCATGGATAAATAATATCAAATAACCAATATCTATTGCAATATGATGCAATTGATAAAAAAACAGCTTATTAGTAAACCCCGCTATCGGATCTGTTATTAAAATGGTGAATCCACTTATAAAAAATAATGCAAATAATAAGTAATCATCTATTCTTGAAATTTTATACTTTTTCAACAACAGATAAATAGGTGGAAGAGTAGTAAATGCAATTAAAACGCCTAACCACTGATTAATTGTAATAATTTGCATCATTTTCGATTTCACCGAAATAAAAAATATTCTACACATGAATATAAGAAATAATGAATCTAATAAAAAAAAAATTTAATATAAAATATTATGGAAAATTTTTATTTATGATTTTATGCAATTATTTAATGTTGATCTTTTTCCAATCATTTATATCCAAATATCAAAAAAATATAATCTCTTAATAAATATTAATCAATTCAATAGAGATGAAATATTTGACATCTGAAAATATTCTTAAAGACAAAATAAAAGAACAATTAGACGGTAGTTATGCACATACACATTATACAGAGATATTGAAAAAAATTTCTTTAAATAATATCAATACTAAACCACCTAATGTTGATTATACCTTTTGGCATTTATTAGAGCATATTAGGATAGCCCACTGGGATATCATTGAATTTATGGAAAATGTGAACTATAGTTACATGAAATTCCCCGATGATTATTGGCCCAACAAATCTCTTAATGCTACTGAAGAAATGTGGAATAAAACAATCCAAGAAATTCATGACTTACATAAAAAAACTATAAAAATGCTATTCAAGCCTGAAATGGATTTATTTGCAAAAATTTCCCATGGAAATGGTCAGCATTATTTAAGGGAGTTTTTATTAATTGCTGAACACAATGCTTATCATTTTGGACAATTAATGTCTTATATAAAAATAATTTAACTTTCATCTTACGTTTTAAGGAAATATTATATTATAATTCATAGAAGACCCAAGCTTTTAATATTAATTGAATTTTTGTATTTTTTCTTATAATTAAGAAGAAATTCTATGAAGAGAATTGAAAAAATTAGATCACCAATAATGGGCAAAGAACCAAGTAAATTGATATCACCAAAGTAATAAGATATGAAAATTACTATTAAGCATATATTTACTAACTGTACTAAAATATTATCTTTTCAATCGAGTAAATTAGCATTAATTGCAAAAAATTGTTTTTTAATTGTCCTGAAACTGCAAATGGAGGAATATAAAAGAAAAATTTCAGAAAAATTTATCGAATATTAAGAAACCAATTATTTTCTATAATTCATAGAACATGTTAAAATAATTTCAAGAGGACCTTCATTTGCAAAAAGTTAAAATATGTTAAATTGAAACTAATATTTATTTTATTTTTTGGACTTATTACACCTGCTATACCCGATAAATCAACTTTGTAAAACAAACTCCTTTGTAGCATTTTTAATTAATGAAATTTAAAAGAAGATCTAATAATTTCCTCATTGAAAGGGTTTGAATATCAATAAATTAAAAAATGAAAAATTTGAATCTAATACGTTAAATTTATTAGATTATTTTCCGGCTGATATTAGAAGTGATTTGCATTCCGGACTTAAAATGAGAACAATTATGACGTTAACAGAAATAGCATATCAGAATCCAACAGAAACTAATTTAATTGAGATATCTAAAATATTGAATATTCCTAAGTCAACTATGTCTGATGAGATGAAAAAGTTGATTGATTTTGGTTATATCGAATATTTTATTACCACTAAAGTCATAACAGATGCACGATATAAGACTTATATTATTACATCTAAGGGATTGAAACTCCTTCATATGTTAAAAAATGTGTTTCAACTCACGATTAACCAAATAAAGGAAAAAGATCAATAAATTGAACATTTATTTATTGAATAAAATGAAATGAAAATATTATAAATTTTGTCAAGTTTTCGACTATTATTGATTAGTATTAGTGATATAAGAGAAAAAATTATTATTGTTCCAAGTATAATAACGGATGTTATTATTTTAATTTATTTGACCACCAGCTTTCATATTATTGTAAACTTGGGACATTAAAACCATATAAAATTTTATGATAATTATAAATGACCAATTTGGAATTTACACTGCATAATCAAGAAAATAATTTAGTGTTTCAAAAGTAGGTTTCAAAATTGACAAATTATTTATAGGATTTTAAAAAATCTTCGTAATTAATGAAAGAACTCCTATACTGAGAACAAGAGAGACAATAGTTGTAGCTGCATAGTATAACCCTATTTCAAGGTTGTTAATATCTTTTTTAAGATTGAATTTTGGTTTTCTGTGTTGTTTGTTTTCTAAAGACATGACATTTTACCCCCAGTGTAAATTAAAAATAGAATTCGTAATTTAATTTAAAGTAACTGGATAATATAGCGATTTTACTAGGTTTGGAATAAAGAAAAAGATTCCATTCTGACGAATAGGAATTTGTAAAGATAGTTAATTAATCCAAATATAGAACTAATAAAATTATATAGTGTCATTTCAAAAAAACGACAAAAATCATAAATGGGGTAAAAGTCCCGACAAAAATATCTGGACTATATTTAATTGATAATTTATGACAATTACAATTAAACCCCCAAGTAAAGATGAATATACCTTCCTTCAAAAAGTTTATGAAAATGATTCAAGGAAAAAAGTGCGTAAACGAGCAAATATCATTTTATATTGCATAAATGGTCTTTCTTTTATTGATATAGCCCAAAAACTTTATTGTTCAATTAAAACTGTTTATAAATGGATAAACATTTGGAATAAAAAGGGAATTGGGAGTATTGTAAAATGGCGCCAAACAACCAGCTGGATAAATCAAGTTAAAAGAAGAAATGCACTTGAAAAACTTATTACTGTATCTCCAAAAAGTTTAAGCTTTTCTTTCAATAGCTGGTCACTTGTAAAGCTAAGTAAATTCTTTTCTAAACTTCTTGATTATCCTATAAGTCCTGCAACTCTATCAAGAGATTTGAAGATTCTAGGTCTTTCTTATCGACGTGTTCAAGATTCATTTATACTTAAACCAGTTGATTATGATATTAAACGAGCTTGTTTGCGATTTATAGAGCGGTATTGTCCTCCATCATGGAGATTAATTTATATTGATGAGAAGGGACCAATTTATTCCATGCGCTATTCTGGTAATACTTGGAGCTTTAATCAACAATACAGAGATGCTAGACAACCAACTCGACGAAAAGTGAACTTTCTCGGAGGTTACGATCTTAAAGTCAAGAAATTGAGTATGATTCCTATGGAAGGAAATGCAAGTACCTATTTTTGTGATGCATTTGATTTAATCCGTCTAGAATTTCTTACAACTGATTATACTAAACTTTTGATAGTTTTGGATAATGCTCGTATTCATACTTCACGAGAAATACTGAAATATCTTAATGAGGACAAATGAATAGAATATTTTTTCCTTCCTGCCTATTCTCCCGAACTAAATCCTATCGAAATTTGTTTTCGAAATTATTCTAAGGAAATTTTAGAAAATGGTTCTTTTACATCGGAGAAAGACATCATTGAGGAGACTAATATTTATTGTGATTATTATCAAACCTTGAGGACGGAGATCTATGCTTAAAAAGGTCGTGACTATATTTTAAAAATTTTTGGTCATTTTTTTGAAATGATACTTATTAATTGAAAAATGCAATTACTAATCAAATGTTTTAATTTAGCTTGAATTATCTTGAAAATAATTGTTGCTAAATTCATCTGATTTGATTCAAATGATATATAATTAGGTTTCAAAATAGAAAATTATTCGTTAACTCAATTAGCGCTATAAATAGTAATCATGTAATTTTGTAAAATCGAAAGATTGATATTTCCGATTACAAAAGATAGGTAATTCAATTGTAATGAAATAGAATTCCACTGTTTTTGTTTTATATGTTCCCAATGAACCACATAATTATGCCAACAAGAAAATGAGTTGGAAATTAACTTACTATAAAAATAATTTCTTTCTCATCTGATCGTTAGTAAGTATCTTAATGTTAAGATAATGATTATAAAATAGTGGTTAAAACTAAAGATTTGTATATCTTTTAAATTATAATATCCTTTTGACAAACTCCAAATATTGAGTAGAACATCATGTTTGAACAAGATGAAAAATATCAGGAATTGTATAGAGAAATTAGAGATAAACAACAGGAACTTGTTACCTACCTTAAAAATAAGCCATCTAAGAAAGTAGATGACTATATTCTAAAGAATCCAGATGGAGAAGAAATTAAGCTTTCAGAATTATTTGGAGATAAACAAGAATTAATTCTCGTGCATAACATGGGAAAATCATGCCCGTATTGCAACCTTTGGGCACACGGATTCATTGGATTGGTCCCCCACTTTCAAGATAGAGCTGCTTTTGCGTTAGTTTCACCAGATCCACCAGAAGTCCAAAAAGAAGTCATAAAAGAACGTGGCTATAATTTTCCTATGTTTTCAGCAGATGGGACAACGTTTGTTTCTGACATGGGATTTTATGATGAAGAAAATAACAATAATATGCCAGGATTTTCAGTATTTGTAAAAAATGACCAAGGAGAAATAACTAGAACCTCAAAAGACTTTTTTGGACCATTTGATCCATATAATTCTGTTTGGCACATGTTTGATTTATTACCAGATGGAGTGAACAAATGGAATCCAAAAATTAAATATTAAAAAAGAAAAAATAGGTATTTCCATTAAAGAATCATCATTGTTTCAACATGCTCATCATTTTGTCAATATTTGGCTCAATTAAATGAGTAATAGGAATCAATTCATTTATTTTTAGGAGAAAAAAAATATCTTTTTACTAAAATTAGAGTAATAACAAAATATTAGAATATAGAATTAGATATTAAAAAAAAAAAAAACGTTGAAAAAAATGGATAAATTTATTGTCACAAAAGATAAGCTAGCTGAATTTTATAGATACTATTATTATTATAAAGAATACCAACATGGATTATTTGGTCTTCTGACTTTTGAAGAATTTGTGGAGTCAGCTGGTAAAAAAAAAGAAAATCAAAAGCCTATTTCAAAAAAACAATTGAATTAAATCTTATCTAAGCTTAGAAAGTATTTTTGAAACTACACTCCTCATGAGCTTATATTTTATAAGGAACTCATTATGAATTTGACAGAATTTGATCCTCTTGAGCTTTAGAAGATAAACTAAATTTCAAACAATAGGTTTGTTAATCGGTTCATAATAAACCGTACATATACTAGCATTAACAAATAATGTTTTATCAACTTTTTTAGATCCATAATCCTCGTGGATATGTCCAAACGCATGAACTTTCAGTTTTATTTCCATTACTCTTTTCAAAAGTTCTTCGCATCCTTTCTGCTCATTTCCCCAATCATTTCTGTTCAGAATTGAATATGGTGGTCCATGAGTAATTAATATATCTGTATCTTCTGGTATTAGATTCCATTTTTTTCTTAAAAGTTCTCCTTTTGGTAAATTAAAAGCCCAATCATAAAACCAAGGTTGCCAAGGTGAACCATAAAATTTAATTCCATCAATTACTACTTCTTCATCTTCAAGATATGTTACATTTGTCATCAAAGACCTTGCAAGATCATTTTCTCTTTCAAATATTAGTTCATGATTCCCTGCTATAATTATTTTATGAGAATGAGGTAAAGATCCCATTCATTCAGTGAAACGCTTAACAACATTAGGAGAGTCTTCTCTACAGAAGTCTCCACTATGCACTAGGACATCCCCATTTGGAATTGGCTCTTTTAGTTCCAAATCATGTGTATCAGAAATAAAAATCAGTTTCATGTAAATTTGTGTTTTATTTTGGTTGCCAAAAATATCTTTACATTTTGCTACCTAGATTGATAAATTATTATTTTGAAATACGATAAATATGATTCGAATTATTACTATTGGAGATTCTCTTACTGCTGGTTATCCTGGCTTTGATCCTCGCTCTCAAGGGGATATTGAATCAACATATCAATATTGGGCTAAAAAAGAATTCAAAAAATCGTCTAAATTCTCTGATGTTGAAATTCTTAACCATGGTCTTCTTGGAGATTCTTCTCAGGGAATTTATTCTAGGTCATTAAATATTCTTAAAACCATTGATCTTGAAAATGTCATTTTGATTATTATTAACGGAGGAGGAAATGATTGGGATAATGAGCCAATTGATTACTCCAAAACGCTAGAGAATTTATTAAAATCTGCAAAAGAAGTAACAGAAAAGGGTATTCCTGTACTTTTAACTTCTATATCCCCTTTTGGAAGTCCTTCCATATTGAAACAACTTAAATCTATTGCTTTCGAATTACCAGTATTAATTGATAAAGAAAATAATGATAAAATTTTCTTTTATGACTGGTTTAACCATCTTTATGATGAAAATACAAAAAGCTTAAAGAAGAAATATGATTCAGGTGATGGTGAACATTTAAATAAAGCTGGAAACAAATATTTAGGTTATTCAATAGCTGAAAAAGTCAATAGAATTATATTGGATAAATAAAATACATAGAACCTAACATCTATCATTTAATGTTTATTACTAGAAGTCCTTTTGATTCCCTCGTTCATTGGTGCTAGTTTTCAGGGATTATCATTCATTAATATTCCAATTCCTTATAATTCAGCTCAATTTATTTTTGAATATTAAAGAAACTATGAAAAAAAGCCAGAATTCTTGGATTTGAAAAAAGTATCCAGTCTTATCTAGGCTTGGATTTTTTGATTTAAATTTAGTAGCCTGCTATATATCTTCTAATTATGTTGCTTATCATTTTGGGAGAGAAATACTCATAATCTTGTATCCTATTATATCATAAACGTCTTTTCCTTTATACTCAGGACCTTTGCTATTTGAATAATATAATGAATATACCACTCCTTTGATTCCTAAGTTCCCCATACGTAATAAAGTTATGAATGGCCTGTTTATTAATAAAACTATTATTTTTACCAGAAATTTTGGTAGAATAGCACTTACTTTTAGAAATAATTTTAAATCATTGCGATCAAACGGATCTAGATTTTTTAATGCTGTATCCACTTTGCTAATACATCCACTTTCAGAAAAAGATGGAAATGGATCATTTTTGGGAATTAAAATATCTCCAATTTTTGATAATCCTTTGATTTCCCTTTTACTTAAAAATTTTGATGAAAATTCGTTCATTATTGGTCCTCCTTTTTCATTTCTTCTATTGCAATTCTACTTGCTCTGTGAGATAAAGCCATAATTGATAAAGCAGGATTTATTCCAGGAGCAGAAGGAAAAATACTCGAATCTGCAATGATAATATTTTCATGGCCGTGAACAGTGAATTTTTCGTTTACCACAGAAGTTTCTGGATTAGTTCCTATAGCACAACCACCCATTAAATGTAAACCAAACCAGAATGGTGAAGTATAGATCTCTTTTGCACCTTCAGACTCAAAAATTTTTCTAACAATCATCACTCCCTCTAAACCCCTTTTCTTATCTTCTTTACTAATTTTCTTACTAATTTTGAGCCTATTTTTTTTATCTAAAGAAATTTTTCCCTTTCCATCATCTCTAATTGCTACTTCAATACAGGCCAAATTTCGATACTTTTTCATCCATTCCTGATGTTTTTTTCCAAAACCCGAATAAAGGAGAGCAGTTCCAATTGGTTGTGCAAAGACATTTTCTAATTTGTAACCTTTTTCACGCATTGTTGTATCCTCTGATTTCACTGACTGAAAAGCTCCTTTATGCGAATCAACCAAATCATCAAATACAGCAAAGGTCATGATCTGAGGATGGCAAAAAAAATTATTACCTAAAGCTGGTAAAGTTTCTTTAAAACCAGATTTAAGTAAAATATGATTTGTTCCCAAAGCACCAGCAGCCAGAACACATTTCTTAGTTTCAATCTCTTCCTTCTCCCCATTTTTAGTCCCGAATAAATTCACTGATCCACTTAAATGCTCAATTTTGTCAACAGAAAAATCTGTTTTAATTTCTAATCCTTCTTTTAAAGCCCATGGGATAAATGTGACTAAACCACTCTGTTTGGATTCTCTTGGACATCCACCTAAACAGACAATACAATCATGCCCTTTTTCTATTCCACAATCTGTTTCTCCACGAGATAAGGGGGCCCAACCTAATTGCTGTTTCTTAAGACCTTCAATAAATATCCTCGCATTCCGATTTCTTTGTTCCTCAGGGACTTTGACAATTGGTAGTCTTTTTTCAATTTCACGATAATGTTCTTCCATATTTTCAGTAGTAAAAAAATCAACTTTAGAAATACTTTTCCAGTCATTTAGTGCTATTTCATCAAATCTATCAAGTAAACATTGATTTATAACTGAACCACCACCAAGACACTTACCTCTCAAAAATGCAAATCTGGCATCAGCGCTCATATCCATTCCACCATTCCAGAATAGCTCAGCATTATATTCCATTTCATTTTTAGGAAAATCTTTTGTTTCATAGGATTTTCCTGCCTCAATAAGCAAGCATTTAAAGCCAGATTGTGTTAAATAAAAAGAAAAAACTCCTCCAGATGTACCAGAACCTATAATAACAAAATCATACATATTTAATCCATCCGAACATTCACAAGAATTTCTTGCCTTCACCACGATAAGTGGGAAAACGATTTATAATTTTTCCCTCTGATATGAGCAGTATTTCGTTAAAATGTTCACATAATTCCCCTGCTTTACTATGTCTCATAAAAATAGGATCTCCTATTTGCAAATTATACTGCTTTTTCTTGTAAATTATCGGTGTCTGTACCTCTCCTGCAGCCTCATTTTTTACAAGTTTACATCCTTCTGGTAAATATGGTTTGGGAATTTTATCGATCCCCATTGATCCTGAAGCAACATAACCACCTCCATGACAGGTATAAATATTTGGAGCTGGCTTTCGAGTGATTTCAAGAGCAAAACTTAATGCAGGTTGGTGCTTAAATGAATCATAATAGTCAAATAATACTGGTGAAAAAAAACCGGATCCCACAGTGACTTCAGTAACAATTTTTTCTCCTGATGTTGATTCAATGCTACCAGTTCCTCCTCCATTAACAAATCTTAGACTATACCCTTGTTCTTTGAGGGAAGATACAATTTTTTTTCTCCGGTTTCTTAATTCTTTTATAGATCTCTTTTTGAGGAATCTTATGACCCTGTTAATAACAAAATTTTTCGCAGGACTACGATCTGCTATTCCAGCAATCTGAGCTTCATACCCCATGACTCCATCTAATTTAACATTTGAATATTGATCAATTAGGTTAGCAAGGGAGATAACTTGTCCTGATGTTGTAATAGAAGAACGATAGACACCAAAATGCAGATTTAAGTGCTTAGATGACATATCAATATCTATACAAAGAGGAATAATTAAATTTTGTTCTTGAGCAATCAAATTAGCTCTTTTAATATGTTCAGATGAATCTACCATCAACGTGATTTCTCCTCCCTCGCGAATTTGATCCGAAATCATAATTATTTCCTTGTTATTCCAGATCGGGTATGCAACTAAAATGTCCTTAAAACCCTTTTTACTTAAATATACCGCTTCTTCTGCTTTATAAGACAGGATCCCTTGAAATTTTGAATTCGATTGAAAAATTTTTTCAAGAAGGAAGGGCACACGAATCGATTTCGAAGCTACACGAATGGTTTTATCATAAGAAGACATTCTATTCATTATACCAATGATATTTTCATTAAATTTTTCTAAATCAACAAAAGCACAAGGAAATAACTCATTTTTTAATATATCACGGTAATAATTATATAAATCATTCATAGCAATTATCTCAAATCAAAATTCTAAGTTGAATATTAACAAATTTTAAAACTACTTCAGAAATATAATTCTTTCTTTTGATAAATAGGAATGTTCTAATTTCTCTTGATATTACTTGTTGATTTAAGAAATAATTTAAGCTAACATGATTATTTCCTTCAACTAATTAGGATGGAAAATATCTCTTTATCGTTTTTACTCTTCAATGCAAGTAAATCTCAATTTCAATGCAAGAAGAGGAAATTATTTAATTATCTAAACATTGGAAATCATAATTTGTAGTGGATAAATTTTGGAACCAAATTCTATTGAATGAAAATGCTTCATGTTAATTTTTTCTCTAAAGCTATAATTACTATTACACTAAGAATCATTACAAATAAAGTCCCAAAAAGAGCAAAAAATCGAAACCAGTCTTCCGTGGCGTGAGTAATTTCAACTGAGATGGTAGCAACACCCTCTCCTGCAATAGCTTCCAAAGTAACTAATAAATATTCAGTTGCAACTTTTTCATAGCCTCGAAATCCGATTTGGCTAACTGTCAGAATAATATTATTACCATTTTGACGAGCCGTTACATAATCTAAAATAGCTTGGGAGGACTGCGAATAATTAAGTGCCATTCTGTCAACACCGGTGGTAAACGCGTGAATTGTTGCAGTGACGCGTAAATCATTGGTTGAGTCTATCCTCACAATTAGTTTTTGTCCTTGAAAATTGTTCACCTGTAATAACACAGAAGAATATGTCTTCAAAGTTGGAGTGGAATTTAAATTTCCACGAAAGAGATCAACACGTGTTGGTAGATTGAAATCTGTCATAATTTCAGTTACAAATAACCAAGCAAACTCTAATACTGTTGAATTTTCTACAGTGGAATTATCACGGGTGATTTGTACTACATAGCGTCCAGTATTCGGCAAGATTTGATTTGTAATCTCTAACTTGGTTCCATTGCGAGAAAAATCAGCTACAGAGTCGAGTAACACGCTTTTATTGTGGTTAAATAAGAAAAGATTCCAACCTTCTTGAGAATCCATTGGTAAATCTAATAAAAAGGCATAAGTTCTAGTTTTTTCCAATAAAAATTTAATATCACGGGTTTCTCCGGCCCTCATATTAATCCATAAAGGTAGACCAGGGGGTCTGATGGTATCTAAGCTATAATAACTAGTCTGTTGAATGGTTAAAGTAACATTTCCCTGACCTGTTATCGCTTGAACAAAGACAATTAAGCCAAAACCGTCCAAAGATGGTTCTTGATTGGATATTAGATGAGTACCTGTAAGTAACTGACCTTCTTCCTCAGCTCGGTAGATTTCTCCAATGTTTTGATCTTTTGCAAGGGGAACATATTGATCTAAATCAATAAGATCAAAAAGGGATTGAATTCTAAGTTCAATTTGGAGTGCCACAGATGAGATGGCATTAATGCTAAAATTTTGGTCTAAGTATATTTCTGGCACTATTAAATATACCCTAAAATCGGATTGCGCTGAAATCTCCAATCCAGTTGCATTTAAATTGATTGAACGGCTGGAAAAATTCATCTTAGATGAAGACTCAGCAGTCCATAGTTCAAAAATTAATATTTTTGCCTCAGCAGCCGCAGTTGAGTAACGGAAATCATTTTCAATAAGTATCTGGTAAATTCCTGTTTGATTGGGGGAAAAACTGAAATGATCAGATTTTCCAGGAAAATGAGCAAGGGAATGAGGAGAATTTTCTAATTGTGTCCGTGAAATCGGATCTGACTGGTTCAAAAAGGCATACACGGTCAAATCTACATTTTTATCTAAATAATCTCCATACAGATACACAGAATAGGTGCTTGTATTCGAGAGGTCAATAAAAAATGACATATTGTTGCCAATCTCTAAATTTCGAATTGGATAGGGAATACCAGTCAAGATTAGATTGTCATCAAAAGGTAGATTATTCAGTATTTGAATCGGTTGCGCAAGAAGGGAGGATTCAACATTTTTCCCATCAAAGACCAATAGCTTTAGAAAATAGCGTCCATCTTGGACAGTCGTTGTATCCCAGAGAAAAGACAATTGAGTATAATTTTCGATTAAAGGAACCCAAATCCAGGCGTCTAAAGCAGAGTACCACAAAGAAAATGTAAGATTGTCAAAATCGGGATCAAATGCTGACCATTTAATTTCCTGTAAACCGCTGAGTGTTTCACCTCCTTGGGGACTGAGAAGATAAATTGAGGGAGGTGTATTCGCATTAACATGGGTAATGGTTATCGATGGAAGAAAAATTAGTCCTGATCCAATCAATAGAAATAATAAAATTGATATTAACGGTTTCAGCTGAATTCCCTCCTGTATAACGCTAATAAACTCAAATTAAATGTCGTGATAAGTATTGAAATGATTATTACTATTATTAATATGGGATCCGAGGATTGGTATAGATTTATAACAGATAAAGCTTCAAGAGGTAAAAATTCCTCAACGATTACGCCCAACTGATAAGAGAATCGAAAGTCCGGATTATTAAAAAAGAATAGATCGTTGCCAATAAATACAACAAGAGCAGCAAGAACCCCATAGACACTTCTAGAGAATAGCAGAGAAAATAGAACAGTGACAACAACAACTGTTCCAAATCCCAGAAAAGCGACCAGAATGATCGGAAACCATGTTAAGAACAGATGAGAAATAAAAGTTTCTAACGACCAAGCAAATTTAAAATGGAAATCGATCAAATGTAAAAGGATAGTGAGGGAGTATAGGGAAAATATCGGGACAAAAATACTGAGAATTTTTCCTATAAGAATATCAGAGCGATTGATTGGCTTTATAATAAGAAGTTGTAAGGTGTTTTCCTCAATTTCTTTGGCTATGAGCTCCGAACTTATGATAATTAATAGAATAAGTGAAAAAAAAGACAAAAAATCAAAATTAGCAATGCCAAAGTAATTGAGCATTCGATTTATGGTAAGAAATCTTTCTACATCTTGATTTTGGATGGTTTGAGGAAGTAACCACATAGTAAGGAATGGAATCAGAAATATGATCAAAATAATACGAATTTTCCACGACTTTTTAAGGCTTGATTCAAATTCATGCTGGAAGATCAAAAAAATTATTCGAAATCGAGATGTAATTATATTTAAAGCATTTCTAAGTGACCACCGTTTAATAGTTGTGGATGTGCCTGTTATCGTTTGTAATTCATTCAATTTCTCATATCCACCTTACTTTGGAGTGCCTGTAAAAAGGCACGTTCAATAGGAGCTTGCGCAGTTTTAAGAGAAATTATTTTTGCATTTTGTTGCTTTAATAGATCTGGGAGCTCGATTTGAAATTGTTCTTCTTGGTCTGTTTTTAATATAAGTCTAATTTCAGAATCATTTAGAAGAATAATCTCGTCAACATATGGTTTGGCTTCTAGAGCTTGATAAATCGCTTTCGCAGGTGAGACTGCTAGCAGAAGTTCTATATTGGAGAGTTGCAGACCTAAGGTTTTTATTTCCCCCTCCATGACTAAAGATCCTTGATTTATAATCGCGAAATGATCAGCTAGACGTTCAACCTCAGGCAATATATGGCTTGAAATGACAACCGTTTTCTCTTTATTGCTCTCTTTTACCATTTTTTTTAACTGATTAAATAATTGGAAACGGGAGAGGGGATCTAAATTAGCAGAGGGCTCATCTAGAATCAGTAAATCGGGATCGTGAATCAAAGCTGCCGCTAACCCTAATCGTTGCTTTTGACCGGCACTCAGTTTATCTGCATCATGATATGCCATTCTCCCTAGATCTACAAAGTCTAATGTTTCGAGAATTCTATGTTGAATAAAATTTTTCGATATTCCATGAAGACGACCCATATATTGTAAAAAGGAATACGCAGTCATTCCTGCATACGCAGCCGGGTGTTCTGGTAAATAGCCAATTCGATGAAAAATCTTGCGGTGTTGGCGGGCCTCTTGTCCAAATATTTTGATGGTTCCTGAAGAGGATTTGATTAGACCTGTTATCATTTTAATAGTTGTCGATTTTCCAGCACCATTCGGTCCTAAAAAACCAAATATTCCTCCTTGAGGAATTTTCAGGTTTAACCGATGAACGACATTGAGTTCACCATAAAATTTGGTCAGTTCATGTGTTTCAATAACATAATCTGTCAAGATAAATATTTGTTAAGTGTTGAACTAAAAAATTTTTCTAAGCAAGTCAAAGTTTTGCTTTTTACCGCAAATGTCAGGAATTTTTTTATCAGCTCTACTATTAATTCCGTTTCAATAAGAAAAAAACAATTTTTATTTCCAATTCCTTTAGCAATTTTCTCTATCCAATGATTAGTATTTTCAAAAGTGATTAACTAAGTGATATCAAACTAATATTACTCCATGAACTCCCTTATAATAAAGAGGGCGAGATCGTTTAACTCTCAACAATTATAATTGTAGGTTTGCCTGATAAGTTTTTTAGAAATTAGTAAAGAATTGGGTTTTATTCCACGGTATTTTTATTGCAAATTTTGGGTTTATGAGAATTTTAAAAAGTATTTTTTTTTTATATGTTCACTGGTATTTTTAAGAATGATATCCCTCTTAATTATATTTCGCGTTTTATAGTCAATTTAACAACGAGCTGTCAAAAATATGAGTCAAAACTTACCAAAATCACTTAGGAAGCATTACATTATAATTATTTTTTGGGTTCTTTTTGTTGTAATTTCTCTTCAAGGAAGTAGTTTACTCTCTTCTAATGTTGCACAAAATACTGTATTTGCAGATACGTCAACAGAATCAGGAATTGGAGCTGAATTACTACGTGAAAGGTTCAATCAAACATCACAGGAATCAACACATATAATCATAATTAATCTCCAACCTGATGATAGTTTGGGAGCTATCACTGATAACCAGTGGCGAAACTTTACATTATTTTTAACAAGTTATCTTAATGAAACTTTATTTGAAAGGGGTTATAATCAAAGTGATACCTATATTTCCGAACCATTGATCTTATTATCCGGAATACCCGGTGCTGAAGATTTTGCAAGTAATTTTGTTTCAGAGGATGAAAAAATTGGAATTTTTTGGATATCAATTGAAACTGACCGTAATTCAGATTTAGGTCATGATGTGGAAGAAATTCGTAATTTATTAGGAGATATGGAAGAATTTTATAACTATTTAGAAGGAGAGATTGGAATTAATTTGGTTAACATTTTATTACCTACCCAATCTAATGCAGAAAAAGCACAACTAATTCTAACAGGATCTCCTGCTAATTTTGTTGATATTCTTAAATCTGCTGAAGAAACTTTCCGAAACTCAGAAACTATTGCAGTATTAGTCATAATCATAATTTTGATATTTGTTTTCAGAAGTCCTTTAGGAATGATTGTCCCTCTTATTTCAATGATAGCTTCTTTATTACCGGCCTATCTCATTACTTTTATTCTTTCAGAATTAGGATTATTTGATATATCTGACTTTTTACCTGCAATAATTGCCATGATAGGCATTGCCGTTGCGATTGACTATAGTTTATTCAGTTTAGTCAGATTTCGTGAAGAATTTAGAAAAAGAAAAGCAGAACATGAGTTGAACGGAACTTGGACACCAGAAAACATACGTGAAACAGAAATACTGTCCGCTAAAGTTATGAATTCCACAGCAGGAACAGCGGTTATGTACAGTGGTTTTACTGTCATAATTGGTTTTTCAGCATTATTAGTTCTAGGATCAGATTTTACTGGAAGCATGGCAATTGGAGTGTCAACAGTAGTAGTTTTCGCAATTTTAACAGCTAGGACTTTAACACCAGCAATCCTCAGTATCGGAGGTCGCTATCTAGATTGGCCCAATGTTACTACAAGAGCAAAACAAGAAGTTGAACGTCTTAAAACCAATCAAAAAAAGAATGGTCCCTGGGAAAGGTGGTCCGATTTAGTAATGCGAAATCCATTAAAATTTTTGCTCCTTGGTATTATTATATTAATGCCATTTGTTATATTATCAGCCCAAACAGATTTGAGTTTTGATACAGTGAAAAATTTACCACCAGGCACTGAATCACGCGAAGGATTTGAAATTTTATTTGATGAATTTAATTTAGGGGATGTGAATCCATATAGAGTTGTTATAGATGCAAAAACTCCAAATGGCGTATTTGATGCAGATATTATAGATGCATCGAATGCGCTAGGGAATTGGGCCTTAAACTTTAATCAGACTCGCTTTAAAGACGGATCTCAAATGAAATTTGAAACTGTAACATCCATGTCATTCACGACAAATTCAACAGGGATTGATGCTACAGCAATAACATTGAGTTTAGAAGATATTAATACCATCTTGGCTTCTCCTGATAGCATAACGATTCCTGATGGAAATACTACTATTTCCACCCCTAATTTGCAAAAATTATTGTTTGTAGAACAAGTACTACCCAGGTACGTCAACACTGAGTATGGTAATGACACCTTGATAATTGATATTACCTCAAATTTAGATTCAGGTACTGGAGCAGCTTGGGAATTGGTAAGAATTATTAGAACTCAGATTGCTGAATTGTTTGGTGACCTTCCTGTTGACGTATATGTAACTGGGTTTGCAGCAAGCTTCACAGATACATCTGATTCAATGTACGCAGACGTTCCTATTATGATTGCCGTTGCGGTTATTTTAATATTCTTAGCCCTTATGATATTGTTCCGTAGCTTATTATTACCAATTAAGGCCATATTAACAATTGGTTCCTCAATTTTATTTGCTCTTGGTATGCTAGTGTTTGTATTTCAAGATGGTAATCTATTATTTTTATTAAATGCTGAAAAAGCTGGTGTTACATTTATAATTCCTGTTTTTCTTTTCACAGTCATTCTTGGATTGGGTATGGATTACAGTATCTTTATCATTAGTAGAATCAAAGAAGAATATGAAAAGGGAGTTCCATCAGATGAAGCAGTTGGCGTTGGATTAGCAAAAACCGCAGGAGTAGTCACCAGTGCTGCAACTGTGATGATTGCAACGTTTTTAGTATTTGCAATGGCCCCAGCATTATTTTTGAAATCTATGGGATTTGCCATGGCTGTTGCTATTTTTGTTGATGCTACAATAGCTAGAACCATCATTTTGCCAGCTGCTATGAAACTAGCAGGCAAATGGAATTGGTATTTACCAGGATGGATTAAAAAATTGATACCTAAGATTGATTAATACATTAACTATAATTTAATAGAGAAATTCCCTTTTCTATATTTTTCTTAAAGTCAAAAATGTCAATAAATGAATTATTCAAGGGAATACTTAACATAGAAATATTATAAATTGAAAAAAGTAGTAAAACTGTTGATATACTACTAAAGATTTCATGAGGTTTATTGAAACACTAATTTTATTTGATAATTCAATTTTTCAAATTTCATTCAAAGTTAACGATGTTATTTTTTATTTATTTAAAAATCCTAACGATACTCTCTAATTAGAAAAGTAATCTTTAGAGGAAATAAAAAATGCATGGCTTTTGAAGGAGAAAAATGGGGTTTATGGAATATCTAAGATGTTCTAACTGTTCTTTAATCAAGACTACATGGCCAGATTCGGAAAATGTTGATAATGATTCTAGATTTCTAATGTTGGACATTCAGATCACTTACTTGTTAGAAACATTATCTCTTTGAGCAAGAGCATCTCTATTCAGGAATTGTGTCAATCATTAGATAGATTGCCATTTGTGTCTGCACAAGTGCTGTCGATGAAGAGGGAAGCCCCATCCTTCAGGTTAGGGTAGTTTATCAAAAGATCTGTTCAATTTGGATGAAATTTCTACGAAAAAAGAAAATTAAATGTTTAAATGACAGACTTACATATTTGGATTAATTTTTTGCTAATAAAATCTTGTTTTCGTTCCGTTATAACTATTCAGTCTAATGAGAAAAGAGAACATTAATTATTTAAGGGAAATAAACAACTAACGATAAACTTCCATGCTTAGCTAATAGATCTCTAAGGGGATATATTTGGTTTATACACTCACAACGTTTCTAGGAATTCAGGATTTAACTTCAGATGCAAAGAAATTAGTAAAAAAATACACATTAATAGTTTTTTTTCACAATTTCATTTTTATGTTTTCAAATACCTTTATTATATTATTTATTTTTGATTTGGTAGGTTTTATCGATGCTGGGATTTTAATGTCAATTTTATTAATATCTCAAAGCGTTTTTGATTATCCCACTGGGGTGTTATCAGATAATCTTGGTCAAAGGTGGGTCATTTCATTAAGTTGGTTCTGTTTTAGTTTTGGATTTATAATTCTCGTTTATTCAACAAAATTTATAGAATTAATTCCTGTTTACATTTTTTTTGGAATTGCTTTCGCTTTATTCTCTGGTGCTTTTGAAACTTATATAGATAATAATTATAAAATAGTGGGCTTACAAAACGATCCAGAGAAACAAATTTACGGATTTTTCCAAGGTCGTATTCAATCACTTGTTGCTTTGGCATCGGTTCTTGCATTTCTTATGGGAGGAATAGTTGCTACAATTTATTCTAGAACAGTAGCTTTTACAATTCAATCAATATTGGGGATAGTTATCGGATTTATTATTCTGTTAGTTCTAAAAGATTTAACTGATGATTCAGTTGAAAAAATAAAGAAAAAAGTAACCCTTAAGAATTATGCAAGGATTTTTAAATCAGGAATTAAATTTTTGTTCAGCTCAAAAAAGGTATTTTATTTCCTAATTTCTCAGGTTATTATACAAGCTACATGGACTGTATGGTTCGTTTTTATATTATTTTTAATTTATTTTGGGTACACGGGATCTGATGATTTAGCTACTTTATTAAGGTCAATTATTTTTCTATTAATAATACCCACAAATATTCTTGTTGCGAATTTGAGTAAAAAGTTTGTAGACCGAAACTGGTTACACCGATTAAAATTTTTTCATGCAATTCTGTTTTTTGGTGGTTTTTCTTTATTAATATACCTAATTCCTTTGGAAAATAATTTTAGTTTAATTGGATTTCTTGGGACAATATTTATTTTCACTATAATGGGACTGTTTTTTCAGTTATCATTTATTCTTGAACAAAAAATAGTACTTACATTAATTCCTAGCGAGATAAGGAATTCTGTCTATTCGTTGATACCAACATTAGTTGCTTTTTTAGGGATTCCTTTAGTATTAGGTGTATCATACGTGATTGAAACGATAAATCTTATTGCTGGATTGATAATCTTGGGGATTTTAGCGTTGTTTAGTGCTACAGTTATGTATTTATACAATAGAAACATAGATAACCATTCGCCCTCCAAATATTAAGAGAAGATGAGTCAAAATGATTCAAATTCTTTTTCAACAAATTCAACAAATAGTGTTGTACGTGCTAGGCATTCTGGGACTAATAACCCTGAGGAGAGTACTGATTCGAAGTTGAAAAAGGTCTAATTAGGGATGACATAGCTAAAAGCTTAATATAATATCAAATTGAATATAGAAAATTAAAGTTTTTATGACTAGAGAATTTTAATGAGTCAAAATTGGTTAAAAATATAATTTTCAATTTAAGACGTTGAAACATGGCATTATTAAGTAATAGAATTATGATTGCAACATGAGAAAGACATTATTATTCTAATGACGTGGCATTTACAAATATAATCTTCACTTTCAATTAAGGGTATAGAATAAATCGAATCTTAAGGTGAAGAAAAAATGCAAATAAAGAAAATAACAGTCGGAATATCAAGAAAAATTAACTTAGGGAATTATGAGACAAAAGATTTCCAATTAATAGTGGAAGTCGAGCTGGAAGAAGGAGAAAATCTACTTGACGTCAGTAATAAGTTAAGACAATCTCTAGAACACCAATTAGAAGTATGGGAAATGGAGACAAAAGGAATAACTCCAAAAATTACTAATGCGACAATACTACCTCCAAAGGTAGTGGATGAAGCGATAATACAACAAAAAGAGTTTATCTGTCCAGAATGTAAGGAGAAAATGCAAAAAAAGGAAGGGAAGGAATATTATATGTGTAAAAAGCATTGGGGTTATCCAATAATGATAGAGAAAGGAGAGGTAAGAGAAAGATATCCAAATCAGATGAAATGATAAAAAAAGGGCAAAGTTCAAGAGAGAGGTGAAAAATTGAATAACTTTTTTCCCAATATTATTATTTCTAATCAAAAAATCAGTTGGACAAGGATAGAAATGAAAAAAAAATCTCTTGTTTTTCGAAGAATTGGTTGGACATCAAACCTTTTTTAAGAAAATACTTCAGAAGATAAGATCATGGAAGAAATGAATTCAAAAGAACGTGTATTGACAACTTTTCAACATCAGGAACCTGATAGAGTCCCTTTGTTTGAAGGTTGGATTGAATCTGAAATTGTTGATTTGTTAGGTTGTAAAGATCAATATACTGTACGTGAAAAGCTTAGTCTAGATTGTATTCCTCTTGGGAAAAATCCGAAAAATTCTAATGCTTATGGACATGGTATTGATGAATGGGGTCGTATATTCAAGCACGGAGAATATGGAGGAGGATTGATCAACGATTATGAAAGTCTTAATAAATATACGCCTCCCTTAATACATGCCCAAGATTGGTTTCAAAAAGAAGATTTATCCAAAGTTAAAAAGAAATATGGAGATAATTATGCTCTTTTTTTTGCTTGGCATGACTGTTCGCTCGGTTTAACTTACTTGGGAATGGGAATGGAAAATTTTTTTCTCTCCTTGTATAATCGTCCAGAATTTGTCAAAAATTTGATTGAAAAGAGTACAGAATGGGTAATCGAACTTGTAAAACAAGCTAATCATGAGGGTGTGGATTTTATTCTTCTTGGAGATGATGTTGCTGATAATTCAAGACCTTTTTTATCTCCAAAAATGTTTCGAGAGTTTATTTTGCCAGAATATAAAAAAATTATTGCCTCTTCTAATGTACCTATCATTTGGCATAGTGATGGTCAGGTAATGCCTCTAATCAAGATGATAATAGAAGCTGGTTTTGCTGGTATTCATTCACTTGAACCTAAAGCAAATATAGACCTTTTTAGCGTTAAAAAACAATTTGGAGATAAATTAATACTTTTAGGGAATTTAGATACCACTAAAGTCTTATGTCAATCAAATCTTGAAATAGTTCGAAAAGATGTAACTCGATGCATTAAATCTGGAGCCCCTAAAGGTGGATATTTATTTTCTTCAAGTAATAGTTTATTTAAAGGTCATAATGTCAAAGCAATATTAGAAGCTTATAAGTATGCGAGAAAAATTGGCCAGTATCCTATTATTCTATAGATATACATTATTCTCTCCAGTAATCAATACAACAAATAATTATAATGAAGGTTTTCACTTAAGAAAGTCAATAGAAGAAAATTAGTAGTCAAAACACTTTTCAGAATTATTCATTGATGCAAACGCTACATCGTAAAAATTGAATAGCTACCTTCATACTTGTTGAAAATTCTTCTTTTACCAAATAAAAGACCGAAACCAGTGTTTTTATAGCTATCAAAGACTGAAAATGTCAACATATCTAAAGAAAACATAGAATTGTCAAAATAAAACTTCTATCTATTTCAAATAACTTTAAAACTATATGATATTGAAAAATTGGTAAAAATAAATTTAAATACTGAAATACTAAAAATGTTCGTTTACAAGTCTTTGTCCATTAATTTAGTACTATGTTCTTCCAAAATACGCCCTTTATTGATAATTTTGATACTTTAATCCCTTTTTACTGTTGGTTCCAAATCTAGGGTACTTATCAGAGGTTCAATTTTAATATTCATTAGCCCAGAATAATCGAGAATATAGTTAGCTAAGTGCTTTTCATCATTAGTTTCGACCACGAGCATAACTGATTCGCTTGAACCGATTATATGAGGCAAAAGAACTGGCTTGAAGTACTTTTCTGGAGTACTTTTCATTTGTTCCATTCGTTTGTTGTTGACCTTCATTATTTCATCAATGTTTTCTGAATCAAAATCCACAAATATAGCAAATTTCATTAAAATCACCTAGTATTTAGCTGATTGATACGACTAAATAGTTTTTGTAAAAATTAAAGTTCTTGAATTCTATGTGGAATCTCTTTTAGAGACTTAATAGGGTATCATATCCTAATGAGGATAGCTCTACTTGCTATAATAGAAATGAAATTCCTGTTTTAGTGCTTTAATAAGCTAAATTTTAGTAAAAATTAAATTTGAAAAAAAATTTAGTTAATTACTAATTTTTCAATTTATTTAGCACCAAATTTTCAATCTTTAAAACTTTTATTAGCAAATTCTCCTCTATTTCGAATATAAAGTATGGTCAGAACTTGCGATCTAAGTATTTAATAAGTTGAGTTCGAATTTCAATTTGTGAACTTTTTAAATTCAAATAGATTCTTAACTAGAAAAAATATAAAATCAACATTCTCATGGTGGATAATCTTCAATTCAGGATTGCTACTATATTATTCCCATGATTTTAGCTTTTTATCGCAAGTTCGGTTTTATTTTGCTGAGATATTACTTTTTAGTGTTTTTTTATTAGGTTTACTTGATGTAAATTTTTCAAAACTCTCACAAAGACAGAAAGCAACAGGGTTATTTGTTGTTTTGAGTATATCTACAATCTTACATTTTCAATTTGAGCACAGTTTCCAATATTTTTTCTTCGGTCAAGAAACATAATTTTAAGCTCTTTTCAATCCCATTAAAATACCCTACTTCAATAGTAATCAAAAAATACCGTTTTTTTTCAGTTAATTTGTTCTTATTTCTTTGACATAATTTCCATATAATTCATTACTTTAGTAACATTTAACGATAATTATGTCTTTCAATCCTTTAGATACAAATTATAAGTTTAAAGTACGTAACAGCTTTCAAAGACAGATTTTTATGAGTTATCTTGATGCTGAGCTAGTAAAGGTAGAACCAGGGTACTGTGAGATTCATCTTGATTATAGAGAAGAATTAACGCAACAGCATGGATATTTTCATGGAGGAGTAATTGGGACATTAGCAGATAACGTAGGTGGATATTCTGCATTCACACTTACACCTAAAGATTCAACGGTACTCTCAATTGAATATAAAATTAACTTATTGAACTCTGGTGAAGGAGAAAAACTTATTGCACGAGGTCAGGTAATAAAATCAGGTAAAAATTTAACTGTATGCCAAGCAGATGTTTTTGTAGTAAAAAACAATTTAGAAAAACTTTGTGCAACGGCTTTAGTAACAATAATTACATTACATGGGAAACCTGACAAATAATAACAGTAATTAAAAGCTCACCAAGTGTATAAATAAGCCTAAAAAATTATGTATTTTTTTAACATAATAGAATCAATATTTCTAGAATCCAAATTAATATTCCATTAATATTTAAAATTTGGTTAAAGACTAAATTTGAATTAAAATGAATAAAACATGGGAATTTATGAATAATCCAAAAAAATTTATTGAAAATTTTCCGAGTTTTATTGAATTACAGAACAAAAAAACCTTTTTAAAGATGATAAACGAGATAAATAAACCGAATATAGATTTAAAAGATCAAACCATACAGATTATTGCAATTATTCTTGAATTTAATAATAAAAAATATTTTTTTATCAAATCAGATTTTGCAGGAGATATACAATGAGTAGCAGTAACTATACGCGTCTACTAACCCGAATGTACCTGATAAACTCACAACTACTGAAACAAGCATTTTAACCACCTTAACGACTGAAATCTCAACTACCATCATTACTATCAACAGCGATACTATGATTTCAATCTCTACGGTAACAATTTAAGGTACAGAAACCATTAACTTGAAACAAAAGTTCTTAAAAGATAAAATAAGTAATTACAATGATTCTAATCACAATTAGATTTACATTCAGATTTTTCAGAATAAACTAAGCAAATTTTTGTCTAAAGAAAAGGTTTTAACAAATAATAGGATCCATAGATATATGGCAACCGTTAGGTATTTAGTTACTAATGTAGAAGACTCTGTAAATTATTACGTTAAAAATTTAGGTTTTGAACTAAAAGAAAACTTTGGCCAATTCGCGATAGTTGAACATGATGATCTCACTTTATGGCTAAGTGGACCAAAAACATCAGGTGCCAAGGCTATATTGGATAATGGTGATAAACCTATACCAGGGGGTTGGAACAGAATAGTTATTAAAGTTGACTCGATCGATAATACAGTTAAGCAATTAAAATCTTTAGGTACTGATTTTAGAAACGAAGTTCTATCGGGTGTGGGAGGAAAACAAGTATTAATCAGGGATCCATCAGGAAACCCTATTGAAATAAATGAACCAAGTAAATTTGCAAAGTCCTAGTAGGAATTCTAGACTAAAGATTGCTTATAATATAGGTTAATACCTTATCGTCTTTGCTTTGCGATTCTTGGTAGGTTTTGTAAATGGTCTTTTTGCCATTTTAGATAAATTTAACTTATATCTACTGATGAAGATGGTTTTTCCTTTACATGGAGTACTACATTCATGAGTCCTTCATTTAGCTTTGCTGAAATGTTTTCAGTTACTATAGTTCTTTTAAAATCGAATCGTCGTTTGTAGTTTATCTCTTTTTCAGGTTCTCTGATTGATTTTCTTGTTGCAACAATCTTCAATGAGTCCTCTGTGGCTTTTAAATCAATATTATCTTTTGATACTCCAGGTAACTCGATGATAATACTGTAAGTATTCGATTCTTCATCAAATTCAACAGTAGCATGAGGTACTCTAACATAATCTCCTTCAGGAGTATTTTGCTGATAATTTCTATAACCAGAAGGTCCACAGCATCCTCCCATAAACTTCTTCATGAAGTGACCATACATTGGTCCCCAAGCATATTCTTTTCTTCCTTTATGTCCATATTCTGATCTATGGTCATGTTTATCGTAATCAAATCTCATTTTTCACTTTTCCTTTATTGTTCTTCATTGCATAAATACTTAAAGTCCTTTTGTATTGTGTCCTATGAGAGTAGCTAGTATTTATATATCTTTGGTTAAACTCCAGAAACTGATAGAGAATGGACGATAAGGAACCAGAATTTTGGCTGAATATATTAGGGAATTCACATCGGAGAAAAATCCTTCAGATGTTGTTAGTAAGACCAATGTATCCCCAAGAAATGTCTAGAAAGTTAGACATCTCTCCCAGGGCTGTCCAAAAACATCTCAAGCAATTGAAAGATCAGGGAGTCCTAAATTCTAAAAAAATTCCTAGAAAAGAGGGAGGAAAAGAATTTGTTTTTTATAATTTGAGTCGAAAACCATTTTTCAGCTTTGATATTTCTAATCCAGCTTTTTGTACAGTCCGGTTTGTTAAATCTGATAAACAGGAATCAAAACAATGGAAATCTATACCGATTTCTGACTCTGATGATAGTTTTAATCTGGAGATAAATACAGAAAATATTACCAATTTAAAAAGGGGATTTGAAATTATTCATCAAAACCAAGAGGAATTATCAGCAATCGAAGAAAAAAGGCATGAAATCCTTAACTACAGAGAAAACGAGTTAAAAAAAATCCTTACTGATGTAAAATTTCCCCAAGAGATAAATACTTTACTAAACCTGTTTCAACATTTGCTTTCCAAGTTTGGGACATCAGATACGTGGTCTTTAAGCGAAGTTATTAAATTTTTGCAAATAGATTACGATTCAGCAATTAAGATTATTGATATATTAGAAAAGGAAATACAATTAATTGAATATGATACTAAATCTAGCGATTTAAGATTTCCAAGATGGAGACTTACAAAAATGACTTTTAATGAAAAAAAATAGCATAAAGTTTTATTTTGCTTTAAAACAATATTGCTGTTGATTTTTAGAGTGAGTTATCAAATCGAAATAACCTAATTTATGTAAAATTCGAAAATATTGATTCTTTCCTAAAAAATTAAATTCTTTTGAGGATTTGCAATTCCAAGGGGAGAATTGTTTATCTCATTAGTCGCTAAGCTTGTTTGATATATTCGATTGTTTACGTCTGCTTTATTCGATCATACATTCAGCATTAGATTCAAAAATATTTTCGTCAATGCTTCCCCGTACGGATGAGAAACAGCGTTTATGTTGATTCTTTCGCATCTCGGACAATTTTTCACTCTGGGGATTAAACTATTCGTTCGTGTCCTTTCATCTCATGATGATGAAATGTTATAATCTCGTTACAAGTTAAATAGTGGAGTTTCTAAACAAGATCTTTTAATATCTAAAAGAAAAATTTGAATAAAAATTATAGCAAAAAATATCTATAAAAGGCCATTTCAATAAATGATACTTTATGTCTAGTGCTTTTATATTAATAAATAGCGAAACCGGTAAAGAACGATTAATTCTCCAAGAAATAAGAAAAAATCCTTATGTCTCTGAAGTTCATATGATTTATGGTATTTATGATCTTATAATGCGCATCGAAGCTGAAAATTTAGCATCTTTAAAGAACATTATCTTTAAACATATCAGAACAATAAAATACATTGAAAAAACATTTACTATGATAATCGAATCCTAAATCAAAAAAGATATTTCAATCCTCATAGGAGAACTATCAAATAATTAGATGTCGTGACAATTTCTATTATTTCTTCAAATTTAGTATAGTGACAAATTTTGGAATCAAATTTTATCCAAGATAATAAACTGGAATCAATAACAGTAACAAGCCCAATGAGAAAAAATGACCCAATACTCATACAATAGTAAACTTGCAGGATCTGAACTTGCACCAAAAAGCACTAGAGATTCTTCTACCCAACGCAAAGTGAAGAATCTTGATTGTTTACAGAATTTTTACGTAATTCGATTCTATAACTGGTAATGAAACTTTAAACAGGCTTTTCCCAAGGGTTCAAGGATTTTATCAATGTTGATATTAAATCCCGTTTTTGCTGAAATTTCTATATATGGGATGTCAAAACCATAAGGAACCATTTGCCCAGATAGTTTTGTACAATATTCATTTGCCTCTTCCAACGAAATGCTACCAAAAAATTGACTACGGAGATCAATTTTATTCCCTAAAAGCACCAGAGGAAGAATACCTTTGCCATTATGATCCCAAATCTCTTTTATCCACAAATCTAAATTATCGAACGTTTTTCGTGTTGTCACATCGAACATCACCAACGCACCTAAAGCTCCAAGAAAAAAGACTGATCTTTTAGCCTTAAATTTTGGGTGTCCAGCCAGTATCAAGATCTGGTATTTTATATGACGATCTTCGATCACAGATGTTCTTAAGCTCATAGCTTGTCCTACAGTTTTTAAATACCTGGATTGAAATGAACCTCCTAAATGTTGATTAAAAAACGTAGTTTTCCCTACATTGATATCCCCAACAAGAACGATTTTCATCAGAAAAGTCAATTTTCTTTTTTCGCCTTCCACAAAGATCTGGTAGATCGTTTCTTCCTATCTTACTTTCTTATCTAAATTTGATTTTCTAGCATCCCAAATAAATCTAGTCATTACTTCAATTAAATCTCCACACATAACTATTTTATATAAGACTTTCCCATAAATTGTTTTAGACTTAATTATCTATTAATTGTTTTCAAAATCTCATACCAACTAAAATCCATTGTAATTATGTTAACTATTGGATTTTGAAAAAAAGTAAGAAATCAATTTAATCAAAACAGCTGATCCTACAACTAGAATAAGAGAAATTCCTAATAAATAAGCTACAGAAAAATTTTGAATTAATATCCCTTCATTGATTATTTTAAATTCTATAATTAGTTAATTAAGATTATATTAATGCCTTGGACTTTATTCTCATGATTATATCCATGCATAGTATTAAGGAGTTTACACTCTGGATATTGATTACTTCTTCCCGTTCGATGTTCTTGTATTACCAAATTACCCACTAAGATATTCACTACTAAGATATTCACCACTAAGACAGAGATTTGAAAAAAGTGCAAGATGAAATAAAATTTTTGAAAATGATGGTTTTATGACGAAGATTCTACCTATCAATAAATAAAATCCTCTAAAAAAAATGTAGGTTTACCAATTATAAATGTAACTAAATTCAATTTTTGATTATATGCTTTAAATTATCAAAATAATGTATCCATGGTTCCTACATAATAAAAGTTGCTAAATTTCCGTTAATTGCTGATGTTAAAACAGCATCTTTTGGTTTCTTGGGATCATAGATGTTTATTGGAGAAAATATTTTCAAAAGTTTTTCGTTTTCAACAGTAAATATATTAAGTAACCCTGAAGAATTGAAATTAAGAATTTTTATCTCGAAACGTTTCTTTAAACTAAAAAAAATTACGTGCCAATTTTTCGGCACTAAATTTATAAATTTAAACCAACAGTTTTATTTAATCTAATTTGATTTGTTCTAAACTTTCAATTAAAATGCATAAAATAATTGAATTTACATTTCATATTTAAAATTAAAAACATCTCAAAAAAAATTTAATCGTTGTTAACAATAATTTCTTTCCAAAAAAACAAATAATGAAGTGATATTCTTGCATAAAATTATTTCTCCTAAAATAATGTATTTTGGTACCCCCGTAGTGTTAATCAGCACTTTAAATGAGGATAATACTCCTAATCTGGCTCCAATGTCATCAGCATGGTGGCTAGGCAAGTCATGTATGCTAGGGATGAGTACAAGATCAAAAACAGTCGAAAATATGAAACGTCATCCAGAATGTGTCCTTAATCTCCCATCACCCGATTTGGTTGAGAACGTGAATCGTTTAGCAATGCTTACTGGTAAAAATCCAGTTCCTGATTATAAGATGGAGATGGGTTACAGTTATGAACCAAAAAAGTTTGAAATCTCGGGATTGAATTACACTTCATCGCATTTAATTAAACCTCCAAGGGTTGTTGAATGCCCTGTGCAATTAGAAGCCGTTGTAAAAAAAATTCATAATATTGATAGTCCAGAAGCTCACCTTTCCTCAATTGAGGTCAAAATTATCCGTGTACATATAGAGGAAGATCTTTTAGAATCTGGTACAAAAAATTATATCGATCCGTTAAAATGGAGTCCATTAATTATGAATTTTTGTGAGTTTTTTGGATTAAGCAAAAAATTGCATCCATCAAGACTAGCTACAGCTTTTGCTCCAAATCTGAGCAGTAATATCTCCCAGAATTCAGTGGCAATGGCTAAATAGGAAATGAAATAATGTTGACTGGTAATACCCTAAATAATAATAAAATATTCGTATTTTTCTATTAACTCTTTCTTTTTAAAGATGTAGGTAATTGTCGTGCTGAAGCTACTTTTTTTCCAACAACTGATTTTATATCTTGATCAGATTGAACTGAAAGTTGTTTTTTCTTATCATCCCTTACAATACCTTTTAGCACTGTCTCCGCTATTGATATAAATAATTCTTTAATATTTTTATTTGTTTTTGCGCTAGTCTCGTATATCATTTTAATATTTTGTTGATCTTGTTGTAATATTTTCATTTCTTCTAAATGTATTTTTCTTTTCCTTTTTAGATCTATTTTATTACCTACAAGTATGAATGGAACCTGTTTCCCGATTTCCGTTTGTGCTTCGTCCAACCAATCCTTTATGTGATTAAACGACTTTTTTTCAGTAACATCAAACATCAAAATACCTGCTATAGCACCATTATAAAATGTTTTACGAAAATTTTTGAATGATTCTTGCCCTGCGATATCCCAAACAGTAATGTTTACTTTTTCATTTTTTTTATTTGAATTGTTATTGAATTCTACTCTGATTTTTGTAACATCGACACCAATAGTAGGAGAATAATTTGTGGCAAATTTTTCATCCATATACTTACGAACTGAAGTAGTTTTTCCTACCGAACGGTCGCCAAGTAAGATAATCTTGAATAATTTGGTCATCAAAGCATCATTATTATTTACTTTATATTAAAAAATAAATCTTAGGATGAGAGTAATTGTAAATATCATTCCATTCCATTTAATACTAATAATGAATTTTTGAAAATAATACCAAATCTAAGTAGAAAATTCTTACAGATAGGTCTATATACTAAGAATCTTTAAATATAAAACATTAGAATAAGAGTTGTGCATCGGGGATATTCAATGGGTAAGATTTATCTTTAAGAAAATCCCGTAATATTTTTTGTGATTTAAGCTGAAAACCCTTACCCATATATTTTAATCGTAAAGTAGTTTTTCTTATAGTTCCATCTCCACATAAAACGATTTTATTCATATTTATTCCCTAAAGATACTTTTTCCGATTCCATTAAGCTTTCAATGGTTTTTTATATGTTTCTATAAATTCACCGATCCACACTGGTTTCTTAATTATATTTTGCTATAGGTATTAAGTTCTTTGGCGCAGAAGTCTTATATGAATAATAAAGTGATTATTAATAAAATCTGTTTTAAAGAAATCAAAATATTCTTAAAATTAATAATCAGAGTAAATAAGTTGATAATTATTTTTTCGGTTAAACAAAATTAAATAATAAAAAATCATTAAGTTTTATCATATCACTCAAGAAAGGAACTCTTACTATGCTTATTCAGAAATTAAACGAGATTCTCAAAATTCATTCCAATATTAGGGACAATATTCCGAGGTCGTCTTTGATTCAAGAATGTTTTAATAATAAGGAAGCAATTCTTACCAAATCTGGAGCTTTAGCAACGTGGCGAGCACCCGAATCAACTGGACGAAGCCCTAAGGATACCGTTGTCGTTCGAAGAGATATTGAGAAGAATATAGATTGGAACGCTCCCAACAATATTGCAATCACTGAAGAAACTTTTGATTTAGCCTGGCAAGATGCTCTTAAGTTATTATCTCAAAAAGAAAAAATTTATATCTCAGATCGTGTCATTGGTGCTGATCCGTCTTATGCTCTTCCAGTTAAAGCAATTTCTGATAAAGCTTTGCCTATACTCTTCACCTATAATATGTTTCGAAATGTTCCAGACGAGCTCACTGAAAGTATCTTTGCAGAAAAACAATTCAATTTATTAATCCTTCCCTATGACAAATTAGACCGTTTAAAATTTGAAGGACGGCTTCGGAAATTACCTGATGGACAGATTTCTAATATGATGATTGCTGTTGATTTTGAGCGTCATTTAGGTCTTGTTTATGGATCGAGTTACTGTGGAAGTGCGAAAAAACTGATGTTTACAGTTATGAACTACTATTTGCCTGCGGAAAAAATTCTTCCACTCCACTGTTCAGCAAATGAGGGAAAGGATGGGGATATAACTTTATTACTCGGGTTATCAGGAACTGGTAAAACTAGTTTATCAGCAGATCCTTACCGAGCTTTATTAGGTGATGATGAACATGGCTGGAGCAATAATGGCATAGCTAACTTTGAAGGAGGTTGTTATGCTAAATTAATAGATTTAGACCCTGAAAAAGAACCAGAAATTTATAAGGCTTGTTTCGGCAAAAAACCATATTTAGAGAATGGAGCTATCATCGAAGATGCAATGGTATATCCAGATGGTAGTTATGATTTATTTGATAGTAGGTATACTCCTAATTCCCGAGGATCTTATCCATTAGAATTTTTAAGCAATATCAAGCAATCTTCTTTAGGTAATCATCCGAGAACTATACTTTTTTTGACAGCTGACGCTAATGGTGTTCTTCCTCCAATATCAAAATTAAGTCAGAAACAAACCATGTTATGGTTTTTAATGGGTTACACCAGTAAACTTGCCGGAACTGAGACGGGTATTATTGATCCATTACCTAGTTTTTCGCGATTCTTTGGTGCTCCTTTTATGCCTAGGATTCCAGAGGATTATACATCTTTATTATGGAAATTGATTGAAGAACATAGAACCAACATATTTTTAGTGAATACAGGTTGGTCGGGAGGACCATATGGAGTAGGAAAACGTATGGATATAAAATTAACACGCAAATTAGTGAATGCCGCCCTAAATGGTTCCTTAAACAAAGTAGAATATGAAGAAGACTCTCTTTTCCATCTTAATATCCCGAAAAGTTGTCCAGGTGTTCCTTCAGACATTTTATTTCCTAAAAATACTTGGGAAGATAAAGTAGCATTTGATGAACGTGCTCAGCGATTGGTAAATGACTTCAAAACCTATTATGATAATAATTATCTTGGGAAAATTGATCCAGATATCCAAAAAGAATGTCCTGGATACTAACAATGAAATTTTGTAGTGACATTTCGGAAACGAATTCTAAGCGAGATTATAAACCGGAAATCAATCTCATCAATTACAAGATCCCAAGATTTGGCTATTGAAAGAAAAAGTATACCAGGTTCATTTAACTGTTTATTGCTAAGGAGATTTTCACATATAACCAGTAATTCTTTAAACTTTGCGGTATTCATTAATAAATCAAATTTTGGAGCTGAATTAATAATTGACTCAGAAAAAGAAAGATTCAAGATAACCCCTAAAAGACTTTAAATGATACATATATTTTATAAAAGTTAAATGAAAATAAAGAGAGGATGCTGTAGATATTTAAAATCAACAAATTTAGATTGACAAACAAAAGAAAAATTTATAATTAGTGTAACCTACAATTAATCAAATTTTTGGGATCGAAATGAGTAAGTTAGATGGTTCATATAATTCCATGTTAAATGAAAGATATCAAAATAAAATGGAAAAAATTAAAAATAAAAGAATGAATCCTATTGGGACATCAAGAAACAAGAACAAAATCTTATTTCCAATGATTCTAACATTGATTTATGTTATGTTAATTATTTTTTTCCTCAAGGATTACACGATTCTTCTAGCTATTTCAATAATCTATTTCTTTATAATACTGTCGTTTTTTAATTATATCGTATCAAATAAAAGATCAGTTAAAAAAATGGAGCAAATAAGAGACTCTGCTTTTAAAAAAGATATAAATTCTGCCCAAATGCTTATGAATCAAGGAAAAAAAATGTAACAATTTGAACCTAAATTGTAATTATTCATATACGTTCGAAACGATTAACAATCTCAGAAGAAAAAATATTAGTAAGATCGTGGTTAAAAGAAAAATTATGCATATAGTTGAATAAACTTGTTAATTTCCTTCTAAGCTTACTGGATGGAGACAGAGGAAGCTGAAAATGTTTTATTAGTCAAAAGGGGATAATTATTTATGATCTTCACCTATTCTTTCAGTTTCCTCGAAACGATGATAATGTCACTTAAGAGAGGAACATGAAGAAAACCTGGTATAAAATGTTAGTTTTCTATTTATAGTGGTAGTTCCTGTCCTATTCTTTTCTCTTTGGCATATTTTAGGATTAAAGGAGCTACTGCCATATCGTCAAGTGCTAATCCTAAGTTTAGACAAATAATTTTTTCATTTTCATCTTCGCGTCCCGGTTTCATTCCTGCAACAAGTTCTCCCAGATCAGCATATGGTTCTGGAGTTTGTTGAAAATAGCCTGTTTTACGATAATAACGTAATTGAGCTAAATCATCCGTTGCAAGTTTATCTACTTCTTTAAAAGCTTTTCCTTGCCAATAAGAATCAAAATCAACAGTACAGGCAAAAGCGCCTTTGGAAAGCCACCCGCTCCTAATTACTGGATTAGACTTTTTCACGATCGGACCACTTGTCACAACGAGATCTAAATCTTTTACAGCATCAAAAGGGTTATCAACTATTTCAATTGGAATTTGAAGTTTTTTGTTCATTTCTTCTGAAAATTGTTAAGCCACTTCCAGAAGAATATCAAAAGCTCTAACTTTTTCAAGTGAAAAGACACAGGAGAGTGCTTCAAGATTACTCCGACCTTGAACACCACAGGCAATTATTCCCACACTTGAACTATCTTTTCTGGCAAGATGTTTTGCTGCTATGGCTGTTGCTGCACCAGTGCGCTTAGCTGTAATCCATGTACAATCCATCACTGCGATTGGTGCTCCTGTTTCAGGATCATTCAGAATTAAGAGACCCATTATATAGGGTAGGTTTTTTTTGTAATTTTCAGGGTAACCAGAAACCCATTTCATACCAGCAGAGTTCAGGGTTGGAATAAAAGCAGGCATAGCATGTATGAAAGCATTGGGTTGAGTATGAATACCCGGTTTTGGTGGCATTTCAACCTGTCCTTTGCCTTTCTGATGAAACATGGTCTCAAGAGCCTTAATAATTTCTTGCATGGGTAGATTAACAGCTTCTACATCTTTTTTAGAGAGATAAGTAAAATTTTGAGCATTCATAATTCGTCCCGAGAATGTGAATTATATTATTTCAGGTTTTAAGATATTTGAGTAATCATTAATGCAGTCCTTTATAAACCAATTATTGTCATTTTCGTGATTTTTACTAATGTTTCAATTATCAGGACTACATTAATATATTAAATAATTATTTTATGTTTCATTTAACAAGAATTTTTTAAAATTCATAGGAATAGAAGTTTTTTCGAGCTTTTGGGTCTTTACACCACCACTGCTAGCAATTTCAAGCACTCTATGATTATTTAGACCCTTTTCAAGAAGGTATTTTCTAAGATTATTTTTAACTTTATAAGCCTTTTCCGTATCGATCATAAATAGAACTGATCCTCCCCAACCCCCACCGACCATTCTAGCGCCATAAACTCCACTAATTGATTTTGAATATTGTACCAACTGATCTGCTTCAATCCATGACGCTTCAAAGCTCTTTTCAAGACTTAAATGGGATTCATAGAGAAATTTTCCGGCTTCTATTTTTGATTTTGTTATTTTTAAATCAAACAAGTTAACACGATGGTTTTCGGAAACAATATGCTCCACACGTTTATAATAAGGATTAACTAAGATCTTTTGAATGTAACCAAGGTCGGCTATTTTTATTTGACTTAAGTTTTCTATATTATATCCTTTTTTTTTCAGAAATTTTAGAGAATAATTACATTCTTCTATTCTTTTGTTATATGGGCTATCTTTTAGATTACGTCTAACCCCCGTATCGATAATTAGAAATTTTATCTCTGATGGTAAATTAATGAAATAATATTCTAGATTTTCACAATTCAATTTGAGTGCTGAATTTTCCTTACCAAGACGTACAATAAATTGATCCATAATACCACAAGACAGACCAACATAATTGTTTTCAACTTCCCAACAATCTTCTATTACTTTCATATCATTAATTTGTTTGTTGAGAATGTATTCTAAAGAAGAATACAAACCAACAACAAGGGATGCTGAACTACTTAATCCAGCACCAAATGGCAAACGTGATGAAATAAAAATATCAAAACCAAATTCTAATCCAAAATTTCTATTAAATTTATCTATAGTTCCTCTAATATAATTTTTCCATCCATAAGACTTTGAAATATTCGATATTGGAAATTCATCATATTCATTGAGCGTTTCAGAAAATACTCTAATTAAATCATCAGTTCTATTAGATACATAGATAAATATTTGTAAATTTATTGCAGTAGGCATTACCAATCCTTTCTGATGATCAGTATGTTCCCCTATTATGTTGATTCTTCCCGGGGAGGTGGTTAAGTAATATTTTATGTTAGACATTCTTTATCAAATCAAAATAATCGATTCAGCAAAGTTTTTTTCTCTAGTGTGAGATAAATTCTGACGTTTTAAATTACGGGAGGTGAAATGTGCTTTGTTGCAGGCATCAAAATTACACTTGTATGTTTTTTCTTTAGTAGTCAAATGCAGTCAAAATGTAGGCGATATTTTCTCGCATATTTTTAAATCTATTATAATTTATTATTAAAAAATTGCTTTGGTGTAATAAATGAAAAGGACAAATTTAATTTTATTTAGATTGTTATTTATAATATCAATAAATCAAATTTTTCTAACGCTACTGTAAAACCTAATTCAGAAAGTCGATTAACAACTTCTTTGACTCTTGAGCCTTATGAACTGTATTGCATAACAATTCTTGATAACAATTCTTGTGTACATAAATATCAACCAAGAACTAATTGAGCGTTGATTTAATAAGCATATTTATATTTGAATCTCTTTGAGTTAATGTAAATAACTCTCTGAAACATAGTATTCTGTTGTGGCTGATTAAAATAAGATAAATTCTATTTAGATTTCGATCATAGCTTCAATAAATCCGGTTTTTCCCAATCTATTTTACAGGCTTTACAAGTATCAGCAACAAGAGAAATACTAGGTTCTAAATATTCGATTTCATGTTGACAGTATTCACAACCGCTATGAACGGTCTCAAGAATAGTCTCTTGGACATTCGTCTCTTCACTTAGTAACTCAATACCCTTAGCAATCACTTCATTAACTTGTGGCCCACAACAACGTCCAGAAGGGTTATTAATATGGCATAGTTTCCCTGTACGGGCACCTGTGTACTTTTTAATATCTTCAAGGCTGGTAGCTCTCTTTGTAGTTACTATCTCATCCAAAATCCGATGTTCGAGAACATTCAAACAATAGCATATTGGCCTAGGTTCTTCTCCATCTTTATGTGCTACTCTTGTTTTAACACCGTCCTCCAAGAAATAATAGCTCTTTTCATTATTAAAGTATATAATTGGACATTTTTTCTGGGGACAAAAGAAATAATTGGTATCGCTGATAATATCCCAATATTTCTCTTGGATATGATTACGCATTGTTATTTTTTTAACAATTAATCCTTTGGAACCAGAAACAGGACAAAATTTATACTCAACATGGTCTGGAACATCAGGCCAAATATTTACCTCGTTTTTGCTAACAGAAATGACAGACTTAGGGCTCATAGTAATCACTTAATTGAATTGAAAAAAGTTACAAAGCTAAATTTATATAAAGTTAAATTTATATAAACTTATTGTTATTTCGGAAAATTCATACTGATTTTAATATATCTGGCAAAAAAGAGCCCTACTACTAAAAAATTCGATATCCATAAACATAAGTTACACCATTTGACTTGTTCTTTAATAAATATCAAAATACATTCGATTTAATTTAAATTCTTTCGCAAAGAATTAATATTTATTATTTAACTATTAAGAATTAATATTTAACTACTAATTATGAAATATTAATATTCCTGAATTCAATTGATAATTTTTCTTGTTGTATTTTATTTCATATGTTCTTATTGTTTCTTCTCGAAGAACTTTAAAGCCATTTTCTTGACATAGTGTAATAATGAAGTCCAAGCTTTGAGCATCAGCGATTCCCCCGCATTGAAATGCTGGATCATTACGTAACGACTCCGGAAGTATGTCTATTGTAAACTCATCAGCCATAACTAGAACTCCATCAGCTTTTAAACATGTACGAACTTGTTGAAGGAAGTCACGCTTATTAGATAAAAGATTAAAGACATTGTTAACTAGTATTAGGTCTTGAGATTCCGGTTTAACTAGCATTAAATTACTGGCTTGGTGAAAAACAGCATTAGGTAAATTCAGTTTTTGAGCAGTTTTTTTTGCAAAATCCACCATTTCTGGTGTGATATCAATACCGGTAATCTGACTTGGAGCTATTAATGGAGCGATCTGAAAAGCATCATGACCAGTACCACTCCCAAAATCAATCACAGACATCCCAAAGTGTAAGTATCCAAATTTCTCTAAATATTCCACCAAGTTGAATATGGAGCTAAAACTTGGGGCTTCAGAAAATTCCTCAAAACGATCAATATCTGTCGTTTTACATACACAATAATCACTACAAGCAACTTCTTCTTTAGCTATAATCCTCTCTAAAGCTTGTTTATACTGTTTTTTAGTTAACACATTTGGATCGTCTGCAGACAATATGATTTCGTCATCTTTACCTGTTATCGGTTTAATTGTTTTAATAGTAATCTGACAGGAGGAACAGCATCCTTCAAAAGATTCAAGACTTTTTGAAATTTGATTTTTCATTAACATAGACTCTAAAATAGAATTACCAGTAGATTTGTCTGTTTTTTTAAGACTACTCTCTTTAAGATTTGAAAGTTTTTCTTCCACAGCAGTTATGCATCCAATACAGGTAACGTCATCAAATTCTATGAAATATCTGTCCAATTATTTTTCTTCCGGATTTTTCTTTAGTTTAAGTGAAAATAAAATAATTATTAATTACTTTCTATTCATTTTTACATTTAGTTTTCGTTTTTTATCACCCAGGTAGGTTATTTTTTAGTATTCCTATAATTGCTTTAGATGAAATTGATTATTTCCATTTTTAATAATCACAATTTTATCCTGCAAGCTTGGTGTGTTTCACAGTTTTTATGAAGAAGAAGATAGCTATCAGCTAATTGAAAAATTTTCTCTACAAAATCCGGCTCATGAATCGAATAAATCATTTTTCTTCCATCTTTATCAGATTTAGTTCTGTTTAATAATCCACAATCTGTTAAACAATGAAGGTGATATGATATCAAAGTTTGAGGTTTATTTAAAACTTCAATCAAATTATTTACTGAAGATTTACTATGCTCAAGTAAATATTCTAATATTAAATGACGAACAGAATCAGAAATCATGGTAAAAAATGCTGTTCGGGCGGAATTGGTAGTTGTCTCAGTTTTAATAATATCAACCAAATTTCAGTTGTAAATCATCTATTATAATTTATATAAATTTTGAATATCAGAAATAAAAATCTAGTGATATTAACGAATTCCTAATAAATGAGAATAAAATTCTATTTCAAATCTGAAATAGAATTAATTTTACATAAAAATGCTTGTTACAATCTAGAATTTAGTTGAAAAGTGTTAGCTTTTTACAAATAATATATTGATCAAGATCTTTAAACTTATCACTTTTTACCTACCATTGAATTTTATATAGATAAATGAAGAAGAACTTCGATTATTAAACTACTAATTACGAAATACTAATAATCCTAAATCCAATAGATAGTAAACTATGGATATTTATCAATAGTTTTTAAATTAAACAATATAGAAATTCTGAGATTTATTTTACAATCAGGACCATAATTTTTAATAGAATCGAAAAACTACAATCTAAGTCAAGAAAATAAGTTTATACTAATTAATTTTGTAAGATGGGACTAGACCATTATAAAACTAATCTACATCTAGAACAATATCTTCTTTTTCAAATTGAATTTCTTGGAAGGACTCATTGATAAAGGGTTGCATCATATGTTTGATTAAAGGCAATTTTTCTTCATTTATTCGGTAGTAATTCCATTTTCCTGTTTCAGAGACAACTTTTTCATGTCTTCCAGTTTTTTCATTTTTTACAAAAGATATTCTTCTATTTTTTAAGATATTCTCTTTTTTCATAATAGTTAGTTGTCTAGTAATTGCAGGTTGAGCCACGCTGTATGAATCACTATCTTCCGATAGATAATAAGGAGGATACTTTTCAAAATAAGAATTGAACAAGTTTTCTAATTCTAATGTACATATTTCTTTATTAATTAATAAAAACCTTAGAATATTTAATCTCAAGGGGTGAGCAATTGTTTTAAATAATTTTATAACTTCTTCGTCGGAAAATTTTAAGTTTGGAACAGTTTGAACAAGTTTTGAATTTGAAAAAAGGCTTACATAACTCATAATTCTTACAAGTGCTGAAGATTATTTAAATTTTTGGTTGCATAACATTACCAGTATGTAACAAAAACTTTATATACCGATATCTGTATGTAATATTTATGATACAAATGTCAGAAATTTTTAGCCAACAAGAAAATTATACCAAATTACAGATAAAACTATTCAATTAAAACAAGATTTGTGACATGAGGCACATGATGTATAAAGAAAAAAAGAAATAAGGTGATTTATATTGAGTAAAAAATTTGAAAACAAAGTTGCATTTATTACTGGAGGAAGCACTGGAATCGGTTTTAGTACCGCTAAGCGCTTTGCTGAAGAGGGTGCTAAAGTAGTAATTGCTAGTAGTAATGTAGAACGTGGGGAAGCAGCAGTTAAACAAATAAAATCGTCTGGTGGAGAAGCCACATTTATTCAAACTGATGTTTCGCAATTTGATCAGATCCAAAGAGCAATTGAGAAAACCATTGAAATTTATGGAAGATTAGATTTTGCCTTCAATAACGCAGGCACTCCTGGTAAGATGGGATCGTTACACACAGGTTCAGAACAAAATTGGGATCGTGTCTTAGATGTCAATTTGAAAGGAATCTGGGCTGCAATGAAATTTGAGATCCAGCACATGATCCAAAATGGGGGTGGCGTTATCATCAATAACTCCTCAACTGCCGGAGGACGAGGTATGGCTGGATTATCAGTTTATAATGCTAGCAAATTTGGAATTCATGGTTTAACAAAGGCCGCAGCTCTAGAATATGCTAAGGCCGGTGTCCGAGTTAATGTTGTAATGCCTGGTCCAATTGAAACTAACATGATTCAAGGAATGCAGGAATATTTGGTGCCGATGGTACCCATGAAGCGCACCGGTGACCCTGATGATATAGCTAATGCTGTTTTGTGGTTGTGTAGTGATGAAGCTTCCTTTGTGACAGGAGTTGCTCTTCCCGTTGATGGCGGAATGCTTGAGTCATAAATAATCTGACATTTTCAAAATTGGAAGTAAAAAAATCATGACAAAAAAAATCCTAATTGACGAAATAGCATCAAAATTCAGAATGATTGGAATGCCACCAGACTTAGACGAAAGAGCATCAAAATTTCTTGAAGTTATATTAAAAGAAGTTACAAAAGGAAGTCCCGTTACTCAAGAGAAATGTTACGAAATTGCAGCAGAACTAAACTTGAGTAAAGAAGAAATAAGATCGTTCATAGAAACCTCTACTGAACGGGATAAACAAGGTAGAATCTTAGGACTCTTCGGATTAACCCAAAATGAATATGCACATAAATTCGAAATTGATGGTGAAAAATTGTATGCTTTTTGTGGCTGGGATACATTATTTCTACCTCAACTTTTGATGAAAACAGCAAAGGTTGAAGTAGTTGATCATCAATCAAAAGAAACAATCAAGATCGAAATATCTCCTGAAAAGGTTTTATCTATTTTTCCACCCACTGCTGTACTCTCGATAGTGATACCCGAGGTAGAAATAGAGAATTTAGCACAGGTTTATGGTATATTCTGTTCTAATGTCCACTTTTTTGCTTCTGAGAAGAATTTACGTGATTGGTTTGAACACAGAGAGTATAATCCCTTGGTAATATCGATTGAAGAAGGTTTCGCACTTGGAACTTCATTATTTGGAAATATCATAGAAAATATTCACGCGGGGCGTTAAAAATACGAACAACCATTGGAAAAGAAGAATCAAGTCCAGTTTTACTTTATGAGTAGTACTAGAACGTTCCTAAAGTCTTATTATTAAAAAGGATTTTTGAAGGTCTTAGACATTTTATTATAAGAGTTGAAACAATTAATGTAAAATCTTTATCATATTTGATTATAAGAATGAAATCAGCAAAATAATTTTTGTCGAAAAGAATATAATTAATAAGTATAAGAAGTGAGGAATCGTAAATATTCTAACTAAGAAGTAGTAGAGAATTTACCACATCTATTAATACCTGCTCATACGAAAATTGTGTTTTCAGCTTGTTTATATAAATTATTTCCTTTTTCATAATTGACTTCTTCTAATCTCTATACATAATCAATCATCTAACTAAGTATTAAGCAAAAATATAATCTCTATGCATTAGTCAATATTTAAATAGTTTGATAAATCTATTATTCCAAATGATTTTGTTTTGTAATATTAACAAGTGATTTTTATACAAAAAGTTGTGGATTGTATTTATGGGATTTTTACATCCTTTTGGAAAGCATCATAATTTTGATGAATTATCTAAGGAGTTCCTAATGCTCTTGGTGAGAGCTGAATTACAGAAGTCTAGATCTCAAGCAAAATTACTTGAGATCGTAGATAAACTAGGAATTACAAAATCTGAATTTTTGATGATCAAGTTTCTGAAAAATAGTAACAATATATTAGTTAAAGAATTAGCTGATCAATTGAATCTATCGAATTCGACGATTGTGGAGCGATTGAATTCGCTCGAAGATGTTGGTATGATAAAAAGGGAAAGAAATTTTAAGGATAGAAGAAAAGTCATGATATCACTAACTGAAAAAAGTATGAAAATAGTCAATCAAGTGGATATGAACATTTTCGATTTCATCCCCCATTTTTTTGATGAATTAAACTCTAAAGAAAAATTAGATTTATTGCAATTATTCAAGAAAGTTAATCTTGATCCAAAATTTTCTAAAAGCGACTTCCAAGAGGATTTTTCTAAACGCCTACAAAAATTGATAGGATTTTAAATTAAACTCTTTTAAAATAATCAAACTAAACTTTGCTTTTAAGCTCGGCTAAGAGATAGCCAACAACGATAGGAATTATTACAACTTGGAAATGGAATAAAATCAATGGGTACCATAATTCTATTTGCAGACCTATAAAACCGATTATTAAAATCAAGTCCATCAACAATAAAATAACATACCAGGCTATCCCAGCTTCCCAACCCGTACGTTTGTAGTTTTGTCTTTTATCTCTAAAAACTAAAAATAAAGCTAAGGCTAAACCAATCGTTACGGAAAATACTTCAAGACCAAGAATCTGGGTAAATGTAAGTGAGACGCCGGGAGTAAAACCTATGCCACCTGCCATGAATCTTAATACCCATATCATTAATCCTAACAATACAATTTGCACTCGTTTGTCCATATTTGATCAAAGAATTAATATATTTAAATAAGTTGGTTTTGAAACAAAAACAAAATCATTTGGAATTATGGGTCTACCAAACTAATTAATAAAATTCAGTCATCCCGTCAATGTCTTAAATCAATCTTCAATCAACGATTCATCGCCGATATCCTCCCTTCACCACAGATCTGCTTTGGTGCTTTGGTCCACCAATTAAAATATGAAATTTGGGCTATGATTGCTAAGCTCTTCTAAATCTTTCTTCCAAAGAAGAGAAACTTTTAAAATTACCCTAAAATTAAAATGATAACCTATTTTGTGTTTTCCTCTCTTTGTGGAAGTGCTTTTAACAAATTATCATTCTCTAATTGGATCTCTACACGATGACGAATGTACTCATCATAGTGTGATCGCGCAATCTCTTTAGCTTGTTCGACCAAGAGTTTATGAGAATCAGGGTAACTATTAGCATCAAGATTTAAAGATGGTATCAAACTCCTTTGTACATCAAGATTTTCACTTTTTACAAAGAGTTCTAGAAACAAAAGGCGTTTTTTATACCAAATGTCTTCTAATGCAAGATAGTTATCTCTTGATTCAGGAGTAGCATTATCTAAGGAGAATTGTGATTCAGGATCTGAATCCAAGTTGTCATTTTTCATTGTAAATGACAAGGAAATTTGGGCCCAATAAAACGCATTTACTGCGCCAGCTTGTTCAAATGGCTCTCCAGTTTCTAAAATGTGTAAAAGATATTCATTAACCCGTCTAGGGCCATACACAGACATACAAGGATCAATGAACGATCTATTAGCACTAGGATTAACTTCTGCGATGGCGGCATCCATTAAAGGTTCGAATAATTCATCTGAAAGATGAGATATTCTAGAAGAAATTATAGCAATGAGCCATTTCAAATTTGGATCTTTTAATCTGTTTTTAAGCCATATTAAATCCTCAACAGATGGATTCTGAAACCTTAAACTCATAATTTCTGTAACAATTATTAATTCTTGTTCATTTTTATCATTCAAGGCAGACCCAAATCGATTGAAAAGATCAACCCAATCAACTGATGTACTCATGATACTAAAACACCGATAAAAATTAACTTTAAAAAAAAATTTAAAATATTAATTGTTTGCATAACAAATCATTTATTATCGATTTACAAGCAATAAACCACAAAAAATAGATTCATAGAAAGAACCAGTAAATGAACCTAACTTTTTTAGTAGATTGGTAAATTTGACTGGATTTCCTATAATAGTCCATAAATTTCTTTATTGAAGATACTACAACCACTAGTAGATGACCCCTTTAAATATAAAAACTCTATTCTATCAGAGTTTTAGGAAAAACGTTGTATTCATGTTCTGGGGTGGTTACTCGCAAAAATATTAATTGATTTTCTTCATTGGTTTTTAGTTCCTAGTTGGATAATTATGAGATCACGATTGAAATCATATGAGATAAAGAACAGTTATGAAAAACGCTCTTTCAAGAAAATGACATAAAAACTGTTAAACCTACTACTGAATTTTAAAAAATTATAGAAATTAAATTATAAATATATATGATGGATTTAAATTTTTAACATTGATTTTTCGAAAACATGTTTATAAATTATTTGTAAAAAAAATTAGTTTGTTGTACAAAAAATAAAAGGATTTTTGAACTCTAATCTCTATTATAAATCATTATGGACGCTAAGATAGCAATTATGCTCAATAATTCGCACCAATCCTCGGTAGCAAAACTATTTGATATTGAAAAAAAAGGAAAAACAAATTTTAACACTGAAATGTTAAAAACAAGACGAAAAATCAAATCAAGGTCGAAATTCCTTTTTAAAACTAATAGACTAGTTTTCCTCAAAAATTATGTTTATAGATTATTAAATCGTAATGAAAAAGTTGTCTATTTGATCAAAAAATAATTTTTCTTGTTTGAAAATGAAAACTTTTATTATTAAATCCTTCTCTATTTGGAAAACGCCATAAGATATGAGGTTTCAAAATCTAATCCGAGAAATTGTCTAATTATTGATGTCTTACCAATATTTTCATCACCTAAGACAACTGCTTTGAATATAAATCTTCATTTTCTATATTGAGTTTTTCAATGCTTACTATTCTTTTCACACCTTAGACATCTTTATTTCATATGAAATATATAAGATAATTAACAATTATACTGATTTCATAACATTATTATTTAAAGAATGGATCAAATGAGGTAATTTATTAAGTAAAAAAATAGGTAACCCTAATAAATTGTAAATAAATAAATTTTTGTGAAATCTTGTATTAAGGAACAAGAAATATTAAAAGAATTTTTTTGTTTTTAAGCACTTTTCTTTGATCTTTTCCGAATAATACGCTAAAAAAAAGGTAAAAAATTATAAATTCGTCTGAAATAACTAGTAAATATTTGTGGAAATAAATTATGTTTAATAAAATTAGCATCCTCGACTTACATCAATTCATTACTCATGAAACTGAATTTATCCTTCTTGATGTTCGTACATTCCATTCATTTCAGAAAGGCCATATCTCAGGTGCTACTTCTGTTCCATTACATGAAATTGATCAATATGCAAGCAAATTAGCTAAAGATAAGACTATCGTAGTCTATTGTCAAAATGCACCATGTTCGATGTCGACTCAAGCCGCTATTACACTGGAAAGTCTCGGATTTCAGAACATTAGTAAGTTAGATGTTGGTTTTGATGAATGGAAGGTGGGTGGTTATCCGATAGAAATGGAAGAAAAACAGCTAATTATAGATTCCTCGATTTCATACAGATCAATTACTATTCCAATAAAAACTAAAACGAAAATATTTGATAAAACTTTAAAAAATGAATTCATTTCATCAGATGTTATTGTCGAGTTTCTTGAGAAAAATGCTTTTGTCTTCGATTTTGAATATATAGGCTACGAAATTAAAACAGTAAATGAAATCAACAACATTTTTTTAATGATAAACCCTGATCCACGTAATTTTAAATTTGTACCTTCAAGAAGCTTAGTAATTTGTCACCATAAAATCTCTGTATATAATAATCGTATTTATGACGCGATCCTTGCACAAGCTAAGGAAAAAAACTTTAATATCTATAATTTTCATCTGGGATGGGATACGATGATTGACGGAATTGGAGATTCGTTTTTATTTCATCTTGGAATAATGAAAGAAGAAATTCAAAAAGTTGATCTCACCTATAAAGGTCATCAAGTGCCTAGATTAGGATCCGTTATCCGTTCTGACATTTCTCTTGAAGAAATTGTGACTCGCTTAGATTCATTGAATGTTAACCCTTCTGTAATCGTAAATCCTAAATGTCAGAATTCTAAGGTTGGATATATCCCTGGGGGGGGGTTTATCGATAGTATGATCATAGAAATGTCCGATTTAGGAACCGACATTTTGGTATCTTCAGATCCAAATTGGGTTGTCGAAATCATAGCACGGGAGCTTGGTATGACACTGATTGCAATTGATCATTACACTAGCGAACGGTATGGTCTGCAAGCCATGCAAACACTTCTGACAACAGCTTTTCCTAAAAATCCAACTATTATATTGGAAAATGTTGATTCAATTCAATGCCCACCTGATGATTGTCCTTGTTGTGATGAGGAATATTTGAAAAAAGTTCCTATTAGATGAGAATTTGTATTTTTGTCAAAAGAATTAAATACTATGCATCAATCTTCTTTTTTGTTGCTTCATTAAAGGTTTAATTTATCCTAGTGGATAATTAATAGAGAGAGCTATTCTATAGGAAAGTTTTATATGAAAATCAATCTCATGAATAACAAACGCATTGATGAAAAAATTGACCTATCGCTCATTCTCAAAAAATCAGTGATTCAATAGGTAGCAATTAGGTCAAAATAATGATACGCTCTCAAAAAACCATAATAAATAGATTCGCAAAGACCACTAGTAAGTAAAGATAACTTTTTTTTGTAGAATGGTGGATTTGATAATAGTCCAATTTGGATTTCCAAAAATTTAATATTATAATTACATATTATGAGTGAAGAATTAAATTGAAAATAGAATTTAATAAATTTTTTAATCTAATTATACAAGCCCCTTTAATGTAATAGCCCCTGATTCTAATTGGAGTTTATCCCAATTAAAAGTATCATCAACTCGGTCAATTAAATCTTCAATGTCTGTTAATAATTTAGTTTCTGATCTGATAAAAGTAAATATCCATGGAATATAAATTTTCCATGGAACATTATTAGTAGTATATTTGATGATAATATTTTGATTTTCTTGGATATCGATAATTTCGAATTGAAATAAGTCTCGCATTAATAATTCATAAAATTTCTCATAAGTTCGAAAATGTTGTAATTTCTATCTTTGAATATCTATTTTATTGATGCATGACCACTTTGAAATTTGATATTAATATGAGAAATATTTAAACATCTACTTAAACGATTAAATTCAGAAAAGGAGAATTTTATCTCAAAATCAGAAAACTTTTCTTTTATTCCAAGAAAATTTTCTAATAAATGACTAACTCTATTTCTCGGACAATGAAGGTATCCTAATGCTTCAGGTCTGTGTTTCTCTTCATTAGAAAAGATGTGGACAATTGGAAAGGTCAACAAACCGTTAATAATATTTTTAAAAACATCTCTATTATCTATACTAAATTTGAATGCTATTTTGAAATCAATATTTATAAAATTGACATTGGGATAATGTTGGAAAACTTCCGCTTCCCCAATTACTTTTAAAAATTGAGAAATTTGTTCTTTCGTAGCATTATTTGATAATTCTCCGATATTAGTCAGAGAAAGATTATTCATCCTTGTCAATTCTTTAATGACATCTTTTTCCCATACTTTAAATTCTCTAAGTAATGGATTCGATAAAATATAATGTCTAAACCTTGATGGATAATGTTCTTGACTAATAAAATCTGGAATGGAAAAGTTTTGCCATGGATCATTCTTTCCTTTTTCGTATTCATTGAAATTTACGTTCCAGTACCAATCTGTTAATGTCTGTGTGTTAGAATTGTTTATTAAATTCATGTCTTCAATGTTATAAAAAGGAATACAATAAATTTTTTCAATATGATCTGGAAACCCAATATTCCAAACTAAAAATGGTTGTAAATCAGTATCTTGAGATTTCATGAAATTCTTATTAGCATAGCTGCGGAGAACATATATGAATCCCACTTTAGATAAGTCCATAATAATTCCACTAGCAGAAAGAATCTTAAAATCTAATAATAAGTTATGAGCACGTTCCAATTTCTTTTCTTGAGCAGAAGAGTATTTTAATGCTGTCAATTTATCTTCCAAGGTCGGAGGAAAGATTCTAATTGAATTATTTTTGTCTAATTTGAGAAAATCGATATTGGTCATCAATTTTAGTAATTCGGCCTCTCTACGACGCAATGGAATAATAATTTTCTTTATTCTTTGAAAAAATTGAGTAAAGAATATTTCCAGCGTTTTAGAGATATTATTGGAGTTGAAAAATTCATCAAGAACTTCAATATCAGGTAAACTTGATGGGATAACATTTATATCCTTGATTCTGTCCATAAAAACAGTAAAAGACCGGGGATACTCAAATCCACCATTTCTCACAGTTAAAGGAACGAAAAGGTTTTTTTTCGTAAAATTATTGATTTTAGAAATAGGAATTGGAAATAATAACTCTTTATTCCCAAAATCCTTTAAGAAATCCGCACATAGTCCTCGAAGAAATTCTCTTTTCTTATCAGTATAAATTTCATAACCCTCGTTTGTATAGGTCAAAAAAAAAGTCCGACACGATTGATAACCTTTTTTTATATGATTGATAATATCCTGTTCAGTCTCAGTAGATAAGAGAGTTTGATTGTGGTTTATCATAATATTTCATACCAACTTGACGATTTGACCTAGTTTCAAAAATGTTTTCGAAAATGACGGTTAAAGATTAGTAAGGTTTTTTCCCATCAATGCTTAGAAGGATGTGGTGTATATGAATGAACAAATATTTCAAACAAAACATAGCATCACTAACAATAATTGTATTGATTGTTATAACCAGTGCTATTATTGTTACTGAAACAGAAAATAATACTGAAAATTCGGTATCTAGCGTTAATTATGGTAGCATCCCAAATTTTTCTGACGGTGATTTAATTTTATTAGATTGCACT
>MDVS01000034.1 GCA_001940645.1 Candidatus Heimdallarchaeota archaeon LC_3
TGTTTTTTACAATAAAACATCTTAGAATGTGGTAAATATGGTTAAAAGAAAAAAATCTTCAAGTAAAAAAACTTCTGCAAAAGCTAGTACCAAAAAAACTAGTCCTACTACTAAAAAGAAAGTTGTAATACCTGAAAAGGCTTCAGTAAGTCATTTTGAAGTACCTTTTGAGGATCTCGATCGTGCTAAAGAATTTTATTCTTCTGTTTTTGGTTGGAATTTTGTTGACGTTCCTGATATTGATTATACTATGGTTTATAGCGTTGATGTTGATGAAAAACAAATGCCAGTCAAGTCTGGAGCTATTAATGGTGGTTTCGTTAAAAGAAGTGAAGTTCAACAATCTCCTACTCTTGTTATGACTGTTAAATCAATTGACAAAACTCTAAAGATTCTTGAGAAGTTTGGTGGATCTGTTGCTCATGGTAAAGAAGAAGTTCCAAATATGGGTTACTTTGCATTAGTTAAAGATTCTGAACAGAATGTAATCGGAATCTGGGAAGCTAAAAGTTGATGTTAATTCCATAATTTTAGAAATCAAGTAGTAAGAAAATTTATAATAAAAAAAGGAAAAAGATCAAAAAATTAAGAAATCAAAAATATCTTCATTTATTTTCTTCGCTTATTAAAGACCAAAAAGAGTATTCCAATGCCTATTAATAAAACCTGAAATCCGGGTGTTGATTGAATAGACGGAACAGTAGTAACAATTATTCCAGTAGAAACATAGTTTTCCCCTGGATATTTTTTTATTTCAGATATTGACGAATATGTTGGATCATGAATTATCTTATTCCCACTCCATTCAGGATAAGTAATCATAATAATAAATGATCTTACCCTAAAATCTGGAATAATATCTGAGGCAGCATCCATTAAATAAACAGAATTCATCTTTTCTTGAGTCACTGTTTCAATTTTACTTTGCTCTTCAGTACTAAATTGGCTGTCTACACCGTTCATATCGGAATAGTAATGTAAAGCCATAATAGAGGTGACTATTTCGTATCTGAATTCCCCGTCAGGAGTGAAAAGAGAATAGATTTTTTTTGCATTTCCAAATTCGATATCACCAATACTCCTACCTACAGCACTAAACTCGACTTGATCTGCGACTTTAGAAACACTATTTAATAAGGTATTTTGGACTTCGACATCTTTTTTCACGATCCATTGGGTGTAAGACGATGTAGCAAGTGAAAAACCCTCCATGAATGGTTTAATTGTTGGAGCAAGTTCACCATACTCAAAAGTTAAAGAAAGAGAAGTATCTGCTACACTAGTTGCATCATCAACATCTATTTCGTATATATAACCGAAAGATAAATCCATTGGAGCATTTTGATTCTCAAAATAGTTTAAAAACCAACTGGTTGGAAAATCGGTTAATTCAAGGACCCAAGCAAAGGAAATTTTTCCATTTGACCGAACAGGGTCTAGCCAAACTAGATTTGCTTTATATTCTTGATCTATATTACCCATATTATAGCTATACTCATAGGAATAAGAATTAGAACCAGTTCCAGATACATCTTGACCCGGTTTTGTAACATCATTACCCATTACCATACCAGTAGTGAAATCAGAATCAACTTTATTAGAATAAGTTGAATTGGAATCATAAGTACCTGTATAGGAATAATCATACTGATATGCTTCTAAATATCCTGTATGACCTAGGACAACATCATTATCGTAAGAGACTTTGTTAGAATCTGGTGAAAAATTCAAACTGGCTGCTTCATTTGAGTCTGAGATAACAACGTCATTTGAAGGATCATCACCAACAGGGATAACAGAACCAACGGAATCTAACTTCTCTCCGGAAGATTGCTTAGTGAATGCTTGTAAAACAGCTGGAAAACTATTTTGCCAAACAATTTTTTGGTTGAGAGAGAGAGGGGTTAAGATTTGAGTAATCGATTGAGCTGCTGATATGGATTGAATACGTCCGTCAATAACCCAAGAACTATTCGTGTACCCCTTGTACGAATAGCTAGAATTATACGAGTCAGGATTGAAGAGAAATTCTGTAGGTAAAAATTGACCATCGGTAAAGGAATATATTGTTCCATTTACTGTGAAAGTGTGATCGCCAATAATTGTGAAATAGCTTTCAGAATTATACTCCGAATTGATTAGATTGTAATAAGAACCCGTTTCTGTATATTCTAAATCATTTTCAAGAAAGGCTTCATATTTAACACTCAAAGAACCATCGTCAAAGATATTCACTTCAGCTTTTTTACCACTAACCTTATAGGTGTACTCAAATTGATAGTAGCCAGTACTTTCATAAAAACCAAAGGAGCGGGTTGTAACATTTACAGGAAGTAAATTAAAGATCCCTGAAACTATTTGATGTGAAGGATAGAATTCATAAAAATAATTACTATCAGAATTTAATTTAGAATTGTCTAGTCTTATGTAAATAACTGGAGCGACTGTATAATCTACATAATCATTCGTTGAGTAAGTATAAACGGGTATTGATACAACTGATGGCTCTGAATATCCAAAAGAAGTCCCAGTTTCATTTAATTCAGCGATAAAATCTAAAATTGAAAAAGTACCATTAGGAACAAGAGACGAATTACTTTCATATACCACTAATTCTTTAATATAATCCACGTTACCGATTGCTGGGTCTTTTTCAAAATCTCCAAATTGTGGATCATCAGTAAACATTGAATAATAAGTTGCAGAAGTATTACCACGAGATAAGGATATTCTGATTCTTGTTCTGTAAGAAGAAGTAGAATCCCAATTTTCAGAGTTATTCAAGGACATTCTGTCTGAATGAGAACCAGAATCATTATAATCTGCAATTCCATAGTTAAATCGAATGCCTTCAAATTGACCTCTAACAAGAGAATCAGTAGTTTGAGTGGGATTTCCGACAACTAATATAACAGAAGTTAATAAAATAACAATGCCAATTAATAAAAAGTTTAATTTTGTTTTTAGCACAAATAAGACCTCATATATTTTTTGCAGTCAATATATTTGTTTGACTGTTAAGTGATAATATGAATGAAACAACTAATGAAAGTATAGTTTCAAAATAAAAAAAACCAGAAGATGCACTCCAAAGCAATAAATAAAGCTGTTTCATCCTTATTTGTTTTTATGTTCCATAGAAGTTTCAATTAGTTACACAATAATTAGTTCGATCAAAGTGATCTTGATATTTATTTTAAAACCGATTTTAATCAGATCCAGCTTCATAAATACAATAAAACAAATTACAGGGTTTCTGAAACAACAACTATTAAAATCTAAAATTTAGAACAGATAAAATAAGACCATGAGAATCGCATATTTATCCATTTAAATAATTTAAAAAGCATTAATCGGTTTTTTCACATTGCAAGAAAGACTTATATCACTAAATACTTTATTAATTTTCACTATATTATTTTTATCCTCTCTTTTAATCTCGGTTAACCAATTATATATCCATAATGAAAATAATTTTCAAGATAATGTTCAAAATGCATATTCTAATTCTTATTCTCATTCGCAACTGTTATATTCTGTTAATGATGAACTACCAATAGCTTCCATAATATTAAATCACTATTTTATACACGATACTATCTTAACAGAGATGAAGATATCCTATCTAGGGTCAGGGCTCCAGAATGAATCGAATGAGCATATTAGCATTGCAGGAGACATTGATAACCTAATTATCGTATCAGAAAATGAATCAGTAGAATTTCAATTAGAATTTAAAGATCAAATAAATCAATCGGATGTTTTCTTTACTCTAAATGAATTAATCCCTAAAGGACAATATTTAATACTGGAATTACAATGGGAACAAACAATATCAATCGAAAGTTCCTCAACTCATAATATTTCAGTATACTGGAACAAAGAAATAGGTATATCAGCAATGAAGGTTGTTCTCAGTCCTGGTTACAGTTATGCAGGAGCAACAAATCTACCAAATCAAGTGAAACCAGAGTCAAATGAATTAGTTTTACGTTGGACAGAAATTTTTAAAGAATCCTTCACATGTTCACTTTTGACACTCTACCTAGAACCTTATTTTGAAGAACAGGTTTCAGTAACACCATTAGCAATAAATATCGTAGAGAGAGAAAATAAGATAATCGATTTCGAGATTAACATTGAAAATACGGGGAATAGTACCCTTCAAGTAAAAATAATTCCTGGGAATGGAATAATTTCATTAAATTCATCTAACATACTATTAAAGCCTTCCTCAAAATTGGTTTACGTTTTTGAAGGAGATTTAAGAAAATCTAATATTTTAGAAAGCAATATTACTTTCCAAATAGAGTATTACAATGGGTCCCAGTTAATTTTCAACATTTCAGTAGAAATTTCTGTCCAAGACAATATTGATTTTCTCTTTATTGGATTGTTGTTTTTATCAGGATTAATCGTCATTGCTTCGTTTTTTATTTATAAAAGAAGGAAAAACATTCAAAATTACTACGTAAATAAAAAAAATCAATTAAAATCACGAGATCAGAACTCTATTTCAGAAAATATTATTCCAGAAGATATCACTGAAGACACGTCACAAAGTTTGAAAGAAGTCGCAATGTCAGAAATTCTTAATAAATATCAAATAAAACTAAAAACTAAAGAATTTCAAGTTTTTGAAATCTTAATAAATAACCCATTTGGCCATTCTCAAGTAGAACTTTGTGAAATAACAGGGATTTCAAAAGCAACGATGTCAAGAATAGTCAGTCAGTTAGAGGTTTTGAAACTAGTAGATCGGGAAAAATCTGGTATGAGTAAAATAGTCAAGGTGAAAAATAAAATTTTGAATCTATTATAATTAAATCCAGTATAAATATTTGCTTGATCTGTTTGTTATAATAACAATCATTTCTCTAATTGGTATTTCCGCTGATTTTTTAACCAAATACTGTTTTACATCTTCCTGGATTCAATCATTCTCATCAATTCGCGTTTTCTCCTTCTTTTATTAGTTTCTTCATTATCACAGATTCTTTCTTTTTATTAGATTATTGTTACTAATCCTTCAAATTCTTTAGAAATTGTTGCTAAATATTCTATTTTCAGTTTTTTCATTACCGCTAATATTGAACAATCTGTATAACTAAGTCCTTTTTCACAATATTTTTCATAGTATTCATCAATCTTTGGTATTATTAACGAATCAATTATGATTATCTGAAATAATGGTTTTTCTGCAATGGATTTTTGTATTAATTTTTGAATACGTTTTCCAACATTACATTTTTTTGTTCTAGCCCTAGCTAATGTTAACGATTCATCAACAATATAATTAGATATTAGTATTGATCCATAATTACCTGACATTATCTCTCTCATTTTTTTTCTGACAAGATTATGAGATTTATCTCTCTCATTGACATATGCATATAGAAATCCTGAATCTACAAATATCATATCTTAGATTCCATAAATCAGTTCGTCATCTGATTTCCCTTCTTGAAGATCTTCTTCAGATATAATAATTTCTTTCTCTAATCTTGTAATTTCTTCTGTTGATAATGCAATGGGCTTGAAGTACGAATTAAAATCATCGAAATGATCATAAGCAAATGAAATAATTTTTCCTAATAGCTCATATTGATTTAAATGAATTTTTTTTTCCAATCGAAGTTTAGCTTGTAATAATTCAAGTTTTTCTTTTTGATTTTTTTCCAGTTTTACTGAAGTTTTTAACATAATCTACTCAGTAGATTAGTATCTTTGGTAGTATTTAAACTTATCAATAATTATATTTTACTATCTTAATTCCCTTTTTCTCCACATACTGAACAAAATACATCCCCTTTAACTAATGAATTCCCGCAATTCTTACAACTCACTTTTACTGGTTCCTTATCCAAATAATCTGTTTCTCCTGTTGTATACTCAATTGCTTCTGGATTGTTTATTGGGACAGTTACTGCATATCGTCTTTTATGCTTACTCGCTTTTTTTACACTGAAGAATTCTGAAAATACTCCACTGAGAATGAAAAACGAAATAGCGATTACGATAGCTGAATTAAAGCTTATCGTATTCATAAAAATGCTAAATAACAAAACCCATACCCCAAATACTGTTAAAAGTTTAGAAATTGCTTTTCCATTTTGAAATATATTCCTATCGTTTATTTTATCAATTTTTACCCATGTCTTAAATACATCTGTTAACATCCAAAAAAATACACCTATTACTAGACCTAAACCAAATTCTACATTTTCAGAAAATATACCAAGAATAATTGCTATTACTCCTATTCCGCCTAATAATTTTGCAATGCTTTCTCTTGTTTCTTCAGTTATAAACATGAATAATCAGCCTTAATTATTTATAAATTTAATCCTTTTAATTTATTTTTTTTAGGCTTTGGAAATATTGGATTTCATTAGAAAGGAGTAAACATTCAATAATTTTTTAGTATTTTTTCATAAAAACCAAAATTTTTGTTAAATAAATATTTCAATCTTAATTCTTTGTTTTTTGAGTCTTAATTTGTCTTTTATTTTTTTTTTGACCTCAAATGTTTTAAATTTACTTTCTGATATCATTAAATCAAATATTTTATTCAAATTCTAATTTTGATAAACAAACTCTTAGCGATATTACATCAATAATCTTTTTATGTTATGAATTTGGTTTTAAAATTCATTAAAATATTGATGAAAAATATAATCTTATTCCAATTTCATTTATTCAATCTTCTCTCTATTTAGAAAATTTAGAAAATTATAAATTGAAAAACTAATTTTTGGTGAAAATTTTATAATATATAAAAGTTTGATTAACTAATTTAAACAAACTTCATCACGGTTTTACTTCTCCAAAAAGCGTTAAATTAAAAGAAAAGGTAAGGAAAAGAAAAATCTTTTATTAGAGGTAATTATGAATAAACTATAACAGGTGTTTTTATTCTTTTATACCATTCAGGGGCTAAAGTTATGGCTTTTTCCAATTTAAACAGTATCCCTTTTTTTATTAATTGTTTCACAGTAAATTTAATCTTTTTTTTATCAAATACTCCCAATTCTTCTAGTTCTTTTTCATCAACCATTTTTCTTTTTACTATTTCATTTATTATATAATTTTCTGGTTTTTTCAGAAATACTATTTTTAGATTTATAGTTATTTCTTCCCAATTATCACGATATTGTGTTAAATCTAATTCTTTCATTAATTTTTTGTTATATATGAGTTCATTTTTTTTAATATCAACTATAGAACCATCAAAAAGCAAATTTAATTCTTTGATAGTATCTTCTAATTCATTTTTATTATTCATTCCCCAATGACGTAAAGCATCATCTACTTTGACGTTTTTCTGGCTTTTGGGAATATTATACAATAATTTAAACTGCGAATCGCTTTGTAGCGATTCGAATAATGATTTTCCTATCGCTACCCAAGTCATTGCCCAACCTCTGTTATCTATTCGCTCTCTGTTCTCTACTGGAAATGCTTTTTCTGGTAGATATTTGATTCCTTTAGTCCAAACAAATTTAGTGAATTTGTAAAGCAACATTAATTCTTCTAATTCTGTACTGTTTATTATTTTTGGTACTGATTTTAAGCTTCTGGAGGTTGAGGCTCCATGGATAAATCCTGTCAATCCTAAATGAAACAACAATACTCCTAATATATCATCTTCAGCATATATTTGTTCTAAACTTGTTCCCTGAAGTTTTAAATTTGTGTTATATGCTCTTAAAAACGTTCTGAGTGCTAGTAATGTTTCTTTGATGTTATTTGTTTCTTTAAACTCTTTTATTGCACTAAATACAAAGAAATTCGATATATCTTCGAATCTATCAGCGCTTATTTTGGATTCTACGAATTCTGGGTCAATCAAATACCCATATTGACCATCCGGTGCTATCATGACATTATCTGGTTGAAAATCTCCGTATCCATAAACACCGCTCTTTAAATAATTATAATTAGCTAAGAGTGAGTAACCCAAGCTTAATAATTTACCTTTTCTATCTTTACTAATAGGTAGTTCTTTTAAAGTTTTTGTTAATAATGTTGAATAGCGTTTCAGATCAGCAGGAGGTGTTTGAGAAGAATGATACGTCGCTAATATTTCTCCGGCGATGTTTGCTTTTTTAAGAAGAGCAAATGGCGAAGAATCAAATACTTCTCCTTCTACCCCTTCATATAAAATAAAATTTTCTCCTTTTGAATAGATTTCTGGGATCCGGACCTTTGAATTATGTTTTACTCTATCTTCAATCCATTTATTTAGTAACACATTGTACTCAACTTCTTCAGAAGTAGAAAATTCCTTATAAGCCACAACTCCTGTAAATCCTCCCATTTCAGAATTAAATTTAATTGTTAACAGTAATATTCCATTTCGTCCTGATATATATGTTTTTTCGATTTTTTCAATAACCATAAAGTTTGGTTCATTTCCTAACTTCTTTTTGGCTATCATACGGCCAATTTGATGCTTCTCAAGAATATTTTGGATCAAATAGAGTTTTTGGGTTTCTAGAATAACCCCTTCTGCTTCTGATGACATTATTTTTTCCATTCATTTAAATTTTGAATAAATAGTTTAAATTCACTTGGGTGTTATTAAATTAAGATAATTTCATTTAATAAATCTCTATCTAGAATTTACTACCATCTACATATGAGAAAAAAAACTTTAGCTTATTATCATTTTAGGAGCAATTTTGATGAATCGTGTATTAATACATCTTTTCATTACATTTGCTACATAACTTATCAAAATTATTAGTAATTAATTTAATGTCATCGGTAATCAATAATTCCATTAATTTTCCTTGAGTAAAGTATCACTACTCACCTTAATATTTAGTTAATATATATACAGAGCTGGGAATATTCTATGAGTAATAGAAGAAAATCGTATAAACCAAAAAGTAAAGCCACTTAAAAAACTAATAATCAGACTACCATTGAAAATATTGATCAAATGATTTCAAAAGTACAAACACGGGATAAAAAAACTATTAAAAGACCTTCTAATTCTAGTTCATATACTAAAGTCGCTATATTATCAATAATAGTTCTTTCTTCAGGATTTTTTATTTTAAATTCTCTTAATACTTCATCAAACCCTGCAATCATCCCTCCAGGCAAGGTACTACCTAATAACATGATTGAAAAATCTGATCCTAAAATTCTGAGTTCTGAATATGTTGATTCAGCTTATAATTATGTGAAATCTAATAGTAATTTGCTTGAACAGCTTAAATGCTATTGCGGTTGTGATAATATCCATGATAATAATCGTCAATGTTTTTGGAAAGACAATGGAACAATAGATACCCATGCTCAAAGTTGTGGAGTTTGTATTCATATAGCTTTAGCTGCGAAACAATTAAATGAAGCTGATTGGACTACCACCGAGATTAGACAGTATATTGATTCACTATATCGCTGATGTTACTAATGAAAATTCATTAGACTATGTGATTAAATAATTACTGGAATTTTCGGGATATAACCTTAAGAAATTTACTTATGGTTGTTATTGGAATTAAAATTGATCTTATTTCCAAAAATTTTGTCAATTGCAAGGGGATTATATGTTATTGCTCATGATAATACTCATAATAAAATTGACGTAGGTACACCTACTTTAAAAAACCGAATCTGAACAATATATATAAACTTTGTTTAACCTACTTTCAAACAATTAATTAAAGGATCCATTATGAGATCAAATATTTGGAATAAAAATAAATTAATAGCAATATTACTGTTTCTAATATTTTTTAACAGCATCATAATCAATGTTAAAGGATCTGAAGAACAAACGACTACGATTACCGCAACAGAAGTTTCTACAATAACAGAACCATCAATCACTTTCGATTCTGAGGTTAAGGTAAATGATCAAACCATTGGAAAATATCGTACAGAAACGAAATTTACTGACTCTACCGGTTACACAGTTGAAGGTGTTACTGCTGGATCGTTAGCGCTAACAGTAATAAATGTTGATGCAACAAAGGCTCAAGTTAATATTGGGAGACGAATATCAATAGACCAAAATGACCAACTTTGGATTAATAGAGGTAGTTGGACAAAAAATTCAGGTACTGGTGTGTCGGAGTCTTATTCAGTAGTCAATATTCAAGACACAGGGCAATATTCCCTATTAATAAATCCATACGGTCAATTTGTAAGTTCTTCAGGATATTTGTTTAATCCTTTTCCCCAAAGTTCATCTGCTTTAAAAATTTTTGTTGCTAATCCTAACAATTGGATACAACGTATTAAATTAGATGGTGATAACTTTTTTGAAGGAAATACAAGACAAACTTGGAATTATCAATTTTACAATATATCGAGTTATCAATTCGAAACAATAACCGATACAGCATTATTAGATGAGTATTCCATAGAGGTTACGGGAAATAAACTTGAAGTATTTATGGAAATTTCAAATTTTCTTGAACGCAATCTATTTGATGTATCTTTACCAAAACAGCCGATTGTTGATTTGTATACTTATTCCATGATAGTGGAATATCATGAGAATGGATTACTTAAAGGTGCTGAATTGAAAACTACACATGATGCCGGTGATAGTGGAAAAATGGTAATGGAATATACATTCAATGCTGGAGGTCAGTTAGGTGGTAATACACCAGGATTTGATCTAATCACGATTTTCTCTATGCTATCTGTAGTAACAATTCCTCTAATTATTTTAAGAAGAAGAAAATCATAATTAGTTTTCAATCTTTTTTATATATATATTTAGATAATTGCAAAACTATCTGTTTAAATTTCATCTTTTTTGTTTTGTAGAGTTACAAATACTCTTGTTATTTATTTTCATTACTGAATAATATAATAAATGATATATACAATTTATTGCAAACCAGTAAATTATTAATAAGAGCGATAATAACCCATAAAGTTTATAAACTCATTATTATAAGTTTACATGGAATTTGCAGCCAACCATCAACAGTTAATGAAATTCCAGATATCTACGGGTTATGAAAATGCAAACATATCGCTCTATTAAAGGAATAAATTTAGATATACTTAAATCTTCCGTTATGAATTTATCAATTAAGAAATGGTTACCTAGGAGAAAATCTCGATTTGGAAGACCATCTTATAATCCTATAAGTTTATTTTTAGGTCATTTATTAAAGATAAGAGAGTTATTTCAATATGATACAACTTTAGAAGAAAAATTACACGAAAATAATGATTTCAGGAAATTTTGCGGTTTTAATAAAGAAAATATTCCCTCTCATGACACTTTTTCTCGATTTTTGCGAAATTTGTCTGAAATAACTATTTTGAAAATATTAAAAAAGATTGATGAACATTTGGTATCCATTGGGATGTTTGATAAAGACGAATTAGCATTGGATGCAACAGATATATTATCAAATGGTCGTAATAGACATAATTTAGATCCAGACGCGGGATATGGCTATAAAACTGATAAAGAGCGTTTTCACGGTTATTGGGTTTATTTTGTTAGTGGAACAACAAGCGAAATTGCACGGTCCTCCTGGGTTCTTCCAGCAAATATACATCAATCAAATGGTGCAATGATTCTTTTTAATCATTTAGAGAAACGTGATCTATGTTCAGCTTCTGTTATGACTATGGATGGTGCTTTTGATGATAAGAAATGTTATTCTCGAAATATTGAGTTAGGATTAATTCCTGCTATATCATATAACCATAAAAAGGCTAAAATCAAGCATTTTAACTACCTTAGAAAATCTAATTGGCGAAAGATAGCTTTAGGAAGAGAAGGAGTTAGAATAAGAAATTTGAGTACGAAAAAAAGAAGTTCCGTTGAAAGATATCAGTCCACGTTTAAAGACATCCTTAAAGGTCGTGTAGTTCCGGTTAGAGGATTAATAAAGGTTAGAAAATATGTTCTGTTCGCGTGTATTCTCTCTCAATTAATAGGCAAGGTGAATTGGATTAAAATCCACAAACGAAACAGATTTTCTTTAATTAAGCTCAATAAATTCATTTAATATTTGTTTTTTTTTCTTTATAGAGATTTTTCTACTTAAATTATGGCCTGTGCTTCATTTCAAAATATTTTTAAACGCTTGGCCATAAATGAGATATAAAAAATTTCTTTTTGCAATAGCCTAAATTATTATAAAAAAGACTTTCACTGATTGTTTTCCACTTATTGTATTATTTTATTGTAATAAGGTGAGGAAAAAGTAATTTATTTCTTAAAATTCTTTTATTCTGGAAAATATTATACAAAAGATCTTTTTGTTTGATTTTTTAGGATTTTTGGGGCACTTTTTTCCCAAACAAGATAATTGTACTTTGGCAAGCTTATTAATTAGTACAAATTTGTAGGCAAACCTACACACTTTCTTCCATTAAAAAATCGGTAGGACAAAAAATGAGTTCAGAATCAAATTATTCGGTCGAATGTCATACTTGCTTTTCAAGTAAGAGTCGCTTCAGTATGGTATCTATCATGCTAGGAATGACAGTTTGTTTTAGTACATTGTGGAGGTTTCCATACCAAGTGGCTAATTTTGGGGGAGCTGGTTATATTTTGGTATATATCTTAATGATAAGTTTATTTGTTTTCCCAGCCCTTACAGCTGAATGGGGTTTGGGTCGTTTCACTAAACGTGGCCCTGATGGAGCTTATACCCAACTAAAAATGCCCGGTGGAAAATTGATAGCAGTCATTCTTTTTGGTGTAGTATTAGCCGTTGGATCTTATTTTGTGATTTGGATAGGATGGATCTTACGATACGGTATCTCCTCCCTTCTGGATTCAAATTTAGTAAATCCAGCAACAAATAGCAACCAATATTTTGACTCACAAGTCGCTTCTGATCCAGTATTACAACTTGTATTTGCTTTAATAGTCCTTCTTTTAATCGCTCCTACGATTCTTGGAGGAACTAAGAAAATAGAAAGTTTAAGCAAAACAATTGTACCAATTTTTTATTTATTGGTGATAGGAATGACTTTCTTAATTATAATACAACCTGGGGTTCTTACTGGTACATTTAATTTCCTAACTTCTCTTGATATAAGCACACAAATAACATCTTTTACTTTTATTGCTGCGTTAGGCCAAGCATTCTTTTCTTTATGTCTTGGAGGAACATATATGGTTCTGTATGCAAGTTATACTGAGAAAAAACATACACACAACATCCCTGGTAATGCATTGTTTACAGTAATCGGTAATACACTGGCTAGTCTAATTGCTGTTGTATTAGTTATAGGTGTGGTTATTATGTCAGGTATAGTAACAACCGATGGTCTTGCATCATTTGGACCAGGATTGTTCTTTGGAGTTATTCCTGAAGCCTTCCAAGCAATTAGTCTTACTCTTGGTGGTCCTATATCAGCTCTATTAATGGCAGTTTTCTTTATTATGTTTTTCTTTTCAGCTTATTTACCAATGACAGCAATTATTACAGTCACAACAACTGCATTAGAAAGAAGTTTTAATATTAAACGAAGATCTGCATTTTTAATCATTCTTGGATCAACTTTATTACTTGCTATTCCTTCAGCTCTTTCTCCACTAGATGGAGGATTCTTATATAATTTAGATATTTTTGTTGGAGCAATAGGATCAGTTATTGGTAGTATTATTGCTATGATAGCATTTGCTTGGTTTATTGACAAGAAAGTAGCTCTTGAAGAAATTAATATTGGATCAAGAATCAAACTAGGCAATTTTTATCATTTCACGATTAAATATATTGCACCCATGTTTATGATATTTGTTGTTCTTTACGCGTTAGCAGATGTCGTACTTGCAAATGTTGGGTTGAATGCATTACAAGAAACAGATTATTTCCTATATAAGTCAATTATAGATATTTCTCCAATATTAGTTGCAGTAATTTTAGTTTTCGTAGCAATATTGGCAATAGGTCAATCTTTAATCACTAAGAATCGGAAAACATCTACATAAATCGTTTTAAAGTAAAATTTCCATTCTTCATTTTTTGTAGTTAAATAATACATTAAATATTATACAGAATGATTAAAAGTAGAGACCAACATGACTATAGCTTTGCAATCTAGTAAATTAGAACAAAAAAATGTTTATTCTGTCCCTTTTTTGGCAGATCAACATCAAGAATTTGTATTATGGTTTTTTACTGGATCGCGCTGTAATCTTGAATGCACCCATTGTTATGTCGAATCTAGTCCCACAGCTAACCAACATCCTTATTTAACATTCGAAACATTTTGGAAATATTTGGATGAAGCATTAAAGAGAAAAGATAAGCAGTTAGAGATCTATTTTACTGGAGGAGAACCATTCATAAATCCAGAAATAACAAAAATGTTAAAAAAATCTCTTGAATTTGCTAATACGACAGTTCTTACTAATGCTATACGTATTACTAAAAAATTAGCTAAAAAATTACAGGTTATTCAAGCGAATTCAAAAAATATTCTTACTTTCAGAGTTTCCCTTGATGGTCCTAGTGAAGAGACAAATGATTTAATTAGAGGAGCAAATTCATTTAAAAATGCTAATAAGGGTTTGAAAAATCTTGTTGAGGCAGGTTTCAATCCTATTATTACCGCGATGAAAAGTTGGAGTAATAATAATAATAATGATGTTAATAGCCAATATGTTGAATTGGTCGAAGATATTGGTATTCCCCAAGGACAATCCAGACTGAAATTATTACCTCCAATCCTTATTGGGAATGAAGAAAAAAGAAATCGATCCTATAATGAAACAGAAATGTTTACTGAAGGATGTTTCATCGATTACAACTATAATAACTTACAGTGCAGTAAGTGTCGTATGGTGTCAGAGAATGGGGTGTGGGTGTGTCCAATACTAATAAATGATGATGAAGCAAGAATGGGAGACACAATTAAAGAAGCTTCAAAACCTTATGAAATGAAACAAATGGCCTGTTGGACCTGTCGAATGTCAGGACTTAATTGTGAAAATTGAATTTAAAGTTTTTTTCCAATTTATTTTGATATTTCGGATTATCAAATAGATTTGGAAAGTTTTTACTATGAATTTAGATTAATCATCTTTAAGAGAATCCATCTCACAAAAGCTAATAGATAAAAATTATTCACCAGTGAACATTCAGGATCATTCTTCCTAATTTTACGAAAGCTTCTTGAACATTGATCCCAGTTTTTGCTGAAGTTTCAAAATAAGGAATTTGCCATTGTTCTGCTGCATAAAAATCAGTTAAATCTTTTGCTAGTTTTTCTCCATCTTGGTAGCTCATTGATGAAGATATTGTTTCCCGTAAATCGGTTTTGTTGCCTAAAAGAACAATTGGGATAGTTTTTTTGGGTATTGCTCTTTGTAATTCCATTATCCATTTTGTTGTATTCTCGTATGATTCGTATCGAGTCACATCAAAAACAATAATTGCTCCAGCAGATCCATTATAGAACATTCTACGGACTTCTTTGAATCGTGGTTGTCCTGCCATATCCCATATTTGGTATTTTAAATCTAATTCTTCAATCAATTTGCTACTCATATCTGCTCCTAGAGTCATTAGATAATTACTAGTAAAACCTTTGCCCATGAAACTATTACGCAACGCTGTTTTACCTACAGCACCATCCCCTAGTAAAACAATTTTGGAAAACTTTGCGATTTTTAAAACCAACCAAATATAAATTAATAATAGTGCTAATCAGAAATTTCTTAAATAAATAAGATTAACACCTTATTTGAGAAAAACTTGCAGAAATTTAAATAAATTCTTATTATTCCTATTAATGAAAAAAGCAATATAATTGTAATTTAAAATCAAACGAACGAAATGAAAATGGAAATACTTTTTTCAACAAAACGCTTAGTTATGCGTCGATTATATCTTTCGGACCTTAATTCTATTCTTCACTACCGAAATGATCCTAATATTATGAAATATCAGGGATGGGAAAACAAATTAATATCAGTAGAAGGTATTGGTTTCATTAAAAAACATCAAGTGAAAAATATATGAGACTTAAACAATTGGATGTAAATAGCTATTGAAGGGAAATCCACTAATCATTTAATTGGTGACTGTGCTCCTCGACAATTTTCTTTATATCAAGGTGAATTTGGAATAATTATAGCAAAACAATATCAGGGAAATAATTATGGATTTGAGGCAATTCAAGCATTGTTTGATTTTGTTTTTAATAAATCAAAATTTCATCGAATGACTGGTTTAGTAGATATGAACAATATCCCTTCAATTAAACTCCAAAAACGATTGGGTATGAGAAAAGAAGCTCATTATATAAAGAGTTTCTATTATAAAAGCACTGGTAAATGGGAAGATGAATATCTGTTTGCGATATTAAAACAAAACTGGAAAAAGAATCTATATAAGCACTTAATTACCTAGTTATAGTTTTTTACTTAATAAAAAATTCTGAAAGTAGATTTTTGATTTCTTTTTGCATTTCGTGTTGCACCCAATGAGTAGCATCCTTAAAATAAACAAGTTTTCCATCCTTACATTTTTCTAAACTTAATTTGGCCATTCGGTAATCTAACGCTGAATCTTTTACTCCCCAAATGATAAGAACAGGCATCGATAAAGATCCGGATTTTGGGGGAATCCTTTTCGATTGAATCATAGATCTATACCAGTTAATCATTCCAGTTAAAGACCCTTTATGATTCCAAGCTTGCTGATATTGCAACAGTTCTTTTTCAGAAAATTTGTAAGTACTAGTCTTCAATGCTGAGATGAGGAATTTATTATTAGCCAATTTAGAAAAAAATTCGGGAATTAGAGGTAATTGAAAAAATAACATGTACCAAGAGCTTTGAAGTTGAGAACGGTGAGATTTTAGGAATTTCATAAACACTCCTGGGTGAGGAACATTACAAATAACTAATTTTTCAACAAAAGACGCATAATAGATCCCCAAAGACCATGCAATGGCTGCACCCCAGTCATGACCCACAATATAAGCTTTTTCAACAGAATAAGACTTAATAAGATAAACAATGTCCTTAACAAGTTTTAAATTTGCATAATCACCGATTTTTTTTGGTTTATCGCTTAGATTATAACCACGTTGGTCAGGAACAACTACATGAAAACCTTTAATAGCAAAATATTTTATATATTTGGCCCAACCAAACCAATATTCAGGGAAACCATGTAAGAAAATTAATAGAGGACCACTTGAAGGACCTGCCTCAATAATATGCAAATTAATATTATTAATGATTCTGAATGTCGATTGAATTTCTTGGTCCATAAATAAAATGAGGTTCACTTGTATTTAAACGAATTTTGTCCATATTGAATATACATCTAAATAAGAGTAATAGCTTTTAAACTATTTCTTCCTATTTCTATGCTATCTTCTATCACATAACTGCAGTGTTCAATGATATTATCATCTTCTGCTTTTTGTAGATCATTAAGAGCATTGAATTTATTCAAATAATAGGTTCCTAAGTCATTTGCTCTTCTTATAACATTTTTAGCAATATAGGGACTAGTTTTTTTGTAAACAAGCGCTTTTTCAAATTCATTTGTAAGAAAGTTAGAAAGTTCTTGTAATAAGATGATTCTACAGTGATTATATAAACCAAATTTCCAAATAATTGTATCAGATACTCTTTCTTTAATATAAGCAAGTTCTTCTGCTTTTCTATTTAAATCTAGGATAATTTTTCGATAACTAACTTCTTTTGTGATAACCATCTCAAAAAAATCCCAAAAATTTTCGTGATTATCTTTATTGAGGTATTTCAAAGCTACTTTACATTTTTCAATGAGATCAATAAAAGTAGACTTTTCCTCAGGGCTAAAAAATTTTGGAAGCGAATAATCAAATAATTGATCAAGATCATCATTCATTTGTCTCATAACTGCCATAACATCAACATTGAAATATATTATTATATCGTCAATTAGTATTTTTACTAAAATTAGTCAAATTCAAATGTAATTTTAATGAAAAAATTTTATGATTTAAACAATTCTAGTATAAACTCATACTTAAATAGTTTTACTTTAAGGTTAAATAGTATTCTGGTACAAGAATTGGGAGAGTATAAATTCAAAAACCATTTATGACGGACTAAAAAGTGATTTTTTGGATTATTCCAGTATTACATATGTCAAAATCATAAAATAATATCTAGAAATAATATTCAATAAAGCAAGGTGTTTATTATCAATTCTTTTAATCATCTTGATCTTAAGGTTTGAAAAAGCAGATATAGTTGAAAGGTCAAAAGTGTTGAATTTAGTACAGGTTACCTATTCTATTCACAGTTTTTTCATTTTCATAGAAATTATATTCACTCTATTAAAATTAGGAAATTCTGTTTGATTAATATTATCTAGTAGGGGTACCTCCTTTTTTATTGTTCCAATTTTCATACACACTGTTCTCAAATAAGAACAGCCTGTTTGACTCTATAGCTTTTTAAGCAAAGGAATCACATCTGCAAATTGGCTGATATAAATATTATTACTACTTTTAGCTTTTTTCGAAATAATTTGGTTTTTAAGATGTCTAATAATAAATTTTTTCAGATAATTGGTGGTAGCAGTATTGCTATTGCGATCTTCCTCCTTACAGTAATTTTTTTCAACCCTCTTTCACCTTTACTACCAATTATTTCTCCTAATTCAGGTTTACTACCTAATACTGCTTCTAACCACAAAATCAATACCAAAGTAATCACCTCATTTGCTGAATATAATCCATTAAATCCTAGCTTTACTGCACAAATTGTTTCTAGCTCGATTCAGACCGGTTTGTCCAATGTAGACTTTCAGGGTTTATCCATCCCGAGTAATTATTATTCTTACCTTGAAGAACATGGATTTGTACTAGTTGAAAGTGATAGCAAGCAAATTTATACGTTTTATAGTGATACCGATACTCCTAAATATATCACCACTGACATAGCTCTTCACGCTTTTCACGTTCTATTTGATTTGAGTTTAAGAATCCTTGAGACCAACCACTTTTATTATAATTTTGAGTCGCTTTTATACCTGCTTAGAACAGATCAGCGCAGTTTACTAAATACTCTTTCTGAATCATCATTTCAGGATGCTCTGTTAAAAAATATTGCTTATTTATCTGTAATGCTACATCTAATTGATCCTGGTTCTTATCCAATTCCTTATGAGGTCCAAGCTCTTACTCAAGCTGAGATCGATAACATTAATTCACAAACATTTGGTTTTTCTTCTATTTTCGGTTATAAGGAGGATTATTCCCAATATATTGTTCGTGGTCATTATACACGTACAGATTTATTGGAAAAATATTTCCAGAGTATGATGTATGCTGGTAGAATGAGCTTTTTACTCCAAGGTTTAGAAGGAGAAGTTGATATTGGGATTGATCAAACACGGATGGCATTATTATTATTGTCATCATTTAATTCGACAACTAACAATGAATCAGGGTGGGATCTTTGGAATAAAATTTATAATCCTACTGTTTTTTATGTTGGGACTAGCGACGATCTTACTCCCAAGGAATATCATACTTTATGGTCCGATTTAGATATTACCTTAGAGGATCTTTCTGATGATATTATTGTTCTTGATTTTATTACTAAAGCAAAATCTTTTCGAAAACCCAAGATCAATTCAATGATTATAAGTGATCAATATGAAGCAGAAAACGTTACTCAAGGATTTCGGTTAATGGGCCAACGCTTTATTCCTGATTCATATATTTTTCAACAACTAGTCCATACAAAAGTAAAAGATAGATTGATGCCAACAGCTCTAGATGTTTTTTCAGTTTTTGGCAGCCCTCGGGCTGAAGAATTATTATTAATAGAAAATCAGACCTACCATGATTATAACGGTCAAATTCAAAAGTTAAGAGAAGAATTCAATAACTTAACTGATCAGGATTGGACTCAAAATCTTTACTGGCTATGGGTATATACATTATTTCCACTATTGAAAACTGATATGTCTGGTTATCCAGGATACATGAACTCTCCTAGTTGGGTTGATAAATCATTAATGACTGCTTTAAGTTCGTGGGTAGAACTCAGACATGATACCATTTTATATGCTAAACAATCTTATACACAGTGGAAAAGCGTCCCACCTTTGCTTAAAGGATACGTTGAGCCTTATCCAGATCTTTATTCTCGTCTTAGCAGTTTGGTAAAAATGATGAAATCTGGATTGGAAAGTCGAGGATTAATCGATGGTAAGCTATTAGATAAAATGAGCCGACTTTCCTATGTCTATGATAATTTAACTGCATTAAGTATCAAAGAACTAACAAACCAAGCTCTCACTGAAGAAGAATATAGATACATTAATGATATTGGGACCGCTTTTGCCAGATTAGCAAGTTTTGACAATACTGAATATGAAAACATTATTGGTGACGAAGATAGTCGTATGGCGGTTGTAGCTGATGTCCATACTGATCCTAATCGCATGAAAGTTTTACAGGTAGCTACTGGGAATCCATACATAATTTATGTCATAGTTCAGGACAATATTGGAAATCTCTATTTAACAAAAGGAGCAACTTATTCATATTATGAGTTTACTAATGATATCTCAACCAGATTAACTGATGGAACATGGCATGATTTATTAGAATCTAATCAAATTCCAATTCCTGGTTGGTTAAGTGAATCACTTCCTCTGATATTTAGCACATAAATGATAACTATCCTACATTCTAAAGCTTATGAAATTTTATAAATTAATATATCTATTTCATTCTAACGCATTATGTAAAGGTTTTAACCCGCAAATGAAAAAATAGTTGGTGATTGTTTTTGGGAGCTGGAATTAATATTAATTCAGATTTGCTATAAGGAAAATCGTATATAATTTATTGGTTTCTCTTAAAATATGGAGAAAGCGGTATTAGAGAAATACAGAAAGGTCTCAATATACCCTCTCCATCTACAGTTTCCTACCATATTAATAAATTAGTAGAATCTAATCTTGTTATTAAAAATTTAGAAAACGACAAATATTTTATAGAAGAACCCATCAAAACAGGGATATTAAGTTTTTATATAAAAATTGGGACATATATCATTCCTAGAATAATTTTTTATGTTTCATTTTTTGCTATGGGAGTATTTCTATATCTTTTATTAATATTCTCAAGACCTAAATTCAATATATATACAGAGGATTTATTATTCTTTATTTTCACTTTAAGTGCTATTATCTTCTTCATTTATGAAAGTATCAAAGTTTCTAATCTCAAACCATTATGAATTGATAGAGATATTAAGAAATAAATCGATAAGTGAAGGAAAAATATGACAAATAATAAAAGCTTTTATAGCTATTATTTAGGAAGTTGGATTGTTTTCAGTATTTCGACTATTTTATACCTTTTACATCACCTTATGGGTCCAATTCCTTATCAAAATATAAATGAATATGACCTCGCATTTCTGTTTATTCATTATCTAAAAAATTACTCATTTTATTCACTTATACGCCAAATAATATTCGGATTAGTCGCAATATTATTTCCACTCTCCATCGCATCAATTTTATCTTTAATTCATTCAGTTTTATATGTTTATATTTTTAAGAAGATTCCATTCAGACAAATAAGTAAATTTTCGCATACTCATTTGTTTGATATGATTCCAGTAGCATATAACTAAGAATATTTTATTAATTATGTAATGAAAAATATATTTCACTTCATTTGAAGAAATCTTTATAAAATGTAAATGAAGGTAAACTTGGACTACTAATGCAAAAAATAAACTCATTTCTTCTTGGAATTTCATTTTTCTTTTTTTTAATAACAAATTGGTACTTTTTTCTTTGGCCTTCCTTTGATAATCCTTATGATGAACCGATATTGGTAGGAGTTATTATTTTAAGTTTTCCATTTATTACTTTTACAATATCTTTTATCAGTTTTTTTCTGTTCGCAAAACATTATATTGGTAATTACATTAATGGGTTCGCTAAAGAAATGGTTGAATCCTATACTGATGAAATCAGTGATCCAATAGAAAATAATTTATAAATAATTCAAATCACATCTGGAGATGATATTCAATAAAGCAAGGTTTTTATTCTGATTTGATAAGGAAATTAATTGTTAATAGAAATCTCACTAATATGTTATTTTTTTGAATTTCTTTTTCCGGAAAAATTGATTTTATCTTTATCTATTAATATAATAATATTGGATATCCAAATGAGAAACAAACTTCCTCAACTTGAACCTGGGTTAAAACATTCATCGAAACCATTTGGAAAACGATTAAAATACTCAAATAGACGATATCTTTCAAAAAACGAATTCCACAATCCAGTAAAAAGAGTAGAATAAGAAAAAGAATAAGAAAATCCCAAGAAATAAATTTAGTTGACGTGTATGCTGAAATACTTGTCTGGTTAGGAGTTTGGGGATTATTAACAATTATTTTTTGGCTGATTACCGTTATTTTTGTACCTCTAATAGGTAGTTGGATTTTTGAAACTATATTCATCGATGTTCGAGTAAGTAGATACTATCTAGGAAGTTATTTCGAATTACCATTGATTTTTGTCATTAGTTTCATTTTGCCATATTTTTTATGGTGAAAATCAGATAGTAATTTGAAATTTAAAATGAAAAGACGCTAAAAGATATTTTTAGATTTTTCAAGTTTATTTCATAAAAATTTTACTGATTTGTTGTAAATTATTAATTCTTGACCCCAAATTACTGATTTTATTATTGAATATAAGGATGAATTTATTTAATCGAATATATATGCTAAATAAAACTAAAATTTTTCTTTTTAACACTTGAAACTTCAAACACAAAAGAAAATAACTAATAGGGTAACTAATAATGGTTTTTCATTACAAAATCACTAATTAATCTTTTTTGTCGTAAAGAATTAAATTTTTACACCATTATAGTTGAATTTATGTTGGATAAAATATTGTGAAAAAATTATTATTTATATTCAATAATTTAAATTAAAAAGAATTCTAATAAACGAATCAAGATATTTTTTATATTGAACCGTTTTTTATTCTGTTCTTTTAGATTTTTTAAGGATTTCTATAAAATTTTTTGAAATGAGATCAAAATCGGCGCCACCAGTAAACCCCTTGAATAATTCTTCCCTAAAAACATCCTTATATTGGAGAGCAAGTTTAGGATCTTCTTTAAATTCTGCTAAGATTTCGTCCATAGGTTTATGAATCACATTTGGCATATAAAACTTGCTTTTTGGTGTGAATGCATATGCTTTTGCAAAGAAAAACGGGTATTCAACTATTTCTGAATAAATAAAATCGAAAATGTCCTTTTTAAATTCATCAACATGTTGCGGTTCGATGGCAACATGAGTCCATTTCTCGACGACTACTCTACGCATTAAACCACTGAATACTTTTATAATGAGATTCTCTTTCTTTTCGTCTAATTCTTGATCAAACTTAAATAATTCAAATATCCTTACACTTATTTGGTTTTTATAGGTATCAGTTTGGCTGATTCGCCTTCCTTCTGCTGCTTTTCTATCTTTTGTTTCTTTTCTCATTATTTCTTTTTGTTGCTCAAACTCTGCTTTTAATCGTTCAACTTCATCTTTAATCATTTCATTAAGAATTTCCCAATTAGGTTTAAGAAGAAATTTAAACGCCAAATCGTAAATATAGACATCACCATCAAGATCTGGATATTCCTTTTCAATTTCCTTATAATATTTATTCAAATAAATGCTTTCAAGTTTATCTTTGTCCTTAAAAGGATTTTTTGCAACAAATCGTTGTAAAAAAGTCCAAGCTATTGCTGTAATGAATCTTACAGGTAGAGAAGGAAATTTTTCTAGTAAAATTTTAAGAATTGGTTTGAAATAATCATTAAGAGCATAAGATCTAAGTAAATCTTCTTTCCAATCCTGTGCACGTTTTTGTATGAGATATTTACTTAATTCGTAATAAATATCATTTAAAAATTGGATTGATTGAATATAATAGGTAATTACCGTATCAATCAATTCGTCAAAGGGAGGTTCTATTGTTTTATTAAAGAATTTAGCATAAATTTGTAGATCTTCGATTAATACTGATAAAGGTGCTCTAAACAAACCTTCTGAAAGAATAAATTGATAAATGTGAGCATAAAAAGTTGCATATTCTCTTGTAAAATTATATTTGTCAGAGGCTAAAATTAGTTTTGTCTCAGTTTCTATTTTATCTTGTTGTGTTAAAGCGAAACGTTTCACCCTGACTGGATGAGATCCAAATTTGTTTTTAAATTCATTTACAAGTTCCTCTGCATAATTTGTGTCTGGTATTTGGGAGTCTTGATTTTCTGATTCCATATTAACAACTGCTTAAATTTTTATTTATAATCCTCATTAAGTTCTAACACATCCCAACCAAGTAGTTCCGGAGGGATTTGTTCTTGATTAACGTTGTAAGTTTTACTCATAAGCCATGTTTTAATAATAGAGCCTTTAAAGATTTTTTCTAATGTGTAATCCTTTTTTAATCCTTCTTCAAGATCTCTAACAACCAATCTCATAGCTAAATCTGATATAAACTCTTCTCCTTGAATTCGTGAGTCGCTTATTCCGGTAACAATCTGTAATTTAATTTCATTTTCATTACGAGAAATTTCACGATGTTTAGAGAATAAGACAATTACATCATCAGAATTCCTGTAATTAAATACACTTTTATTGGGCAAAGGCAGAATATTCTTGAATAAATCAGGATCTAATCTGAAATATGCTAGACTTAGTTCCAAGGGCAAAGCGGATGCTTGAAATAAATAACGAATATCAATAGGCTTATGATATGTTTCATCCTTAACAGAATTAGAGTCTTCTAGACTACTCATTTTTACGGGTTCCCGTAAGCTTTTTGGATAAACAAAAGAACAATCTTCGATCTCCATGACAGGAGGGGCAGTAACTAATTTTTTATGACAATTTGAACAAACAGGAGTTGATTCTGATGGATCAATCTGTTTATGTGAGTATAATTTGTTACAATCCAAACAATACCAACCGAAACTAACAATAGCATCTTGAATCATAACAGTAACAAGGTTAGAAGTTTTAGTAACCTTTTCTGTTCCACCAGCCATTGCACGCTCCAGAAATAGGCGATAATATATCCGTTGAAGTAACAAATCTGTAGCTTCTTCTAATTCTGGATCACTATCTTCTAACTGATACATTACTGGTCCATCTTCCCATGATTGTTGGGTTTTAACACCTGTTCTCATAGCTACTCCAGCAAAATCTTTACTAACTTCTGAAAGATCTGAATTTAGAGCAGTTATATTAATATCAGAATAAGGTGTAAGTATTAAAAACATTCCATAGATAGAGTTTTCATATTTTGTTTTAATAGAATACAGGTTCGGTGCTAACCGTGAATCTGGAACCATTTTAACTGGAAGATAAAAAGCAACATTGAGAACGAACTCAAATTGTTCAAATAAATCGGGAATATTTAATTGGCCAAATGCCATTTCGATTGAATCTTTAGCAGTATTATCGTTGAAATAACCAGATCCACCTAATAATTGAGGAAAATTAAGAAAATTTCCACTTTCTTTATCAAACCTTGAAAACAAGCTAACTAATAAACTAGTACGCTCAATTTCATCATATTTTGCATCGGTCATTATTAATAAGTCACGTAATGAGTTTTATAAAGTCAATTATTAATATAATAGCATAATCATTCATTTTTTATCAATTTTGAGAGACAAAGAAGATATTTTATTCTCTAACAGACAAAAAAAGAAATTATATTTTAGATAAAACCTAATCATAAATAATTTTCTTTGATGGTCTTTTAGCACTTAAAAACATTAAATTCAATGAATTAACTAGTTTCAATGATCTATTTTTTTTAAAAATTTGTTAGATTATGAAAGAAAATATTGAAAAAAGGAATTTCAACCTTTTTTTCTGAATAATTTAATAGTATTTTGATGGAGACCTAGGACATAAAGTGAAAATAAAGGTATTTGTGAATTAAATATGGGTGTAGGCCAATTTCGCTATTAGTAAAATTTCCACTGTTCATTACGTTTAAGAAATTGACCAAATTTTCTGATAAAATTATCAAAATCAAAACTATCATTATTAATCGAGCAATATTACTAAATTTGTCAATTTTATAAATTAAAAATCCATATAAAACAGTGATAGGTACATAAATAAACATTCTATTGTCAGTAACAGAGATTAAGAAAAATGTAATAAAAGCTAGTTAAATAACATATAAGTAATTGATTATTAAATAAAAAACAAGTAAATTTGTTCTATCAACTGATTTTGAATATTTAAATTTTTTTTCTCTTAATTTGTCAGCCATGGGAGAAAATGAAGCCATAAGTAGCGCCTTTTATTATTATCTAATTATTATAGAGAATAAAGGATTTTAAAATAACCTTTTCCGGAAATCTCGATTAAACATCAAATTTTTTAAAAATGTGTTTTTCGATGACTAAAGAGATCTAGAAACTAGCACAGGAATTTCTCTTAATAACCAATTGTTGAAAGGATTCTTTGAAGAATATGCTCCTGAAACATTAACTGTAATGAGATCAAAAAATAATTGAATTTATAGAAATTCATTTTTAAAATAAGAATAATAAAATTTCAAATTTACAAAAATGTCCAAAATAAGGTAATTTTCTCGTTGACTTTTATCTCAGAGTTGACACAAAACCACAAATTATTAATAAAACTCATTCACAAAAAGAAAAAACATTTATACTTTTAAAAAATAGCTCCATATATTCAGGTAGAAATACAATAGAAAAAATAACTTATCGTATAAAAGAACCCAAAGAACCCAGAGAACAAATAAAATACTGAATCTAAATCATAATAATATAGAAAGTCTGCATATAGCTTGGATATTTGGTTTTCTCTAGTAAATATCTACGAAATTCCTAATCATCATGAAAAGGAATTGTTTTGGGAGTCAGATATACCTCTGAAAGTTAATCAAATTTCCGATTTACAAAATATATAAGAAATTTTCCCTCTGGATTAATTTGTTATTCCTAATCGGATTATAACCATTTTTCTACCAATTCTGAACAATAATAAACGATAACTTCTATTTAAGTGAATACAATGAAAATCCTAAATGAACATGAATTAATTGAAGAAAATGAATACAATTTTAGCGATCAAAACCCATTACATTTCTATTCCTCAGAATATTGGAAAGCAAGAAAATCAATAGCTAAAAATTTTATAAAGAAATCTCTGAGTCCGATAATAAACAAAATGACTGATATCAATTCTATTGCTGATTTGGGATGTGGTACAGGATGGTTTGGGCGTTATTTAGCTAAGGAATACAACGCAACAGAGCTTTATTGTCTAGATAGTAATTCCATGCAATTACAGCAAGCCAAACTGTTGAACCATAAATTGAAAGAAATAAAGAAGCACCATATTCTACTAAATCTTGGCATAGATCCTTTACCAATGAATAAATCCAGTTTAGATATAATTTTAATGATAAATGCGATATATTATCTTGATAAAGAACAGAAACTCTCGCTCTTTAAAGAAATTCGCAGATGTTTAAAACCTGAAGGATATTTCATATTTTCAATTGAAAATACTTTATATTGGAGAAATACTCACCCATTTTTTCCCCCATTTCCTTTTTTCTGGCATTTTCCAAAATTAATAACTGAAAAAATTCTTATCCAAAAAGGTTATTCTAGAAAAATCCCAAAATATAGGTTACACTACCATCACTCATTTTTAGGATATAAACGTTTATTGAAAAAGGCCAAAGCAAAAAGTGTAACTTGTTTACTTTCTCCAACATTGGAATACACAATACCTCTCGATGACCATTTGAGTTTCCCTTTTCATCAGAGTAAGGATTCCAATTTGATTTATAGAGACTCAACAAAAATTCGATTTTTAAACCACTTTAAAAACTATAATACACGTTTGATTGGAGATAGACTTTTTTCAGGGTTTTCTAAACTACTAATAAAGTCTAAAATGCCTTTTTTACCAATGTATTTTTCTCCTAGACAATTGTTGGTAGTTAGGTTTTGAAATAAGTCGAATTGAGAATAAACGAAATAAATAAACTAAAAGAAACGGACAAACATTTAACGGTAGTCAAGAACAAGTTTAAATTCTTATTCCTGTAGCAAACACGTCTAATATTTGATAGGCTTAACCGATAAACTAGTTATTCTTGTCATATTTTTTATTTAATTGCAATAATCGATCATGTGGTAAAGCAAACACTGTATTATTATTAATTCCTGCCATTGTTTTAGCTGTCACTAGAGAATTTATAATTGCTTCTTCTGTTGCCTCTATAGTAGCAAGCATTAGTTGATTCATTAGATAATTTTTAAGTGATTTTACTTTATTAAGAGAACTGTCGATATTATTAGTACGAATTGGAGCTAAATTGTTTGATGTCGAAAAAGATAGAAATATATCCCCTGAACTATGTCCCCCATATCCTCCTACTCTACCGATTCCTATTGGCACTCTTTTTACTAATCTTTTAAGTTGATAAGGTAATAATGGTGCATCAGTTGCTACAATTACTATAATTGAACCTGATTTCTTTTCTCTCGATTTTATTGAAAAATTTTCAGGTAAAAAATCAGAGATTTCTCTCCCAACAGGAATATTACTAATCATTAGATCTTTTCTTCTTCCATAATTTGCTTGCACGATCACTCCAACGGTATAGGTTTCGTCTGTTATAGATACTAGTCTTGAACTAGTGCCAATTCCTCCTTTGAATTGATGACAGGTCATTCCAGTACCACCTCCTATATTTCCCTCTTGAATATATCCGCTGGTTGCAGAATCAATAGCTTGGAAAACGTGTTCTTCTTTAACATGAAATCCATTAATATCATTTAATCTACCATCATACGTTTCAGCTACGACTGGTAAAATCCAGAAATCTTCATCTATATTGTACGATTTATTCTCTATGCACCATTTTATTACTGAATCTCGAACTGTTCCTACACTATGAGTATTTGTTAAAGTAATTGGTCCTTCCAATATTCCAGATTCTTCAATCCAAGTTGTACCAGTCATTTCTCCGTTACCATTAAGACTATACCAAGAAGCATAGCAAGATTCATCATTTAACAATCCTTGTTTACCTTTAGGTAAAATAGCGGTCACTCCGGTTCTAACTGGACCTTTTCCGATAACCAACTCTCCTTCACCTTTAATAATAGTTGAATGTCCAACTTCGACTCCCTTGACATCAGTTATGCTATTAAATTTTCCTGGTGTTCCGTTTAATTTTATACCTAAATCTCTTGCTCTTATTGGTTTATTCAACATCATTTTTGTCCTTTAGCTTGAATTGCACTAAATAATTTGCTAGAAATTGTGATAATGTAAATTTTGTCGTCAAAGATTATTTTTTTACAAGAAAAAGAATAAATTCCAATCTTTTTTATCAATAATATCTAAATCATAATTTAAAGATTCTTTCTAAAAAATTTTGCTAATATTTTTAGTCTTCTTAGAATCTCTGTTTCTATATCCACTATTATAATAATTTTTTGAAAATTTTAATCAAATTATATGTAAATAATCTTTTTGTAAATAGTGCAAAGGTTTATTAAAAAACAAAAAGAAATAAATTTAATTCATTAAATTAACCTAAACTGAAAATGTCATTTAAATTGAATAATTGTTAACTTTAAAGGATGAATTATATTTTAGACCTGAAATAAAAAAGGTTCTTATTCATGACTAATGAAATTCGAAAATCTTTAGGAAATAAAATCAAAATCTTCTTGATTCTATGTCTATCGGTTTTTTTGCTACTTTCACAAATATCATTTGTTCAAGCAATTAACAGAACAAATTTTGGTATACAGGAAGGTGATTCCTATAATTTTGAGGTCATAAATGATGGAAGGAGTAATTTTAGTGGTAGAGGATCAAGGACTGGAGATTTTACTGGGATTCCTTCAGATTTTACCCGTCCCACTGATTTTACAGGTGATTTTGGTGGTGGAGGTCTTGTTGGTCTTTTTGGTAATCTAGGCGACTTCGAACATTATTTCTATTAATATCTTGACCTTAGGAATTCATTTTATTTTCTTTTTCCTATTTATTACTGCGTTAGTAAGTGTGACTTCTCAAGGCAAGTTTTCAACTGGAATTAAACAAAATTTCTTGTTGTTAAGACACAATTTTGCACGAATATTCCTAACTTTGGGACTTTATTTTATAATATTTGTAATTCCCCCCGTTTTAATTGATATGATAAGCTTAGGACTGAATATTTATATTTTAGATCCTCCTTCTACAATAATTGTGAATTTTATTTCACTAGTAATTCATTTTGTGGCAATATTAATCGGAACACCGCTTATGGCGTTAACAACTACTAGATTATATAATCAATTATTTTTGGATAAAAAAAATTTAGATAAACAGAATAACTGATATAAAATGAACGATAAAGCTTCTTCAGAAATAAATCCTCAAAGTGAAAAGGAGGACATCAAAGAAGAAATGATCATTGAAGATCCATCAGCAGTTTCTCTTTTAGATCATAGGAAAAAGCAAGAATTACTTTTATTATTGATAGAAAAAGAAATGAACATCTTACAATTAAACAAAGCTACTGATACAAATCCAGGAACAATAAAAAGACATATAGATCAATTAGCTTCTGCTAATTTAGTAAAAATCGCACGAATAGAACAAAATAATTGGGGAGTTAAAATGAAATTTTATAGAGCTTCAGCGAAAAAATTTACTATCAAATATTCTTGGCCAAACTAGATTTAAATAAAACTATCTAAACAACTTAAACTAGATCAAAAAAAAGGATTCTTACAATTAAAGAGTAATGAAACTTTTTTTGTAATATAAATCCATTTTCTAATTAAATTCACACAATTCTCAACACTACAACTAAACAAATTCCCTAATTTCCTTTAAAATAGCTAATACTTCAGATTCTGGAACATCATACCAGTGTTGATACGCATCTGCAACAGCAAAAGGATAAATATCACGTAAATTTAAACAAATAATTTTATTCACCACGTTTTGTTTCGCTATCCGTTTAAGAGAGGATGATGGAGCTGTTGGAACACCAATAATTATTTGAAGAGCTCCTAATTGTTTTAACCAATGACATCCAGCAATCATTGAGAAACCAGAGGCTATTCCATCATCAGTAACTAAAATTGTTTTATTTTTAGCATCAAATGGGTCTAAATTATACAATTGTTGGCGTTGTGAGATAGCTTCCCTAGCAAATGTAATTTGTTTTTCAATACTGGGTTCTTCAAGTTGATAATATGAAACTAGTTCATTATTTAAAAAAATTTGACCATCTGGAGTTAAAGCACCGAACCCGGCTTCAGTATTCCAGGGAATTTTAATTTTTCTTATGAAAAGTAAATTAAATTCAGGAATATTAACTTCCTTTATTAGAGATAAAGCAATAGGAATACCGCCATTTGGAATTGCAAGAAGCAAATCAATTTTATAATCTTTAATGTAAGATGCTAGTACTTTTCCTGCTTCAATACGATCTGAAAAAATATTAAACTGATTGTGGTAAGAAGAATTTTCAATGATCAAAGGAATCATTGAATCTAGGAAGTCACTATATTATTGTTTTCTTATCAAACCCTGAAATATATTACTCTAAATGAGCAGATGAATTAAAAATAATTTTTATTTTGATTAATTTTAATTTCAAAATACACTACTAGTTAAGTTTATTAATATGATTAACATTATTCACCTGATATAAATGATCAGTAGTAAAAACGCTGTTATTTCTTTTAAACAAAAGCAATTTCAATTCGAAGACTTTTGCAATGCTTCGGGTTTAAAAAAATCTTCAGCGCGGAATTTAATCTCTGAATTGGTTAAAATAAATATGATTACAATGGATCTATCAGATATAGACAAAAGAAAACGATATTACACAGTTAACTGGAAGTATATTGTAGATAAACTTAAACACCCCAATGATGATTATGAGGAAATAATTAATTTATTGGATTTATCAAAGTACGATGGAAAACATGTTCTTTTGAAAAATTTTGAAGTCCTAGATAATAATGATGTTTTAATGGACCTTCTTTTAAAATATTGGGACGATGATTATGATGATGAACAGGTTATTGTTACAATAGGAATCCCCAAGGATGTGATTACATTTGAATTTGGACTTGAGTTATAGTAATTCTGAGTTTACCTGCTGGGATTTTTCTTCTGGAGAACAAGTTCCATATCCAGTTATTCCAGTTTTAGTCTTAAATATGAGGAAAGAAATTTCGATTAACGTTGATTTAAAGGTAGATACAGGATTTAATGGAGTAATTGGACTTACTCAAACCTATATTAATGATTTACAACTACAAGACCGAGGAACGACTCGTGTTATTTCAGCAATGGGACAAGGAACTTTGGAATTTTATGAAATAGAGTTTTCGATTCCAAATACTACATTTACAGAGCTTAAAGCTATCGCTATTAAAACACCTCGGCCATTGATTGGTCGAACAATTTTAAATTTAGGATCCTGGTTATATGACGGAAAAGCTGAGAAATTGTGCCTGATCTAAGCAAAAAACAAAGAGTAGAAAATTAAGCTTACATGGTACCATATTACTGTTTTACTATAATACATTTGCTTTATATCATTACCAAATTTTAGGTTTCGATTTTTTTTATTTCTTATAGTGAATTGATTATTTAAATACCTATATATAACGAAAATCGTCTAATTTAGGATTTAAAATTATTGGTCATTATGTGTAGATATACATCCATCTGTTCCATTACTAATCTCTACTTTATATTCGTTTTAAAGGTAAACTAGGAAGAAACATAAATCAAGAATATTGATTATTGGTGACAGGATAGAGGTGACTTAAAGTAGAATCGTTTTAATATTATTATTACACCACTATCCGCGGGAAAACTTCATAATTTTATGTAAATCATCCAGATAATCGTCCATCTGAGCCATTGTAAGAAAATTCCCGATCCAAGAAAAAAACCCAGACAATTAAGAATATTATTTGATCTAATCCAAAAATACCATTATTAATATCTTCTTGTACAAAAGGGAATCCATTAATGAAGACAAATAGACCCATTGATAGTGAAATAATCGCACCAAAAAATTGGCTTCACTAAGTTTAGTGATTTTGTGTCTTAAAACCAAAATAATAGTTTTCACATAAAATGAAAGCTAATTATTAAATTATGAAATACATTTAAAGAATAGATGTCAAGAACGGGACCCCGTAGTTGACATTGGGGTATTTAAACTAAATTTTTAAACATGATAAATTCACCAGAAATATTAATTTATATTCAATTTGAATATATTCAATTCTTTTTTGATAAACTATTTAAAATTAACAATATTACTAAGGGTTAATTAGTCTAATCTGTTGATTCCTTATGAAATATCGTTATTTTGTTTTAATACTTTGCATTTTATTCCTTTTTTCACCTCAAGTGAATTTAAGCAATGCAAATGTTCAACAAATATCGGAAGAATCAACGTTTGAGTATTATATTGAGAATATGCATTTTTCAGAGCAATATAATGGAACTTATAGATCATGTCCAGATATATTCATTCCTCTTTCTGAAATAGAATCAGAATTTGTAAATATGACAGTAAAGCAGGATGTTCAATCAGAAATTGAAACTTTACCTTCATATCTTGATTCACATCCTGAAAATCACAATGTTACCCTCACTCTGAATGGACCTTCGATAGTTACTTCTGGTTTTATTTATACTGACCAATGGGTGGGATTTTTAGATTCAATGAATAAATCCGTTGGAAAAAATTTATTAACATCTTTATCAAAAGAAGATTTCCAAAAAAAATCTTGTATATTGCCAATAATAAGCAGTTATATTTTTCCAACCCTCCAAACTATGTCAATTCTTCCAATAATTGCGAGTGGTGATTTTAATTATTACAATACTTTATTAGATAAGTATCAATTTGAAAATTCTCCAGAATTTATTGATGAATCTGAAATAATGAATATTAGCAATCAAGATATCATAGGGATGTCATTTCATAGTAATTTTTTCGAACAAATAGTCTCTGGAGCTGAAACTATAAATTATTGGTATAATTCGAATCTAAACGTAGATATAAATTTAAATACGAAAGCAATAATACATTTTGATTTTTATATAAGTGAATTATATCGATGGGAGGATATTTCAAGAAGGATTTTTATTTCTGTTGAATTTACAGATATTGCATTTCAACATTATTATGGTTATTATTTATTTGGTTTCAAATCAAATTTAGCAACTTTATTCCTAATTGCGGTATTAACAATTTTTTTAAGAAGGAAACAAAAAAACAAATAATTTCGGTGATTTTTATGAGTTTAAAAATTAATTATTTAATTGAGATCCAAAAGAAGATAGAAAATAAAATTCAACCAATTTTTCAATTCGTACCAAGTTTTATTACTCCTAATATGTTATCAATTGGAAATTTTTTCTTTATAACAATAGGATGTATGTTCCTTTATTTTCAGATGTTCGTATTTTCTTTATTCAGTTTAGTTTTAGCATTCTCTTTAGATAATCTTGATGGGATGCTTGCAAGAAATAAGAATAAAGATAATATCCATGGATATTATATTGATGGAACTTTCGATCGATTGGGTGATGCTTTATGGTTTATTGCTCTGTATTTAACTTTTACCTCAGCACAGACCCAGGTAATGTTACTGGCAATTTCAGCATTTTTAATCAATTATTTCAAATCTCAACAATGTTGAATTTACAGATATTGCATTTCAACATTATTATGGTTATTATTTATTTGGTTTCAAATCAAATTTAGCAACTTTATTCCTAATTGCGGTATTAACAATTTTTTTAAGAAGGAAACAAAAAAACAAATAATTTCGGTGATTTTTATGAGTTTAAAAATTAATTATTTAATTGAGATCCAAAAGAAGATAGAAAATAAAATTCAACCAATTTTTCAATTCGTACCAAGTTTTATTACTCCTAATATGTTATCAATTGGAAATTTTTTCTTTATAACAATAGGATGTATGTTCCTTTATTTTCAGATGTTCGTATTTTCTTTATTCAGTTTAGTTTTAGCATTCTCTTTAGATAATCTTGATGGGATGCTTGCAAGAAATAAGAATAAAGATAATATCCATGGATATTATATTGATGGAACTTTCGATCGATTGGGTGATGCTTTATGGTTTATTGCTCTGTATTTAACTTTTACCTCAGCACAGACCCAGG
>MDVS01000035.1 GCA_001940645.1 Candidatus Heimdallarchaeota archaeon LC_3
GGACTAATAATGGTAAGGGAACTATTCCCATTGTGTTATTAGGAAATAAAAGTGATCTCCGGGATGAAAATTCCATTCCAATTGCTGTCATAAAAAAATACGTCGAAAAATTGTCTGAACAGACTAAAAAACATGGTTTTAATATTTATTATGCTGAAGGATCAACTAAGAACAATTTAAGAACGACTAACATTTTTCCACAGGTCAAAACTGATATTTTTAATTACTTAGGAAGTGTTTATTTCAATTATTTAGAAAAACAGAGGAAAAGGGATGGAGGTTCAAGGAGAACTTCTCTTAAAGGTGATATTGATGTTAATTATGATAAATACTTCAGAGAAATTGAAGATAAAGAAATTGAAATTCTAGGGGTACGAATAAAAGAAGAAAAAACCGAAACAAAACTACTTCTAGAGAACCAAGCGAAAAAAGAACAAGAGAAATATTTTAAGAAAAAGAAAATTGGAGTAATAAAAGAAACGGGAATTAAATCGGATAAATATCAAGTTGATGATTTAACAAAAATTAAAGTTAGAACGAAAAATGGAAGGGGAAAGGATTCAGCTTTATTAGCGAGTTTAAGCAGTGTTGTTGATTCTATTAATAAATTCAGCAAAATTAATACCATTAAGAATAATTTAAAAAATATCCTCTCAAAAAGATTAACTCAAACAGAACTTTCGGAATTTATCAATTCAACGGATGATCTATTAAGAAGATTACAAATTGCTGATCTAATTTCGATAAGAGAAAGAGGAAAAAGTATTGTACTATCAAAAACAGCCAAGTGGGATAAGGAAAAAGCGTTTCAAAAATTGAAGAGCTAATATAAATGTAAAAAAGATTCTCAATGCAATTCGATTATTAAATTTTTTAATATCTTTTCTGGGATTGATAGCAATTTGCAAAATTTGGCCAATTATTGTTTTTTAATTGCCCAGAAATAATCTTTATCTTCTGAAATTAATTCAACATTCTTAAAGGGCGTTGCTTCCATAAATCTTCGAAAACTATCTTCATCATAGAATTGTGATCCGATTCCTACTTCAAACCATTTATGCATAATTTCAAAGTATCGTGCTTGATTTGGGGATAACATATCTGGAATCATATGTTCACCGACGACTAGAAGACCGTCGTCTTTCAATAATGTATATAGATCCTGAAAGACTTTTTGTCTGTAATTTTCTTTAGTTTCCATCTCATGAAGGACTTGATTAACAATAATGACATCAAATTCTTTAGTGTGAGTATTTCTGAACTCCCCTGTATCAACACAAATAAATTCAATTTGATAATTTGAATTATTTTTTACTACAGCTTTATTAGCAAATTGAATAGCATTATAGTCTATATCAATTCCTACCATATTAGAATTTGGATATTTATTAGCCCAATTGACTAAATTAAATCCAAATCCACAACCCACTTCCAAGAGTGATCCCCCTGCCTCTAATTTATTTTCATAAACTTTGCAATTTTTAGAAAACATTTCTTCAACCAATAATCCTGTACTTGCACTCATTCGTTGGAAGACTTCTTTCACATCTTCAGGATAATCAAATAGGTTCATTATCTTTCCTGTTTTAAAATTTTCTAAGAATTTATCTTGATACAGAGTCATATAGTAGTATCCATGAAGTATTTCTCCAATATAGAAAGCATTATTTCTATCAATAAGTAAATAAAATACGAATGGTGCTGTTTTTATGCATTTATTGCATGAGTCATCTAACTCGAATATTCCGCATTCTATTGCCATATGAAGCCACCCATCTAGATAAATTCGGTCTAAATTTAATTCCTGTGATAATTCATTAAGCGTAAAAGTAACAGAATAAATATCATTCGAAAGAATAGATGTTTTCTGTAATAGATAATCAAAAATACCTAAACGTTGACCCATTCCATAAAGTAACACGGTTTGAAATCCCAATAATCCTTTAATTGCAAATTTTTTTAATTGATCAAAGAAAGATATTTCTTCTTCGGTTTTTGTTGGATTCAGTTATTTCACGACCTAATACAATTCTTCAGTAATTATTCACCATTGCTGAATTTAAATCTGAAATAACTAACTTATTGGTTTATTAATAAAATTTGTTTCAGTTTCTAACAAAGAGTAGTCAATTAGTAGGTTTTCCTACAATGATTTAGGCAAACCTTATAAACTCAAAAATGTTAAAGTTATCTGCTTTAAATCGAAAAGTTAATTATTGATTAGATAAGGGATAATTATGTCATTTTGTAATGTTTGTGGTGAGGAAATTGGAAATGCGAACTTCTGTTCAAACTGTGGAACTGCTCAGGATAATGAACCTCCTCAAAGTAAAAATTTACCACAACCCCCTACCTTCCAAACACAAGCTCCTTCTCAGCAAGGAATGCAAGGAATGATGCAAAATATATCTCCAATGATGATAATAATGATTATTGCAATGATTATAATGATGGTTTTTATGTTTATTTTTATTTTTCCAACAATATTCAACTTTATGAATCGCTAAAATAGCGATATTTTCTAAAATACTATATTATTGCTTCTTCTCAACCACTTCTTCCATTACTTTTTTTCCTGAGTCAGAAAGATTTGATGCTATCTGTTTAATTAATCTTGCTATAATTTCTTTTTCTATCAGTTCAATAATAGGAGGAGTAATTCCACACATAATAAGGAGGAAGTATTATATAGAAAAAAGTTCTCATGAAGATAATAAATTTGATATGCAAAGTAGTATTTCACCTTTTGAAATTTATTAATGTGTTAGCCAATCTAAAGCTCTCATCTTTTTTTTTTGGGGCAAGGGTAAATTATCTTAAATTGCTTTTTTGAAGACTGTATTTTTAAGAAAATTGTGATATTTTACTAGATCCGCTTCTTCCACAGGAAATATAATATTGAAGGTTGTTTTTTTTCTTAATTTTTTATCAATCGAATAAATGTTTGAGGTTTGAAATAATCTTGCTAAAGATAATAAATAACCGTCCCATGATTCAATTTTGTTTATTGTTGCGATATCTATTCCTTCAATAATGGTTTTCTGATCGACTAATGGAAAATAGTAATTTGAATCAATTTTAAGTGTTTCAGTCAATGCAGTTTTCGCATCAAAATGAGAAACGCGTAGATAGGATGTTAAAATATGATAAGCTCCAACAAATGTCGTTAGAGGTATTAATAATCTCTTCTTACCTTGAAAAATATCTTGAAGAAGGTTTAATATTTTACTTTGGATTGGATTTTCAAAATGAGCTATAACAATGATTCCTGTATCAATTATCCCATCAATCTGGAAGTTATAATCCCAATTTATTTCGAACATAATCTTCACTCATCCACTTTTCTTCATATAGTGAATTTTCAGATTCATTAGCTTTTAGATTTAAGCTTTTTATTTTCTTTCTCCACTCAGTGATTTTTTCTGAATCTATTGAGATTTTTCTTTTAATGATTATTTGATTTGCTACAATAGATATTTCTAATTGAGTTTTTTCAGTAATAGATAAAATTTTGCGATATTCAGCAGGAATCACCAAACGACCTTGCTTATCAACATTTGTTTTAATTGTCATTTATTTTACCATATGGTGAATATTCAACCAGTATTTATAGTTTTTGTTTCCTCAATTGTGTGATAAAGACATTTTTAATAACTTTAGTTACGGAAATTAACCAAAATTTTGGATATCACATGAAATATGCGATAATATCATCGATTTCAATCTACTAAAGTTTTCAAATGATTGATTAATTCATCAAATACCATTTTCTTTTTAGTTTTATTTAAATGAAACAATAATCTTTCTATCATTCCATCAGAAATCGTAAATATGTAGTTTAATTTAATTACTGAATCCTTAATAGCACCCTCAGATTTTAACAAAGAAATTCCTGACATTGGTAGATTGCTTGTAATACCCGCCACTACAATATTATCGTATTCATGAAATAAAATCAAAGCGGGCCTTTTTTTGATTTCAAAAGTATCAGTAAATTGAACTCTGGTTAAAATCACATCACCAGACTTATACATTGTCCCAATCCTCATCCTCTGAATTATCCCATAATTCTTTCATTTTTTGTTGTTGAATTTTATGTAAAAACTCATCATATTGGTTATGAGATTTATTATATTCATAAATTTTAATCATTTTTTCAAGCAATTCAGAATAAGTTTGTCTTGGGTATTCCTTCAAATTTTTCATTTTATCAAGTAATTTGGAGTCAATTTGTATAGTTGTTTTAGACATAATAGTTCATATATAGTATGTTATAATTGCTATATAAAGACCTATAAATTAATTAATATTTGAAACAATACTAAATTTGAATTTTAGGATATCGCATTTAAGGAGTAAATTTTCTTGCACTTTAGATAAATTTATTAAATCTCTGCCCGATTGAATTCACTTTGATCGTTTATTCTCTTCACAAAATAATAATTCTCAATGAATAGTCGACAGAGGATTTTATGTTACAGAGGAAATAACATGAGAAATCTAAACCCATTTTTCGATTTTAAGTAAAATTATTTAATAAAAGATTTCAATATATAGAATCAATGTTAAAGATTGACCTTTCTGGAACATGGTATTTTATCCAAGAATTTGAGAATGAAAAAGAACCTATTTCTATTCCTGGTGATAATTACACTGCACTGATAAAAGCAGGAAAAATTCTACATCCATATGAAGGTACAAACGAAAACGACGTTCAATGGTTAGGAAAAAAAAATTGGATTTTTTATAGATCTTTTATTGTTGAAGAAGATTTTCTTAAGAAGAGGGGGATTTTCTTAAATATTGAAAGTTTAGATACAATCGCGGAAGTGTACATTAATAATCACTTTGTTTGTTTTTCTGATAATATGTTTATTAGACAAAGAATAGATATAACCGATAATCTCTTCAAGGGAGAAAATGAGATAAATATAGTTTTTTTTTCTTCAGAAAAAATTGCCAGTGAACGTGCCAAGAGTCTTCCTTATGAAGTTCCTTATGCTGACCGAATTATTACATCTAAACATCGAAATCTCATAAGAAAAGTTCAATGTCACTCTGGTTGGGACTGGGGTCCTTGCCTTATGGTTTCTGGAATCTATGGTGATGTCTATATTGGGGCAGTAGATCAAGCACGAATCGATTATGTACACACAAGCAGTTGAAGGTTATCAAATAATAAGTGGAAAATACTGGTAACAATTGAAATATGGGCATTTATCGGTTATAATCAGCCAATAGAGATTTTTTTAGATCAAATAAAGAAAAAATCAACTAATCAATTGATAGAGGGAAAAAATGAGATAAATTTTGTTTTAACTCTAGAAGATCCTAAACTTTGGTGGCCTAATGGCTATGGAGACCAGAATCTCTATGATTTAACTGTAAAAATCTCAGAAAATTCTGTGACAAAAAAAATTGGTTTCCGATATTTAGAGGTAATAACTGAGGATGATAAATTTGGAAGAAGTATGACTTTCCGAGTTAATGGAAGAGATATTTTTTGTAAAGGAGCGAATTGGATTCCAATTGATGCGTTACCCTTCCAGCAAACTGATGATAAATATCAAAGATTACTATCAGACGTTATTGATGCAAATATGAATATGATCCGTGTCTGGGGAGGAGGGCAATACGAAAAGGATGTCTTTTATAATTTATGTGATGAAAAAGGGATTCTTGTATGGCAAGATTTTATGTTTGGGGGTGCTCTCTATCCAACGGATGACCAATTTTTGGCAAACGTGGAACAGGAAGTTATTCATCAAGTCAAACGACTCAAAGATCATCCTTGTATAGCTATTTGGTGTGGAGATAATGAACTCATCGGAGCTCTTAATTGGTTTGAGGTAACCAAACGGAATAGAGCGCGATATCTTAATGATTACATAAAACTAAATACACACATTTCAACCTTGGTGAAGAAACTTGATCCTGACAGAAAATGGTGGCCAAGTTCGCCTTGTGGGGGAGAAGGAGATTTCTCTGATAACTGGCAAGATGATACAAAAGGGGACATGCATTATTGGAATGTTTGGCATGAAGGAAAACCGTTTAAAGCTTATTATGATGTCACTCCACGTTTTTGTTCAGAATTTGGATTTCAATCTTTTCCTTCAATCGAAACAGTAAAAAATTACGCACCACAAGATCAATGGAAAATAGATTCACCAATAATGAAGCATCACCAGAAGAATCAAAAAGGAAATGAAATAATATATGAGAACTTTACAAGATATTTCAAAGTACCAACATCTTTTGAAAATATTATATATTTAAGCCAAGTACAACAAGCTATAGCCATAAAAACAGCGGTTGATTACTGGAGGAGTCAACGTCCTCAATGCATGGGAACGCTGTATTGGCAACTTAACGACAATTGGCCAGTAGCATCTTGGTCGTCAATAGAATATTCAGGGAAATGGAAATTACTACATTATTTTGTAAAACGATTTTTTCAGCCAATTCACATAGTGGCTTATTGTAAAAATGAAACAACAATAGAAATTTGGGGAATAAACGATACAAATAAAAATTATGAAGGTGAAGTTGAGTTCCTATTTATAGATTATTTTGGCAAAGTTGTTAAGAAAAATAAAATTCTTATCGAATTAATAGCTGATACGTCTATCAATATCAGTAAATTTGAGGAAAAAGAACTACCATTTGACAGAAAAAAAGGATTTTTACATATTACTGCGTCATTGTTTTCTAAAATGTTGATCGAAACCGATTTTTTATTTTCATCACCCAAAGATTCTGAGTTCAAAATACCTACGATTTCTTCAGAAGTAAATTTGGATTCTGATAGGAACTTTTCCATCGTACTAAAAACAGATAAACCAGTTTTTTACCTTACTTTAGAAATTTCAGATATTAAAGGAAATTTTAGTGATAATTGTATTACATTATTACCAAATCAATTAAAAACAATTTATTTCTTCCCAGAAGACGATGTAACACAAGATCAAGTAAAAAATAACTTAAAACTTTTCAATATCAACGATTACTCATAAGTGGAATAAGATTTAAGCTAATTCATTTTTTCATAATCTAAAAATTTATAAATTTTGGTAACTCCCAAGCTATATATTCAGTTAATTCAATTTATTGAGAAGGGTTATTGATTAAAATTTGTAAGAAAAAAAATTATAAACTTTTTATTTCCAATAGCCTATTATTGATTTTACAGAGGAGAATAAATGGAGAATAACTCAATAACCATTATCGGCGGTAATATTGCTGGATTATCAACAGCAATAAATTTAGCTGAGAGAGAAATACCTCTAAATTGTCAAATTTATGAAGCAATGTCTGGACCGTGGGATAAACCATGTGGAGGAGGGTTTGGAATAGGATGGGGAGATATGCTCAAAACTAAGTATAATCTTAAAATTCCTCTAAAATTTTCAAAAACTCTAATATTAGCAAGTAAATTCAACCGAATTGAACTACCTGTTCCTTTGTATACCACTTCTAGAAAAATTTTACAAAGAGAATTATTTAATTATATTACAGATAAGGATTTAATAAAAATTCACCTCAATTCTCGACTCAATTTTAAAAAAAATTTCCAAAAATTTACTGATATCAATGTCGTTGCAACAGGAATTAATGGATTTTCTAGACAGGCTCTTAATAAAAGATTTAGAGAATTAGGAACATTTAAATATAAGATTGTTGAAAATCCAGCTGAATCTTTTACTTCAACAATTTTTTACATGATTCCAGAAATAAAAGGATATGCGTGGTTTTTTCCTTCTCCAAATGGAAAAATTGATATTGGAATAGGATCGTTACTTAATTCGATTGATTTAGATAAGGAATTTCACAAATTCTTGATTTGGTTAAAAAAAGTCTATGGAATAATAATTAAACGAGACCTCAATCTTATTACTTGGGGTATTCCAATTCCAATAAGTAAACCAGGAAAAATATTTAGAATAGTTAACAAAAAAATGTTCGTTGGAGTTGGTGATGCAATTGAACTGGCTGATCCGGCTACAGCTGCTGGAATTGAACCTGCATGGTATAGTGGAGAGATATTGAGTTCAGCTATTCAGTCTCAAAGCAAAATTGATATTAAAAAGTATCATTCTGATTTATTGAAATTCTTGGTAGAAAATAACTATTCTAGCAATGTTCAGCAAATTATAGCCTCTATTACTCGAAATCCACAAATTTTTCACTTAATATTTACATTATTACCCAATTACTTTATAAAACATCTACTCAAGACACAATAAATCAACAAGAGTAGATTCTATATCATTTCTTTTTGAGTAAAAGAGAAAAGACTCTTACAGGCAAATTCTATAAAATCGTTTCAGAGCCAAGTAATTTCTGGTTCTTCTGCTACTGAAGATAAAATAACACAAAATAATCTGAAAAGAAATAAAATTTCCTTTAATTATGCTAAGATTTTTATTTCTGAATCCATAATATATGCCATGGTCAATCCTCCTAATCCTTGTTCTACCAATCCCCAAGATATATCAATATATAATGTAAAATCAGGAACAATAAAAACACCGTGTAAAATAATATTTGCTGGAACAATCCAAATCAGAGCAATAAAAATTCCAAAAGATATTCCTTTTTTCAAAATAGGTAAATCAACAGTATAGAACTGATAAGCTATTCCCATTAAAATTGATAACAGTAGATATCCTATTAAAATGGAACTATGTAACATTTCAGGCCTTAAATTCGGAATTGGTTCGGGTATGAAAAAATCCACAAGATATAAATTCCAAACAGTAGATAAAATGAACATCAAAATTGTGATAATAATGATAGAAACTGAAGTTTTTTTATAATTTACAAGCATAAATGATCAACTACTAAAATAAATAATATCAAAATTAAATACTGGTATTTTACAAATTTGTTTAAAAATTATTTTCAAAGTATTAGGCTAAATAATTTTTAAAGAAAACTGTGCTAATCACTGGAGCTTCCGGTGTTTTCTCCGATTCAGTTATAAGATTATTATCAAAAAAAGATTATAATTTGATTTTAACAGACATAAATACCGATAAATGCAATAAACTAGTGAAAGAATTACTTATTGACGAAAAAAGTTATTTAATAGATTCTTGTGATGTAACAGATGAAGAATCAATAGATCAGATGTTAAAGAGTACAAAAACAAAATTCGAATCTATTGATATATTGATCCATATAGCTGGAACGTATAGGGGAGGTAACCCTGCTCATGAAACTGCCTTGAACACATGGGATTTCTTGTTTAATCTTAATGCAAAGAGTTTTTTACTATTAGCAAAAAAAATTGTCCCTTCAATGATTAAAAAAAAATATGGAGTAATAATAACAATATCATCAAAAAGTGCGATGGAAAAATCTCCGAATTCAGGAGTATACGCTGCTTCCAAATCAGCTACATTCAAACTAACTGAATCATTAGCTAATGAATTGTTGGATAAGGGAATAAGAGTGAATACAATACTTCCAAGTATTATTGACACCAAACAAAATCGAGAAATGATGAGTGGATCAGATTTTTCTAAATGGGTGCATCTTGATTCAGTTGCCAATGTTATTAATTTTTTAATATCAGATAATGCAAAAGATATTTCTGGTGCTGGAATACCAGTCTATGGTAGGGTTAGTTAGATTTCACGTCATTTCAAAACAATCCTTTCTTTTCTTAACATATCAAATTTAAATTGTTAAAATTTTCTAATGGAAAAAATTTAACATAAAGATAATAATTTAATAAATTAAATCTTTATTATGGTTTCAATAGCTAAATCAATCGAAATAATCATTGAAACTCGTCCTTTTTTAGAAGAAGCTTTGATGAGAGGAATTATTAACTATACAGCTCTAGCTGAGGATCTAAAAGAAACAATTAAAGCAGATGTTAATAAAGAGGTAACTACATCGGCCATTGCTATGGCTTTAAGAAGATATGCTGAAAAATTTTCTTCTAGATTCGAACATATTAACAAATTAAATCTTCATAACTCAGATATAACAGTTAGATCTGATCTTTTTGAATTAACAGCTAGAAAAAGTCCAGATGATTTGAAAAAACTCCGTCTTGCTTATGAAAATATTAATTTTCAACAAGGAGATTTCTTGACCTTTACTAATGGATTATTTGAAATAACAATTATTTCGAATCAACGGTATCGTTCAAATATAGAACTTATGTTCAACAAAGAAGATATCATTAAAATTATAGAAGAAATTGCTGCAATAACTATTAAGCTTCCAATGGAAGCTATAGGTGATCCTGGTTATTTCTATGTTTTTTCTAAACTATTAGCTTGGAAAAATATTAGTATCGTTGAAATTGTTTCAACCCTAACTGAACTCACTCTTATTTTATTTGAATCTGATATTCCAGTTGCTTATAATGCGTTAAAAGAATTTATGAAACTGGAATCATCTTAGCTTGTCTAAATAGTTTACCTGAAATAATTGTTATTTTTTTTACAATATTTTATCATTTTGTTAATTTTTTTAACATAATGTTTAAAATTTCACATTCCTAAATAAAACTATGGCACTCGAGAAACTAGTTATCACCAATGAATGTATTATTTGCGGATGTAACCTTGATTTCAACCCTGATTTAGAATTAGGAGAAATATTAGACTGTACAGATTGCGGATCTGAACTTGAAGTAACTTCAATTAATCCTATAGAGCTAACAGAAGCTCCTACGGAAGGAGAAGATTGGGGAGAGTAAAACAATCATATGTAAAAACTTAATTTGGTTTGATCAGTAATGAATTTATTATATAATTATCTATTTCTTCTTTTTAATCCATTTATACTTGAGAATTTATAACTCAGGATTAATTCCTAACTTTTTTTTCTTGTTGGTATTAATTATGAAAGTAGGCTTGTTATACTCCATTATTCGTAAGGAGGAAAAGCTGTTATTAGAGCAATTTGATGCAATTAGTGACATAGAGGTAGTAAGAATAAATGATAGAGAATTAATATTTGAAATTGATGAGAATTTAGAACTTTCAATGGAAATAATATTTAATCGTTCTATAAGCCATTCAAGGTCCTTATCGGCTATAAAACTTTTTGAATTAAATAATATTGATTGTATAAACAGTGCTGAGATAATCACAAACTGTGGTGACAAAGTAATCACCTCAATTTTATTAAAAAAAAATAATATTTCTCAACCAAAAGTAAAAATTGCTTTTACACCCGAATCAGCTCTTGAAGCAATAGAAGAAATGGGGTATCCAGTAGTTCTTAAACCCCCCATAGGTTCTTGGGGACGATTATTGTCTAAAATCAATGATCGTGATTCAGCAGAAGCTATATTGGAACATAAATCAACTTTAGGATCTTTTAATCATTCTATTTTCTTTATCCAAGAGTATATTGAAAAGAAAGGTAGGGATATAAGAAGTTTTGTGATTGGTGATTCTTGTATTGCTGCTATCTATCGTGAATCAGATCATTGGATAACAAATACTGCTCGTGGAGGAAAAGCAACTAAATGTCCTGTGACGGATGAAATTAATGAACTCTCTTTAAAAGCTGCTCATGCTGTTGGTGGAGGAATTGTTGCTATTGACATAATGGAAGAAAAAGATGGTTATTTAGTAAATGAAGTCAATCATACAATGGAATTCAAAAATAGTATATCTGCAACAGGAGTGAATATTCCAAGGCAAATGGTTGAATATGTTATCGCTAAAGCAAAAGGAGAAATAATATGAATACAATATCTGCATCAATTCTTGGCGGTTCAGGTTATACTGGAGGAGAGTTGCTTAGATTATTACTTTTTCATCCTGGAGTAGAAATTAAACAGATTATTTCTAAAAGCCACGTTGGTAAATTGGTTTCCTCTACCCATCCCAATCTTCGAAAAATTACTAGTTTAAAGTATTCTTCTCTAGAAGAACTTGAAACATGTGATGTCCTGTTTTTGTGTCTGCCACACGGACAAACTGCTGATAAAATAAATTATTATATTGACAAAGCAAAAAAAATTATAGATTTAAGTAGTGATTTTCGTTTAAATAATTCTGTTGATTATAAGAATTGGTATAAGAAAGACCATCCCAATCCGGATCTTCTTAAGGATTTTGTATATGGCTTACCTGAAATTCATAGAGAAATGATTAAGAAAGCTAGTTTTATTTCTTGTGGAGGGTGCAATGCTACAGCTTCGATACTCGGTTTGTATCCATTATTCAAATACAATTTAATAAAATCTAATGAAGCTATTATAGAAGTAAAAGTTGGATCCAGTGAAGCTGGAAGAAAATTCAGTTTATCTTCTCATCATCCAGAGCGTAGCGGATCAATTCGCTCTTATATGCCAGTAAATCATAGGCACACTGGTGAAATCATCCAAGAACTCAGTATAAATGAACCTGCAATAATTCATTTTTCAGCAACTTCAGTGGAAATTGTTCGAGGATTATTAGCTACCTGTCATGTATTTTTAAGGAGTAATTTAACTGAAAAGGACATTTGGAAAATTTACAGGAAAGAATATGGTAACGAACCTTTTATTCGTATAATAAAGAGCAAAGATGGAATATATAGATATCCTGAACCGAAGTTACTAACCGGTACGAATTACTGCGATATAGGATTTGAATTGGATCCAGTTCATAATCGTCTTGTTGTATTGAGTGCAATTGATAATTTAGTTAAGGGATCAGCAGGTCAAGCTGTTCAATCAATGAATTTAATATTTGGATTTGAAGAAATAGTAGGTTTAGAATTTTGCGGATTGCATCCAATATAGGAGATTATACCAGATGTGCAGATTACTAATGATTAAAGCAACGAATCCTAAAAATAAAATTGATTCTAATCATTACTTAAAATTATTTTCTAAAATGGCCAAAACCAGTATTGAATATCAGGGTGATGGATGGGGAGTTGCATGGAGGGAAGAAAATGATTGGAAGCTTTACAAAAGCGAGAACCCAATATGGGAAGAAACATTTGAACAAATTAATAATACTGATTTCTTGCTAGCGCATGTACGATCAGCTTTTAACAACTCTGGTTCAGATGTTGAAAGTACTATGCCTTTTAAAAAGGAAAACAAATTATTTATTTTTAATGGTGAAATTAGAGGGGTTAAAATAAGATCAACAGGAAAATCTGGTGCTGAAAAATTGTTTAATTTTATTTTGAGACTTGATAATGGTAATCTCTATAATTCTCTTCAGAGAACATCGAAAATTCTTGAGAAACAATCAAACTATATTCGTGCTAACAATTTTATTATTATTGATAAAAATCAAGCTTATATTCATAATTATTTTAACGAAAATCCAGACTATTTCACAATTTTCAAAAAACAAGATAAAAATGTATTGACCGTGTGCTCAGAACAACTAGATTCTTCTCCGAAATGGGAAAAAATTCAAAATAAAACGATAGAGGTCTTCAAGTGTTGATAATAAAAATTGGTGGAGGGACGTCTATTAACATAGAAGGGATTATTAGAGATTTATCCGAGTTAAATGAACAATTTATTATAATTCACGGTGCTAATTCTCTTAGAGATAATTTAGCTCAAGCGTTAGGAAAACCAAAAAAAGTTTTAACTTCAATAAAAGGATACTCAAGTGTTTATTCTGATAAGGATGCCATAGAACTACTGTATATGGCTTATGCTGGATTAGGAAATAAGAGAATTGTTGAAACATGCCAAAAATATAGTATAAATGCTGTAGGGCTAACTGGTTTGGATGGCAGGCTTATACAAGGAAAACGGAATTCTGGTATTCGTGTGATTGAAAATGGTAAAAAGAAAATTAAGCATGATTTATCAGGTAAGCCCCAATCAATCAATAAAGAATTATTAAGTCTTTTATTAGAAAATGGATATACTCCTGTCATCACTGTCCCAATAATTGATGAAAACAATAATGCAATCAATTCTGAAAACGATGACATAGTAGCTCTGTTTCAAGAAACATTAAAAGTTGATACAATAATTTTCTTGATAGAAGCACCTGGTTTATTAGAAGATCCAAGAAATAATCATTCTGTACTAAAGAAATTATCAATAACTGATTTAGAAAAACATGAGGCAAATGCTTCTGGTAGAATTAAAAGAAAATATTATGCTTTACGAAAGATTTCTCAATTAGGACCAAAGAAAATCATCATTAGTGATGGAAGAATAGAGAATCCCATTCAAGGAGCATTCCTAGAAAATGGTACTGTTATTTCAAATTTAGGTTAATGCAAACATAAGGGTAAAAAAATGGTCTCAACGAAACAAAGTTCTTCAGCCGAACTTGAGATAAAATTATTGGAAGATAAATATTCTTTATCGCTATATCAGAAAAGAAATCTCGTTATAACTAGAGCAAAAGGTTCTATATTATGGGATATCAATGGTAAGGAATACATAGATTGTGCGGTTGGTATAGGGGTAGCTAATATTGGTCATTGTAATGATGATGTTGTAAAAGCAATTCAAAAACAGGCTGAAACAATTCTTACCTGCCCAGGAATATTTTACAATGATATTCGGGCAAAGTTTTTAGAAACATTGGTTAAAATTACTCCAAATAATCTTAATAAAGTTTTTTTATGTAATTCTGGTGCAGAAACCATTGAAGCGGCTATTAAATTTGCACGTGCTACAACTGGAAAAACTGATTTTATTTGTTTCAATCGTTCCTTCCATGGACGGACATTTGGAGCGTTAAGTGCTACTTTTAATAAAAAATATAAAGAAAAATTTCAACCTTTAGTTAAAGAATTTTTTCATGTTCCTCTAAATAATATCGAAAAATTTTATGATGTTTTTTCTGAAGATATTGCTGGTGTTATTCTTGAATTAGTTCAAGGTGAGGGTGGTATTAATGTTGCTGAGAAAAAATTTGTTAAAAGAATTAAATCTTTTTGTGAGGAGAAGAATATCATTTTTATTATAGATGAAGTTCAAACGGGTATTGGTAGGACTGGCACATTATTTGCTAGTCAACTCTACGACGTTGAACCAGATATTCTTTGTTTAGCAAAAGCTTTAGGTGGAGGAGTTCCAATCGGAGCGGTTATATGTTCTGAAAATATTGATATAGGTCTAAATCAACACGGATCAACATTTGGAGGAAATCCTTTGGCGTGTGCTGCAGGTCTAGCTACTCTAAACTTTGTATTATCAAATAACTTGCCTAAACTTGCAGAAGAAAAAGGGAACTATATTAAAAAACGTTTATTAGAAGCCAAAATGCCAATAATTAGAGATATTAGGGGATTAGGACTAATGATAGGAATAGAATTGAAAACTAGGGTAAAAAATTATGTTGACGCATTACTTAATGAAGGAATTGTCGTATTAGTTTCTGGAACAACAGTAATAAGATTATTACCGGCCTTAACAATTAGCTATTCTGAAATCGATACTGTTATAGAAAAGATAATCAAAGTCTTAACAAGTAATAATTAGAGAAGTTATAATATTTTATTACAGAAAGAAGGGAAATTTAAGAACATACAACAATCAATTTTTCTCATTCCTTTTTTCTATCCGATTTAATTTTTGAATTTAACTTTTAGTAAATTTACTGAATACAATTCTAAATAACAGTTTTCAGGATTGCATATAGTAAATTTACTAATCATTATATTGTTATCTTTTCGTCTATAACCATATTAAATTGAATAATAACGAATTAAAGAGAAAAATTATATATTTGATATTTGTTTTGAACCTAAAGATAAATGCTAAAGAACAAAAATATACAAATATATATTAACTACTTATTTAAATATATAATAAATTATTAATAAGCAAAAAATATTTTAAAATGTGGTCTAAATCTTTTTGATAAGTAATTTAAAGGATTTTTCCAAACATGAAAATCTTAATTATTGATGATGATAACGACTTTTTACTCCTATGTAAACAACATCTGCAGTGGTTTAATGAGACATTATCAATTATGACATCAGTTAATCCAAAAGAAGTGATTTTCAAAATTTTTAAAAAAGAATTAGACAGTTTCGATGCTATCATTTCTGATTATAAGATGGATGTTATAGATGGAGTATTAATAAATAAATACCTTAAATCCAAGTCAATCACAACACCCTTTATTCTCATTTCGTCTTTTGATTATACAGACATAAGAAAAAAATATTCCTATCAAATATGCGATTATTTTGTACAGAAAAAACTAATTATGCACGATTTTTGTCAGGAAATTGTCAATTGCCTTTCCAAAATTACTACTCAAAGTGAATTGCCAACAACCGGTCTCCAAGCAATTTTCTCTAACAATGTTAGTTATGTTAGGAATTAATCTTTTTTAAGGTTTCTAACGAACTGAGCAAATTTTCCTCCAACTGTGAAAAATGACAAAAGGAGATTAAGAACAAACAAGAATAGACTAAATTCTTATTTTTGTTATCTCATCTATTTTTTTTCTTTTTTTATTCAACTCTATTAAAAAGACTATTTTATTTTCTATGCTCCCTAGATTGATTAACGTAGTTTCTTTAATCTCTTGATCTGCCTCTTCTATCCATGAAGCTGTTCGTACTGGTTTTTTAGGTTTGTGTATATGTCCCGATAGACATAATAATGGTTTATGTTTAGTAATTAGTTTATATATTCCTGATGAGGATTTACTGTATTCTTTATCATTTAATAGCAATGGTGGAGTGTGTGTAACCAATATATCACATGGAAAGACTTGCTGATACATTTTAGGAACATTACTGTACAAATAAATGGTAGTGTTCTCCATTGACATCTTTCTTGTTAATTCTAAATCTTCTTCACATATTTTTTCTGAAAATCCGTCTTCTACAAATGGAATAGTCAGATTAAACAATTGAGGAGGAACCATATGACTTCCCCCAATTCCTCCAAAAATATAATTGTTCCATCGAACATTTCTCCCATGTAAATCAGTAATAAAAGGATGATTACTTAATATCGGCCCTAGCTCAATAGGATCATGATTTCCCAAAACAAAAAATAATGGAATATCTATATCTTCTAAAATTTTAACTATTGGATTGACTTGATTGAGAAAATCATCCACATTTGCATTGGAACTTAAGGTTCTTCCATTACAAAAATCTCCAGGTAAGAGTAACAGATCAATTTTTTCTTTTTTTACTATTCTAAGGACTTCTTCTAAAAGGTCCAATTCAATGTGAATATCCCCACACGCTAATATTCTTAATGTTGACATAGTCGCTCAATTAATAATATCCGTTCTTTTTCAATCTCTATCTATTTTAGGAGAAATTTTTTCAGTCAAAAAGTGTTTACCTTTAAAAATTAGTTCAAAAGAATTTTTAAAAAATTTGGAAGAATAATTAATAATATGCGTTACAATAAATAACAGGTTTTTTCTTTGTCCAATAATTACGATATAGTTATCATTGGTGCTGGTATAATGGGAAGCGCTACGGCGTATTCTCTTTCAAAAACTGATAAAAAAGTTCTATTATTGGAAAAATTTCAACTTCTACATTTCAAAGGAAGTTCTCATAGACAATCACGAAGTATTCGCCAAACTTATTCGAAACTTCAATTATGTAAATAATACTCTAATAGATTCCCAAACCTGTTATTATTCAATGACTAACGACGAAAACTTTATTCTCGATTTTCATCCTGATTTAAAAAATATAATTATAGGATCAGGTTTTTCTGGTCATGGATTCAAGTTTGCTCCCCTTGTTGGTAAAATTCTTGCTGAATTAGTGTTAAATCAAGAATCTCCTTACTCTAACATATCTTCTTTTTCTTTAAAACCAAAATTGATTAATATTTCTTAATCATGGGATATTTTTGTGATTATTTTTGAAGCAAGGGGATTTAATTTTTCCACAATTTCTTGTAATTGATCTTTGTTAATATTATCAATATGAATCCCCCCACAAACAAGAACATTTGTTTTCAAATCTTTACTTAAAATAAAGGCTAGCTTATCTGTTATTTTATTATCACGATGGCCATAGGATGTAATTGTACTTACTGAAGAAGATCTTTCCTTTTCTTTATTTTTTCTCTTATAAGATTCTCCTAATGATACCGCACCGAGATGTTATCCTGGACCTTGTAATATAATAATAAAATCGGTTCCTAAAGTGAAAATATTAGCAACAGTTTTTCCTTTGTATTGATTTAATTCGATTGAAGTTGTCAACATAATAATCAAACTCCAAATTCTTAATTTTAAGAAAAATGTAAAAATTCTATTAAGAAAAATATGGGTAAATTATTTATGAAATTTTTACAAGAAAGATTTAATTAATCTTCTTAGTATGAATGGTGTAACATGATTAAACAAAATGTCTTATTTTTTATTTTAACTGGCTTATTTCTTTTTTCGATTAATACTAATGTGTATGTAAATAGTGGTATAGCAAATCCAATGAGTACTTCTCCTGTGAACAGTGTTGATGTCAGTCTTCCAACAAGGGTTTCTAATAAACAAGAATCAAATATTAACACTTATCACCTCTCAACTCAAGATTTTTATTGTTTATCCACTGATACTTCAGTATTAACACTGAGTAGTTTAAGTATGTCTAAAAATGAAAATTCTCAACTGTTAGAGATTTCCTTTGTTAAAGAAGAAGCAATTCAGGTCTATTCAAGTTAATCTCAAAATTTTTTAATAGCTTCTATTATTTTCTCAACTGAATTCAATAAAAAATTAAAAACAAAAAAATTTAAAAAATTAAAAACCAAAAATATTTTCATGTCTGCCGGTGCATTCGTATTAATTAATAGTGAAGTAGGTAAGGAACAAGAAATTCTTGTTAAATTAAGGGATATTCCCCATGTTGTAGAATCTTTTGCTGTTTATGGAGTATATGATTTAGTAATTAGACTGGAAGCTGATGATTTAGATACATTAAAATCAGTTATATCTAAAAATATTAGAACTGTCGAATTTATTGAAAAAACTTTTACGATGATAATTGAATCATAGATGAATCAATTTAAGATTGTTTATGAAAAATTGGATCTTTTTTTGGCATCTTTAATTTCTTTTGATAAATATTTTTCATTAAATAATTTATTTCCAGATTAGCAAAGCTTTTTAACTTGGATTGCTTATTCTAAATTGTATACGAAGAGACCAGAAAAGTGGAAAAAGACAAGAATAACCGGTTAACAATTTCTCCTCTTCTTAAATAAAATTACCGGTTTTATTATACAATAAATAGCAAATACACAATTATACAGTAATTATCAAATACAAAATTATTCAGTAATTAACAATTATTAATGAGATTATTTAAATGACACTAAAAATTTTAGGCTTGGGAGGAGCAAAAGAAGTGGGAAGAAGTAGTTTTCTTCTTACTGAAGATAATCACTCCCTTTTATTAGATGCAGGACTTAAATTATTCCCCAAAAGGCTTAATATACCTCCTTTAGAACCCAATATTCCTTTGAATGAAAGAAAAGAATTCTTTTCTTCTTTAGATTCAATGCTTGTATCACATGCTCACTTAGATCACATTGGCTATATTCCAGCAGCCTATCACTACGGATATACTGGTAAGGTCTATATGACCAAACCTACTGCAGATTTAGCAAATTATGTATGGGAAGATGGTCTTAAGATACAAGGGGACCGATTTTATAACAAAAAAGATGTTAATCTAACAAATAGAAACATAGTGAAACTAGATTATAATAATAAAATAAAGATAAGCGATAAAGTATCAGCAACTTTTCACGATGCAGGACATATTTTAGGATCAGCAGCTATAGAACTTGAATGGGATGGACAAAAGATACTTTATACAGGCGATATTAGTGATCAAAAAAGTCTCCTACATACTGGTTATCATATTCCTACATCGAATGACAAATTTTCCTTTATTATCTCCGAAGCAACTAATCATCATACTTCACGACATACACCAAGAGAAAAATCTTCAAAAGGTTTGATACAAGCAGCCCTTGATACTTATAAACGCAAAAGCAAACTTATCATTCCAGCATTTTCTATGGGACGATCACAAGAAGTATTAAGTATTTTAATGACCTATTTAGATGATTTACTTTATTCATATCCAATTTATATCGCTGGAGCCATAAATAAAGTGAATAAAATTTATAGAAAATTTTTCAATTCTAATTGGATTAATCCCAAGATAATTGAACTTGTTAAAGAACAGGATTCGTCATTGAAGACTCCATGGGACCATCCAGGGTTAAAAGAAGTGAGAGGATTTAACACTCAAAAAAGGATTATGAAAAGTAAGAAACCATGTATAATTATTTCAACTCACGGTATGTTAGAAACTGGTCCAGTTCATGGTTTTCTATCTTTAGGAGCTAACAAGAAAGAGAATATACTTGCTATTGTAGGGTATCAAGCTTCAGGTAGCATTGGTGCTGATATTCTTGCTGGAGTGAAAACTATAGAATTAGGATACGGGAAACATGTTAAAAAGTATCATATAGATCTTGAAATAAGAAAATATAGTTTCTCAGGACATATTAGCAGAGAAAATCTACAAAAATTTTTAACAAATACACAAACAGACCAAATTTTTACAGTACATGGGGATCTTAATTCGATGACTCATTTAAGGAATAGATTAAAAAATAATGGATTAATAGCAACAGTACTACCTTCTATGGAATCGACCAGTACATAATTAAGAGGTAAATTGCCATAAATATTTTTTTTTATCTTTTTTCAACCTTTGAAATCAATTCTTTTATCTATTAACAGTAAGAATCAATATTTACTTTGTAAATTATTGTTCTCTTATAATAGTTTTCAGTAATAAGTATTGATCTATATAAATTAGCAATGTTACTTATGTAACCTATAAGTAATTAGGTTTCATATTAAAATCGTATAAAATTAACAATATCATAATAGGAGTAAACTAATTATGCTTAAGAAACGTTTGAAAGCTTGGTATAAAAGTCGTGAACAGGATTTAATGTGGAATCGTACTGCGGATTCTATTTATTCACCAATAATTGAACCAATCAACAGTAGATTAACTAAATAAGTATGAAATTGGGAAAAACCCATTCTCTTTTTATTTCCCACATTTAATTTTGTATCATATTAACAGTTATAATAACTATTTCTTCGAATAATTGCAACATGAGAGACGAATTGCTAATTTAAAAACTTGGCAGAAAGCTTTTTTAGTATCATTCTTGATTCTAATACCTTTATCGATTGGAATCGGTTGGATCCTTGTTTCACCAATTTTTTTGTCCATTCCGAAGGCTGAAGAAAAAGATGAAACAGATGATCAAGCTAAACAGGAAGAAGATGCCAATAATCAAACTGTTTTGCTAACAGGACAATTTAATATAATTGATTCTGCACATTATGGTTCAGGAATGGTCAGTATTATTGAAGAAGAGAATAGAAGTATTAACCTCTATTTTACTAATGTAGATATTGCTACTGGTCCTGATTTACTAGTTTATTTATCTAGCAAGGGATCCTTTAGTGGAACAGGGGATAGTCCAGGTACCTATTATGATTTAGGCTCTTTGGAATTTAACGAAGGAAATTTTACTATGAAAATACCACAAGAAGTAAATATTACTGATTATCATTCTGTACTTATTTGGTGTGAACCTTTTAGTGTAGTGTTCACGTGGGCATTTTTACAGCCCTAAGATCATAGATGTCTTGAATGGACTTTTAAGTGAAATTTTTATCTCATTTATTAAAAATATTTTCAGGAAATGCCTTTTTACCTATTGGTTTTAGTATTTCTTCAAAATTTAATCCTACAAACTCAGCTGCTCTTTGTAACGTTTTTATTTGTCCTTTACTGTAAGGTATTCCTTCCTTGTATGAATATCCTTTTGCTTTTTCTGCTCTATCTCCAGGCCAGCGGGATGATGATCCAAAATATTTTGATTCATAATCTTGCATTAACTCTTTGACTCTTGTTCTTGCCTCATCTTTACTATATAAAAAATCCATAACTTGAGCTTGAAAACTATGAGAAATTCGTCTTTTAATTCCTTTATCTTCCAAAGGAATTTTATTAATTGGTCCTCCTCCAATAGATTGATCAATCTCTAAAAATCGTAACAATGCATCCCCTTTGTACCCCGCAAGAGTTGAACCAAGGGGAAATACCGATCCTATAATGTTTAAACCAAACTTGTCTGTTTCTATAAACTCTTTAGGATCTCTAGTAGATTTATAATTTTTATCGGAAACGTATTCGGGTATCTTTACCATTTCTCCTGCTTTAAATTGCTTCAAACAATAACTAACAGCCATACGAGTCAAAGCCATGTCCAAGGTCAAAATCCCTTCACTATATGGTATAGAGATAGCTAATGGATTAGTACCAATTCTTATTTCTTTTCCAGACCCTTTAGTATAATCGAGCCTTTCTGGATCATCCCCCATAACACGTGCAACAGCAGTTGTAGTACAACTCACTTCTCCTTTCAAATCTCTTTCCTTAGCAATTAATGAGCTCCAAACACCTGCTGCTCCGTAATGGTTAGTATTTTGAACAAATACCTTAGCTATTCCATATTTTCTTGCTAATTCTTTTACTAACAAGACAGCTTTCATTGCTGTTATATGTCCGGGAGCACCATTTCCATCAATTACTGCTATTGTAGGATATTTCTTATCTAATATTATTGGTTCAACCTTTAAATCGACTGTAGCAGTTATTCCTGTACGTTTTACAGCTTCTTCTAATCCTGTTCCTCCTGCAATACCATGGGAGTAAATTCCCCTAATATCAGCTTCTAAGAGTGCAAATGTAGTTGCTTGAGCAGATTCATCGGAATATCCTCCCTTTTTAAGAATTTCAAATGAAAACTTTTTCATATCGTAAACAGAATAATGGTTTCGAATAATTTCCATAAAAAAACACAATTCATATCATTTTAATCTTATTTCAAAAGAATTTTTATTAAATTAAACATTGTCGCAATAATTTAATTTTTTCATATTAAATTCAACTCCTGACTGTGTAGTAAGTATTATATTCAAACTCAAAAAATGAAGAAATATCTAATTAATCATTTAATAAGTTGAAAAAATGGTTGAAACAACTTATACGCGAAGAATTTTAGATTTGAGAAAGAGTTTTGATAAAAATATTCTTGAATCACCTGATTCTCCGCTCACTGAATCACAAAAAACAAGTTTCAAAGGAATTACTTGGTTTCCCCTAGATGAGAAATACAAATTAGAAGCAAAGATGGAGCAAAATGAGACTCCACAAGAAACTTCTGTAGCTTTATCGCACGGTGATGAAAAAGAATATTTGAAATTTGGTATACTGAATTTCAAATTAGATAATCTTCAATTTACACTTACCGTTTTTAAACCCATAGGAAAAGACTATTTTTTAATACCATTTAAAGATAATACAGCTGGTAAGGAGACCTATGACGGAGGTAGGTTCGTTCCAATTAAAATTATTAACAACAACATTTACAATTTAGATTTCAATATAGCTTATAATCCTAATTGTGTTTATAATAAAGATTTTAATTGTATTTTGCCACCGAAAGATAATTTTCTCCCCTTTTCAATTACTGCTGGTCAAAAAATGTATAGATCTAGTGATTAATTTTGTGGAAGAATGGAAAGAACTCAAGTATCATTATAACTAATAATTAAATCAAGCGGTTTTTAGTACATTATTAACCGTATTACACAAATTTAATCAAGATCAGTAATTTTTTGAAAGGGTTACAATGAATAAAGAAATTTTAATACATCCAGCGACAATAAAAGACATATTTGATATTGTTCGGCTACGTAGAGTTATGTTTGAAAGTATGGGTTATGATGATAAGGAATTATTAGATGAAAATGACCAATTTAGTACTGATTATCTTCGTGAAAGTATACCAAATAAAATTTTTAATGGATGGATAGCTTCAACAAAATATAATATAGTAGTGGGAACAGTTGGATTAGTAATTGATCAACATCCTCCCTCACCGAATAATCCTTCAGGAAAGATAGGTTACATAATGAATTTGTGTATTGATAATAATTATCGGCGTCAAGGAATCGCACGACAATTAATGAACACGATTTTAGACTATACAAAGAAGATAAATATTATTGTTACTGAATTACATACCACAGAAATAGGTAGAGGATTATATAACGAATTAGGATACAAAAATAGTAATGCAATGAGATTAACAATTTAAATTTTCTTTGTTATTATTCTTTCATTGAAAATTTTTACAAGATTTCCGCTCTTCCCTTTTCTCTTCTTAATTATATAAGAAAAATGATTTAAATTAATAAGATTTTACTAAAAGAGCTTAAAAACATCTCCTTAAATTTGTCCGATATCTAAAAATTTATAATGAGTCAATTAGTAGTATGAATCAGTATCAATCTATTCTAAAGTAATTGGTGAATACCTATAATGATTACAGGCCTTAAAGCAGCCATCAAGCAATTTACAAACCAACTTAAATCAGAAGCAAATGTAGTGGGAACTCTAACAATCATTTGGCTTGATGCTGAGAGAGAGAACTATCAGTTAGATAATATTACATCGCTTGAACATGAATATAATGCCAAAGATGGATCACTTATCTTAAAAGGGAATAGAAATGTTAATGAAAGAGATAAACAAGCAGGATATTTTATTATTACAAAACTGAAATATATTTATTCAATAAATTTGATAATAAATGACAAAAAAGAAGATTATGAAGTGTTCAGCAGTAAAAATTATTAAATAAACGCGTAGTTTATTTCTTGTATTTTAATTCTTGTTCAATTAATTCTCTTCTTCGGTTTATCAATTCATTTCTTTTCAAAACTATATTTCTATCTAAATTATTTAATTGATTGTTTAAACTATTAATTTTTGTTTGAGCCCAGTTAATAACTGAATGCACTTCTGATACTGTGTACCTTACTGATTCTCTGGAACGATTAATTCGTTCTCTTGCTTGCATATCACTCCAAATATTATCAAACCAAGTATCCCAAAGATAATTTCCTTCTTCTATATGTGGTTTGCGAATAGTTGGCAAATTAGTAACAATTTTGTAAGCACGTTCTACACTATAGTGTCCCTGTTGAACAGCATTTCTAGCATCTCTTACACGCGAGTGTTTCATGGAATCAACAAAGAATCCACCTCCCATAAAAGTATCCCAATTAGCAAAACCTTTAGCACTGTCTAGCTTTCTTAACCCTTGGTTAAAATGATTATTCGCACTTTTTAAATGTCCTAAAGCCGTAGTTAATCGACTTTGTTCAGATAATATAGGTTTTTTGTTTCCTTCTAAATTTTTTAGTTCATTCTCTAAGTTATTTTCGGTATGATCTCCCTTTCCTCCTTTGTATATCTGATCAAGTAATTCTCCCAATTCTTTTTGTAAAGAAAGCTTTTTTTTTCCAAGGGTTCTTACATTTGTTAATTGTGAATATGCTGTATTTACACGCTTCATAATCTCATTGAAATCGGTTTTTGCTTCTTCTTCTTTATTAATTGCTTCAAAGTACTCAGTTTCTTCAGTTTTTAGCAATTGATCCTTTTTTCCTGATATACGTGACTTTAAGGATTTCCAAGTTAAGTTTTTTAATTCTTCAACATCTTTAAATTCTTTCTTTGCTTCAAACTGTCTCTTTTTATAAATATCTTCAATTTTTTTTGCCTCTTGAGTAAGGGCCTCATGATATTGAAATGCTTGAGAGATTTCATTTTCGATTTCGTTTAATTCAGTTATTTGTTCTTCTAATTGTTGATATCTGATAAGAAGATCTTGAGATAAAGGAAAAATATCCTTTTGTGAGTCAGATGAATGGTTTATTTTTAAATTGAATCCACAATTTTCACAGAAAATGTCTCCAATTTTATAATCAGAATTACAATTTGGACAATTCACAATAATCCCTTAAAAATTTTAGTGTTAGATTATTTATCTTAAATCAGAAAGAAGACTACTTCCCTTTATGGAATATGATGAGATTGATGGGGAATTAGTATGGAAGCATGAATTTCAAGAATAAATTTTACTTAATTTTCTTTCTCTTCTAATAATTTCTCAACTTTATTATCAGAAATAAGCGAAATAGCTCTTAGACATTCGTTTCTAATTTGTATATCTTGTTGGAACGACAAATTATTAGCAAGATTATTTGATGGATCACCGGGATCGACAATTTTTATGCCTAAATTTGATACAGATGCTGAAATACCATCGTATTTTTGCCAATCTCTAGGGATTATTGATATCCCCTCCAATGCGTTATGTAATGTTTGGAAACTTGCTTTTAAAATTTCAATTTCAAGTGGATCAGGGGAGTTTGTTCGAAACGTTGCTTCTATTGCTAGTAGTTCTAATATTGTTTCAGATAATCTGATTTTTCTATTTTCATTCCATATTTTGAGAATTTGTATTATTCTAATAAGATATGGATATTTAGATGTGAATTGTATTACATATTTATAACGATAAAAAATATTAGATTCTTTTTGAAGCTCAAATGAAAAATTATCAGGAATTATTGTGTTCAAATTCTTATTTGCTTCTTCTTCAAAATCAATTGTATTTTTGTCAGTATTATTATCGAAAATTATAACAATTCTGTAATCTTCATTTATTAATGTTTTTTTTCCTAAAGATCCTCCTAAGTAAATGGTTACATTATAAATGGATTCTAACGGTTTCATGATAATATTAAAATTTGATTTGATAATTTCAATAGAATTAAGATATTTTTTTCCTAATTTGATATATTTATTAAGAATTAACGAAACCATTCTGGAAAACTCCAAAAATTATTAAATTAAATAAGTATTAAGACCATTTTTCATATTATTTTTACGTAATTTCTTTTTTTTGATCTCTTTTTTTTAATGACGTAAGATTCTTAGATTGACCTACATCTCAAATTTTCTAACAAATTCATAAAATAAAGACAATTTCTTTCGTATCTTTTTGCAAAATAAATTGTAATTTATTGAAACAATGATTATGATAAATTTTTGGTGTTAATAGCAAAATGTTAGAAGTAATTCATGACCCTAATAAATTTATAAAGAAAGGCAGACTCGATCGCTGGTGGATACAACCATTAGGCGTAGCAACAGTTTTAGTAACTTTTATTATTTATACAAATTTAGCTATATTTATTCAAGACGGATTTAAACATACTGAAGGTGCTTTCTATGTTTCTCCGATTTATTCTCCAGAATTGAAATTTGATTGGTGGCCCCACGCTTTATCTCCAGCTTTTATCCTCATTTGGATCCCTCTTGGATTTAGAGCGACCTGTTATTACATGAGGAGAGTCTACTATCGAACTTTCTTTTTAGATCCAGTAGCATGCGCTGTTAAAGATATTAAGCCAATTAGATTAGACTATAAGGGAGAGAAACGTTTTCCTTTTATTTTAAACAATCTTCATCGATACTTTTTGTACGGAGCAATAGTTCTAATGGTAATTCACTGGTTTGACGCTATTAATGCAATGCAATTCGGATCAAAAATAGGGATTGGCATCGGAACAGTCTTAATTGCTTTAGATGCAATTTTCTTAACAGCATATGTTTTTTCGTGTCATTCATTCAGACACCTAATCGGAGGTAATACAAACCAATATTCTAAAGGAATTATAAATAAGATTCGTTATAGAGCTTGGAGCCTCTCAAGTAAACTAAATCCTCATCATAATGTCTATTTTTGGTTGAGCGCAATATCTGTAATGGTTGCTGATTTCTACATTCGGTTACTAGCGTTGGGAATACTCGATCCAGCACTTGATTTGAGGTTGCTATTCTAATGAGCTTTCCTAAATTTGATGATGAGTTCAATCAATTAGAGAAACATTCATATGATGTTCTCGTAATTGGTGCTGGAGGAGCAGGTTTGCGAGCGGCAATAGGAGCTGCTCAAAATGGAGTGAATGTGGGGATTGTGTGTAAATCATTGCTTGGAAAAGCACATACCGTTATGGCAGAGGGTGGAGCAGCTGCAGCTTTAGGTAATGTTGATTCTAGAGATAATTGGAAAGTGCATTTTCGTGATACTATGCGTGGTGGAAAACACCACAATCATTGGCGAATGGCTCAAGTATTTGCACAAGAAGCACCAGATCGAATATTAGAATTAGAACGTTGGGGAGCAGTGTTTGATCGCACTAAACAAGGTAAAATAAATCAGCGTAACTTTGGTGGACACACCTACCCACGTCTTGCCCATGTTGGTGATCGAACTGGATTAGAATTGATCAGAACACTTCAAGATAAAGCGGTTCATGAAGAAAATGTGGTAGTTCACATGGAATGTACTGTAACTAAATTGTTCAAAACAGGTGACAAAATATCAGGAGCTTTTGCCTATAATAGACAAAGCGGTAAATTCCTACTGTTTGAGGCAAAGGCTATCATTATTGCCTCAGGAGGTATGGGAAAAGCTTTCAGAATCACCAGCAATAGTTGGGAGTATACAGGTGATGGTTTTTCTCTCGCATTAGATATTGGAGCTGAATTAATTGATATGGAGTTTGTTCAGTTTCACCCTACTGGAATGCTATCTCCAACCAGTGTAAAAGGAATCCTTGTTACAGAAGGGGTTCGTGGTGAAGGAGGAGTTCTTAGAAACAGTGAAGGAGAACGATTCATGTTTCGGTACATCCCAGAAATGTTCCAAGGTGAATATGCTACCTCTGATGAAGAAGCAACTAAATGGTTTTACGATAACGATACAGGACGAAGACCACCGGAACTTTTAACAAGAGATATAGTAGCTAAAGCCATCCTAGCAGAAACAAAAGCAGGTCGTGGTTCTCCTCAAGGCGGAGCATTTCTCGACATTGCTTCTGTTCGAGATCCCGAATACATAAAGAAAAAGCTCCCATCCATGTATCATCAATTTAAAACATTAGCAAATCTTGATATTACAAAAGATCCTATGGAAGTGGGACCTACAACCCATTATATTATGGGTGGAATAAGAGTTGATCCTGATACGCAACAAGCTACTATTTCAGGGTTATATGCAGCAGGAGAAGTAGCAGCTGGATTACATGGTGCAAATAGACTTGGTGGAAATTCATTAACAGATTTATTGGTTTTTGGTAAATTAGCTGGTGAAAATGCTGCTAAATATGCTAAAGAAATTAATAATCAACTTAAACTTTCTGAAACTGATGTTAAAAAAGCTATTGGGCATGCATTAGCACCGTTTAGTGAAGATAGAACTGAGGATGTTTATCAATTACACACTGAGCTTCAACGGCTAATGGAAGAACATGTCGGTATAATACGGAATGAAACGGCTATTAAAGCTGGAATTGAAAAACTAGAAGCTTTGTCAGAGCGTGCTAAAAAAGCTAAAGCATCGGGAAACCGTGTGTATAATCCTGGTTGGCATTTATCTATCGATATCAACAATCTTATATTGACAAGCAAAGCATTAGCAATTGCAGCCTTAGAGCGAAAAGAAAGTCGGGGAGCTCACACAAGGGACGATTATGCTGAAACAGATTCAAGTTTAACTGATAAATTACAAGTGTTAAACAAAGACGAATCTGGAAAACTTATCTTGAAACAAGAAATCATTACCCCTATGCCAGAAGAATTAAAGAAAATAATAGAGGAGGGAACATAATGGAAGTACAGTTAGTAGTTCAAAGAGGAGAATCTGAATCTGACATAATAATGGAAGCTTATAAAGTGAAAGTAGATGAAGGTAGTGTAGTACTCGATGCAATTCATGCATTGCAGGCTCAGCATAAACCTGACTTTGCTATTCGCTGGAATTGTAAAGCAGGAAAGTGTGGAAGCTGTAGCATAGAAGTGAATGGTATTCCTTGTCTTTCATGTATGACTAAATTATCTGATTATGATCTTTCCAAACCTCTAATTGTTAAACCCATGAAAACGTTTCCAATAATTAAAGATCTTGTGGTAGATGTTTCTTGGAATTATGAGACTAATAAGCGGATTCCTCAGTACAAATCAAAAATAGGTTTAGAAGTTCCTAAGTTAGCTCAAAAAGATGTTGATAGAATACAAGAATTTAGGAAATGTATCGAGTGCTATCTCTGTCAAAACACCTGTCACGTATTACGAACTCAAGATAAGAAAGAGGAATTTATTGGGCCTAGATTTCTAATTAGATTAGCAAACCTCCAAATGCATCCTCTTGATGATCAAAAAGGCCGTTTGGATCAAATTTATGACGATTTTGGAATTGGTTATTGTAATATAACTAAATGTTGTACTGAAGTATGTCCTGAGCTGATTGGAATAACTGATAATGGTATTATTCCATTAAAAGAACGTGTAGCGGATCATAAATTTGACCCCGTAAGGATAGTTTTCAGAAAATTATTTAGAAAAAGTAAATTAATGTAGAATAGTTCCATTCTCTGAATATCAACTTTTAAAGTGATTAAATGAAAAAAGAGGAATTATTACACGCTGTAGAGTTCTCCTTAATTGGTATGTATGAGCAATTTGATGGAGTAATGAATGTCTACAAGCGAGAAGGTGTACATGTTATTCAGTTTCCAGCAGTTGATTTCTGGGAATTTAATAGAGCTGGGATGACAAGATTACATGAAAATAATGCTGAAGAGGGAATCAAAGATGTAATAAATTATTATAACAAGATGGGATCTAAATCAATTGCCTGGATTACTGGTCCTCTTACTACACCCCCTAATTTTTCAGAATATTTAGAAAAAAATAACTTTGAATTTGAAGAAGCTGCTTGGGGAATGTATTTACCAGTAAACGCTGAGTTCGAAGTTCATGCTCTGAAGGACGTTGAAATAATAGAAGCTACACTTGAAGATATGGGTCGAGAAGATGTTCAGAAAATGATTGAACAAGCCTATGGTATGCCCGAAGGATCAGGAAAACTTATGCAACAATTTGTGGAACTGTTTGAAAAAATTTCAGATATAGCAATATACATTGGATATGATGGGAAAAAACCAATTGCATTTGGAAATCTTGTAGTAATTCCAGGAACAAAAGGAGCAGTATTAGGTGGATCAGCAACGCTTCCAGAATATAGAAAAAAAGGATTATACTCTAATATGGTGAAGATACGCAAGGATAAAGCCAAAAAATTTGGTGTAGAATACCTAATAATTCAAGCAAAAGAAGCAACATCAGCACCAATTGCCATGAAGTTCGGATTTGAAAAAATTTGTACTCTTAATTTCTATTTACACAAACCGATTTCATTCCCAAATTGAATCACAATTATCAAGAAATATACAAGAATTTAACCTTGAAGACAATTTCTTAATTGTTTACTTTATTTGATTGATCGTATTTCGATATAGAAATTTGTCCAGAATGAATAGATATTCCCGATAATGGTATTATTCCATTAAAAGAACGTGTAGCTGATCATAAATTTGATCCCGTAAAGATAGTTATAAGAAAATTATTCAAGAAAGGTAATGATTAAAATATTTCATCAAATTTTTAGTCTATTACACCATAAGTAGTAATTCTTAAAGGTTATTCTATTTGTCTCAATTAATTCATTTGAATCTTTTTGTACAATATATTGATTCATAAGGTAGTATATTCGTGAATAGATTATATAAAATCAATTAGGAGTTGACTATTTTATGGAGATTACAAAAGATACTAAGGTTTCTAACATTTTAAAAGAATATGGCGATATTGCTGATGTCATGGAAGTTTTTGGTGTAAAAAGAGTTGGAAAATATTCCGTTCGTCGACTTTTAACAAAAGCTTTAACTGTTGAACGTGCAGCACGTGTTCATAAAGTTCCATTAGACGAATTTTTAGATAAATTACAAAAAGCAATCGTCCTACATCAAGGAAAAACAAACACAATTAATTAAAATAATTCAACATTAATTCTCTTCATTTTTCAAAATAAAATCATTCTCATTATTCATATTAAACAACATCAAAGGAACAAAATTATCAACCAATTTTTTTTCTGCTTTTCTCAAATGTTCTTCAAATGTTCTTCTACCAATATGAAATTTCTCAGCTAATTCCTCAGTTCCTATTTTTCGAGGAATTTCATAATAACCTTCCTTTGACGCAGAAGCTAATGAATACATCTGCTTTTGTGTAAGTTGCGAAATTACATCAGAAATTGAAATATAAACTGGATATTTAGTGTCTGAACTCTTAAATGGTGACAATTTTTTCAATGAAACGGTTTCAACAATATCTAATTTTTCGACTTCTTCGATAAATGAATTTCCTGAATTAGATGTAATTAATAAATGGAGTTTTTCTTTTTCTTTTTGATAAATGGCAGGAGGGAGTTCCATACAATCAAATTTAGGTAAGATATTATCTATTGGACGAGAAGCACACTCTTCAAGCTTAAACATTAACGGTGATGAATCTGTTTTAGGAGAAATTATAGAAACTTTTCCCAAATGGTTTTCAATCTCATCTTTTGTAATTTCTCTATTATTTCGATTGTCACTGATAGTTATTACATCTAACCATGAATTACACCACAGTTTTAAATCTAATTCAGGAAATTTTGTTGTAAATTCAGTAATTCCTGTTGGAGGATTATAACTTATATCTATTAGGGTTTCATATAACATTTAAATTACCATTCCATTGAAATTCATTTTTTTCATCCCTTTATACTTTTACCCTCCGTGAGGAGGTGATTGCAAAACCCTCCGCTAGGAGGTAAAAAACATATGGGGTTTTGTATTTTCGATAGTTTTGAAATAATTTTATAGTGATAAAAATGAGTTATATCGAATATACAAAGAATCAAATTAATTATTTGATAGATAAATTACTGCCTGTTTTAGAAAAACAAATATCAGCAATATCAAAAAGCGATCTAAATTATAAACCAGTTCCTACTATGTTTTCATTGAAGGAACTAATTTTTCATACTATTAATAGTCCCTATTTATATATCAAAGGAGTAGAAATAGGAGGTTTAAATTCTAAAGAATTTAACAAAATAGATTTAGAATTACAAAAGGTTGACAATAGTAAGGACCTGTTAAAATACTTAGATAAGTTTAAAATTTATTTAAAATCTTTTACCAATATAATGGATGAAGAAATATTATTAAAAGACATCAGTTATGACCTCGACGATGTAGGATGGGGTACTTGGACACTGAAAGGTTTTCAAGCAATGCAAACAGCTGTGGAAGAACTTTTGCATCATCGAGGACAATTATCTCTTTATTTAAGGTTTCTAGATATGGTTCCACCCAAAATTTACTCATACTTGTAATGTTATAACTTAAACATGGTGTTCAATGATGAATAATCGATTTAATAACTTTATAGGAATACAAACTCTTCCGCAAGAAACTCAACAAATAATGCGTGTTTATAGTTTAATCCATTTTTTAATTTCCTTTTCTATCCATCTATCTAGTACCTTTCTGATTCTTTTTGCAATAGATGAAATAGGATTTGTTCAAGCAGGAATAATGGCCTCAATCATGTTTACAACACAAATTCTGTTTGATTATCCCAGTGGTTCACTAGGTGATTGGATTGGTCAGAGATGGGTATTAGTTCTTGCTTATGTCAGTCATGGATTAGGATTTTTACTTTTAAATTTTTCTCAAACCTTTGTGGATTTTCTATTTATTGGAATCGTTATAGGGTTTGCAAATGCTCAATCTTCTGGAGCACTTGAAACATGGCTCGATAATAATTATCAAACTAGTGTTGGTGAGGTTGATAAAGGAAGAAAATTATTTGGTTTCAGTATCTCGAGAATAGAATCTCTAGGGATTCTTCCAGCCGTTGTAGCTTTTATTTTAGGAGGAATTTTATCATCTTTATTTTCTCGACAATTTGTTTTTTTGTTACAGGCATTTTTAGTAATTATTCTCATATTTCTGATAATTATAATGATTAAAGATGTTCAAAGCACTGAAAAAATTGAAGAAATGGAAAAAAAATCAGAAAGCAATTTTTTAAGCTATCTAAAAGGAGGAATTAAATACTTTTTTTCAAGTAAAAGTTCTTTTTTTCTGATTTTAGGATTAGCATTACACGATCTAGTGCTTCAGATATTTGGTACACTACTTCTATTACCACTATTTTTCGCTTACAGTGGATCTGATTTACTAACAAGTATTATGAGAACTATAATTTGGTTGGTAATATTTCCATTAAATATTTATATGGCAGGTGTAAGTAAAAAATTATCTAATAACAAATTATCATTAACCATTGGATTTCATGGGATATTTTTGTTTGTGGGATGGATTTTAGTTATATTATCAGTTCCAATTGAGAATTCATTTAATATTGTTGGCCTTCTTGGGATAATGATAGTTGCTGTTAGCGTAAATGGAACATTATTAGCACTAATCTCAATATTACGACGACGTATATTACTTGATGATGTACCAACTGAAAATCGAAATTCTGTTTATTCCTTAATTCCTACTATTGTCGCAATATTTGGTATCCCTATTATACCTTTTGTCGGATTAATAACTGAAATTTATGGATTAGTAGGTGGAATACTGATTGCTCTTTTAATAACTTTAGGATCCTCATTTTTTATTTTTTCCTCTTTTATATTTAAAGCATCTGAATTAAAAAAATGGAAAAACGTTAACAATAAAGGTAGTTTTGGTACTCCAAATTAGCACTATAAAATAAGTCAAAATTATCTTTCTTTTCTTACGCACAAACGTGCTCATGAATTCTTTTTTGTCTAATTAATCATCGATTTTCTATACTTATAGATGACAAGATGATAAAAAATGCTTGAATCTGAAACTTCGACAAAAAAATGGTTTGTTCCTAGATCATCAAGTACTGGTGCAATGCACTGGTTTCTCCAAAGAATTACTGGAGTGTTGCTGATATTGTTAGTAGGAATACATATGCTTGTAGTTCATTTTATACCTATGGGATTTGCTTTTGCTGAACAATTTGGTGTAGCTAGTTATCAAGCTACTTATGAACGATTAGCAGGCGGCTGGTTTTTCGCTATAGATTGGACTCTACTAGTTGTAGCTTTATATCATGGACTAAATGGAGTAAGGACTGTTATTTTGGATTTTTCTTTTGGTCCAAAACTAAACTTCTTGGTATCAATAATTCTTGCATTGGTGGGAATTGTAGCAATTATCTACGGATCCTGGATACTAATGGTTGTCCTGGATAATCCGGTTTGAATGGAGGATAACATCATGGTAAAAAGCAAAGTTCATACAACTCAAACTGAATCGGGAGCATCCGTGACGAATGCGTTAAGATGGTTTATACCAGCTAAATTTTTACAGAGAGGATCAGGATATTATGCTTGGGTTTTTCACAGATTAACAGGATTAGCAATATTAGGATATGTGTTTATTCACTTGTGGCAATTGTTTTATCTCACGTTAGGTCCTGAAGCATATAATGAACACGCTATTGATTTTACTAACCCAATTTATCTGTTTTTTGATATTCTATTAATAGCTATATTGGTATATCATGGTTTTAATGGACTTAGAGTCATATTTTTTGATATGGGTTGGTTTATTAACGAACAGAAGTACCTCTTCATATTAGTAATGTTAATCACCGCAATCTTATGTATTATTGCAGCATACTTAATTTGGTTTGATGTAGTGCCCTTTATTGTCAAAGAAGTGGCAGTTAATCCATAGGAGATGATGAAAATGGTTAAAACTTATCGTCATGATTTAATAGTTGTTGGAGCTGGAATGGCTGGTTTAAGTGCTGCTGTAGAAGCAGCCTTTTATGGTAAAATAGATACTGCTTTGATTTCAATTTGTGAGCCAACCAGATCACACTCATCAGCGGCTCAAGGAGGAATAAATGCTCCATTAGGAAATGCTGATCCTTCTGATAGTGTGGAAAAGCATGCTTATGATACGGTAAAAGGATCTGATTTCTTAGCAGATCAACCTGCTGTAAAACATATGATTGAGAATGCCAATGCGAGAATTTATGAGCTAGAACACTGGGGTACGCCTTTTAGTCGTCGAGAAGATGGAAAAATTGGCCAACGTCCCTTCGGAGGTGCTGCTTTCCCCCGTACGTGTTATGCTGCTGACAGAACTGGACATTCAATACTCCATACTCTATATGAGAAAATTGTTCAAATGCAAGTTCCCGTCTATACGGACTATTTCACTACCAAACTTGTTGTTAAAGATGGCAAATGTTACGGTGTAGTTTCAATAAACCTCAAAACAGGTGAAACTGAAATTTTTGAAGCTAAAGCAGTTGTATTTGCCACTGGTGGACCCGGAAAAACATTTGGTAAGACAACCAACTCACAAATTTCTACTGGATTTGGAATGTATATAGCTTATAAAGAGGGTGTCCCCTTAAAAGACATGGAATTTACACAATTTCATCCAACTGGTCTAAATTCTAATTCTGTTCTTCTTTCTGAAGCTTGTCGTGGTGAAGGTGGATATCTAGTTAACAGCGAAGGTGAACGATTCATGAAAAAATATGCAGAAAAAGCAATGGAACTCGCACCACGAGATATTGTATCACGATCAATAATTTCTGAAATCACTGAGGGACGTGGTATCAATAATGCTGTTCATCTTGACATGCGTCATCTTGGTAAAGAAAAGATTATGGAGCGATTACCCCAAATTCGCGAACTGGCTATGAATTTTTCAGGCGTGGATATCATTGAGGAACCAGTAGAGATACGACCAGCCTTTCACTATGCTATGGGTGGAATAGATGTTGATATTGATGGACACACAACTGTGAAAGGACTTTTTGCATGTGGTGAAGTTTCCTGTATTTCTGTGCATGGTGCTAATCGATTAGGAGGTAATTCCTTAATGGAATGTGCAGTATATGGAAAAATAACAGGTGAAGGAGTTACAAATTTTCTAAAAAAAGGAGTCGAATGGCCAAGTGATATGGAAATAGTGATGAAAGAAGCACATCAAGAAGCTGAGACAAAAATCACAACAATGCTTCAAAATAAAGGTTCAGAGGACATTTTTGTACTCCACAAGAAGGTTTCGGATCTAATGATGACCAATTGTTTCGTCTTTAGAAAAGAAAATGAACTGAAGGAACTCCTCGATGTTATAGAAGACACAAAAAAACGCTTAAATAATATTAAACTTCAGACATCATATCACCTCAATATTTACGCTCCACTACCTCCCAGAGCCCTACAATAACGTCTTTATACTCCATTTTAGGCTTATCTTCACCATTATAGAATGCCATCGTATGTTTCATCCATTCTTCATCATTTCGTTTTGGAAAATCAGTTCTAAAATGAGCACCGCGTGATTCTTTTCTTAAATATGCTCCATATGCGATTACTTCTGCTATATGAATCATTCCTTCTGCTTCTAAAGCCCTTTGCAGTTCAATATTGAATTTACGATCTGTTGCACGAAGTTTAATAT
>MDVS01000036.1 GCA_001940645.1 Candidatus Heimdallarchaeota archaeon LC_3
AAAATCCTTTGCTAGCTTAGAAATTGATGTACTATTCTTAATTACAGCTTTACCTAATTCAAAAATAACTTTACTCATCCGCTCATAAACATAAGGGACTTTAGCTGGATTAAAAGCTTTTTTACAATGATAACAATAATAACGACGGATTTCACCTGCTCGTGTCCAATACGAACCCCAAGTAGTTACAGCAACAGGTATAATATCACAAAAAGGACAGTTTAAATCTTCATGTGAGAGCTGAAGAACTAAATTTTCTGTTAATGGAATTTTAGTAATGGGATTTTGATTTTGCTTTTCTAAATAAGTAGTAACAGTCATAATGACTAAAAGAGCTAAGCAATGAGTATATAAATATTAGTATGACCAACGTATAGCAGAGGAATTATTATGTCAAAGTTTTAAAAAATTTAAGAACAAGATCCAACACTATATATGAATTCAAAAAAAGTTTAAGAATCCTACAATTTTCAGGTTATCTCCATTTTTTTATATAAGTAATTCCAAGGATCAAATTTTCAACTTTAACAGAGGGATAAGTATGGGAAAACATTCTCATTCTAATTAACAAATCCGTTAAATAATTTTTGGGAACTTGGAAATAGAAAATAATTAATCCTGTCTCTTTATTTGAAAAAGCATGAGCAATCGGGAAGGAAAGTATTGTATTTGGATATTTTCAAATAAACTTTTTCTTAGATTTAGTATTTATTTAAATAAATCGAAGCTCTGGTAAGGGTTTTATCAAATAATTCAAAGTTTCCTGTTTGAAGAATTGTGCGAATCAACAGAATTGATAAATATGCTAATAAAAAAGATATTGGCCAAAGGACAATTATAAATAGACCAATAATCCCGAAAAATATTGAAATTTCAGGAATAACATCCGATAAAATGATGAATGGTGATATAAGGACTATTGGAAACACAAATGCCATAAATTGTACTGTAAAAGCTAAAAAAATGATGATTATATCAAAAAATACCCTTTTTAAAAAATTACCAAAATAAGATAAGATATTTTTGATAGTAACGGCTTTAAATTTCCAAACTTTCAGAATTATATATGGAATAGGATCGCCTAACCTTCCTAAAATGAGAAATAATGTCCAATATGACATAGTAATAGTGTGTGGTACTGGAATAGCTGGGTCTAGAAGACTAGGTATTGTTCCTAAGAACCATCCAAAAATTAAAAAAAATCCCGGCCAGATAAATGTCCAAAGTAAAAACTTGAATAAGACGATTTTATCTATTTTTATCGAAATAATTTCTTTTTTAGTCTTTTTTTCAATTATTCGAATATTAACAATTAAAAAAAAGTTAAAAAAAGGATATAGTAGGATCAGCATTAAAAGTGAATAACGAAAAAGAGGAATAAACTCATTTCCTGGTCCATAAACATGATATTGAGAGAATCCAAAGGTATATTCTAATATTGACCAAGAAATTATAAGAAATATACTTACCAGAATTGTAGAAAGTAACAATTTTTCATTTTTTAATTTATTGAGATTCAAACTCTTTCAATGAGGAAATAGCTAGATGACTTTTTAACTTTCATTAATTTAAAATGGTACAAAGAAGTTTGTCTGACGAAGTAAGAATGATATAACATGTCACCAAAGACATTCTCCGACTTTTATAGACCAGTGGGGAAAAAACCCTCAAAAATCAAAATCAAAATCAGTTATCAATCTATGAGGTTTAACACTTGAAAAGACATGAAGCATTACAACCCTTATCTAGAGATCATTACGTTGGTTTAACTCTGGCGATGAGACTCATACGTGGTAAACCGGAAAATCTTAAAAGTAATTGGCCTCCTAATAATAATCTTAAATTACAAGCTCAACAAGCTATTCAAATATTTGAAAAAGACCTCTACGATCATTTTAAAGAGGAGAAAAATATACTATTTGATAAAGCAAAATCATTTTTACAAGAAAATGAAGGAAAAGGCTTCCTTGAGAGAGTTTTAAAACAACATGATGAATTTTACAAACTTTTTCAAGAACTAGATCAAGGATCAGAAGATATTATTAAAGAAAGACTTGTTTACACAGGAGAGTTTCAAGAACTAGATCAAGGATCAGAAGATATTATTAAAGAAAGACTTGTTTACACAGGAGAGTTATTGGATAATCATGTTAGAATTGAAGAGAGAGATTTGTTTCCTGCAATTGAAAATTTTACTCCAGTTTCCCTAAACGAATTTTTAGAGCTAATATGTGTAATGAACCTCAAGACAGTAGATCACTCCCCAATTATGCAATAATGAATGTGCTGATTATAATATTTACATTCAAATATTTGCTACGAAAAAAAAGAAATAGAAAATAAAGCATTATGGATGTTTTCCATTTAAAGTTTTTACAGAGACATTGTCTAATGAATAACCTATTAAAGGAGGATTTATATGTTACTATCTCACAATTGCATCAATTACAGGAATAATGGGATATGTCAAAATACGGAAATAATCTACCTCAGCTGAACGAAAACCTGTTTATTACCGATGGTGGACTTGAAACCACGCTCATATTTCTTCAGGGTTTTGAATTGCCTGATTTTGCGGCATTCATTCTATTAGAAAATGATAAAGGGATAAAAGCTTTGCGAGAATACTACACTTCATACATCTCTATTGCTAGGGATCATAAATTAGGATTCATTCTTGAAAGTCCAACTTGGAGAGCGAACTCAGATTGGGGAGTAAGACTTGGGTATACCAAAGATACTTTAGCTGAAATTAATATCAAGGCTATAGAATTCCTTAAAGATCTTAGACAGGAATATGAAACTGATTATACTCAGATGGTAATTAGTGGTTGTATAGGGCCAAGGGGAGACGGTTATAATCCTTCTGTGATGATGAGCAGGGATGAATCTGAGCGTTATCATACAACTCAAATAAAGACGTTCAGTGAGGCAGATGCAGATATGGTTTCTGCGGTAACAATAACATATAGCGACGAAGCAATTGGGATAACACGCGCTGCAATGAGTGTAGGTATCCCAGTTGTCATCTCTTTTACTCTAGAAACTGATGGGAGATTGCCATCAAAAGAAACACTTAAAGACGCTATTGAGAAGGTGGATGAAGCAACTAACAACGGTCCTGTTTATTATATGATTAATTGCGCCCATCCGAACCATTTCAAAGATGTGTTTTCTTCTAACGAGCCATGGGTACAAAGGATTCGTGGAATTAGAGCTAATGCTTCTACAAAGAGTCATTCTGAACTTGATGAAGCTGATGAGCTCGATGATGGCAACCCTCAGGAATTAGGAGATCAGTATCACAAACTTAGAAATGTCATGACTAACGTGAATGTTGTAGGTGGTTGTTGTGGAACTGATTCTCGTCACGTTCAAGCGTTCTGCTCACAACTTAAACCATAATTCTCTGCGGTTACATTCTCTCAAGAGGATCTCAGATCATGAGGAATAAAACGATTTCTTGAATTTATCCTTTACCAATTTTGTAATCCAAAACTATTTCTTATTTTAAATAAAAGAAAGAAAAAAGAAAATTCTTATGGTTCAAGTATTATTTAGGGGATTACAACTTGTTTACTGAGCATACTGGCTTATCTTTTCTTAGATCTTTACCTCTTGATCCCGCTCGTCCTTCAATTGAAATAAGTCATATTCACCAATCTACTAAAAAAGTTAGGTTCATCTACTGGTGGTTTCTGCGAACCGATTTATTGTGTATAATTTAATTTTTTGACCTTATTGTTATTTATTGACTCACTGGTTTTTCGAGAATGAGTGTTTGGTCAATTTTTTCCTTAACTGGCTTGTTATTCTTGAGTTTGATTTCCGGTTTATATCCTACACTAGGATTATCTTCCGAAATTTGTGCATTACAAATTTTTATCTCTGATGTTTGGGCGCTTATCAAATCTACCTTACTTTTTTTTCGATTTTAACGAGAGTAACACCTTACCCTCAATATATAAGGTAAAAAAGTTTGATAAATTTACTAATAGAAATTTGGGATAAATTTTAACCAATACAAAGAATTTACATTATTTAATTATAATAAGTTTTCGGAAAAAAATGAAAAATTGGTAAAGATTGAAGCAGATTTCGGGACAGTTTTTATTAAGAAGAAAAATATTTCCTTCTATTTTCAATATAAGAGCTCAGGTCACTGTAATAATTGGATGTATGTTGTTCATTTGAATATTGAATAAAAAATTTAATGAGAATTTGGCGAATAATCTCGTGTAATTCTTTGTACTTAGTTTTAACTTCCTCTCTCTTTAACTCAATATCACCATGAGCAACTTTGTTTCGTGTTTTTCCAAATGAAAGAATAAGTTGAAAGAGTTTTATCTGTTCCTCTAAATTATTAGCTAAGAAATTTTCTGTATTTTTTCATTATTATCCTTTTTAAACATTGTTTCGTAAATAACTGCCAATAACAGAAATTTGGGTCGATATTCTTTTACAACTAATGTTGTTTCAAACAAATCAATAATTAAATCTGTAATATTGTGAAAATTTAACTTATTTTCATTTTTCATTATTTGTTGATAGTTGAAAAAATCTATTAGCTCGTTAAAATACTGTTTATCAAGCCACTTCAAATTAATTTGATAACCATTCATTTTCGTTGGTGGAATAATTCTTATCAGACCTTTATCAGTTGCTGAGTAACTTATTACTCCTCCACTAATAGTTGCACTGATCAATTCTCCTGGTGTATCAAGATTGGGTAATGAGAACCGAGTATAATTTAATATACCAAAGGATGTACATAAATTCAATGCTAATAATGCTGAAGTCGCAACAAGATTTGAATTAATATTTGAATTCTCAACTCTTATGTGATCTTCTACTCGAACAATAAGAATGAAAGATAATGGGTTACTATAATTTTGATCTTCAAAAATTATTGGAAGAATTTCCCTCAAATAATCAAGAGGATATTCTTGCAGATATGAATGTAAAATTTTCGTGATATCAACCAATCGATCTTGTTTATAATTTGTAAAGGGATCTACTGTAACCAAATTGACATAATACTCTATTTCGTCTATCAACCCTACTGCTTTCAGAAACACCTCTCCAAATTTATCTGCGCTCTCCCAATACATCGGTACGAGGATCGTTTGCATGGTTAAGTGAATCATTTCATCCTGTTAAATAAAGTTTCGATCAATTTTTATACAACATTGAAATGCATCAATTTTTTATTGGAAAATATCGATATATATTATAAATAGGAATATTACAAAGGATATTAGAAATTTTTCTAGTTAGATTCTGTTAATCTTTTCAAATCAAACTCTTTGTGAAATGGAAAAAAGAAATCATCAATTAATTTCTTTTTGTTTAGTGATTCTTTGTAAAATTCAGAATAGTTCAAGTTTGGAAATATTATTTTGAAAATTGAATAACATAGCTCTAATATCTTTTTGAATAAGGGAATCACAAATAATCTTGGTTCTATTAAAGCGTCTAACTTTTTTTTGTTAAAAATAATGAATCCCCAGTCGTTAATTTTATCCTTTTCTTTCCTACAGAATGTTTCTAAATGCTTCACTATATTTTCCTGGTCGATTAGAATCATTTCATTCGAATCAAAAGTTTTTTGTCTATTAGATGAATGAATAGATAAACCAGATTTTTTAGAACTGTGTTTATGAGCAATAATATTTCTATATTTATAAATGAACAGGATATAGTTATTGAAAATTGAAATAACTTCATGAATATTATTTACTGTACAGTTTTTACCCTTTTCTAATCTTAAATAATTAGCTAAATCATTTTCTGTTAAATCTAATCTCAATGAAAGAGATTTCTCATTTAAACTAAATCCAAAGAAATATGATATTATGCGGGCTAAATCATCAAAAAGAGCTGTTGACCAAATCATGAATACATCAAGATAGAATGTTTTTAGATCACTGATTCCCCTATATCCATCAAAGATGCTGCCATGACTCCTAAATGCAAATTTTTTAGTATCTTCAATATTTATCCAATCAAAAATCATAGTAATTGTAGTTAAACGATCGATCAATCCTAGAGATGATTGTGTGATAAAATTATTTTTTGTTTTTGTTCCACAAATCCATTCTGGAAATAAATTAATAGCAATCCAGCGATAATAAATCATATTTCCAGATATTTGGTAATAAGGAGCAATTAAAAATAATTTTATATCACGAACTAATTGACCTAAAATAATTAACATAACATTTGTGTTAATGATTTTTACTCTTCTTGATAAATGTTCAGCTTTTTGTAATATTTTTTTGTCCTCAGTGATAAAATCATATTTCTTTAGTTCTGAAAAGCTAATTTTGGCCTGCACTTCTTCATCAAGATCAATATTAAAATATTTATTGACAACTGCCCCTCCTTTAGATTCAAATTTTCCTTTCTTGAAAATTGAATAATCAACCAATCCCGAAAGTGGGACATTTAGAGAACCAGTGGAATAATTCAAATTTTCAAGGTAAAAAGATGAAATACCATAATTTTTTTCAGAAAATGTAATTCCATAAATCTTAGCAACTTTTCGAATGTTATCATGGTTAAGATATTCGATTTTTTTTCTTAATTCAACATCACTAATTGAATCAATATCAATAATTACTTTCCAAATATGTTCCTTTTCCAAAATCTTTTACCTTACTTATTTTTCTAAAAAAAAAAGACCTCTACTTCCTTGTTAAATAAGGAATTTAAAAAAACTTTTTTTCTGGAATAATTAAACCAACTCTTTTAATAATTTTCAAAATTTTTTTCAATATCCACAATCAGTAAATTTACTAATATGCAATCGTTTTCCTCTTAACTCAACATTAGAAACTTGTAAATTTACAGCTTTATCCTTTTGTAATCCAAAAATTAATTTAATATCATTAAAAGGTAAATATTCTGATAACATCAAGAATTGGATTAATATACGTATAAATTGGAAATATTAGAAAAAACAGATATTTTTTTGTATTAATGATTGAAATCTTATCTAAATCATTAAGAATCACTTTTAAGTAAGTATAGTCTGATTTTTTGTTATTTGTTGAAACTTGATTTATTAAATTTATATAATACTTTTTTAACCTTGTCTTTAAAATTTTACGTTGATAAATTCTCCAAAAAATAAGAAATGTGAAAAATATAATCACTAACAGAGGTGGAATAACATAAATCAAAATCCAAAAGGTATCAGTACTAATATTTACGAGAATTGAAAATTCTAACCACCAGAAGCTTAATCCTACAAAAGGTATAGCAGAACTAGGAATTTTAAAGGAATCAAATTTTTCTTTAGCTCTTTCCCAATTAATATGTAAATCATTTATAGGTTGATGAGGTTTTCCTTGAAATGAATACAATTTTTTTATGAAATATAACGGATAAGCAATATTCAATATTGTGACCATAGGAATTGCTAGCATATAAAATATCAACCTACGTTTTTCATCTAATGAAATATCCCAAGTTAAAAAATTTAAGAAGGAACTTATATCAAAAGAGTTTTCTAAGATGAAAATACTATTAATTAATAAAATACCGTTAACAAAAAAAGCAAAGAAAAATAAATACCCAATTTGTCTGAGAAATTTTGTCAGTTTTTGATTTCCTGAAGGAAAATTCCAAAAATCGAATAAAATTGAATTTCCATCATTTTTAGGACATTCAAGAAAATTAATAAGAAATAACCTTAAATTCATTTTAGAATTTTACCTCAAACTATTGTTTTTGACTTTAAAGTTAAACCACTTAATTGATTTAAGTGATATTTGATTATTTTCAAGTTAAATTACGCAAAATACTACTATTACGTTTAAAAATGCATTGAAATCGGATATATCAATAATTTCTAATTCTTTTTAATAAAACAAATTTAATAATTGAATTCAATATTAATAAAGATTAAAATGAGATTGATTTTCTATAAAAATTATTGTCCATTCCCCCGTCTTATAATCTGAGAATATTTATTGGAAAAAAAAATCTTTTTATGTAAGATCGATTTCGAACTTTGAGAACAAGTATTTTGACTATTGATTTACTCAAGTTGTATTACAAATTTCCTCTTTTTATAATAAATATAAAAGATAAGGAATCCGCTTAATATTCCAAAAACATGAGCTAGATTTGGGTTTCCTTGACTATTTTGCCAAGTGATTAGAATATCAGATAACAAACTAATTGAATTATTAAATAAATCGGTTTCTAATCCTAGGTTAACTAATGGATCTAAATAATAAAAAAGCGTTGCAAAATCTGCAAGAATTCTTTCTAATATCGAATATATTGATAAAATAATATAAAAAGAGATGATTATTGTATAGAAGTTTAAAATTAAATTCCAAGAAATTTTTTTTCTTTTTACGTAAATTAAGGAAAAATAGAGAAACATTAATAAAATTATCGTGTAAATTCCAATAATACTTCCTGATGCACCAGCTCCAGATATACCCATACTATCTTGGAGACAGGGGACGTTGCTATTTATGCTTGGGTCAAAATAAAAGCAATTCTTAAAATCATTAATATAAAATTTTAGAAAAATATTAATTAAGAAGATAAAAATCGATTCTATAACATTCGTAAATACTCCGATAAAAAAAAATAGTATCAATCCTCTTTTAACTCCCAGAAAATAGAAAAAAGGTAATCCTATAACTGAAAAGTTTATAGAATTCGAATTTACATGTTCCTAGGAGTTATGGAAAAAAATTGATGTTATTAAAGTAATTGGATTAGGAATACTGTTATTAGCAAAGTCAATCGATTCTTTTCCTAATTTTAAATTTGGATCAATTTCAGTTATTAGTTGAAGAGTTAAAAAGAAAATTATAAGGAGAGAAGTAGTTATTAAAGAATAAACTGCATCTCTCGCGATAATAGGTTTATTAATAATTATTTCATTTGTAAATATTTTTAATGGCATAATTTATTTGGAAAAGACATTGAAGTATTTATCAAATAATGGATTACTAAGAAACTATAGCATCGAACTAGCTTGGATTATTTAATCATTTTTTATCAAAAATTTTCTTGTCCAGAATGTAAAATTTTTTAACAATCTGATATAATGATTTTAACGTTGAGTGTTTAATCAATAAATCAATAGCACCTCTTAGAAAATAGAAAATAAAGAATAGTAAAGTTTTTATGTTATTAGCTCTAGTATTAACTTACTCCACAGGTTCATAGATAGTTCCGAGCTAAGTGAAGATAACATTTTAGTATCGATTTAGATAAGAATATAGTTATTCGAAAATTCTTTTTGAGTTTTTTTTGTTTCGGAATTTCTGTGGACTTCTGGATACCCTCTTTAGGGAAGGGATCTTTTGTATAGTCTCAACGATCACGATTTTCCAAAGAAAGCGGCTGTTCTCATTGATGGCGGATATTATCGCGAATTAATTAAATCTTTAAGCATTGAATCGATCGATTTAATTAAATTTTCTGATGTTATTTCCCAACCAGCTTATCGTCTGCGTACTTTTTTTTTTGATGGACTAGTGCAGGACAATCAATCCTTTCACGATTTATTAAGACTTTTTGATCGTTTTGAGGTTATTTTAGGTGACGTTGTCGAAAGAACATTTAAATGTAGTAAATGTGGAATTACAAATCATAGGTATGCCCAAAAGCGTGTGGATGTATCTTTAGCTGTAAAGATGGTTCATTTAGCTTCAACTAACCAGGTAGACAAAATAATTCTAATTGCCGGGGATCAGGATTTTCTTCCAGCAATTGAGACAGCAAAACATGAGGGACCCATTATAAAACTATTATATAAAGAAGGAAGAATTTCTGACAATTTGAAAAAAGCTGTTGATGAGAGACAGGAGTTCACCCGTCAATTTTTGGATGAAGACAATATAGAATATCAACTTACTGAATCACAACAGCAAAAAGAAACATCTGATATAAAAAAGCTGGATCCAAAATCTGAAATTGTTACCCCAGAAAAAGATTTTATCGATTTAACTGAATCTATTGAAAAAATATTCAAAGAACATAATGAACCAAGAATATCCTTAGCAATATTAGGTGAAAAACTAAATAAACAGCTTCCTGATTGGAAAGAAAATTCCCCATCTAAAAAACTAGGAGAAACACTTAAGAAATATCCTAACTTGGTTGATGTGAGTAAGATAGACAAAGTATACTATGTACAATTGAAAAGACCTGAAAAATTTTCTATATCATTAAAACCATTAGAAAATCTCATAAAAGAGATAATCGAAGATTATTATAAGAATAATGACAAGAATCTATCTATCCAAGTCCTAGGTAATCTTCTGAAGAAAAAGAATTCAACTTGGAAATCGGATTATAATGTGAAACAGTTAAGTAATATTGTTCAAATACAAAAAATAGTTCTCAATAAGCCCAATAATTCAAATTAAGACTTTTTAAAAATGTAGCTTTGGTCAATTTTTTCGTCAACGGGCTTGATAATGATGAGATTGATTTCCGGTTTAAATCCTATACTAGGATTATCTTCCGAAATTTGTGCACTACAAAATTTAATTCACGATGTTTGGATGCTTAGTGATTTTGCCTATCTTTTTTTTCGATTTTTTGAGGAGAACAACTCTTTACCCTCAGTATATCGGGTAAAAAATGTTAATAAATTTACTAATAGTAAATTTGAGAAAATTCTATATCCTAAGTAGATTTATTAATAATGATTCTATCTTTCATATTCGAGAAATTATTAGAACTAAAATGAGAGTTTTTTTTAAATTCAATTAATTCAAACTCACTTATCTTTAATAATAAAGAAAAATTTTTATAGATTTAAGGGGATTTCGTTGATTTATCCATTGTTGTCTTTGTCAGAATAAATAATGCTTATCAAAAAAAATTTGATTTATATGGATAATGGTTGAATGGATTTGTGTCTTTTCATAAAGATGATTCAATAAATTTGTTATTTAAATTTTCTCTTGAAGACGAAAACATTGATATTAACTCTCTTTACTTTATCGAAGCTATCTAAAAATCAATTTTATTACTAAATCCCACTGTATTTTTTCACTAATATCAGATATCCTAAGCTTTAAAGATAAAATAGAACCAAAAATTGCTTTTTCCGATATTTTAGACTTCACAATTATTTTTTATTGAGAAAATACACCAATAAGTAATTCCATTCAATATCCAAGGATCTTTTAATGAGAATGTAATAGATTATCAAGAAATCAAGCTAGATTTTCATACAAAGTTTCTAATACATTTATAAACTAAATTCTCATATAATTCATTTTTGAAGGATAACCTAATTTGAAGGAAAATGTGAAATGGAAACTCTACCAGAAAGTGTAACGAGATTTGTTGGTTCCCACCCATCAATTTCTGTAGATGATGGGGGAGTGGTTGCTGGAACAATAGTTTTTAACGATGAATCAGCTGTAATAGATACTCTTCTTTATTTCGAAGATGCAAAACAATTATTAAATTCATTGAAAAATAAGGACATAACTATTAAAGCAGTAATAAACACCCATTGGCATGCAGACCATAATATGGGGAATCAATTTTTTGATCAATCAAAACTCATTTCACATGATAATTGTCCTTCTCTGATGAAAACGAGTGGGGAGAAAATGATTGAATCAGCAAAGAAGAATATTCCTGGAGAGGCTGAGCGACTTAAAGATTACAAGCAAGTTTTTCCAACCAAAACATTTTCGGATTCTTTAAACCTCCCTATTCATGATTCGAACTTAGTTTTATATCATATGCCGGGTCATACGCCTGATTCAATTGTTGCTTATCTTCCAGAACTTAAAATACTCTTTGCTGGTGATACAGTAATGGATTTACCTTATATTTGGCATGGAGATAGAAATTTTCTTTTGGATTCATTAAAAAAATTACACCGTATGGATATTGACTTGATTATTCAGGGTCATGGACCAATATGCACGAAAGATAAACTTTTATTGGATATTCATTATTTAGAGAACATCAAGAAACTCGCTCAGGAATATATTAATGAAGAAAAACCAAAAGAAGATTTCTTAAAGGTTCCAATAAGTGAATGTTTTAACGAATACGAATCTTCGCTTCCCAAACCCTATGAGAAAGGAATTCATCCAAGTAACTTATCAAAAGTTTTTACAGAGACATTTAGTGAATAAATTGCTAATTTTCTTCTGTTGAATTAAAAGGTTCTTTGATCCGAAATTTGTCCACTACAAAGTTTTATCTCTGCTGTTTGATTAGTTAGTAAATCTTCCTTACTTTTTTTCAGATTTTTTGAAGAGAGTAAGCATTTACCCTCAATATATAGGCCAAAAAAGTTTGCTAAATTTACTAATCGTCATTTGGGGTAATTTTTAACCAATACAAATTCACATTTCCTTTAAAAATTCATTTTTAAAATATAATTCTGCTATTACCTCTATTGAGCTCGTTTAATCAAGGTGATAAAATGGAAGAAAGTATAAAGATTACAAGACATAAAAAAGTGTTATCAAAAGATAATAGCTTGATTGAAGCTATTTATCTTTCTATTCTACCTTCTAATGTGATTATTTGGATGGGGGTCATTTTAGATAATTTTCTTAATGGTAATAGTTTATTTTTGCATACATAACAAATCTACCTTCCTTTTTTTAAGGAAAGATAATTGGTTTGAATTCCTTTAAGAGATATTAAAGAGATATTAAATTCTAATTTATTGATATTCATTAGCAGAAGGAGGTTCAATTTTTGAAAACCCTTTTCGTTTCCTTACTTCCTCAACAATTCTCCTAGCTAATCCACCCCCCTCAGCCTCAATTTTATAAATATCCCCAGGAACTTTCTCGTAATTAGAAAATGTCAATGGGGAAAATTTAAGATCTGAATATATTGATTGAAGTTCCTTACTGATCTCGAAAGATTCTGAATAAGGAACATTACAAAAGACTTCACTTTTTGTTGTTTTAATGATTATTCCTCTCAAATTACTTATAATTTTTCTCACTGTTACTATTGAAATAGTGGTTATTTTTTATCAGCATAGAAATACAAGTCTTCTTAGAAAATATTCAGTTAAGGATGTTGAAACTGCTAAAAAAATATCTGATGGATCATTTTCTAGCTTGAAAGAATATCAGGATGGTCTAAAAGTTGGTGCAATAAATAAAAGTCAACTAGATCTTGTTAAAAGGTATGAAGTGAAAACGTACAGCCTTGCAAATGAAATTCATAATTCTGGTTTTCCTGACCACACATCTCTTTTAGAAGCCAAAGAATTAGGAGCAGAGAACATTTACCAATTCAATAAAATTAAAAAATTTAATCTTCAAACTTATGAAGAAGTTCTCCAATTCGAGAAAGGCAATTTTTCTACAATTAAATCTTATCTTGAAGCTAAAGAATTGAATATTACCAATTATGGTGATCTTATTCTTTTCAAAAAATATAATTCAATTGACCGGGATTATTGTAAATCTAACCATCTTGCTGAAATCAGCTCTTTAATTAACAATTATATCGAAAAATTTCGTAAATGGCGATATAGCGATATTTATAATCAAGCTTTAGATAACATTATTACGAAAATTCTTTTAGCTAAAGATATTTTTACTAATAATTTAATTTATAGACAATTGAATAGAAATAATCTAATTTAAATGAATAATGGGATTTTTACAAATTATTCTCTTCTCAAACTTATTATTGTTGTCTCAAAGTCAGCAAAAGTTATTACATTAAAAAATGGGCCGAAAAGATTAAATGATAATAAAGAAGCAGATTTTTCAAATTGATATCTACTCAAGAAAGCAAATATTTTTTCACAGTTGTGAAATAAACTCACAATTTGATCTACTTGAAAGTCAGGGGACTTTTCCCAGTTAGACAAATAAATATCAATATTTTTTTTAAATTCTTTAAAATAAAATTCTCTAAACCAATATCCGTTAATAAAATTACAAAAATAGAGAGCTATAAATCCAATTACAATTGCCAGAAAAAGAAAATCAATAAATTCATATGGCGATATAACAATCCATAGAAGAAGGGCAATAAAAATAGGAAGAAGCATCCGTGTGATACTAAAAACCATTCTTTTAATTGGGGAGATAAGCATAATATTGTATAGGAATTCTAAAGTCTTGAATTGAATTTCTTCATTTTCATGCGATTTTATCTGCTCTAATAACTCGGTTGAAAAAATTAGAATAGAAAAAACTTCGATTTGAAAAGACATAAAGATAGGATATCTGGCAGGATAAATAAAAATCCTTCTATCAGGTGATTTCTCATTTACAGTGTTAAGAATTCTTCGAATTTTGTAAAAATAATAATAATATAATCCGAAAAGACCCGTTAAAAAGAAAACCATAAGAAAAAAGGCCGAATCATAACCAATAAACAATAGAAGAAAAAAAATTAATAATAAGTCCATTAACATTGGAATCAGCAATATAAAAGAAGAAAATTTAGAAAAAATTACCTCATATTTGTCAAGACCAATAGTTTCAGAAAAGTTTCTATTTGAAACAAAGAAATTTAAGAAAATTAATACTGTAATCGTTACTAACGATACAATTAATAATTCTTCAACTGTTAAAGGAATTTCAAAAATTATTTGGATACTGGAAAGACTTAGAAACCATAATATTGGTAAAAAAAACAAAAAAACGCTTAAAAATTTCTTTTGTTGAACTAATTTTTTGAATTTGGGGGTATCATAATGCAACATTGATTTTTTAGCTGGGAGATCAGTCATAATGTTCTTAATTCTGTTCATTTCTTGATTAGAAAAAAATTCAGTATTTTCAAGATTAAGCGATTCTCTTTTCTTGATTAAACCAGTTTTTACAGCGATTAAATAGAAAATATACAATAAACCAAAATAAATTGCCAACAAAATTACTATTGTAATCAGTAAAACCGTATTAGAATCAAAATCCATTTCATTCAGAATATTTTGAATCCTAGTGGTGATCAAATATGCAATAATTATACTAATGACAATTACAAAAATATGAACGCATATTTTAAAAAAAGTTATGTGTTTTGAATCATTATCAGACTGCATAAGAATTTAACCTTAAAACAAATTTAACGTGAATTATTTAAAAACTACATGGATACAAGTGGTTAGATTGAATTTTAAAGCAAAATCAACAACTAATTACATTTTATTGAATTGATGTATATGTCTAACGTTTTTCCAACTAAAAGAAATTATTCCTTTGATAATTCACAAAACGTCAAAAATAGGTGAATATCTACTGGATGAGAAGTGTTTCCTCATTTTCTCATTTCCTCATGGTTTTAAACCCGACTAATTTTAGAGATGATGTTGACAGATTTCATAATGAATTCTTAAAAGCAAAAAATTTGAAAACACTGTATAAAACTCCCAAACCTTTTCCAGAAACAACAGAAAAGTATTACGCAGTTTATTTTGAAGATCCTGATCGAATTAAACTTGAAATATGTTACTATTAGACGTTTTTTCTAAATTATTAATAATTTACATAAACAAGCTAAAAACGAATATGAAAGCTAATACAACAGAGAAAACAATTGTTAAAGCTACTGCTGTTATTATTCCTAGAACTCCCACTTCTAATATTACAGCTAATATTGATTGATTACTGTAGTTACTTATATGATAAGAAAATATAAGTAACATTATTCCCAGAGGTAAAAATCTTAGTAATAAAGGCAATCTACTATCTATCTCTCCAACGGGAATTAAATTTAGTAGTAAAATATTTAAGATTGTAAAAACTATTCCTGTTATTATACTCAACCCTATCAATTTCAATACTTCATGGGAAGCCATCGATTGTTGTATTTTTTTATCACTTCTCCATATCACATACGTGATTACCATCATAAATATTAAATTTTGGAAGTACTCGAAAATTATTATTAAAATTGTGCTTATTTCGAATATCTTCGGTAGTGCTGTTTGAACCAGGGTATAAACTCCTAAAATAACATACACTAGATAAATTGTCTCTTTTTCTTGTAATAATGGCCTGATTTTCTGTGAATTCAATGTCAGTGATTGCATAAATATTTTCGTCATATTTCGAATATTTGGTAGTCTTTTTGATTTCTCGAATTGAACTGTTCGTTCTGGTTCCTGATACTGAATCTGTAGAGCGCCTCCTGTTGTTTCTGCTTGTAATAGTCTTTTCGGTGCTGCTCCTACGAATTTGCATTGTTTGCATTCTAATACTACCATTTGTATATCAAAGAGTTCTGGATTCTGGTTGAATATTTCTTCAGCTATCGGTGTGATTGTTTGTACTGCGTATGGAATTATTTTTTTCATTGCAACAGCATTCTGGAGTGAAACATCAATATTTCTTGTTAACGTGAATTCTAACGTCTGCATCGTTCTTTCTTTTCTGTTTACCATTTTCGTATTATCATTTGGGCAATAAGATAATCTCTCAATAAAATTCAGACCAGACTTTTTCTTTCCCTTCTTTTTCTCTTTTTTATAGGTTATTACCGCGTTCCCTGCCGTATCTTTGTTAATATAATCAGTAAAAAACAGTAAAAATCCCACTCCCGCGATTAGAGCAATAATTAGAAACAGAATTTGTGTAATCAATGTTGGTAATGGCACTCGCTCAGCAAAACTAATTTCGTGTATTAGTTCCCCTGTTGTGCTTAATTCTACTACCATCAATGCCCTATCCCTGTATTCATTAGTTGATGATATAATAAGAGCTAAAATTCGGTCTTGTTGCTCATCATAGACTAAATCATTCATTTTATCATATGCATCTCCTCCTATCACATTACTGAACTCTATAGATCCATCTGGTAAAAATTTTGTTGTAGTAAAATCAGCTCCTCCATGAAAACTAGTATTAACTATTGAAACTGGATAGTCCTTTGAATAGGTCGATCCTCCTAGAATGATTTCTTGGTTACTATTTATAGTCATACAAACCCCTTCTTCTGAATTGATTCCTCCCAGTCTTTTCTCCCATTCTATTGATCCTGTGTTGTTTACCTTTATCAAATATTGATCATAGTCGTGTGTATTGGAATAATCTTCATAATAAGAATAATCTTCATTAGCAATTGTTCCAATTAAATAAACGTTAGAGGAATTATCAACTAGCATATCATTAAAATTATCTAAATAATCTATTCCTGCGAATATGTCAGTTGTCCACATTAAGCTGTATGAACTATTTAACTTCATTAGAATAAAATCATCATAAAAATCGTCCCGATCTTTAGAACCTAAAAGATATAAATTATTTTCTTTATCAAAATCAATATCTATAGGAGAAAAATCATCTAAATAAGAAAGATAGGTACTAATAGTTATCGAACCATTAGAGTCAATTTTTAACATAATAGGACTAAAATTATACCCATCCCGAGTAGTGGATAGAGGATTAATTAATGGAAACGTTGGAGAGGCAGATTCACCAACAATGATTATGTTTTGAGAGCTATCAAGATCCAAAGCTGTTGAAAAATCCATTTGCTCTCCACCTATAATCGTAAACCATTCTACCTGTCCAGTCGAGGTAATGTTGGTTATAAAAATATTATATCCATCATAGGGATCAGCAGTTCCCACATAATAATCTTGACTGGAATAATACTCCGAAGTGTTGGCGGAAGTTTGCCCAGTCACAATAATATTGTTAGATTCATCAATTTTGAAATCAACAATTCGTGTCACCTCTCCCTCGCCTAAATAAGAACTCCATAGCATCTCTCCAGTTGGTGAAAACTTTGTGATAAAACCTCTAGTAAAATCAAAATTGGTACGTAAATCGAAAGGATTTTCTAAGGGATACACCTTGGAAAAGGTGCTTCCCGCAATAATGACATTTCCATTATTATCAACGTCAATTATTGAATAAGCAAGTATAAAGTCCCAGTTATCAGATGCGATTGGTTTATTAAACCAGGTGTCGTTTTGCCCTAATATGTGAACAGCTGGTAGGCTTAAAATAACGAAAATAGTAGTCAAAATGAGTTTTTTTTTCATTTCATTTAAATCTCGGTTTTATAGTCGAAAAATTAGACATTGTTATAAATAATAAATATTCTTTCTCATCCCACTGGCTCCACTATTTCAATGAAATCCAATGTTCTTCATCAACCATTTGTTTATTTTTTTTCTTTATTGCCATTTTTAAAAAGAAAACCTGGATATTTCTATTATTTTTTAACTATAATAAGTGAATAATTCTTTATCTCTCTCTCATCCCACTGATATAAACACTTCATCTGTTGCCTTTATTCCTACTTTTTGGAAATATTCTTTAATGTATTGTTCAATTGATCCTTTTTCTTCATCAGGTAGTTTTTCTAATATTTCTAAGAACTTTCTTCCTGCTATTTTTGTTCCCCATTCTTTGTGTATTTTTCTTGAGTCTATTTCTTTCCCATCTTTTTCATCTACTCGTTCTGTTATCGTTGTTCCAGAGTATTCTATGTATCCTATTGGCCATCCGTCTCTTACTACAAAGATTTCTTCGTCCATTCCCATTCTTTCATCCTCTCCCGTGTTCATAGGTCGCTTTCTGAGAATCTCATAGTATTTGAATTTTTTCTGAAGCTCCTGTTTCTTCTTCCATTGAAGGTTCTAACACATCCTCTTCTACTAATAAGTTATATAATTTAGATGTAAATCCTCCAGAAGTAAGAGAACAATTAATAAGGACATAAAAAATAATTAGGACAACTCAGATACTGGGGTTGAAATTTTGATAAAAAAAGCATTTTATCTAATTCTTTTGTTTTTCATAGTATTAAATCTTAAATTTGTAGACCTCACAGGACTCGATAGTTCTTCTGAAAAAATTACCACTAAAGTTCTAGAAACTAGTGCTGATGAGATAGTATTAGAACCAATAGATGACGCTTTTGTTGTCCAAGAAAACCCTGGAACAAATTTTAATGATCAAGAATTAAATGTTTATTATTATTCGTCCAGCTTTTCTACTGGGGGGCCTTATACAATGTATTCATACCTGAAATTTGATCTGAGTTCCATTCCTCAAGAAGCAGTTCATTGGTCCTCTAATTTAAAAATGTATACTGTTGATTATGACTATGATATTGCTACCGTAAAAATTCATCACGTTATTGATGATTCATGGGATGAAAATACGATAACATGGAATAATAGACCCTCCTTTGATGAAAATGACCTATCAGGTGACAGCTGTGATGTGACCGATGAATATTATCCTTCTTATGAAATATGCGATTTTGGAACAGCAGGAGCATTAATTCTAGAATTAGAGCAAGATAGAAATAATTACGTTACATTCGCTTTTTCCATAACAACTTTTGGGGATGCTGTAATATTTCAATCCTCGGAAAATACACTAGTTCCAAAATTAACTGTTAAATGGATAGTACAAAGTTCATCATCGGAAAGCATCTCTCAAACCACTGTGCAAAGCAGTTCAGTCGTAACTACTAGTTCGCCATCAGACTATCCTGAGGGTGCTGTTAGTTTTTCAGGAGTAATTCAAGATCAGGAAAAGTTTGAAAAACAAATTAATTTAGTGAATGGAGAAAAAATAACTGTTTACTTCACAATAAGCGCTTCTGAAGTTGATGTAGAATTCATATATGAGGATAAGGTAGTAGAAGAGGAAAAAGGAGTAAAACTTGAATATTCTTTTAGTTTTAATGCAAAAAGAATGGGACCTTTTAAAATAATAATTGAGAATCCTGGATTATTCGGTGGTGGAGACTCTATAGAAATTAATGGTTATTATCTGATAGGAGTTGCAGATTTTGGAGATGGAACAGAAACATCGTCTACCAATGGTTTTGAACTGTTGTTGATGGTAATTCCACTAGGAATATTAGTTTTAAAAAGGAAAAAATCAGTTTAATCCTTTTTCTTTACTTTTTTCTTTATTTTTATTTCACAAATTTCTTGCGATGTAGTATAGCGATTTATATTACTGATAACTCAAGAAACCAGTTTATGAAATTATATAAATTTGCTCGAATAATAGCTTTTACCGGAATAATTCTAACAGGCCTGACCATCATTACTAATAATCAATTTCCCTTGTTAATTTATGGATTTTTTGCTACTGGAGCGTTAATAGTAACAACAGGATTTGTAACAATTTTCATTTTAATTAAAGAATATAGGATTGCAAATCTAAGTAAAATAAAAAGATATAGAGTATTGTTTTTAATATTTAGTATTAGTTTTATTGTAATAGATGGACTTTCAATAGTATTATACTTTGTTGCAAACTTGGTTCTTGACGATACATTCTTTATACTATGGTGGAGTGCGATAGAGAGAACATCAATGTTAGTAGGGGCCATAATATTTATGTATATAAGTTTACTAATGCCAAAGGGATTGCAAGAACGATTAGGATTGTTACCGATCATCAACAACTAAATAAGAATTTTATCTTGTTCCTTGAAATGATTTCCAACATTTTTCACTTTGCAAACTGGGCAAGTTAAGTTAATTTTCAAATATTCTTTGAAATGACTCTCATGAAAATGATTTTGACAGTTAGGACAATTTAACAGATCTGAATCACTAATTTGGTTATATCGTATCAAGCATTTGAGGAACTTAGTACCACATTTTGAGCATACTTCTGAATCCAGAGGGTTTTTGTATTACAATAAGGACAAATAAAATTTTTAATAATCTTTTGAACATAATCCGTCTTAATCAATGTAAAGAGGCAATTTTTAACATATTCCATTCAGGACAATAACTTCCAGAATAGATGAAAATTTAATTAACAAAACTAATACTTTCTTATGAGTGATGTAGAATTTGAATCGTTATTTAAACATCCATTAGAGACTAGGTTTGTTCGTTTCTTAAATATATCAAATATTATCTTTGTGCTGATTTTATTATTAAATTCTATTCTATATTACTTAAAAAATGATTATTGGGATTTATCAATAATAAAACTTGAAAAAATATTACTATATTTTTCTTTAACATATCTAATTATTTCATTTTACTTACTTAAATCAAGAAAACAAAAGAAATTGGGATTGAAAAGGTCAAAAATTGAAGTAATCAAAGGGTTTCTTAATTTTTATCTTCTAAGTTTATTCTTTTCGTCATCTTTCTTTTCACTTGATTATTTTTATGGTTTAATAACGAAAGAAAATACCTTTAATACCCTTTCTCAGATGGTATTTTTGATCAGTGTGCCATTTTTCACCTTAATTCTTTTGAATATTAGACAAAAATCAATAAAACAATTAATTGAACCTGAAAAATTATTAGATGAAGGATTAAGTGATAGTTCTGAATTGAAAGGCCTTGAATAAGTGAAAAATAATTGATTTCCAATAAATCATAATTTAAAAAGAGATTAATGACAAATATTTTTGAAATCATGAGAGTCCAGTATTACTTAATTCCTGGAATAGTGTTATATTTATTCCTTGGATGTTACATCTTTCTATATATACTAATTTCATCATTAAATGGAGAAACAATAAGAGAGGATTCAGATCAGACAACTTTCGTGATTGCAATGATATCAGTTTACTTTTTAGGGTTGCTAATGCTGAGAAAAAGCTATACTATGACGAAAAGACTTGAGAATGAAAAAGGAAGAGAAGGAGATTTAATTAGAAATGATTGAGGAATGGGAAAATTATTATTATAATCGTGAAAGTTAAATTTCCTAATTTTAACATGGACAAATTTTCCTTAATTTTAATCTCAACCCATGTTTCATCAACAATTCCAAGATCTTTCAGAGAAACTTCCTCAAAATCTGCATAACTCAAATTATTTTTTATCATATTGCTTCCCTCAAAATTAAAAAAATTTGTACTAGTATTATTGATTCTTACGAAAAAAATTAGAATCATTATTTTAAAAAAAGGGAATCAGAAATAGGTCATTTCCAAATTCAACATATTTTGTCTTCGGTTAATGATATTCTGTCTGAAAATTGCTTTTTCTTTAAAAAAGTACAATTTTAACTCTTCATTATCCTTGAAATCAAGTAAATCATCATTAAAACCGATATTATTTCCCCATAATGACTCATTTATTCGGAAACCATCCTCATCTATGTTGAAAAAGCATTTAATATCTCTAAATGGTGGTTGAGACTCATTCAAAAATTGCCAACACGATGCTTCTTCTTCCAGGAATTCATCACAAAATTTCTGTAGTCTGGGATATTCCCAATAATCTTTAATCAAGTAATAATCTGCTAGAAATTCGTCAGATTTCTCAATTTTCTTACCAAAATCATCAAAAGATAAAAGAATGTGTTGTAATTCACGAAGTTCAGATCCTAATAGCTCTAACTCAACAAAATCATTAAAAACTGTATGAATTTGTTGGAGACTCGTAGAAGAATATTTGTCTATTTCATCCGAGCAATAATTCTGACAGGGAAGAACTGATTTACAATATGGACAATATTCTCGTAATGTCATAATTCTCAGAAGGGAATTTAATAAAAAATGTACAAGATTTAAATTAAAACTAATCAGGATTTTAACTTATCGGGAAGATGACAAATAAATACAAGATTGCCCTAACATGATTGACCACTATTTATTGCAGTTTGTTGATTCACTTTCTATTGAAATGAAATTTAATTAAATGTCACCAAATTCTTTAAACTTAAAAGCAAAATTCTCTGTCAATAGAAATATTGATGAGGCCCGTTCTGTTAAGAGTAATATTAATATACTAGTATTCAATCCTATTTTTTCCATAATGAGGAAGTCTTGAATATGCCTACAAAAAACGATTGGTCTGATTGGGAACCATTAAGTTCTGATATTAGTTATAATTTACCTGCTGTCTATGAAATTAGATTAAAAAGTCTGACTCAAGGAATTCAACGATGGTTATAAGAAGATAGCGAGGGAATACTTTGTATAGGACAAACAAAAAATCTAAACAATAGAATGAAAGAGTTTATAGCAAGTTTAACTAAAAAATCACAACACAGTGAAGGAAGGACATTATCTGTTATTTCCAAAGAATCAGAGAATTTTAAAAGTAATTTAACGTAATTTGTGATTGATCACTGAATGAATTTTCTTTTCATTACTGTAACGGACACTTCTCAAAGATAATTGGAACTTTGTTCAATCTTACAGTCCTTGCATCTGGACCGGATTTCTTGCTTATTGCAATATTCATTTTAAGACTTTCGCTTATTTTTAATTTTTGAAAGAACTCCAGCGATTAAGAATAATGCGAATATACTCGTTTCGGTATTATATGTGGTCGTAGTAATGCTTCCATTATTGGTCGATTTTGAATCTTGCGTACTTCTGGAACTTTGAGTACTTGTCGATGGCAATTGAGTACCGGTGGATGACAACACACTAATATTTACTTCAATATTCATCAATGGTATTAAAGTAGTATTCCCTTCTGAATCGTTTATGTATATTCTTATCTTAATCGTTAATGGATACTCGATTACCATAGGTTCTGACACATATGCAATTGTGTACCAAGACTGAACAAGATTCGCTGAATTCGTAATGGATACTTTGGGCCTACTGGAATTGAATTCTATAGTTTGCTGACTCATGGTCTTGTTTATCCATGTATTTCCATTATCCTCTGAATATTGTAGTTGAGCCCCAGTAATTTTTGAGGTTCCATATATAATTGCATTAATTGTAAAAGGAATTCCAACTTTAGGAGTACTTAGACCAATATATGCCATTGCAACTCTAATCTCGTCCAATCCTATCTGATCTAATACTCGGTTTTTATCAATCAATGGCCTCGTATCTAATTTTTTAATAGCATTTTGATCGGGAGGAGTAATAACCCGACCATAATAACTTGAATCACCAATTCCATCATTATTATCATCCGTACCGGTATAAGAATCCCAATAATTCCCGTGTGTTCCATTATTAAAGATTACGAAATTTGACTGAAAATTTTCTATGCGAAAATTATTCGTGATGACCTCTATACTGTTGAGATAAAAAAGCAGGTTTGACACTCCGCTTATTAAGAGGAGATTCGTAGGTTCGAATCCGTTTTCTGGAGTTCTTCTAAATTCTGAAAACCTATTCCTTGTAATCACGAAATCTTGTCCAGAGGTGACAGCATTAATCGCTCCTCGACCTGTCTGAGTGAATAAATTATCAAAAACAAGTGAAGTTCTACTATTAGCAAAGGAAAGATCATCGTATAAGGACAATATAAAACTATTATTTCTTACAAAATTGTAATCAGAACTTTCAAAATAGAGTGCTGAGGATCTAGCTTTCAAGAAAGTATTATTCTCTACGAAATTTTCATTCGTTTGATAATAATAGACTCCACCGTATCCAAGATCAGCAAAGACATTATCTTTAAGTCTCGTTGTGGTACTTCCTTTAAAATATGCTCCAAATTCTGAATCTGTAAACAAATTTCCTATTAGTTGAATGTCATTGGAATTAGTGATTTCTACTCCTGTCGAGGTGTTATTGAACCAGCTATTCTGAATAGTAATATTGTTTGCATCTTCAATGACCATAGATTGCCATCTTGAAGGATGGGTAGGCAGACTGATTTTTATATTATTAATCGCTACTCCTTCACATCCAATTAATTTAATTAAAATACCACTGGAATAAAGGCTATCTGTCGAATTACTTATGTCGATATAGGAAACATTTTTTATTATTGCATTATCCCCTACAATGATCAATCCAGGGGAGATATAAGAATTTTTCCCAAATCCCGCATAATTCAAAGAAGAATCTTCAAAGGTAAATTGGCCGCCTTGAGATATGGTTATATTATATCCGAATCCTAATTTAGAAGTTATTAGACTATTATTTGTAATATTTAACTTTCCTCCAGACTCTGTGAGCATATAAAACTCTCCATCATATCCAGAATCGAAAATAAGAGTAGAATTGAAAATCATAAACTCTCCACCACTTAGGACTCTTATAGATTTATTTATTAATAATGTTTGATCTTTAATGGTCGTTTTATTGTCTATTAGCCAATCATCAGCAGATCCGACAAGGATATTTTCGCGAATCGATGGTTTCACATTAATTAGACCAGTTGCTGACAACATAAACGATGTTGCGATCATTATCACACTTATACAAAAAAATATTTTATTTTTATTCTTCATTGAATCCCTCCAGTCATTTTCTAAACTGAAACTGTTACTTTATATAATCCGAATTCTGGAGTAAAGATTTAGAATAATTCACTAGTACTTGAGATTATGGTTAGATATCCCATTAAAATTCTATTAAAATTATATGAAATAATACTTTTTAAGATGATTATTTCATTTCCAGAATAAGGTAGTCTTGAAAATGTCTATAAATAATGAGTGGTCTGATTGGGGTCCAATAAATTCGGATATTAATAATAAATTTTCTGCTGTCTATGAAATTAGATTAAAATACTCAAATCAAGGAATTCAACGTTGGCTAAAAGAAGATAGTGAAGGAATACTCTGTATAGGCAAAACAAAAAATTTGAAGAAAAGGATTAAACAATTTAAAGCGACTTTAACGAAAAAATCATAGCACAGTGAAGCCAGAACTTTAAATATTATCTTCAATGAGTCAAAGTATTTTAAATCTAAATATTCCATTGAAACTTCAGTAAGTCTTATTCATAATCTCGAAATGAGATACAGAAAATTCGATTCTATTTCTGGAGCGACTCGCGGTGAAAGAAATAGGATAATTGTTAAAGCAAATACAGTTATTATTCCTAGCACTGCTACTTCTATTATTACATAAATTCGTGATTGATTGCTGTAATTACTTACATGATTCGAAAATATTAGTAATATCATTCCTAAAGGTAAGAATCTTAAGAAATTTTGTAGATTTTTCTTCCTTATCGTTTTTTGTTTCTTCTCCTTTGGATAAGCCCTTTATTATATTATCTCCTGAAGAGTCAACTGATTGAAAAAATAAAAAAAATCAAATAAAATAAAACAGCTGCCTTTTAAATAGCTCTGGTTATAAAAATTCATAAAAGACAAAAGAATTCTCTTTTCGGTAAATTAATGAAATCACCTTTAATTTTAGAAAAACAATAGAAAAACATATGAAATCATTGAAATGTGTGATTATATTTTTCATCAGTCCATTTTTATACTATTAAAGAGAAAAGAATATGATGAATTGGATTGATGAATGATAAAAATTGATAACAATAGTTTCTACCAGAAGTAATTTTTCTTGTAAGATATTTTTGTCTTAGAACTATAAATTAGCTAAAAGCTTAAGTTTTCTTGTCTTTTATTAAATTTAACTAACCTTATAAGTAGGTCAAAATTGAGGAATTACGGTATAAAAAAATGGTTGTTTTCCTAATTCAACAAAACGAGGGATTCAGTAAATCAATCATTTCTGATATTCAATATTATGAAATGGTAATTATTTTTGAATTTGAGCCTAAAACAGTTACAATTGTTTTGAATAAACAATTAACTACAAGTGCAAACATATTAAGAATATTAAGAAAAACTATTAAAAAATTGGATCGAGAAATTAAAATACGGGACGTATTTAGCGATCAAAGGAATGAATATCTAGATAATAATATCCTCGGAAAAGAATGGGTGTATAGTAATTATGACTTGGAGGATTCTAATGAGCAATCATCAGAGTTTATAAAGTTAATTGAATATAATTTATCAATAATAAAAGAGCAGAATCTTAAAAATATCAATAAATCTAAAAAAGAAGTTATTTCAGGAAAAAATGAAAACGGATCACCTTTAGTTGAAGATCGAGTATTGGATAATATTGACATAATAGATATTTTAGAAGAAGTAGACAAATTATTAAAGCCTTTATCCGATGATGACAAAGAAATAGTGAGGAATTTTTAATTATTTACTTATAATGGGAAAATTTTATGTTTTTAATGAAAATTTGTCTACTCGGAGATGGTGCTGTCGGAAAAACAGCGTTGAGAGAAAATTATCTAGGAAAAAATTTTTCTTCTGCTTATTTAATGACTATCGGGGCAGATTATGCTGTAGCAAAAGTAGAACTGTCAAACAAAAAAATTGCAAAATTTCAAATTTGGGATTTAGCTGGTCAAGAACGGTTTAACTCTGTTAGATCATTGTACTATGCGGGATCTCATGGGGCAATTATGATATTTGATGTTACTCGCCAATATACGTTCACTAACTTGGAAGGATGGTTAAAAGAACTTAAAAAAAACTTACGCAGTGGATTGGTTCCAATTATCTTATTAGGCAATAAAATTGATCTCAGAGATATTGAAGATTCAAATCATTTAGTTTATACCCAAGGAGTTCAATTAGCCAAAAAATTATCTGAAAGCTATTCAGGGGAATCATTCAGTATTAAATATATGGAAACATCTGCTAAAACTGGCGAAAATGTTAAAAAAGCATTTACTTTATTAGCAGATTCTATTGCTGCTGAATCAATTACATTCAGTGACTTAGAAGATGAGAGAGAGAATCAAATAGAATACCATACAAATATTATTATTGAGAACATTTTTGGTCTAGTAACTTCATTAGAAAATTATCTTAAATCAAAATTTAGGCTTAAAGAGGGATCACTAAAATGGGATGTTAAAAAAATTGAAATTCTTTTGTTAATATCTGAAAACAAGACTGATTTTTTATTCTTTCTTGATACAAAGAATTTAGAGTTCGCTTTTTACGATTTTCAAGCACCTGAAGAAAAAATTATACTTTTAAGATTAATTATTACTTTAGCAGAACAATTTGAGGATTGGTCAACAAATTATTATGAAAGAGGATTTCAGCTCTGGATATACCTTCTACTAGAATTTCTATTACTTAAAGCATTTTCTGAATCATTAAATGTTGATAATGAAGATAAAGATGTGAAAATCTTTAGACCAGAGGAACATATTAAAATTTTAATAAAATGCTATTATTTCTTTAAACAAAAAAATTCAAAAAGAAGTAAGACTCTTGAACTAATATTAATCATGGTTAAGGAATTTTTATCCTATAATATAAAAGATACCGTGCAAAATGAAAAATTCAACAATATTGAGTTATTTCAAATATATGAGGAAATAACTGAGAATAGAGATATTGATGTTAAAACAGTAATTAATGAAATAAAAGACTATGCAAAAGATGGACATATTTCAAGGTTTAAGAGCTTTAAACAATTATTTGTTGAAGGAAGATTAGATTTTGTTTTCAATGAAACTCAAAAAGAAGCTTTTTTTCATCTACTAAAAGGATTCAAATCATTAATCTCACCTATCCATATTAAATTCAGTCATATTTTAAGAAATTACCTCCTAAAAGACGAGATAATTGAAATTGAATTACAAATTGAAAATACTGGAAATTTAAGTCGTATGCTAGAAATTCAATTAAAAGTCCTCTTCCTTGGTGATGACAAGCTTAGTCTTATTTTTAATGAATTCTCTAGAAATATTAATATTAAAGAAAATGACACTAATATTACCCTCGAAAAAATTAAACCAAAGGGAAAGGGACTGCATATTCTTCAACTTTCAACATGTGATGTTAAGAATAATTATTTTCAATACCATCAAGCTATAGTATCTTATCGCGGAGATTTTGAATTTAAACACAGCACAACTATTCAGGAACAAGTGAAAGGAATATGGAGCAAAAATTTAGAGAATCCTCCAGAATTTGATTTATTAGAATCATTTGTAAAAAGTGAAATCTTGAAATTTTACGATTTAATAATCAAGAAAAATGAGAATTTGGATTCGGTTTATCAAATGCAAATTGCTCTCATCTTTCATTTTTTCTTTCTTACTGAAAACGATGAAATTCGATCAGAATCAATAATAAAATCTTTTAGTGAGCATTATAAGGTTGATTCTGAATATTTAACCGTAGCTTTAACGCTCATAAAATATAAATTGAGTAAAAATTTTTTTAGCCCCAAATATGAGATAGAATACTTACTTTGTAAATTAGGAATAATAATAGAAGATCTAGTAAAAAATCCGCCAATAAAGAGCCCTAGTGATTCAAAAATCCAAATTATCAATGATTCATTAAAGATTCTGTTTGTAAAATCAAATCCAAGAGGAAAACCCTCTTTACGTATTGATACTGAAATAATCAAAATTAGAAAATGTATTAAGGGATTAGATTCCAAATTTAGAGATAAAATTCAATTTGAGGTAAGATCAGCTACAAGAAATGATATTAACTTACTTTTAACTGAATTTAAACCTCAAATATTACACTTTACAGGACATGGAGATTCACAAGGAAATCTCTATTTTTTTCGTCAAGAGGACGAAATGACAGATAAAATATCACAAGATGAGTTCATCGGCTTATTAAAGACGTATAATGACGTTATAAGATTAGTAGTGCTTAATGCGTGTGAAACATATACCCTTGCTGAAAATCTATCAAAGTATATAAATAATGTTGTAGCAATGAGCGAAGAAGTAGCTGATAATGACGCGATTGTATTTAGTGAAAATTTTTATCTTAGTATTTGCACTAACGAGAGCATTCTTACTAGTGTTGATAGAGCTAAAGGAGCCATGACCATGATGAAAGCAGAGAGCAATATAGTAGAATTATTTTCTAAACCAAACATTGATCCTAAAAACCAAATCCTATTAAATTAAAACTTATAAATTCTAAAAAACTTTAAACATATATTAGAAAGTATATAAAAATTGATTTAATCATGAGAATGAAACTTAAAATACCTGATGATGTATCAGAAGAAGAGGTAGTATTGCTGATTAAAGCATTATCCAATGAGGACTCATTGATAAAAAATGCTGATCTTGCTAGAGGAGATGCTACTATTATATTAATAAGTACGATTGCTACGAGTTTACTAAGTAGCTTACTCTATGATACCATCAAAAAGGTATTATCTATTGCAAATACGAAACTTAAACGACACGATATCGAATTAACACTAAAAGATAAAAACAAAGAAATTAAGATTACAACAGAAACAGATAAAGAAATACAAAAAAAGCTCAAAAGCTTGGAATCATCATAATAGTCATTTAAATCTTTAGTGCGAGCAATTTCCATAAAATAAGATTTCATAAATGATTTTTATTGAATCATACAAATTACTTCATTAAACGAATAGAAGTTTGAAATTTAAATTTTATCCCCTCAATTTCTGACAATTAAAATCCTTAATAATATTTTGTGCTGGAAAGCTTGATTTTGCCTTTATGACTAATGATAATAAAGTTATGCTCATTGAGACAAAATTCATTAATCATGAAAAGTCTGGAAAAACGGCAAAGAACCGAAGGAATAAAAAGCATCAGAAAGTTATTGATCAAGTTAAATGCTGGAAAGATGTTTTAATCACTCGATACCAAGTACCTTCAGAACATGTAATTTGTAGTGTGTTCACTACTGATGTGATAACAGTTTGGAGAGCTGAAAAAGCTCAGATTTTAGGAAATTATGTAAATATTTCAAAATTAAGAGAGTGGTTGTTAAAATCCTAACATTTACCTAGAAATCATTTTAACATTGAAATTTCCATTGCTCTTAATTCATTTTTATGGAAGGAATGGTATGTTTCCTAAAAATAAACGAATGTTATTTTTTTCTATCACAGTTTTGGTTTTATTTCTTAGCATTATGAAAAATCCTATTATTTCTGTTTCAGCTTCTACAGATCTTTCACCTTCTACTGATAGCTTTGTCCATGAAAATTACCCTGATTCTAACTATGGAGGTGATAATTACCTTGAACTAAGTAATTATAATGGTTGGGCACGGTATAGCTATTTGACTTTTGATCTTTCCAGTATAACCTCGAGTGCACGTGCTCGTCTTTTTGTTTTAACTAGCAGCACTTCTGCTACAACTAATGTTAGTGTTCACGAAGTTTTAGATACTAGTTGGGATGAATACTTCTTAACATGGAATAATAAACCTTCCCTTCAACCAAACAGTATAGATTGGCAAATAACAGTAACGAGTCGAGAATGGTTAGTATTTGATATTACTTCTCTAGTTCAAGCAAATATAGGAAATAAGATTAGTGTTGTGTTCATATCTCATTCTTCAGGAGACGAAATTAGAGATACTAGATTTTATTCCAGAGAGTATACTACCGAATCTAGAAGACCATATCTAAGTATTGATACTGATCTGAATCAAATCGTCCCTGAAATTCTTGATTCCCCAGATAAAACTATTTTCTTTGGTACCACCGGTAATTCCATATCTTGGACAGCCAATGACAATAATCCGGCTTTTTATAATGTTTCTCGTGATGGGGTTATAGTTGATGAAGGAGTTTGGGATGGAAATGATATAACTATTTCAGTTGACGGTTTAAATATGGGATCTTATATATATACGAGTTTTGTAAATGACACAGATGGCAATTACGCTACTAATGACCTTTCACTTTTTGTTATTGAATCTCCAAATATTTATCCCATTGTTGATAATTATGTTCATGAACATTATCCCAGTTCCAACTATGGAGCTAATAATTATCTTGAATTAAGCAATTATAATGGTTGGACACAGTATAGCTATTTGACCTTTGACCTTTCCAGTATTGCTTCGATTGTTCGTGCTAGACTTTTTGTTTTAACAAGTAGTACTTCTGCTACAACAAACGTTAGTGTCCATGAAGTTTTAGATACTAGTTGGGATGAGTATTTTTTAACATGGAACAATAGACCTTTCTTTCAATCTAATAGCATGGATTGGCAAATGACCGTGACTGGTCAAGAATTGCTAGTTTTTGATTTAACCTCGTTAGTTCAAACAAAGCAAGGAGGATTAATTAGTCTAGCTTTTCAGTCATTATCTTCTGGTGATGAAATAAGAGACACCAGATTTTACTCTAGAGAGTACATCACTGAATCTAAAAGACCCTACCTAAGTATTGATACTGATTCGAGTCAGATTGTTCCTGAAATTCAAAACTCTCCAGATAAAACCATTTTCTTAGGTACTACTGGTAATTCTATATCTTGGACAGCTAATGATAATAATCCAGCTTTTTATAACATTTCTCGTGACGGAGTTATAGTTGATGAAGGAGTTTGGGATGGAAAGGACATAACAATTTCAGTTGACGGATTAAATCAGGGATCTTACCTTTATACTAGTTTTGTAAATGATACAGATGGTAATGATGCAAGCGATGAATTAGTAATAACGTGTCTCACTTCTGGTAACATTATCCTTGAACCTCTTGCAGATAATTTTGTTCATGAGAATTATCCTGATTCCAACTATGGCGCTAGTAATTACCTTGAACTAAGTAATTATAATAGGTGGACACGATATAGCTATTTAACGTTTGATATTGCAATTATAAATTCTATAGAACAAGCAAAACTTTTTGTTTTAACTAGTAGTACTTCTGCTACAACAAACGTTAGTGTTCACGAAGTTTTAGATACTAGTTGGGATGAATATATTCTAACATGGAACAATAAACCTTTCTTTCAATCTAATAGCATAGATTGGCAAATGACCGTGACCAGTCAAGAATTGTTAGTATTTGATATTACTACTCTTGTTCAAGCTAATTTAGGAAATAGAATTAGTGTTGTTTTCATCTCTCATTCCTCAGGAGACGAAATTAGAGATACGAGGTTTTATTCTAGTGAGTATACAACAGAGTCTAAAAGGCCTTATCTTAATATCACTGGTTCTGGCACTTTTGGCCCTAGTATAACTCTTTCCTGTCCTCTTAACACTACATACACTTCTTCTGACGTCCCACTCAACTTTAATGTTAATACCACCTATTCTTGGGCCGGTTATTCCCTTGATGGTGCTTCCAATGTCACTCTTATTGGTAATACTCTATTGCAATCCCTTTCCCTTGGTTCTCACCATCTTTCTGTTTATGCTCAGGATCGTTGGGGTAATGTTGGAGTTTCTTCAGTGTGGTTTACAGTCGATCTTCCTCCATTAATTTCCATTAGCTCTCCCGTTTCATCTTTTTATTCTTCTTCTGATGTCTGGTTGAATTATTCGATCAATGAACCTATCTCTTGGATTGGTTATTCTCTTGATGACAGTAGTAATATCACCATTACTGGTAACACGCTTCTCCAGTCTCTATCTGAAGGGTCACATACCATTGTTATCTATGCTACTGACAATGGGGGTGTTACTGGAGTTTCTAATATTATTTCTTTTTCTGTTGATACTGTTTTCCCCATTATTACTCTGTTGAATCCTCTTAATACTGTCTATATTACACGGGAGATTAATCTAATCTACTCTATTAATGAACCTAGTACTTGGGCTGCTTATTCGCTTGATGGGGCTAATAATGTTACAATTACAGGTGACACTCTTCTTCCCTCCCTTTCTGTTGGTTCACATTTCATTGTTGTTTATGCTACCGATTATGCTTCTAATACTGGATTTTCTTCTGTTTGGTTTACTGTTAATACTCCTCCTGGTATCACTATTACCAGTCCTGTAGTAACCTTGTATTCTCAGTCCGATATCTGGTTGAATTATACTGTTGACGAATTTGTTTCTTGGATTGGTTATTCACTTGATGGTGCTGGTAATGTTACTATTACTGGTAATACTCTTCTCCAGTCTCTTTCTGAGGGATTTCATGTAATTATTATTTATGCTACTGATACAGGGGGAGTATTAACAGTAAACCAAACAGAAGAAAATCCAGTATTAGAAGCATAATCGGTAGCATAAACAACAATGAAATGTGAACCAACAGAAAGGGAGGGAAGAAGAGTGTCACCTGTAATTGTAACATTATTAGCCCCATCAAGCGAATAAGCAGCCCAAGTACTAGGTTCATTAATAGAGTAGATTAGATTAATCTCCCGTTTCATCTTTTTATTCTTCTTCTGATGTCTGGTTGAATTATTCGATCAATGAACCTATCTCTTGGATTGGTTATTCTCTTGATGACAGTAGTAATATCACCATTACTGG
>MDVS01000037.1 GCA_001940645.1 Candidatus Heimdallarchaeota archaeon LC_3
TTCTTTCACATTGAAGGTAACCCCTTTTAAGGCATGAACAGTTTTTTTATTCATGATAAAAAATTTTGATGAATGAAATTCTTTCTTTAAATCTTCTATTTCTATGGCATAGGACATAAGGTGTATCACCAACTAATAAGTTATTCTAATTATTGATTATCTTTTAATCAGCTGAGAAATTTTTAATCTGGTATAAGCAATTCACTGAACAAAAAATCTGTATTTATTAATTATTTTAACGGAAAGAAAGTATGATATTTCTTATCCTAATTGAGAAGATACAGGTAAAGGGTTATTGAATTTCACGTAGAAAATTCTAGAAGCGAGAAGATTTCCTAATGCCATAAAAATTATTGCGATTAGCGATGATAATCCCAATTCTGGAATTCCTCCTAATATATGACCAATATTACATCCACCTGCCAACATAGCTCCAATACCTAGCAATAAACCTCCTCCAAAAAATCTCCAAACTTCCTTACGATTAGGAATTTTTATTTCGAATTCTTTTGATTCTAAAGAGGAAAAAAATGATCCTAATATCCATCCAATTATAAAAATTGCAGCCCAACCGAAACCAAAACTGAGTGAATCATCGAATAATGCAAACAAAGGAGAGAAAATTTCAGTTAAAGCTAAATTGAATCTAATATAACTTGTAAATATACTAATTATAATAACAATTACACCAAAGCCCCCAAATAAGCTAATTATGCCCACTTTTCTTTCTTTCACATTGAAGGTAACCCCTTTTAAGGCATGAACAGTTTTTTTATTCATGATAAAAAATTTTGATGAATGAAATTCTTTCTTTAAATCTTCTATTTCTATGGCATAGGACATAAGGTGTATCACCAACTAATAAGTTATTCTAATTATTGATTATCTTTTAATCAGCTGAGAAATTTTTAATCTGGTATAAGCAATTCACTGAACAAAAAATCTGTATTTATTAATTATTTTAACGGAAAGAAAGTATGATATTTCTTATCCTAATTGAGAAGATACAGGTAAAGGGTTATTGAATTTCACGTAGAAAATTCTAGAAGCGAGAAGATTTCCTAATGCCATAAAAATTATTGCGATTAGCGATGATAATCCCAATTCTGGAATTCCTCCTAATATATGACCAATATTACATCCACCTGCCAACATAGCTCCAATACCTAGCAATAAACCTCCTCCAAAAAATCTCCAAACTTCCTTACGATTAGGAATTTTTATTTCGAATTCTTTTGATTCTAAAGAGGAAAAAAATGATCCTAATATCCATCCAATTATAAAAATTGCAGCCCAACCGAAACCAAAACTGAGTGAATCATCGAATAATGCAAACAAAGGAGAGAAAATTTCAGTTAATCCATCAACCGTTGAAACTCCAAAATTTCTTCCAGAAAGCATTGAGCTTATCCTTGCAAGAACAGCTAAAATTCCAATTATAATTCCAGTTTTAATTGGGCTCCAATTTTTAAGTAAATGTGGAAGATATTGATTTTTCTTTTTTAAAAAATAAACAACGGCTGATACTGATACAATAATGAAAATCAGAGTCCAAATCCAACGGGGAACTATCATCTCTAAAGAAGGAATAGATCCATTAAACTTTATTTCAAAGATACTAGGTACATCTGGAAAATAGTTGTAAAAGAGTAATATGATAAAAATACCAGAAACATAGCCTACCAAAGCTAATAATGCCTTCCCATTCCCTTCCCCAATGCGATAACATGTGCCACCTGCACATCCCCCTGCGAAAACCATACCTATACCAAAAATAAATGAACCAATAGGAACGAGATATGATAGAGCAATCGGTCCTGATATAAAATTTACATTCGAAATTATATTAAAAGACAAAATTTGATATCCTATTATCAGTATTAAAAGAGCTACAATGAATATGATTGCAACATCCATATTTCTAATTAAGAATAGGTTTCTAAAAGCAGTGTTTGTACAGGCTCGTCCCTTTTGAAATGATACTCCAATAAATAGCCCTATTATAAACGCTAAACTAAGAGAAAAGAAAAAATAGATCATTTTTTAGACTTATTTTTATTTATATGTGTGATTGGTTAATTCAGCAATTTTTAGAAAAGCATCGTCAACGTTTTCTCCAGTTTTTGCTGAAGTTTCAATATATGGGATTTTTATTTTTCCATCAAATTCTTCATCTGAAATTCGTCTCGCTAATTCTCTGCCTTCTTCCGCAGTTATAGCAATATCTGATTGACGTCTAAAATCTATCTTATTTGCAATTAACACAATTGGATATAATTTTTTTCCTATTCCTTTTGTTATTTCAGCAATCCAGCTTGCTGTGTTTTCAAAAGTACTTAGTCTTGTCACATCATAAACCAATATTGCTCCATGAGCACCCATATAGTACAATGGTCTGACTGAACTAAAATTTTGTTGTCCAGCGAGATCCCAAAGTTGAAATTTAAATGTTTGGGAGTTTCCTAAATTATCAGTAACCGAAATTTCTTTCAAAGCGAAATCTGCTCCTATTGTCATCATGTATTTCGCTTGAAAACCCCTTCCCATATATCTCAGACGTAGTGCTGTCTTACCGACTGCTCCGTCACCACACAGAACTATTTTGTACATTTTTTTATTCCTACGATTATCTCTCTGCGTTTAAAGCCAATTTGATTATATAATTGAAAGTGTGAACCACCTATTAAAAAGAATTTGGAAATTAAAATTTGTATCATTTTAGAATTGTTAATATTTATTTTCCAACTTTGATTTAAGTGATTTTTTGTTTCTCAATTCTTTTAGAAAATTCATTTCTATTTGCGTGTAACACTTTAGTGAAACAAATAAAACCTGCTTCTTTAACTTCGTCTAATACAGCCAAACATTGGTCATATAGTTGAACATGGTGTTCATTAATTGGACCATTTTTATCTTCTTTAGGTGCAAGTCTTTCTTTTATTTGATTCATATACCACTTATCTAATTGGTGAGCTGCATTAAATAATTGAGTTGATAAGGCAATATTTTTATCAGTTTCTTCTTCTAAAATCTCTGAAGCAACTTGGTACAATTCAGAAAAGTAAACTGAAAGATCAGATAGGTACGTAACACGAAAATTATTAAAATATGATTGTAATTCAATTATATCTGGAATATCATCTTCTGAATACCCTTTGATTTGATTACCATCAGGATTAGGAATTAAATAATTAGCAACTTTTGTTCTTAATTTTAAATCATACATGAAAAGATAGCAAAAGATAGAAAAAGCGATTTTATGTTTATGTTTTCCTATTAATTCCTTAGTGGAAATACTTAATGCGTCGAGTTGCTGAAGTATCTGTTCATTGCTAATTTTGGGCATAATTTCTATAAGTTCATTTTTCAAAGTGTTTTTTCTAAAAAATATATCCAAAATACCCATAAATACGAGAATGATAATTTGGTAATTTAAAAGTTCGTTAATTAAAAAAATTCAAACTAGGAAATGGAAATATTAGATACATCAATTATGCAAAGAATAACAAAGTGAATTACTTTTCTATAAGCTTTTTTGCCTGATTTTTCCAATCATTAATTTTTTTTTCAGAGATCTTAGGAATTTTCTTTAACTCATTAATATCAGCATTAATTAAATCCAATAATGAGTTAATTTTATAATCTTTTACTAAGATTTTGAATGTTTTTTCCCCTAATCCTTTGAATTCCTTATAATTCAAAGTTTTTTCTTTAATTTTTGGTGTTTCTTTTACAAGTTCTCTCTTAATTTCTTCTTTTTTGATCTTTTTGGGTTTTATTGATGATGGTTCTCTCTTCATCGGTTCCAGTGATTCAGAAGATTTTTCTTTGACTTTTTCTAATCGATCTTTTTTCTTTTCCTTTAGTTTTCCTGGACTTTTAGGTTTTTGAGGTATTTGTACGTCTAAAATTTGTTCTTTAACTACAATATAACCCGTTAAGACAGCATTTGAAGCAATTTTTTGCACTTTAAGCTCTATACCTTTTCCCGAGTCAAATTCAGACTTGAGATCTTTTAAATCGTTCCCTAAAATTGAACCATCGAAGATTATTTCTTCATAGGTATTATAATCCATAATATACAAATTATTATCAGAATAATAATTCATTTGATAGCTAAACTCCTCGATTTCTGCTAAAAGAAATTGTTTATGAGAACTAACGATTATTTCAGAGATCTTACTATTTTTCAAATCTCTGTACATAATTCTAGGTTTATTGCCTAGTTTAATGGTTATTATTTGAAAAACATTATCAGAATCTGGATTAATTATGTATTCCTTAGGTTTTAATTCTTTTGCTGTCTTGTATTCCATATATATCAGCTATTTAGATATTAGAAACGATAATTTTACACAGTTTTTATTTATTATCAGGTTAAATGTTGGATAATTATTTTCTTAATTACTAAAAATTTTATCGGAGAATATTCTGAAAATAAATTTTAATTTATTCTTCATTCTATGTGAAATTTCTATGGTATTTTCGTTTTAAAAAATGTGTCACTTACGAAATTTTTATTTCCCAGTAAAATAATATTTCTGAATTTGTTAATTAAAATTAGGATAAGGAGATATTAGTAAAATTTAAATAAACCTAAACTTTATTCTCAAAACGAAATAAGAGTTATAAGTAAAAAATGAACTTTTTCTTAAATGAAAATGAAAAAATTTTCTTCCATTTAACTTAATTCTCTATTCAAGAAAATTTATTTAAAGGTTCCAAGGATGAGTAAGAAAACAATATTAATAATTAACAATAATTTTTCGGACATCAACTCTCTTACTAGAATCTTTGAAAATGATTATGAAATAACAGTAGCTAATAGTGCATTAATGGGCATTAAAAAAACAAGAGAAAACAAGTACTCTTTTGTAGTGATTGACGAAAATATAGATGATGGACAGGGATTAGTAGTTTTAGATCTCATAAGAGATGCTAAAATTGGAATTCCTATATTATCAATAGATGAGACTTTTGATTTAGATTCTTTGTTGATAGACAGTGTAACTTCAACTTCATTCGATGTGATTAAAAAACCATTTAATAAAGATGAAATCCTTAATCATTTAGATACTATATCCCTAATAGAGCAGGAGGAAATAACTACTAAAAACATAGCTATTTTAGGGATGGATAATGTGGGAAAAACTTCACTTGTCACAAGGTTTTTACATAATGAATTTATTGAAACCAAACCTACTTTTGGTTTGAATCTTGAAACTTATGCTTCTGATGATGATTGCTATTTTAAATTGTTTGATTTAGGCGGTCAAGAAATTTACAAAGATACTTTATGGCAAGACGTAATAAAAAAAGCACATGGATTAGTTTTTGTGGTAGATTCATCCGCTTCTGAGGATTTGATAAAAAAATCCAGCAAGTGGTTTTGGCAAATCTTAAAAGATTGGCTACCAAAAAATATCCCCCTCTTATTAATCGCTAATAAAAATGATATACCTGGAATGAACTTATCTTCGATTATTGATTTTTTCAAACTTGATAAACTAACTTTGTCTTCTCACCCATTTAATTTCATCTCAACATCAGCCAAAACTGGTCAAGGAGTAGGTTCATTTAAATGGTTAGTCAGTAAACTTACAAAAACGGAATCTAAACCACAGAATCTTTCCTACTCATCAATTATTGTACTAAATAATGAATTTCAAGAAGTATTAAAATTAAATAAAACACCCAATGAATTAGATGTCCAAAATTTTGTACCAATTATCAGAAAAGAATTTTATAAAAATGATTTTAATACTCAGTTTGTAAAAATTAACGAAGAAACATCTATTTTAGTTGAAAGACTGGATAATAACTATTTGGTGTTATTAGGATCTTTTAATGAAAACACCACACTTAAGAAATTCCTATGCAATTTATTTAAGAAGATTCGAAACCTTATTCTTCCTATACCCGATTTGAGTATCAGAAAAGAACAATTTAATTGGATTATTCAACAAGAATTTCCAGATTTCTACTTCAGCCAGAATAGTGTGCTGTTCAAAGAAAAAATAAAAGAAATGGGGTTAATTTTTTCTCATTGGGATGAAAATTATGGTCCAAAAGTAATAAGTTCTTACTTTCAGAAACCTAATAGTCGGGTTAATACAAGTGATCTGGCTATCACCTGCTTTATGACTGCTGTATCAATTTTTGGGCACCAAGGCCAAATCGATCCTTGTTTTGTAACTATTCCTTTAAAATATAATAATTTAGAAGCAAGAATTTATTTTGATTCAATTAAGGATCCAGAAGTAAGAGGAGGTCAAAGGATATATAGTATAATAACCTTATTACCAGATTTAGCAGTGATAAATCTTCCAGTTCATGATCAAATAATAAAATCAAATTTTGATAAGTATAAGGAATCAGAAAGTTTAGTTCTAGAAAAACTACATCAAACACTAGTTAATGAAATTATATAATATTAAGGTCAAAAATTCTAACAAAGATGAAAAATATGAAAAAGAATTAATTATTTGGTATGAGCGTTTTGGGATTAAATGTTTTAATTATTGATGATGACGAGGATTTTAGTGAAGGATTGACACTTTTACTTAGAAGGAAAAAACACAATCCAATTACTGCACACACAGCCATTGAGGGACTTAAGATTGCTAAAGAACAAAATCCTGAAGCAATCTTACTTGATTTATTATTACCAGGTATGGATGGGGTTATAGCTTTAGAATTATTTCGTCATGACATTCCAAACATTCCAGTATTGGTCATTAGTGGATTAGAGAAAGATAATCCTAAAGCTCAATTAGCTATAAATTCTGGAATTAAAGGATATATCAAAAAACCATTTGATCCAAAGGAATTATATGATAAACTAGATGAGGTTGAACAAAGTAAGCACAAGAAATTAGCAATACAATCAAATATTGCAATTATTGGCCTTTCTGGTGCAGGAAAATCTTCTTTAATTAATAGATTTATTCATAATAATTATAATCCTGGTCCTTCCACTTTAGGAATCGATTTGGAATATTACTATGGGAATGAGGGGACTTTCAGATTAATAGATTTAGCTGGACAAAAAGGATTTCGTGATTTTCTTTGGAAAGAAAACATTAAAATTGCTAATGCAATAGTATTTGTTTTTGATCTTTCTTCTGATAGCTCTTCTTATCAAGAAGCCATAAAATGGTTTTGGAAATCAGTAAATGATTGGGCTAGTAATGATGCGCCAATATTATTTATTGGTAATAAATCAGATTTGAAAGGATTAAATATTTTTGAAATATATCGTTTATTTGACCTTACAAAGTTATCGAACACAAAACATAATTTTCAAGTAATTCAAACGTCAGCAAAAACTGGAGAAAATGTTGCTTTAGCCTTTGGATGGTTATTAGAAAATTTTGGCAGATCTAAAAGCCAAGATCGTTGTATTAATTCATTAATTCTTATAGAAAAAAAATCTCAAGAGGTTATTAGCTCGTATAACTATAATCAAAATCAATCAAAAATCAAATTAACTGATCTAATAAGCGTTTTTAATAATGAGAATATTTTTTCCTTACCAGATATGCAACATACTGCTTTTTATCATCAAGACAAATACTTGATTGTATTAAGTCATTCTGATTATTTATTAACAGCAATCGGAGAATGTGATATTTTTCCAAGTTTATTAGATGAATTACAAAATATTTTCAATTATTTAGTCCATAGCCTAATCTTTATTGATACAGAAGCTAAAAGAAATGAGTTATTCAGTTGGTTATTGCATTCTGAGTTTAAGTTATTGCTACATGAAGAAAATATTTTAGAATTAAAAGAGGATGACCTTTACATAATTATTGCTGAGTGGAATCATAATAGTGGAGGAAAATTACATAATATTTATCCAAAAAACTCTAATTTTAATCCAAAAAATATAATTTCGACATGTTTTATGACAAAATTCGGGATTTTTGGTTTTGAAGAAGAGATTAAACCAACAATTCTTTCCATCCCTATTGCTTACGAAAAACCTGGTTATGAAGCGCGAATCCTATTTGATAAAGAAAAAGACGATGAGAAACGTATTTATGCCATAATAACTTTGTTTAAAGAATTAGAGCTAAATATTTATGAACATAATAAATATTTAATTGATTATCATAGTAAAATGGGAGCTATCAAAGATTGGAATGACGAAAAAATAGCGTTATTTTATGAAAATCTAAAAGAAAATGCAATTAAGAGTGAAATTTGATTTTATTGTTTTCCTTCCTCAAAATTTCTTTTTTCGTGTGATTTTCGAACAATAAATTGAAAATCAAATCCATTAGAAATATCATATAATCTCGACAAAAATCGTCACTTATTTATCTAATTTAAAATATTACCCAAGACATCTCTTTGAAACTTTTTTATTTTTTATTAAAAAAATCAACAATGGATTATTTAGCATTGGTTGGAAAAAGTGAACTTAGCACAAAAAGTTTATATTAAAAATATTATTTCCTGTTTTCTGTAATATTATTGTTATTTTCTGACAGAATTACTAGAAGAAAAACGAAAAATATAAATTTCATGATTAAATTAAAAAAAAATTTAAAAATCGATATTTTTTACTGAACTAAATCAAAAAAATGGTATTAACGATGAAAGAAGACTACTTTTTTAAAAGAATCGGAGAAAACCTGATAAAAGAAGCAAAAAATGTGATGAGAGAATCTGGATCGAATTTTACGCAAAACGAATATATTACATATTCATCTGGTACAAATAAATATGCATTGAATTCACTATCAGAAAATAGAATTCAAGATTTAATTAACTCAGTTGAAAGATTATAAATAATAGGCTTTAATTTCATTTCAACTCTTTTTTCTTTTGCGATGAATAAAAAGTAAAAATAACGTTCCTAATAGAACATAGAATAAATTTGCTGTTGCTACTTTAGTTTCTGATTTATTGCTAGTATGAAACGTGGTACTAATTGTAATGCTAGTAGAATCATTATTTTCTTCTTTCGTAACTGTTTTTGGGGGAACATAGATATTGCTATAATCTTTTAAATCTATTTCATCAAAAAATATATCAAATAAAATTTCTTCAACATAATCAACAAAATTATCATTGTTAACATCATCACCAGAAAATATAGTAATTTTAGCTTTTTTATCAACACTAAGACTGAATCCTAAATTTTTTACACCAAAGGTCTTGTAAAACCTTTTATTAGGCTTTAATACTTGATTTACTGTTTCTTCACCTTGTAATCTTAGGTTACATTCATCCTCACAAGTCACTTCCAAAATAATAGCGGCTTCTTTGTTTGTAAGATATTTAATTGTTTCATTTGGTTGAATATTGGGTAGATTGTAGTGATGAAAATTTTGTTGACTTTCATAAGCTCTGGACATATCAGCAATATATAAAACAATAGATTTTAATAATTCTATTGGATAAGAATAGTTATAACCTTCTGCATTTGGAAGATCTGCTCCTGAATGATAATAAGGATTTGAAAAGATATCGCGTTCAAATATCGTTATTGCAGGATATCCCATCGCAAAAAAAGAGTAATGATCAGATTGAGTCCAGCCTGATAGAGAATCTGTTGCAGTTATATATCCCCCTAAGTAGGAATCACTAAGGAATTCCAAATGATTAGCTTGAAATTTACCATTTGAAAGCACTCCTTGATCATTGTAGTGCAACCTTGGAGGACCATATAGAATCATATCCGCATTTATAACAATATCTACGTTATAATTAAGGTAAACTAACCTTGAAGCTACTTCTTTTGATCCTAATAACCCATTTTCTTCTGCATTATTAAAGGAAAACAAAATATCTGGTAAAAATCTATAATTAATTGTACTAAGTATCTTGGCTAAATAAAGTAGTAAAGCTGTACCACTACCATTATCATCGGCACCGGGACTTGGAGGAACACTATCAAAGTGAGCACTTAATACAATGACAGGAGTGTTGGGTAATAAAAGAGACTTTTCATGTCTTGAGACTAGTTTTCCAAGAATACTATGGTACGAGCCTATTGTTTCGGTTGTGATTTTATAATTTGATTCCTCAATTAATGTTTTCTTGATCCATTTTATCGCTTCATCGTTATTATCTGAATTATAAGGACGATTTGAAATATTTAGGGCTAAATAATCAACATAATATTTATAATCTTCTTCTGAAACTGTTTCTAGGATTCTTGCAATTGTACCTAAAGTATCAGGAAAAGGAATAAATTCACTTTGGACATTGACTTCAGAATTTCCGTTATAAAAAGGGAATGATAATAAAAGTACAGCTAAGGGAAATAAAATCTGAATTTTTTTATTTTTCAAAGATCAATCAACTAATACAGGTGTTTATGAAAAGTAATTCATTTTTTGTGATTATTCTCATGGACTGATTTATCTTTATTTTTGTACCTGAGAATGCAAAACACGAAATTATATTTTTATAATGGCCAAAATAACTAAACTTACTTAAAGCAACAATCGCCCAAATAAAATAACGAAAAAAATGTCTGGTTTGTTATATGGACGCAGAAGTTACCACAAATTCTAGTGTTTACACAAAATTAAGCAAATCTTATGAACCAAAATTCTATTTATTTCACGATTTAATGACAAAAAGAATTGATGATATTTTATTAGTTAGTAGTTTATACGATAATTTTATTTTAGAAGAGGATGGAAGGATAACTGAAAAATTATTTGAACTATATTCAACCCTAAATCTTAGTGCACCTCCCCGTTTTCACAGAGTGGCATCACCCAGAGAAGCATTAGATTTAATTGAAGGTAAAAAGAAAAAATTTGATCTTATAATTACTATGCGTAGATTAGCAGATATGGATCCATTTGAATTTGCTAGAAACGTTAAAAAGACTCTTAAAAAATGTCCTGTTGTTTTATTATTAAATAATCCTATTGATATTAAACATCTAGAAAAATTCAAAAATCAAAAAAGCATTGATAGAAAATTCTTATGGAGTGGTGATTCCGAATTACTTTTAGCAATTATTAAACTATTTGAAGATCTCAAGAATGTCGATCAAGATATTAAAAAAGGAAACATTCAAATAATCTTGCTGATTGAAAATTCAATAAAGTATTATTCTATTTTTTTACCCATGCTTTATTCAGAAGTCATGAAACAGACACAAAAGTTACTAGAAGAAGGTTTGAACGAGTACCATCGATTATTACGAATGAGAGCACGACCTAAACTCCTTCTTGCTGAATCTTATGAAGAAGGCATGCAAATATATGAAAAATATAAAGACCATATCCTTGGTGTGGTATCAGACGTAGCTTATCCAAGAAATGGAGAATTAGATCCTAATTCAGGGACTGATTTTATTAAATATGTTAAGAAAAACAATTTATTTATACCAACTCTCTTAATGTCCTCACAGAAAGAAAATGCTATTAGAGCTAAGTCCTTAAATTCTGCCTTTATTTACAAACATTCTCCTATAGCTTTGCAAGAACTCCGAAATTTTCTCCTTATCAATCTTGGGTTTGGAGATTTTGTTTTCAGATTATCTGATGGAACTGAAGTTGTACGTGCAAGTAATTTAGACGAGCTAATAAGTCAAATAGCTATTGTTCCAGATGAGTCTCTACATTTTCATGCTAGTAACAATCATTTTTCTAACTGGCTAATGGCTAGAGGCGAGTTTTCTCTTGCTTATCTTTTACGTCCAATGAAAATTAGTGAATTTGAAGACATGCAAATATTTAGAATGTTCATGATTCAAACAATAACTAGTGCTATACAAGCTGAACAAAAAGGTGTCATACTTGATTTTAGATTAAAAGGAAATAATTCTTCTGGATCAAATGCCTCGCTTACGGGATTTGTTTGGAGAATTGGTTCAGGGTCGCTAGGTGGTAAAGGAAGAGGAATAGCATTTCTTGATACCTTGCTTTCGTTTGGAAATTTTTTTTCTTCATTTTCTGATGTTAAAATAACTATTCCAGAAACATTTGTTGTATGTACTGAAGAATTTGATACTTTCATTGAAAATAATAATCTCTATCGGAATATATCGATCGAAATGGATGACAATGAAATTACTAAAAGATTTTTAGACTCAAAATTACCAGATTCTTTGTTAAATGATTTGATGATTTTTATTAAAAATGAAAAAGGGCCATTAGCTGTGAGAAGTTCTTCTTTGTTAGAGGATTCACAATTTCAACCATTTGCGGGTATTTACAAAACGTATATGATCCCAAATAATCACCCTAATCCCCATGAAAGATTTGACCAACTTTGTTTTGCAATAACATTAGTTTATGCCTCGAGTTACCTTAAATTACCAAGAAATTATATGGAGTCAATAGGATTAACAATTGAAGAGGAAAAAATGGCTGTAGTCATCCAGAAATTAGTGGGAAATTATCATAATAACGGTAAGTGGTATTTTCCTGATTTTTCTGGAGTACTTCAATCTTTCAATTTTTATCCTATTTCTTATTTAAAACCTGAAGATGGAATTGCTCATGTAGCTGTTGGCTTGGGAAGAACCATAGTTGAAGGAGAAAAAGCACTTAGATTTAGTCCGAAATTCCCCGGAATACTACCACAGTTTTCAAAACCAAAAGATGTACTAGAAAACGCCCAAACAAATCTATACGTCCTAAATACATCAAAAATGAATTTATCAGATATTGAACAAGATGAATCAGCTAGCTTAGAGAAAATTTCAATTAAAGAAATTGAAGAAGCAGATGTAATATATAAAGTTGGATCAAAATATGATCCTAATGACGATATAATAAGAGATGGCATGTCTTCTAGGGGAATAACTACAATAAACTTTGCTGGAGTATTAAAATACAATCAATTTCCTAAATTAACAGAAATTCTTCATCAATTAAATATTGAGGGAAAAGCAGCAATGGGTTGTCCTATAGAAATTGAATTTGCAGTGAATTTTAGAGAAGGAACAAACAAAATTCCCACACTTTATTTATTGCAAATAAGACCTCTAGTAACCGAATATGAAGTCAAAGGAGTCACCATAGATAGATTATCTAAAAACAATATTATTTATTCAAGTATTGCACTTGGAAACGGCACCATTAAAGATATTAAGGATATTTTGATTGTAGATCCTGAAACATTTGATAATTTAAAAACAAGAGATATCGTAAAAGAAATTTCTTACTTCAATGAAAAATTAAAAGCTAAATGTAAGCCCTATATCTTAATAGGTCCTGGTAGATGGGGTTCAAATGATCCAATGCTTGGAATTCCGATTAAATGGTCTGATATTAGTGGAGTGAAAGTGATCGTCGAATATGGTATGCAGGAGTTTAATATCGATCCTAGTTACGGGACACATTTTTTTTCGAATTTAACGGCTCTATTAATCATATACTTAACCGTTCCCTATACCCCCGAAGGAATTTCAAATAAAAAGAATTTTATTGATTGGAAATGGTTTGAAAACCAAAATGTAATTGAAAAATCTCATTTTGTAAAGCATATTTCCTTAGAAAAATCCTTGTTTGTAAAAGCAAATGGTAAAACAAGACAGGGTGCAATGCTGAAAAATAAGGCATAACATTTTACAAAGATAAATTATCTCTATTAAAACATATATTAAGTGATATCAAAAGAAGATGTAATCGCAAAATTAAGAGGAAAAGCCTTCTAATAACATTGATAGTGAAAATTCATCTATCCTATTTCGGTGATATATGATTATTGATAATTCTGATTCTGGGTCCATTTTGTATCCTGGATTCAAAATTATATTGCTTGGGGATGAAGCTGTAGGAAAGACTAGCCTATTCTATAGATATGTACATAATAAATTTGAAAATTCATATCGACAAACTCTAGGTACTGAAATTCTTTTAAAAGAAGTGACAATAAATGGTGTAACCATTATTTTACAAATTTGGGACGTAGCTGGAGGAAAATATTTTTCTAGATATCGTGAAAAATTCTATAATGGAGCATCTGGAGCGGTTATTGTTTTTGATATGACCAGACAAAAAACGTATGATAATATAAAATCTTGGAGAGAAGAATTCGAAAACATTGTTGTGGAAGTGCCTGCATATATTTTTGTGGGTAATAAATCAGATTTAGATGGCGCAAGAGAAATTCACGATGCAGATAACGAAAAATATCGCTATAAATATCCATTTGAACTAACATCTGCAAAAACAGGAGAAAATGTAGAAAATACATTTAAGAGATTGGCTGAAATACTATATAAAAAGAAAACTGGATTAGAACCTTAATATTCTTGACCAGATTCTTGTTTTGAATTATTATTAGCTACTTTCTTCACAGTTTCAAAATTATCTTTTATGATTTTGATTTCATTAAGAATACTCTGTATTTGGCTTAATGAAATTTTTCCTCTCAAATACCTATCAAGGGCATCCTGTTTAAGTTGGTCAAATTCAACCCAATTATTCTTTAAAACTGACCTATGAAGTTTTTTCTTATAACCACCAGTATTTCTTCTTGAAAAATAATAAGGAATTACTTTTACTACAGTTACGAGTCCAATGAAAATCGAACCTGCAAAGGACAAATAGTCACTAAGGCTAATTTGTTGCCAAATTTCAACTACAGGTGGTCTGGTTGAAAATGTAACTGAAGCAGGGACTAAGTCACCTGTTTTAAAATTAAATTCAAGAATGTTTTCTTGTGTTGGATTTATACCACCAATTTCATCAACATTATCTTTTCTTTGTTTAAATTCATCATCGTAATTAATACTGTCTATCAATTGGTCCGATGGAATTGTTATCTTCCAATTCACATCTTGAGGTAGATTAGCAAAAGCTCTTTGAAAAAATTCAAGCCTTTCTGGGAAAATATCGTAATCAAATCTTAATTCACCATTATATCCTTTTGTTGTTGAATTTGCTGTTAACAGTGATCCACTTGCAGATAATTGAAGGCTTTCATGAATATTGGCTGTTGATTCATCTTCTGCTCGAAATTCGGATTCGAACTTAAAATTGGATAGACTACTTAACTGTACATCATTTAAATCAAATTTAAAAGGTTCAAAGAGATCCAATACAAATGCAGTTGTTTCTTTTATAACAATTTTCTCTTCAATTAAAAAAATTGTTTGATTTATATCTGTTTTTGTTAATTCATCAAATATTTGGTCTGTAAAATTATGCAACCTAAATGATCTAGATGATATTTTTAAAACTTGAACCACTTCTTCGTTTTGTACTAATTGTCTTAACGCTTCATAACTTTGATTATAATCCCTAACTAAGTCAGAATTTCTAAAAATATTGAAATTGTTATTCCAAGGAGGACTATCAGCGTTCCATTCTATTGTAAATTGTAAATACAATTCATTATGGGTTGTTAAATCAGCAAAAATTCTGTAGACTCTAAATTGATCTTCAGGTAAGTAAGTTCCAGATACTCTAGCATTAGTTTCACGTTTATACGTAGTCCCAACACCAGTCAGATCAATTTCTAAGTGAGTTTCAGCGAAATTCTGATTCTCTGGCTCTTCAAATTGATTTATATTCATAATATCAGCTTGAATGTTATTAGTAGGCACGTTTGTCAGAAATAAAGATAGTATTAGTAAGAAAAATAAAAGTACAAATTTATTATGTGATTTCTTTAGTATCATCGTTTTTTTAACCTCATCACTTTTTATTATAATAATCAAGAAATAGATCTAACCCAACAACTGATATTTATTATAATATTGAAAATACCCTTTTAATTCTGGAAAGATATGAGAGGACTTTTTACTGAAAAATCGAAAATTTTTAGTAAAAGCTTTCATAATTGAAAACATGTCAACTTTATGAACTTCAATAAAAAAAATAAACTTATTTTCAATACAAAGCAACATTAGAATGAAGTATTCACTATGACATCAGGAAAATTCAATTATTCTGAATTGAGTGAAAATTATTTTTCAAAAATCGAATTGAAAAGGTTAACTATATCTGTTGGTATAAATAAAATCACAGAAAGTGCCTTAATGATTTTAGGTAAATATATATCAGATTTGGGTAGAATAATTACATTATTGGCTCTTACTAATAAAAATGATACTTCATCTTATTCAATTGACGCATCAGATATAAAATTGGCTCATAGCAATTTATCTAAATATGATCCTCCTCAAATTTATTATGTTTGGTTTATTTCACCGAATGGAACGTGTTTATTTTCAAAGTCGTTTAATAAAATGGAATTTCCTGATGCAATATTTTCCGGTATGCTCTTAGGAATGCATGTTTTAGTAAAAGAATTAACTGGAAGATCTTTTGAAAGAATTGACATGGGAGATTTGGCTATGTATATTTATGAAACGTCATCAATAGTTTGTGCATTAGTTTCAAAAAAGGATCCAAATGCAAAACTAATTAATCAAGCATTAGTTCATGAGTTTTTGGACATCTTTGGAAAAAAAGTATTTGAAAGTGCTGTTGACTTAAATTTATTCCGTTCTTTTGACAAGGTTAGTCGTGCCATTGTGAGAGACTGGATTTTTATTAATCCCGAATTAGAAACAAGTCGGGAAAGAAAAATTTTATTAGAAGTTGATTCTATTGAAGAACAAGTGATTTCAGGTTATAAAAAAGGAGATTTAGCAGCTGTTATGGAGGAATTGAGAAAAATGGAGGTTTTTAAACTAGATAATGAGTTATCTGATGAAAAATTGGGAGAACTATTAGAAAAGAAGTTTAAATTCAAAGATCAAAAAGAAACAGAATTCAGAATCGATATCCAATCCTTGATAAATGACTATGAGAATAATGAATAAGTGAGTGATTTGAATTTATTTTAACAATTTATTTAGCTCATTAGGATTAAGATGAGACAGCTTTTTAGTTAAATATCGAAGCTTTTTTTCCTGTGATTCAGAGAGATTAATTTGATCGATTTTATTGGATAAAATATGTTCAATCAATGAAAAATAATCTTTTTCAGTTTCATAAAGAAGTTTCTGAATCTTAACCATAATTTCACTTGTTATTTTATGTGCAGTTTTGAAAAACTCTTCATCTTCAATCATTGGTTTCTTCATTTTATATTGATCAAAATAAATTGGTTCGCCAAAAGTAACTGATAAATAGGTTCCAAATCGTGGAAAGATTTGTCCTTTACTGAGAGTTTCTGCTGTACCATGTAAATAACAAGGAATTACAGGTATTTTACCTATTGATCTTAAAACCAGTCTTCCTACACCAGATCGTCCTTCATTAGAGAATGATTTATAATCTTGGAGAGGAGTTCTACTTAATCGACCACCTTGTGGAAAAATAATTATTGCAAGATTGTTTTCTAATGTTTTAAGAAAATAATGTAATGCAGGTTCTGGATCTTCAGCATCTAATGGATGAGCTCCCAGAAATCTTGTAAAACTAAACAATTTATTTTCTTTCATTACTTTACTTGGAGCAATTGTAGCGCAATATCTTCTAATAGGTATTATTGCTGTTCCAAAAACTAAGGCATCTAAATGTGAACGGTGGTTTGCAGCAAAAATAACAGGTTGTCCTTCAGGGAATTTTTTCAAGTTTTCTATGCCGATTACTTCATATTTAAACATTTTTTTGATTATTAATGCAAAAGAACCATGAAAGCCTCTGAATAATGCTCTTCTAAGAAAACCCCATTTTCTTATAACAAATTTTTCTTCAAGTTTCATTCTTATAATAACCTTTGAAATATACCTGATCAAAAAAATGAATTAAATACAATGATAATTTTACTTTTGAAGGATGTTTATGAGAAAGTTCTAATATTTCATTTTCGATTTCAAAGCCACTTTGATTATATTTGAGAGTTGTAAAATATTCTTTTCCCTTATACTTTGGAAGTCTGGCTTTTTTATCTCCTTTTCTCCACAAAGCGAAGAAGGATTTGAAATCCGCGTCTAATGTCCGTAAAGTCAATTGGAGAACCTTAGAATATACCGATTTATACTCTGGATAGCGTTCTTTTAACGCTGGTAAACCATTTTGTTGATCGGTATGTAATAAATTCTTGTTCTTCTTTTGGTTTGTCTTTTTCCTGTTGCCAAATAATGTTTCGTTTTGTGAGAGCAAAATTATATAGTAACCTGCATCGCTCTGAAAAATCCCATAAAACCTGTTTTTGTTCCTCTTTGGGATAAATCTGCGTTTTATAAGTTAAGATCATTGTTTTTATCCCAGAGTTTCAACATATTGTTTTAATTGGTCTAATGTCACTTGACCGTTGGTGCATAAGAATTAACTGGGACTCATAATAGAAGATTATAAAGTTTCAAAATTTTCTTAACATCAAATTCGAGTGCGCAATTCATCCCTCACCTGAAGGAATGGGACTTTTTGCTAATAGAGTTAAATTTGGAATTTTTTTTGGGTATTGTTTTCTTTCAATATTGCTTTCCTTTTTTTTTTTCCTCTTTCAATTTATTTATGTTCTTCTTCTTCCTAATTTTAAGTATTTTGCAGGATAAATATTTCTTTTAAATATCAGTGAAAATTTGGAACAATATCTCGATAAAACACATAAAAGATTAAATAAAGTACCTTTAAATCATTTATACTTGATATATTTTGAAAAATGTTAAGATTCCACATTACTTATTAATTTTAGCGTTCAGTAGTACAGCATTGAACCTTCTTTGCGGAATTTTTGGTATTTATTTTTCAATTGAGGGAGATCTAGAAATGGCTCTGAGATTATTAATCGCAGGAGCATTTTTTGATGTATTGGATGGTAAATTTGCTAGAAGAGCTCCTATAAAATCAGAATTAGGAGTTTATGCAGATTCATTTGCTGACCTATTTACTTTTGCGTTACTTCCTAGTTATATGGCATTGAACGCAGATTTATTTTTAGGAGATATAGTAGTTGTTTCTGATATAACTTTAATAATGCTATTAGCGGGTTTATATTCATTTGCAGGTTGGTTTAGATTGGTAAGGTTTAGTCAACAACCCACAGGTATAATGTTTGAAGGTTTACCAAGTTCAGCTGCTGCCATGTTTTTAGGAACAATGATATTACTTACAATTCAAAATTCAACAATAGAAATTCTGAATATGATCACAACTGGTGTATTAGTTTTCGTTTCTATGATGATGGTAAGTAAAATAAATTATCCTTCTCCAAAACGAATGTGGAAAGCAGATAATTATTTGTTTGCGAGTGCAAGTGCTATTGGATTTATTTTCATAATTATTCCTAATTTCCTATCACTTTTCATAATTTTAATCATATTTATGATGTATATTTTCCTTGGACCAATCTATTATGTAAAATCTGAAGAAATAATTGCTGAAGGCATAGCTGAATCGTAATACAATAGGAAAAAACATTGGTTGTTAAAATGAGTAATAAAAGCGAACAAGATATTCATGGACCCGAGGGCACATGTTTTGGATGTGGACCTAAAAATGAAAAAGGATTACAGATAAAAAGTTTTTGGGAAGAAGATGAGTTTGTTTTACGGTTTACACCATCTTCTGAGCATCAAGCATTCCCAGGTACAATTAATGGAGGAATTATTGGTTCTTTATTTGATTGTCATGGAAATTGGTGTGCAGCAACAACACTATTCAAGAGGAATCCGAATAAAATTTTTCCTTCAACAGTCACATCGGAGTTTACTTTAAAATTAAACCGTCCTACTCCTTCCGGAGTTGAATTAATAATTAAAGCCAAACCTACTGAAATTACTGAAAACAAAGTGATTGTAGAAGCCGAATTATATGCTAATGGAAAAATTACTGCCTCTTTTACTGGTGTGTTTTTCGCTGTAGAGGAGGGCCACCCTGCTTTTCATAGATGGAATTGAAAATTAATACTCTTATCTCATTATAGCTTTTATATCCTTTCGAAGGGTGATAATTTCCTCCTTTGTTAGAAATTGAACTCCCTCAATTTTTGAATGCAATTGGTTCATTTTTTTATCTAATTCATCTAATTTCTTGTCAATAGGTTTAATATAAGCTTTAAGAGCTTCATTAAAAACTTGAGCTATTATTTCCCTTAGATCATCTTTATCTAGCGACATTTTAACCATTAAAACCTTAAATTGTAAATTATTACTTTATTAAAACTACTTAATTTATTTAAAGGTCTCCTTTTTTAATTTTTTCTTTCATATAGCTTTCTTTTAAGTATTTTTCGGAAGCTTAATAATCATTGTAGTTCCTTTATTTTGATCAGATCTCACAGAAATAGTTCCTTTATGGTCATCGATTATATTTTTAACAATTCCCAAACCTAAACCTGTTCCATCTCTTTTTGTTGTGAAATATGGTTCAAAAATTTTAGTTAAATCTTCTTCTTTAATACCCGATCCGGTGTCATGGATTTCTAAACATGTCATTAAAGTTTTTTCTTCAACATATGTCTTTATTTTGATTATTCCTGACCCTTTAATAGCTTGGATTGAATTTAAAACGATATTCATGACCACTTGAGTCATTCTATCTGGATTGATTAATACTTCTGGAAGATTGGGGTCTAAACTTGTCTCAAATTTAATTCTATCAACAAATTGTTCTTTTACTAAAGATAATGGCAACATAATTATATCGTTTAATTGATGTAAATCTTTTTTGGAAACAGATCCCATACTAGAGTATTCTCGCAAGTCTTTTACTACATTAGTAATCTTTTTTAATCCCACATGTTGATTACTAACAATTTCATTAATATCTTCCCTAATATCGACTAATTTTTTATTCAAACGTATTATATTTTCAATTTTATTGTTAAATTCAGAAAATTCAGGATGGTTTTTATAGTTTTTTTCAAATGAGGATACACACGATTCATATATTGTAAAAATGTCAAAAATTTTTTCAATATGGTTTTCAAGTCTATCAAAATCATTTATTAAAAAAGATAATGGATTGTTGATTTCATGGCCAATTCCAGACACTAAATGACCTAATGCTGAAACTTTCTCTATATGCATTAAATAACGAATCTGGTCTTGAGCGTTTCTAAGCTCTTTAATATCAGTGAATACAAGCAAAAAACGATTAGTATTTTTTAAAAATGTAGCTGATGCTAAAACTGGTATTATTTCACTATTAAATGATTTCAATGAAAATTCTTTATTTCTTGTGATAGGTTTCAATTCAAATGATAACAAATTATTTTTTGATAAAAACTCTTCAAAATCAGATGTATCACTCTCGAAGGGTAACAAAAAATCAAAAGATTTATTTTCCAATTCAATGGACTCTGGTAATTGCAATAAAGATTTTATCTGATCATTTGCAAAAAGAATTTTCCCATTTTTTCCCACTTCCAATAATCCATCATGCATATTATTCATTATGGTTAATCTATCTATTTGCTTTATATTTTCAACTCGAGTAATAAATAAACTAAATCCTACAATAATGAAAGCAATTACAATAGCATTAGCAAGTCCTCTAAGTATTACAAGTATTTCTTGCAAATCTGATAAATAATTTGCGGCTAAGTAACCAAAAACTATGAAATCTGATATTTGCCATAAAATAAATAATGCTAATGAAAGAACTATCCCAATCAGATACGGATGATTAGATGCCTTAAGAGTGGTCTCTTCTAGTATTCTAAGGCCCATGAGTAAAACCAAATATCAATGAAAGTTTATAAAAAATTAATTTCTATAGAGTTAACACAAAAATGAAGAAATTCAAGCAATAGTTTGAAATCTCTCTATGCTTTATAAGTAATTTTGTAGGTTCATCCTACTCATAAATTTGAGAAAAAGATGATTTAGACAAGGTGAATAGTGAATTGTTGAAAAAGATTGCTATCATCCGTTTTGGCGTCTTTTAGTAACTTCTTCATAGACTATTCTTCTTAATTCGTCTGGATCAGGAGGTTTTTCAATAAAATAGTGAATTTTAGCTTTATTGACTGCGTCTCTTGCAATATCGACTTCGCTATACCCAGTTATAAGAATTCTTACAATTGATGGATCAACCAATCGGATTTTTTCAAGAAGTTCGGTTCCTGTCATACCTGGCATTTTATGATCGCATAAAATTAATTCTATAGGGAATTTGTGAATCATTTCTAATGCTTCTTCACCCGTTTCAGTTTTAAGAATTTCATAATCAAGTTTTTCTTCGCGTTCCAAGGTTTTTGCAAGGGATTGCAAGACCCTTTTCTCATCGTCAACAATAAGTATTCTCACACGAGAAGTATTAATAGAAAACTCACAGGAATTGGTTCCAGATTCCGAACTAATGTTAACAACTTGAAAACCCGCTGAAGCTAACATTCCATTCATTATTTCCTGTAGAATAGAACAATTAATTATTGCCTCTGAAAGTTTTATTACTTTATCATCAACAATTTCTATACTTCCCCAACCGAAAACATTGGCAAACAAAATTTTGATGGTTTCTAATATCAGGGGTAATTGATCTGTAGATGATTCATGCTTAGCTCGAATTTCATCTAGTGTATTAACTCGTATATTCAATAAATCTTTACCAATGATTTGTAAAGCATCGTTGGCATTTTCTTCTTGAGCAACTTTGTCAAATAATTCAACTAAGATATCTTGGGGAAGAAAAGAATATCTCCTATTTCCCGAAGTGAAAAATCCCTTATGCCAATTAGGGATTTCTAATAATAATGCAACATCCATTAACTCTTTAATAATATCTCCTTCAGAAATGGATTTGTCTTTTGCAAATTTCTCCAAAACACCTTTTAATCCTTTTATTGTTCCCAATCTAGAATCAACATTGATTTCAGCATGTTTTTCAGGCCGTTCTGACCATTCGATAATAATCCTTTCATTAGTAATTCTCCAACCAAAGGTAAAACCAAGAAAATCTAAAATACCTTGTAATTGAACACCTACTAATTCAGGTAGTAAGTTTGGTAGTAAATTAGGCTGAATAAGAATTTTTTTCTCTGATTCTGATGCAACTAAAACATGAAATGTCCTAAAAGTGTCAGAAATTTGTCTTACTACCTCGATAAGACTTTCATAAGAGTTTTTTATGCTTTTACCAAGATTGGTGACAATTTTTTGAATTTCTAGGTCTTCTAAAACCCATTTCTGTTGTTTTTTTAGATAATCAGAGACTGATAATCCTTGCCCTAAAACTTCTAATAGTGTATCAACCATCTTATTGTTAATTAAAACAAAACCACTAAAACTTGATAAAGCATCAAAAACTTCTGCTCTTCTTTTTAATTCTAAAATCTCTTCATCACTTTCAGTTATAGCAGTTTCAGATTCTAGTTGTTCAAGTAATTCTATACCCCTTTCAATAACTTCGTTCATTGTACCATAACGAAGTGTGAGAGAATCTAATTTTTTTCTATGTAATGGAGAGATTACTGTTTGGATTCTTGAAGTTCTTTTCATTATTAATATCCGACCGTAAAATTTATTAAAATGTTTAAAGGATAAATAAAATAATAATAAAGATATTTCTAACCTATGATTATCAAGTAAAATTAAAAAATTAATAATTTATTATTTGTATTAAAAAATTAAATTCCAAATGATTTTTCTCTTTTATTTCTTAATTGGAATAAAAACAGTCATTGTTGTGCCTTTACCTTCTTCTGAATTGCAAGTTAATGTCCCATTAAGCTCGTCTATTATATTTTTTGCAATTGCTAGTCCTAAACCTGTACCATCTTTTTTAGTTGTGAAATAGGGATTAAAAATATGATTTTTTACATTTTCAGGAATTCCCACACCGGTATCTACAATTTCAAACCCAATACTCTTTGGGTTATTTTTAACAAATGTTCTCACTGTTATTTTCCCTTTATCTGGAATTGCTTGAATTGAATTCACGATCATATTTAATGCAACTTGGGCTAACCTTCCACCATTTGTTCTAATTTTTGGAATATCGAAAGTATACTCTCTTATAATAATTATTCGATTTTTAGTTTTAGAATAGACTAATTTTAAGGCTGTGTCTAAAGTTTTTTCCAATGATATTTCTTCTTTTAAAGGAGAATCTTCTAAACGCGAATAAGACTTAACAGCGCTTACTATTTCAGCAATTTTTTTCAATCCCGTTTTTGTTGAATCAGAAAGTTCTTGTAATTCAACTAAAAGGCTGCTAAATCTACTTCTCTCTTTTTCTGTAAGTTTTTCAGAAAGTTTACTTTTGAAAAGATTCAAATCTTTCTTTAAAATCCCATCTTGTCGATCAATATCCAAAATTAGATAGGATAAAGGATTATTAATTTCATGAGCAATAGATGCAGAAAGATGACCTAATACGCTTATTTTTTCAGCATGTAGGAGATTTTTTGTTTTTTCATGAGCTTGCTGTAATCTCCTTATATCAGTAACAATTGCAATATATTCCTTAATTCCACCCGAATTAATAACAGGATTAATTGAAAACAATACAGAAACTGGAACTCCGTTTTTTGATCTTAAATTTGTTTCTAATGTTACACCTTTCTTACCTTTTTTGGGATCTAAGATATTACCAACAGGACGGTGTGCTGCTTTGTTTTTTATGTCTGAAAATAACCATTTCAATGGTTTTGATCTTAGTTCACTTGCGGAAAAACCCAGTAATTCATTTATCCTTTCATTAGTAAATATAATTTTCTTCCTTTCATCTAATCGTATAATTCCTTCATATATGGTGTTTATTGCAATACATGATTCCATACAGGTAGTATCTATCCCCTTGTCAAGGAGAATAACAGTTGATTGGTTAGTTGACAAAGAATTTTCTTTTGTTTTTATTTCTTTACTTTGACCATCAACTAAATTCATTAAGAATCACAAAAATACAAATATTGAAGGTATTTAATACCTTTCATTGACCAATTGGTTAAACTTACTAACCAATTATAAATATTCCATTACTATCCAGTGAAAAAATTTAAAGTTGAAAGTAAATTTTAAGGAAAATTTGCTCAATAATTTGATGTAACTCATCCTTATAAAGTTGTTAAATGTAATAATAAAAATTTCTTGACGTTTTTAGGAAGTTAAATATAAAAAATGTGAAATTCTTTCATAGGCAAAATTCTTTTTGTCCCAATAATAAAAATAATTTTATAGGTAGTACTAAAGACCTCGTTAAAAGATGTGCTAGATATTTTTTTCAAAAAAACAAAATTCCGAAATATAATATTATGGACAAATGAGCATTAACTAAACCTTTATTTAAATAATTTGAATATGTTTTGAATATAAAGGAAGAATCTAGTGATTTTTGTTGTTCAAAGATAAAAAAATATCAGTTGCGTTTTGGAGTATAGTCGCAGCTGTTTTTCTTACTTCTATTAAGCTGATTGTTGGAGTTGCTACAAATTCGTTAGGAATTTTAGCAGAAGCTCTTCATTCTGCTTTGGATTTCGTAGCTGCTGTCATAACATTTTTTGCTGTTTACATATCAAACAAACCACCAGATAAAGACCATCATTTTGGTCATGGTAAAATTGAGAACTTTTCTGCATTAATAGAGACTGGAATATTACTAATAACTTGTGGTTGGATTATTTTAGAGGCATTAGAAAGGTTTAATCACCCTGTTAATGTAGAAATTAATATATTTTCCTTTCTTGTAATAATTGTAGCAATAATAGTTGATTACGAAAGATCTAAAGCGTTGCTTAAAGTTGCTAAAGAGACTAATAGTCAAGCTTTAGAAGCTGATGCTTTACATTTTTCCACCGATATATTATCTTCAATTGTTGTTTTATTAGGATTAGTATTTGTTGCAATTAACTTTCCTATCGCAGATGTGATTGCAGGGTTAATAGTTGCAATAATAATTATATGGATTAGCGTTCAACTTGGTAAAAAAACTATTAGATCCCTTTTAGATCATGAACCTAAAAATGAACGAATTTTAATAACAAATTTTCTACAAAAAGAATTTTCAGACTTAGAATTAAAGAGACTTAGACTTCGTGAATCAGGACCTCAAATTCAAGGAGATTTAATCATAGCTGTCCCAAATTCATATAGCATAATAGAATCACATATTGTAGCAAATAATATAGAACATAAAATAAAACAAATAATCGATAATATTGATATTCTGATCTATGTTACACCAAAAAATGAATCAGAATTATCTCAAGATACCTATAATCAATATTATACTATTTTGAAATCAACAACAGTTCCGGGTATACAATTAATGGAAATACATGATATAATCATATACAAATTTACAGAAAAAATATTTGCTGATTTACATATACTTTTAGAATCAAAACTTCTCTTGAAACGTGCTCATGAAGTAACAGAAACTTATGAAAAGCTAGTAAAATCAAAATTACCTGAGATAGAATCAATACATATACATATTGAACCCTTTGAAGATCAGCAAAGAAAATTTGGTAAATCTGACGATTATGAAGTCAGAGCTATATTCCATAAGATTTGTAATAGATATATTATTATTAAAAAAATAAAAGATTTTAGTGTCATAAGTAATAAGAATCAAATTATCATACAATCAACGATAATTATGGATTCAAAAATAGATTTAAACACTGCTCATAGAATTACTGAATTAGTAGAGAGCGATTTGTTGAAAGAAATACCGAATATACAAAGAATAACAATACACACAGAACCAGAATTGTGATCATACCGTGAAATTAAATCAGTTATAAAACCGGAGTCAGAAAGGATGCAATTTGAAAGAAAAGATTTAATAAAAGTAATATTTCCAATTATACTCATTCAAGGTCTATTGGCTTTTTTAGGGGGAATTGTTAGACTAACTGCACATAATATTCAGGATAGTGGAATAATACCTCCACAATTTGAAGCTAACCATCCTGAATTAGTTATTTATTCCTTTTTTGCTTTGCTAATTATGTTTGAGAGATGGCAAGGAATAAGTATTTATGAGAATAGACCTAAATTCTTCACAGAACCATTTCTATTTTTAATGATAATAGGAACATTGTTATTAACGTTCAGCACTGGATTAGGATCTCAAAGTGATTATTATTTAGATATAAAACAACTTGCCTGGATATTAATTTTCGTGTCCATTTTATGGTTTCTTCTTATTCAAATATGGTTTTTAATAAAATATCCTGCTTATTTTGCAACAACCTTCTTCTTGATATTAGGTTATGGGCTTTTAGAAGCAAATGTAATAGCAATACTCTTAGAAATTATTAGATATGATTTCGGTATAATTTACATTGCTTCAATTGCAATTATAATATTAGGAGAAAGAATAGATTTAGCACAGATAGGGGCTCATTATTCCAAAAAAGGTAAAAATGCAATACCAATACTAGTATTTTTGGGATTTGGATTTTTCATAACTGCGTTAATCGCGTTATTTTTGGACATAAAGATAGTTTTTCAATTATCCTTTATTTTTATGGCTATTTATACAATAATTTTATTATTTTATGACATAACTCTTTATTCTGTTCCAGACGAAACACCAATTCGAACATTTCAAAAATGGGGTTTAAGAGGTGGATATATCTGGCTATTATTTGGTATTTTTTTGTTGGAAATAAATTCTGAGATATATCATATTCTAACTCAGAGTTCAGCTGTTCACGCCATTGCATTAGGATTCATTATTACCATGCTGTTGTCGCATGCACCAATTATTTTGCCAAGTTTGATTTACCAACCATTTATTACAAGAATTTTTGGAGGTTTGTGGTGGTTAATATTATTTTGGGGATTAATTGCAATTAGAGTTGGGGGAAACCTGCTGTTTGTGATTTTCGAAATAGATATAAGCTTGTATATTGAACTCACTGGTTATTTATCAATACCTGTGATATTAGGATATCTAATTGCTCTGATTTATGAGATGAGAAAAAATGTCAAAATGGGAAATAAAATAATAGGGAATTTGTAAGAGATCATGAAAAAAGAAAAAAATTAGGAATCTGAAGATATTTTGCAATTTAATCTGGACTTGCTAAATTTAAGATAACAAAATTCATCATTTGTTTCAAATATTCGTAATTTCTAGCGTTAACAAGCAAGAAAATTATTGTATAAAAATATAAATGATGATTTAAAAAATAATTAATTATTCTTTTAAAATAAAGTAATGGAATGAAATATTCATGTCAGTTTCAATAAAAGAAGTGATGATTAAAGATATTGTGTCACTTCCATTAAATAAAACTTTACTAGATGCGGCTAACGAGATGAACACACATTCAATAGGCTCTATAGTAATATTAGATACATTTTCTAAACCAATAGGACTAATCACACCTTTTGATGTTATCGAACATATGTTAAACAAGAGAGATATTAATGAAATATTGTTGAAGTCATTTGAAAAACCATTAATAGTAGTGAACGAAAATGATAAAGTAACAGCAGCAGCAATAAAATTTTTAAAATATAATATTCACCATTTAGCAGTAACAAATAATAACGGGGATTTAGTTGGAGTAATATCAACATACGATCTAGCGAAGGTTATTGTAAATTAGGAAACTTATTTAATTAGTGAAAATCTGTTTTTGAGTTATTTGTACAGATTTGTAAGGTTCTTTAAATTTTCTAATTGCTTTTCAATAGTATTTTTTCCTATCGATTCTTCAACATTGAGAAATTTTTTTGTAATTTTTTCTTTTAGGAGAGTATTCAAATGCCCTTGAATTGTTGGAAAAAGAATTTTGTCTTCTTTTTCAATATGTTGAGTGAGTAAATCAATATAATCCCAAATTAATTCTTTTAGTTTATCTTCTGTCTGTTCATTAAGAGGTATACTAATCGGTTTTAGAATGTTTTTAATTTCATTGATCAAATATCTTCCTTGATCATGTTCATCTTCAATTTCGTTTATAATCTGATGATTTTGAAAAAATTCTAATTTATTTAACTCAAAAAAGAGTATTTCTTCTTCTTTACCATGATGAAATTTGTCTGCGTAAGCAGATAAGAAATCCAAAATGTTTTTCAAGTTATCTAATGATTTGTTCAAATCTTCTTCATTATTTTCGATCAAATTAGTTAAAACGTTTAGCATGCTTTTGATATGAACATGTTCATTTAATAGTTGTTCAATCGGATCCAAAAAATCACCTAAATATCGTTTGGATTTGAGTATTGCAATCAGTTTGATTTTCCCTTGAAATAGAAAAACCACTCATTTTCAATTGATTCAAATTCAATGGTTAATTTTTTATCGACTTCCAAATCTTTAAGATCTGTATTTAAAATTTTTCCAAAAATTCTGATATAACGAGGTTCCAATTCAAGAATACCGACCAAATAACTCTTTGGAAAGCCCTCTGGAGGTGCGTTTACTTCTGTCCATTGCTTTAAGATTCCTTCGAGAGGCAAATCAATCCAATCCAATTCAGACGTGTAACAAACATTACAAAAAGTTCTTGGAGGCCAATGAACATGATTATTATGACATTTTGTTGTTTTAAGCGTTTTTTGTTTCAATCCTTCCCAAAATTCTTTAGTTTTTATTAAATTTTTGTTAACAGGAAAAAATTCTTGCATATTAATTCATCCTCTTTAAAATATGAACCACTTGGTTTGTTCCAAATCCAGACAAGTTTTGGGTTAATCCATACTCTGGATTTGCTTCTTGAATTCCAGAAGCGATACCTTTTAGCTGTTCAGTTATAGATGCTATTTGGGCAACTCCTGTTGCTCCAATTGGATGCCCCTTTGCCTTTAATCCACCAGAAGGATTTACACAAACATCTCCCCCAGGATAAGAAAGTTGATCTTCTATAAATTTTCCACCTTCTCCTTCGTTACAAAATCCCAAGGCTTCATATTCAAGAATTTCAGCTATTGTAAAACAGTCATGGGTTTCTGCAACGTCAATTTTTGCAGAATTGATTTCAGACATAGCATAAGCCTCTTTGCTTGCTCTAATTAAAGGTTCAAATTTTGTCATATCTTTTATTGATGCAGTTCCAAACGCTGCTGATACACGTTGTGTAGTTCCTGTAATTTCCACTTGGACTTCAGGTAATTTTTTAGCTTTATCTTTTCGAGATAAATATACAGCAGATGCACCATCAGATATAGGTGAAGCATCAAGTCTAGACAATGGATAAGATAACATAGGCGATTCCATAACTTTCTCCTTTGTGACTGGAAGCATTCTGTGTTTGTAAAAATGAGCTTTAGGATTTTTCTCAGCAAATGAATGGTTCTTAACACTTATTTCAGCCATTTGCTCTCTAGTTGTTCCAAATTTTTTCATATGAGCTTGAGCAAATAAAGTAAAACCAGAATAGGCTGTCATTCCTTGGCTTGATTCGAAAACAGTATCCGGCACTAAACATAATCCCCGCACAGCATTTTTAATATTCTCTGTCATTTTCTCAATTCCTATGACGAGAACGTTATCTACCAAACCGGATTTGATAGCACCATATGCTTGTCTGATGGCTACTCCACCTGACGAACAAGCCATTTCTGCTCTGTTAACATATTTAGGAGATAAACCCAAAACTTCAGTAGCTAAATTAGCAACATGAGCTTGATTTACTAGTAATTCAGGTTGACCAGCAGAAACTATAACGCCTTCTATTTCGGAGGGATTAACTATATCATTAGACAAAATTGGAAATACTGCTTCCTCCATTAATTCTCGATAAGTGACATCCTTACGCACACCAAATTTAGTCACGTTTTGATCAATAATTGAAATATCCATTAGTTACATCTTCAATTTTCTGTTAGAAAAAATTAAATCTTATAGCTATTTTTGTATTATTTCTGAAGAAATAATTTATATAAATATTTTTTTGCTCTAAAGTATATTATTATGATCAATTATCTGATTTGAACTTAAAATCATCAATTATTCTAATTTGTTATTATTCACTTACTAGCATATTAAAATATTGACTCGTTTTTAATTTTGAACGATATCTTTTTGTTTATTTAAAGATTTAATTAATAGAATGGATTTCCTTGTAGGTTTAGCTATTGAATTCTTCTGAAAATAGTAAAAACGACTTTAATGAAAGAATAAATAACCTTAATATTATGTTTAATCCTAAAAGCATAGCAGTGATAGGTGCAAGTAGAAGGAAAGGATCAATAGGACGGGCAATATTAAAAAATATTATTGATTTTGGATTTGAGGGCACAGTCTACCCTGTAAATCCCAATGCTAAATCAGTTAATAGTATTAAGTGTTATCCTGATTTAAATTCGATTCCAGAACAAATTGACCTTATTATTATTGTTACACCTTCAAAATTCGTGTATCAAATTATTGTTGATGCAGTTAAATTAAATATTAAATCTGCTGTAATTATTACAGCAGGATTTAAAGAAATAGGGAGTGAGGGAGAAAAAATTGAACTAGACATAATAAATTATGCAAAGAAAATTAATATGAGAATTGTTGGGCCGAATTGTATGGGTATTATTCATTGTCATGGACCTAAATTCAATGCAACTTTTGCTCCGAGAAGTCCATTACCTGGCAAAATTGGGTTTATCTCACAATCTGGTGCTCTTGGGGTTGTGGTGTTAGATTATGCTTCCCAATTAGGGTTAGGATTCTCGAAATTTGTTTCTTTAGGTAACACTTCAGATGTTAGTGCAACAGATATGCTAAGAAATTTAAAAAATGATGAAAATACTGATGTTATTCTTTCTTACATTGAATCTTTTACAGATCCTTGGAATTTTTCTGAAGTAGCTACAGAAGTATCAAGAAAAAAGCCAATAATAATTGTTAAAAGTGGAAAAACTGCTGCTGGAGCAAGAGCAGCCTCATCTCATACAGGAGCGTTAGCAACTAATGAATCTGCTCTTACAGCTACGTTATCTAGTGCTGGAGTTGTTAGAGTAAGTACAGTAGAAGAATTATTTGATTGTGCTATGGCTTTTTCAAAATTAAAACTTCCAAAAGGCAACAAAGTATGTGTTGTAACAAATGCAGGTGGTCCTGGTACATTAACAACTGATGCTTTAATCAGCCAAGGATTGAGATTATCAGTGCTTTCAAATCAAACAAAAAAAATTTTAAAAGAAAATTTATCAATAGAAACTTCCATAGAAAATCCAATAGATTTAATTGCTTCTGGGGGACCAAAAGAATTTGAATTTACATTAGATGCTGTTATTAAAGATGAGAATGTAGATTCTATAATTGTGATCTTTGTTCCTCCCATTATGATTCACTCACAAAAAATTGCTGAAGTAATCAATAAAACATTAGAAAAAAGCGATAAACCCATACTCGGAGTTATAATGGGACGAAATATCCTTATCGAAGAGGGAAAACAACATCTTTTTCCTATGTACCAATTTCCAGAATCAGCTGTTCACGCATTACGGGCTCTTACGGTATATGGGCAATGGAGAAACCAGCCTATAGAAAAGTTAGAAAAACTGATAAACATTCCAGAAGAAATTTTACAAATAATTCCCAATGCCATTAAGGATAATCGACGTAATCTGACAACAAATGAAGCTCAAGAATTATTAAAAGGTTATGGCTTTGAATTTCCCGATTCAAGAATAATTATCACAATATATAATGCTGTAAATTCAGCTAAGGAAATTACTTATCCTGTTGTTCTTAAAATGGCAACAAATTTAGTTGAGCACAAAACTGATGAAGGGGGGGTAATTACAGATATCAGATCTGAAAAGGAATTGGTTGAAGCTTGGAACAAAATTCAGAGAAGTTATGACCGTTTAGAAATAATTAAAAAAGATAGATTTGTTCTCATCCAAAAATACTATCGAGGAGGTGTGGAAATGGCATTAGGTGCATCTGTTGATAAACAATTTGGCCCAATCATTATGGTGGGAACAGGGGGAATACTTATCGAAATACTCGAAGATGTGAGTTTTGGACGTGCCCCAATTTCACGATTGACTGCTAGAAAGATGATTAGAAAATTAAAAGGTTATCCATTATTGTTAGGTTATCGTGGAGATAATCCTGTAGATATTAAAGCCTTAGAAGATTCTGTGCTAAAATTATCACAATTGGTTTCTGATAATAGGCAAATTACTGATCTAGATATTAATCCCATTCTAATATTCGAAGTGAATCAAAAACCAATCGTTTTAGATGCTCGAATAAAGATATCAATTTAGTTTTACTAAAATAATTTTTATATCCTTAAAAATTTTTATAAGGTATGAAGTTAACTATTTCTAATAAAAATCATTGGTTAGATTAATGTCTTTAGAGCAGCCTATTCGGATTAAATCAGCAGATTATATGAAAAAAATTCTGAAAGATTATTATTTGGATTTAAATAGAGCTAGTAAATCAGAGGGAGAATTTATTGCATGGTGTTCAAGTGCAGGTCCTACAGAGTTATTGAGATCATTTGGATTTAAAGTTTATTATCCAGAAAATCATTCAGCTATCTTAGGAGCAACAAGAAAGGCAAATACCTTTATTCCTATTTCTAACACTGCTGGATATTCACCAGATATATGTTCTTACTTAACATCAGATATAGGTGCTTATTTACAAAATTATACACCATTAACTGAATCCTACGGACTAGAAACTGTCCCTAAACCCGATGTCTTGGTGTATAACACAAATCAATGTCGTGATGTTCAAGATTGGTTTAGATTTTATTCTGAAAGATTAAATATTCCACTAGTAGGTATTCATTCGCCTTCATTTGTTCCTACAGTTACAGAAGCTGATATTGTTAATGTTACTGATCAGTTTAAACAAATGATTCAGCCTTTAGAAAAGATATCGGATAGAAAATTTGATTTATCCAATCTTCAAAAAATTGTTCAATCCTCAAAAGATGCTACTGACCTTTGGAGGGAAGTATTAGAATCAGCAAAACACTCCCCTTCTCCGTTATCATTTTTCGATAGTAGTATTCACATGGCTCCTATTGTCCTTTTGCGAGGAGAACAAGTTGCAATTGAGTATTATCAAGTTTTAAAGAGTGAAATGAATCAACGTATTGAAGAAAATATTGCAGCAGTTCCAAATGAGACAATTAGGCTATACTGGGACGGAATGCCTATTTGGGGTAAGCTTAGATCACTTTCAAATTTGTTCATCGAATCTGAAGCCTGTGTGGTTGCTTCGACATATTGTAATTCATGGATTTTTAGTCAACTAGACCCACAAAATCCTTTTCGATCTATGGCCAAAGCTTATACAGAACTATTTATTAATAGAGCTGAAGATTTTAAAGAAGAATACTTAATTAAGACAATGAATGAGTTCAATGTGGATGGAATTATTTATCATGATTGTAAAACATGTCCAAATAATAGCAATAATCGGTATCAATTACCTCAAAGAACTCATAATAAAAATGAAATTCCTTACATAACAATAGATGGTGATGTGAATGATCTCAGGTGTTATTCTGAAGAACAATCCCGCACTAGTATCGAAGCTTTCATAGAACAATTAAAATCTTATAAGTAGTATAAAGGAATAATGAGAATATATTAAATGGATAGTAATTATTTTGCAGGAATAGATATTGGATCCTCAACAGCTAAAGCTGTTATTATAAATGATAAGAACGAAATAATTAACTATATTGTTGAAAAAACTGGCACCAAAATGCAAGATATTGCTTTGAGTGTCTATAACCAGTGTAAAAATAGCGATATTGTTAAGAAAGAACCATCTTATGTTGTGTCAACTGGTTATGGAAGAAAAAATGTTGAATTTGCAGATACAGATATAACTGAAATTACATGTTCTGCTAAAGGTTCATTTTATTATTTCCCTCAAAAATCAACAATTATTGATATTGGAGGTCAGGATAATAAAGTGATTTTCATAAATGGTAAAGGCATTATTAGAGAGTTCAAACTGAATCGTAAATGTGCAGCAGGGACTGGAGCTTTTCTGGAAGAAATTTGTTGGAGATTAGACATTCCAATAGAAAAAATGCAAATTATAGCACAAAAAGGTAAATCAGTTAAATCATTAAACAGCTATTGCAGTGTTTTTGCTTCAACAGAAATATTAGAACGAATCAGAAATGGAGAAAAAATTGAAGATATGCTAATTAGTGCTTATTACTCCATAATTAGGCGTATATTTGATATGGCTCAATTAGAAAGCCCTGTTGTGTTATCAGGAGGTGTGGTTCAATATCATATTATTATTGAAAACATTCTCAAAGAGAAATATGGCTTACAGACACTTAGGCCTGAAATACCACAAATTTTACCAGCATTTGGAGCTGCATTAATTGCTAAAGAAAAATATTTGAAAAACGGAATATCAGAAAAAAAGACAGAAATTAATGTAGCGATTAAATAATGTTATTCTTTGGAATATTACCTTAGCTCATTTCTAATTGAATCATGTCTCCTTTTTTGAATCCTTGGTTGTTAAAGAAATTCAAAAGCAAAGTTTCTTTCCAGTCAACCATTGTAATGGTTTTGTCTATTTTGAGATTTTTTAATCTTTTTTGGAATTCTTTGATAATTATAGTACCTAAGCCTTGTTTTTGATGTTCTGGATCAACTTCAATCATTTCAAGATAAGCAATTTCCTCGTGCTGTCCAAAAGCAATTTGCCTTTGTGTTGCAATTAAAAATCCTTGCAAAATTGAGTTTTCATAAACACCAAACATCAAATCATTGTGACTTTCACTCATCTGGAGACGGAAATGTTTATCAAAATACGTCTCATGATTTTTCCCGGTTATTTTTTGATCCAATTCAATAACTTCATTTAAATGCTCCATTGTTAATGTTTTAATTTCCATAAAAGCCTACTACCTTTTTTCCTTTAGTAATATTTAAACCTAAAAATTCAAATAAAAGATGATTAAAAAATATTTCTGCTAAAGAAAACCAAAAAATATTTGTTTTTTATCTTTGTGAAGAACTTTGTATCATAATTTGACGTAACATACATTGTAACTTAGTTACAAAAAAATAACTTAGTCATACCTACAAGTATCTGCAACAAATTTAAAAAGAGTTAAGGATGACTAAATGTTGATTAATCTCAATATTGACTAAAGTTAACCAAAAAAAAAAAAAGATATATTTGAATAACTTAGAAATGAAAGAAATACATTCTTTATCATTTTTTGGAATTTTTGTCAATTTTACATTTATTTCTGACTGAAATACAAAGATTTTGTTCGGTATTCAGTTAATAACAAAATAGGTGATAATACGTTGTCTTGGCTTCATCTGCATGAGGTAATCCATGTTTTTGCAAATAAATTTCCAAAAAAATTAGCTTTTAAAGATAAAAAAAGAGCAGTTACTTATAAAGAGTTTGATGAACGAACAACAAAACTTGCTCATGCTCTCAGAGGGCTAGGATTGATTAAAGGAGATAAACTTGCAGTTTTATTGAATAATTCAATAGAATTTGCAGAAATATATATTGCATGTGCAAAAGCTAATATTGTGATAGTGCCTATAAATTTTAGATTAACCGCAAAAGATGGACTTTATATCTGTAAAAACTCTGAAGCAAAAGCCTTAATATTCGAGGAACGTTATTTAAATTCACTGAAAGAAATTTGGCAAGAAATCGATAATTTATTTGGAAAAAATAAAATCATTCTAGAAAAATCAGGAAATCAACATCTTATTAATTATGAGGATTTAATTACTTCTTCTCCAAGTTTAAAATATAATTTTGATGTGGAAGATGAAGATCCATGGGTTCTGCTTTATACTTCTGGTACAACTGGAATACCAAAAGGTGTTGTCCGTTCTCATAGATCTTATAGTTCTTTTTTCTTAATAAACGCAGTAGAATTCAGTTTTACATCACTAGATTATGCACTAATAATAATGCCATTATCACATGTTAATTCTACATTTTATGCATTTGTCTTTACATATATAGGAGCAAGTGTATTCTTAGGTAAAGAATATGAATTTAATCCTGAGGAATTTTTAAGAATAATTGATAAAGAGAAGATCACGTTTACATCGTTAGTTCCAACGCATTATACTCTAATTTTAAACTTATCAGATGATATCAAAGAAAAATATGACAGATCTTCATTGACCACAATACTTACTTCTTCAGCTCCAGTGAGAAAAAGTTTGAAACTTAGAATAATGGATTTTTTTAATCAAGCCCGATTATTTGAAGCCTATGGATCTACTGAAGGTGGATTAGTAACAATATTAAGACCAGAAAATCAGATAGATAAACTCGGATCTATTGGGCAGGAATGTATTGGATCAGATTCAATTTTAATCCTTGATCCACAAACAAAAGAACCAGTTGAGAATGGAAAGGTAGGGGAATTATATTCACGTAGTCCTATGCTTTTTTCAAAGTATTATAAAAATAACGAAAAAACACAATCGGCAATGGTTAAAGGCTTTTTCAGTGCAAGAGATCTAGCTAAAAAAGATGCAGAAGGTTTTTTTTATTTAGTAGATCGAAAGGATAATATGATAATTACTGGGGGAGAAAAAGTATACCCATCTGAGGTAGAAGAAACGATTTCAAAAATTTCTGGAGTTATGGATGTAGCCGTTATTGGGATACCAGACGAAATATGGGGAGAAGCAGTCAAAGCAGTTGTAGTAAAAAACAGTAATTCTGATATCAAATCAGAAGAAATAATAAAAATTTGTGGAAATAAAGTTGCTAGTTTCAAAAAGCCTAAAAGTGTAGACTTTATTTCTAACGACGAAATGCCTCGTACTGCTACAGGAAAAATATTACATCGCAAATTACGCGAAAAATATGTAAAATAATAATTTAATCAAATGGTGTTTATGTGATAAGGTGGTTTTTGTTTGAATAACAATGGCTATAAAATAGCTATTATTGGAGCAGGTCCATCTGGTGGAATTTTAGGTGCATTTCTTTCTAGGGCAGGTAATAATGTTACTTTAGTAGATGTGTGGAAAGATCACCTTAGTGCTATTGCAGAAAAAGGTTTTATTATTGAGGGAGTTAAAAAACTCAATGTTGCATTCAGTGAAAGTAGTTTAAAATTGTCTATTTCAGAATTAAAGGAATTTGAACCAGATTTAGTTTTTATTGCTGTAAAGACTCCAATACTAAAACGTGTGGTGAAAGATCTAAAAGAAATAATCAGTAAAAGTGCTTTAGTAATAAGTTATCAAAATGGTATTGGGACAGAAGATTTTCTAGCGGAAAATTTTGGTGCTGAGAGATCTTTTCGCGTTATAATCAATTATGCGGGAAACCTAATCAGCCCAGGGAAGGTTAAGATGACGTTTTTCAACCCTCCAAATTATCTAGGATCAGTTTCACCTAATCAACAGGATAAAGCAAAAGAAATGGCAAAATTGATTTCAGATTCTGGGTTATCTACCAAATTTCAAAAAAATATTTTAACAGCAGAATGGAAAAAAGGAATTCTCAATTCTTCTTTGTCAGGGCTATGTGCTGTTACTCACATGACAATGAAGGAAGCTATGCAATTTCCAAACACAAGGAATATTGTCAGTAATCTTATTCAAGAAGGTATTGATGTTGCAAATTCATTAGGAATTGAATTCAATACATATTTTCATGAAGAATGTATGAATTACTTGATGAAAGGAGGACATCATAAACCAAGTATGTTAATCGACGTTGAAAGTCGTACACCTACAGAAGTAGAGTTTTTGAATTTAAAAATCGTCGAAATAGCAGAAAAGCAAAAAGTCAAAGTACCTTATAATAATTCTATAAAATCTATAATAGAGGCAATAGATTTTCTCAATGGTAAAGACCGACAATATATTACTGAGAATGTTGAATTATTAGGATTTGAACAGAGATGTTTAACTTGCAGTCATGTTAAAGATTGTATAGACGCTTTTACTTACTGCCCATTACATGGTCATGTCTTTCCATTTAAAGTTAACGGGAAATAAAATTGATACAGCTTAACAATAGTGAATTGAGTAAATAATCTTAAAAGGATTCTATTCATGAAGATTAATGTGAAATTTATTCCTCCTTTGGATAAAATGATTGAAAAAGTAGAAAAGAATTTTGTAATAGAATCAAGTAGGCAGACCTTATTACAACTATTCAAATATATTTCAGTCCATTACCCAAGGATACATGGAATAATCTGTACAAGTGATAATAAATTGAATTCAGGAATTATTTGTATTCTGAATAATGAATTAGTACTAGCTAGTGAATTAGAAAAAAAAATCTTGACTGATAATGATGAAATTGTATTTTCAGTAGCTATAGCGGGAGGATAACCTAAATTTGCAAGTAATTCAACAAAAAACAATATTAGATAGAAGATATGCGGAAATTGATTTAACTAAAAAATCCGTTTCGATAAGGAAAATTCCTAAGGAATGGACAGAAGCATATTTGGGTGGGAGAGGTTTAAACATGATATTTTTATTTAAACAATTGGAAAATAATGGATTAATTGATGCTTTCGATCCAAATAATCCAATTATTTTAGGAACTGGAATATTAACTGGAACAGGAGCACCAAGTAGTTCCCGAATGAGCTTTACAACTATTTCTCCAGAATCTCAGGTCTTTTGTGATGCGAATATTGGAGGATTTTTTGGTTCTCACATGCGTTATTCTGGATTTGATATTTTAATTATTAAAGGAAAATCTCCAAAACCGGTATTTATTTATCTTGATAATGAAAAAATTGAATTCAGATCAGCCAAATATCTTTGGGGATTAACTACAAGTGAAACACAATTAAATCTTGAAAAAGAATTAGGTGAAAATATTGATACAGTTTGCATTGGGCCAGCTGGAGAAAATTTAGTTCGGTATGCTTGTGTTATGTCTGGTCTAAAAAGCGCTGCTGGAAGAGGAGGAGCTGGGGCAGTATTTGGATCAAAAAATTTGAAAGCAATAGTTGCTCATGGCGGAAAAGGAATTCCCATCATTGATCCAATAAATTTTTTCAGAATTGTTCAAGAATACAATAAATATCTTTCTAAATCAAATATTATAAAAGCATTAGGAAAATATGGAACCCCTTTACTGTACGATGTAAGTAATATGCTTGGTGCAATAAGAACTCATAATAGCCAATTAAATGCATTTTCTGAATCGTTAAATGTAGAAAATTTTCATGAATTTGTAGAAAAAATGGTATCTTGCTCATCGTGTGTCGTACACTGTCGACATCGTAACAAAGTTCAACAAAAAAATAATATACAAGGTGAAGGGCCTGAATACTCGACAATGGGGCTTCTAGGAGCAAACATTGGGATTTCTGACCCAAAACAAGTTATTATTCTAAACAATTTAGTTAATGATTTAGGTCTAGATTCCTCAAGCACAGGTAGTTATTTAGCTTGGTTCATTGAATTATTTGAAAAAGAAATAATCAACATTGATCAAACTGGTGAAAAATATGAATTCGGCAATTACGAACTTATTTACAAGCTGATTAATGATTTAACTACGAGAACTGGATTTGGGGATGTAATTGCAGAAGGAAGCCGAGCACCATCAAAAATTGATATTAATCTTGACCTTTTAATAGCGATTAAAGGATTACCGCAATCAGATCCACATGATGTCCGATTTATTAAAAGTTTTTCATTAGGGATCGCCACAGCAACTCGTGGAGCTGATCATCTTAGATCAAGGCCAACATTAGATATTTTAACATCTATTCCTGATGATGTATTAAATAAAATCTACAAAACTCGAGTAGATCGGTCACCAACAAGCTATGAAACTAAGGAATTTTTGGTTTATTTTTCAGAAAATATTTTTGCTTTACAAGATAGTTTAGGTATTTGCAGGTTTGTTTGTCAAGGGTTTAATTCTCCTAAATTGTTAGGATATTCTCATTTTACTGAATTAGTAAAATATGCTACTGGAATGAAATTTTCTGAATCAAACCTTGAGAAAATTGGGAAAAATATAATAAATTTGGAACGTTGGATAAATCACAAATTTTTCAATATCGGATTTGAAGATGATACCTTGCCTAAACGTTATTTTGATGAACCAATGAATTTCCCAAATAAACCAACAACTGGTGAGCAAATAAGTCGTGAAAAATTTCAAAAAATGCTATTGAATTATTATCGATTAAGGGGATGGATTAAAGAAGATGGTACACTTGAATTGGTTAATCCGTTTAGTAAGGAGGGATCTCAATGAGAATAAAGGTTGATATGAATAAATGTAATGGATGTAGACTATGTGAAGCCGTTTGCAGCACAGTATCTAATATAAAAGAAAAATCAGGTATTTTAAATCCTGATATAAGTGCAATAAAGATAAATTATGATAAGTTTAAACGAAATGATACCGCGATTGTTTGTTACCAGTGTAAGAAAGCCCATTGTATGGATATATGCTCTACACGTGCATTATTCAGAAGTGATGGGACTATTCTCTTAGATCCATCTTTGTGTACTGGATGTGAAGATTGTATTACGGCTTGTGCTTCTGTATTTACAATAAGCATGATTAGTTTCTCACCTCAAGAAGAGAAAATAATTAAATGTGATCTCTGTTCAAAATATTCTTTTCAATATTGTATTGAATCTTGCCCTGTTGAGGCAATATCGTTAGTAGGTAAAAAATAAATAAAAGATATTAAGTATAATTAAAATCTGATATATAATGATAAGTGAAACATCAATGAATTCAGAACAAATAGACTTTCGTCTGTTTCCAATGACAGAAGGTATGTCAATTGATAAGATACTAGTTCTTGCTCAACAATGGATAGAAGATTTAGAATTTAAAAATCATAAAGAGTTTAAACAAAAAACAGGTAGGAAAGTAATAACAACATTTCCAGTTTATGTACCAAAACCATTGATAAGTGCTTTTGATATGATTCCTGTAACAATTCAGGGAGGAGGAGAATTTTTAGAATTAACACATGCTGAAGCTTATCTTGGATCTTTCATTTGTTCAATTCCTAAAAGTACATTAGAACTTGCATTAGTAAAGAATACGGATGAATTTGACGGATTCATTTCACCATACATTTGTGATGTTTCTCGTAATTTAGCAGGAATTTTTGAAAGAAATTTTCCATCCAAACTCAGTCATATGCTACATTACCCTCAAAATTTTAAATCAAGAGGAGCTGTAGTTTTTCTAATAGCAGAATATAACAGACTTATCAAAAAGTTTGAAAAAACTTCTAATAATGTGTTCAATAAAGAAAAACTTTTGGAACAAATAATAATATCAAATAAAACAACTGATAAGATTAATAGTATTATTAAATATCGTGTTGATCATCCAGGATCTCTAAGGTTAGATAAACTTTATCTACTTTTAAGATTAGGAAGTTTGTTACCAGATTATGAATTTTTAGAAGTATTAACTAATTTTGAGAAAGAGTTAATCAAATCAAGTAAGAGAATAAAAGATTTTGTACCTGTTATTGTAATGGGTCCGTTTTGCGAACAACCAACTTTAGAAATTATTCAATTAATTGAAGAAGTTGGATTTTTCGCAGTTGACTTTGATTTTCAAATAGGTCAAAGATATTTGACAAATCCAATTCCAGAAGATGTAGATCCTTTAGAAGGATTAGCCCAAGCATATATTAGCTATTCAACTGCACTTCCTACCAGTCATAATCCTTTAGGTCGTGAACATGAGATTAATGAAAGGATTAAGAGAAGTGGAGCAGAAGCAATAATATTTTTGACAGCAAAATTCTGTGAACCAGCATTAGAAGATTTTGTTTTATATAAAAGAGCAATAGAAAATTTAGAGGAACCCTTACCTTACTTGCAAATTGAATTTGAGGAACGAGCTTCGAATTATGAATCTACTCGTTTGCAATTAGAAACATTGTTTGAATCATTATTATTTGATTAATTAAGTTGGTATGATTTTATGACATTAGCAATAGAACCATCAGAAGGCGAATATTTAGAAGAATTAAAATGGCCAGACCAGATTGAGAATGGAATTGGACGAAAAACTCAGCAAATCTTAAATTCGCAATACTATAAATATTTAGACAAAATAACAAAGACCAAAGAAAAGCCTATAGCCTATATGTTTGTTGGAGGAAATTTAGTAGAGTTGTTGAGAACGTTAGGTTTTGAGGTTGTCTATCCTGAGATTACCGCCTTATCCACCGCAATTAAACACGAGTCACTTGATCCTATACTCAAGGCTGAGGAATTAGGATATGGATTAGATGTTTGTGGTTATGTAAAGACAGATATTGGCATATCTGTAGTTGGAGATGGAAAAACAAGCTTCGTTAACATACCAAAACCAGATCTTTTAGTATGCAATTTTTCTGGATGTTATGTTTATATCAAATGGTGGGAAGCATTAGCTGAATTTTATAAATGCCCATTATTTGTATTTGATGTTCCATATTTAAGAGATGGATTCAACGTTGTTCATAAGGAAGATATTGATTATTTAATGACTCAATTAGATGAGTTAATTGAAGTATGTACTAAATTAAGTAAAGTGGATTATGACGTAAACGTTCTTAAGAAACATCTTTATCACGCTCAACAAGCAGAAATGTACTGGAGGGATATTTTGCATATGGGAAAATTAAGACCAAGTCCTATAGAAGCTTATTTTGAAGCAGTGAATTGGATGTTTCCTATAAATGTTTTGAGAGGACTACCACAAGCAGAAATGTTTTACAAAATCGTTAAAGCTGAATTAGAACATAGAGTAGATGAAAAAGAATATCCATCAAAAGAAGAAAATTTCAGGATTGTATTTGAAGGAGTACCACCATATCCTAACTATCGAGGATTTTGGAATTTATTTAAAACATGGAATGCTGTATCAGTTGCGGCAACTTATCCAAAAGTTGGTGGTATGTTTGATTTAGGAATATTTCATGATCCTAATCAGCCACTCGAGAGTATTGCAAAGTATTCTCTTTATGCTTATTGTAATTTGAGCTTTCCAATAAGAGATAAAATAATTGCTGACTATATGAAAGATTATAGTGCTGATGCGCTTGTAATACATGGAATAAAGAGTTGTAGATCTTTTACAGCAGGTCAGGGAGATCTAAGAGACTATATAATTAATGAAAAAGGATATCCTGCACTATATATAGAGTCGGATCATCAGGATCCACGTTATTATGCTGAAGCACAAATCAAAAACCGTATTGATGCATTTTTTGAATCTTTGGAACACAGAAAGAAGATTAAAACAACGAAAACGGAGGCTTAATCATGTCAAGTATCGTTGCAGGCGTTGATATTGGTTCCACTACAGCAAAAAGCGTTGTATTAAATGAAAAGAAGGAAATAATAGGAAAATCTTTAGCGACAGTTGGAGTTAAAATTGTCGAGGACGCAGAAAGGGCTTTTGAAAAAGCAGTAGAAAATGCTGGCTTAAAAAAGGAAGACGTAAACTTCATTGTAGGAACTGGATATGGTCGTTATAAAGTTCACTTTGGTCAAGCGATTATTACAGAAATAAGTTGTCATGCAAAAGGTGCTCAATTTTTATTTCCAAAAACCTCTACAATTCTTGACATTGGTGGTCAGGATACAAAAGCTATCAGAATAAATGAATATGGAGAGATATTGGATTTTGCAATGAATGATAAATGTTCTGCAGGTACTGGAAGATTTTTAGAAGTTTGTGCAGATGCATTAGGATATGAAATAGATGAAATCGGGGATTTATCGTTAAAAGGAACAAAAACGGTTAAAATAAGTTCAACTTGTACCGTTTTTGCTGAAAGTGAAGTAATAAGTCAAGTTTCTCGTGGAAAAAAAGGGGAAGATATATTGAAAGGGATGCATCATTCTATTGCTCAACGAAGTGTGTCTCTAATCAGAAGAGTAGGAATTTATCCGGAGCTAACTTTCACAGGTGGGGTGTCACGTAATAAAGGATTGGTCGCAAGTTTAGAAAAAGTATTAGGGTTTAAGATCAATGCAAGCCCCTTATCCCAATATATGGGTGCAATTGGAGCGGCATTGTTTGGATTCGAAAGGTTAGCGGGAGATGGACCAAAAGTGGAAGTGGAGTTGTTATCATGATAACCGGTGGGTTAGATATTGGTGCTGGAACAGTAAAAGTAGCACTAATGGAAGATGGTAATAAAATTATTGCAAAAGATTTCTTAAAAACTTCAGGAAAGCCTCAGCGATCTGCTGAGACATTAGTAAATAATATTTTGAAAGAACAGGGATTGAAAAGAAACGATATTGATTATTTAAGTACAACAGGATTTAGTCGATATCTATATCCTGAAAGAGATCTTCAATTGAGTGATATAACAACCAATGCTAGAGGTGCTATCTTTATTTTCCCAAACACTGTCACGATTCTCGATGTAGGAACTCAAAGTTCACGTGCAATAAGTGTATTACCAAAGGGGAAGGTAAAAAATTTTCGATTCACTGAAAAATGTGCTGCAGGAGCAGGACGCTTTATCGAGCGTTGTTCTAAATATTTACAAATACCTATGGATGAGATGTCTCAAATTGCTTTAGATGCAGAAGATCCACAAATGATATCAAGTGTTTGTGCAGTATTAGCAGAAACGGAGATAATTAATTTAATAGCTACAGAAAAGAAAATTAATGATATTGTATCAGGTGTTTTTCTTTCTATAGCAGATAGAACTACTACTTTACTAAAACGAGTAGGATTAAAACCTGAATTAACTTTAACTGGCGGTTTGGTTAAGAATCCTGGATTTATCCAAGCGTTAGAAAAAAGAACAAAAATGAAAGTCCAAACTGATCCATTAGGACATTATGCTGGAGCATTAGGTGCGGCAATATTAAGTCATAGAAGGATTCAGATTATTGAAGCTTAAAATATGGGGATAAAATTATCATCTTTTGTAAAAGAATCCTAAATTAGGTGTACCTAACATTTCAGTAACTATATTTATATACAAACTTCAGGTAACTCTTTCTTTTACTTCTTTATTTACAAACAAAAATTTATTTAAGCTAAACAGTTAAAGGAGAGCTAATTATGTCTTATGAGTTAATACATCTTGAGAAGGATTCAAATATAGCCAAAATCATCTTTGATAATGGACCTCTTAATATACTCAATATACCTATGATGAAGGAAATTAATAAAGCCTTGACGGAGTTAAAGAGCGATAATTCTTTAAAAGCTTTGATACTTGATCATAAAGGTAAAGCTTTCTCTGCTGGTGTTGATGTTGGAGATCATATGGGAGAAAAAACGTCGATAATGTTAAAGGAATTCCATCAATTATGTAAATCTATTATTTCATTCGAAAGTCCAACTATAGCAATCACAAGAGGAGCAGCTCTAGGAGGGGGTTGTGAAATAGCAATAGCGTGTGACATGATCCTTGCATCTAATAAAGCAAAATTTGGGCAGCCTGAAATTAAAGTTGGAGTTTTTCCACCAGTTGCGTCGATTTTATTTCCTAAATTACTTCCTATTAAAAAAGCCTTTGAGTTAATTATACTTGGAGAACCAATTTCTGCTGAAGAAGCTAAAAATCTCGGTTTGATTAATCATGTGTTTCCAATTGAAGATTTTGAAGAAAATATAGAAAATTTTCTTAATAATATAAAAAAATTAAGTTCTGTTGTCCTTAAACATACAAAAAAAGCAATCCTTATGAATTTAAAAGATGATTTCTCTAATGAAATTGATGATTTAGAAAAATATTATCTTGAAAAGCTGATGGCAACTTATGATGCGAATGAAGGATTAAATGCATTTATGGAAAAAAGAACTCCCGTATGGAAAAATGAGTAAATAATAATTAAAACAACAAATTTTTAATTGTAATAAAGAAAATTAATTGGGTAAAAGAGATGAAAGCTGCTGTATTTGAAAAAGCAAAAACACCGTTAAAATTAATTAGTGATTATTCAACCCCTTCCATTGGAAATGAATTAGGCAAGATTGTTATTGATATCACAGCTTGCGGAGTCTGTCACACTGATCTTGGATATCTAGATCATGGTGTACCAACAGTAAAATCTCCGCCTATGATATTAGGTCATGAAATATCAGGAATTGTAAAAGATCTGAGTAATGACGTTACAAATTTTAAAACAGGAGATCATGTATTAATTCCTGCTGTGTTATCTTGTGGTTATTGCTATAATTGTAGAATAGGTAGAGAAAATGTTTGTTCTAATCAAATAATGCTTGGAAACCATGTTGATGGTGGGTTTGCTGAACAAATTATGGTTTCAGCTAAAGATACATTCAAACTACCTGCTGAAATTCCTTTGGAAGAAGGATGTATAATTTCAGATGCAGTTTCCACTCCTTACCATGCTGTGAAAAACCGTGCACAACTACGTCCAGGAGATTGGGCTGTAGTTATTGGTTGTGGCGGAATAGGTCTAAATTTAGTCCAAAATATTAAAGTTGCAGGTGGTTTAGCCGTAGCCGTAGATGTGGTTCCTGAAAAATTAGAAATGGCTAAGAAATTGGGTGCAGTAGAAACAATTAATGCTAAAGATATTGATGAAAAAGCTGTTGTAGGGGCTATTAGGAAAATTACTGGTGGTGGTGCTGATTTGGCCTTTGAGGCTATTGGTCATCCAAATACTATGAAACAAGGATTTAATAGTTTAAGAACAGGTGGTAGACTTATTGCCGTTGGTTATTCTCCAAAAAGATGGGATGGATTTGATATTGGTAGAGTGATGTTTAGAGAAATGGAAATCATGGGGAGTTTGGGTTGTAGACCAGTTGATTATCCTCGTATTATTGAATTAGTTAAAAACAAAATGTTGGTTGTAGAACCATTAGTCACTCACAAGTATAAATTATCTGAAATTAATGAAGGTTTAGAAGTAGCACGTTCGGGTAAGAGTATTAGAACCGTTATTCTTTGTCAAGAATAATCTTGAATCACATTCTTAATCCTCCATCAACTTGTATAACTGAACCTGTAATGTAAGAATCTATCAAGAGTAGGTTTTGTTTAGAGTGAATTAAAAAGTATAAAACAAGAATGTTAGATTATCTATCAAAACATTTTTATTCCTTTTATTAGATAGTTACATGTCAATATAAGAGATGCAATTTTTGTCTACAAAAATAGGTGACCTATCTGTCGATGAATTTAAGGAATTAATTCAACTAACTGTTAAAGCAGCCTTAGATGATCTAGTTGAAGATTTAGTTGCTTTATCGAGTGAAAAATTTATTTTATCGATTAAGGATGCTCGTGAGGATCAACATAAAGGTAATGTGAAATCCTTCGAGGAAGCATTTGATGTATAAAATTCTTATTACGAATCGAGCAGAAAAAGATATCAAATTGCTTAATAAATCTCTTAAAAAGACTATTGGAGAAAAAATAGATCTCTTAAGAGAGAATCCAGTAAAATATTCTAGAAAATTAAGCGACTCAAAAATTGGTAATTATAGATTACGTGTGGGGGATTATCGTATTGTATTCGATATTGAAGATAATTTCATCATTATCTTGCGTATAGGCCATAGAAGGAAGATTTATTCATAAAAAGTCTTTTATTTGATTTATACACCAAAATCACATTCTTAATCCTCCATCAACTTGTATAACTGAACCAGTAATATAAGATGAATGGGAAGATGCTAAAAATTTCACAGCCTGAGCTACATCATTTGGTTTTCCAATCCTTTTTAGGGGTATTTCATTAATTCGTTTTTCAATAATATCATTTCTCATTTTTTGCGTCATAGGAGTCTCGATTAATCCAGGCATGACAGCATTTACACGGATGTTATATCGTGCTAATTCTCGTGCAATACTTTTTGTAAATGCTAATAAACCAGCTTTAGAAGCAGAATAATTTGCTTGTCCAAAGTTACCATATTTTCCTGCTGTTGATATAATATTCACAATTGCTCCTTCGATTTTATTATCAATCATGTGTTGAGAAATGGTTTGTGTCAATAAAAAAGGTCCTTTCAAATTTACTGAAAAAACGTCATCCCAACTTTTTTCAGACATTTTGATCATTAAACCATCTCTGTTTATACCCGCATTATTTACTAAAATGTCTATTCGTCCAAAATTATCAATAATTGCTTGTACTTCTTGTTTAACTAATTCTGAATTAATGATATCAACTTTAGAAAGAAAAATCCTATCTCTGCTAATATTTTGAATAAACTGATCATTTTCTTTCCAGATATCAATATTCATATCAATTATTGCTGTTTTTGAGCCCTCCAATAAGAATTCTCTAGCTATCTCCAATCCAATCCCACGTCCTGCCCCTGTTATAACAACAACTTTATCTTGAAACTCCATTGAACATCCCAAATGAAAATTTTCTTTTAATAATGAATTTAGTTATGACTAAAAACTAATATCAATAGCGTTATTATAAAAAGATTTTGTTTTTATTTTTCAATAACTCAAAGTTTTCTATTTTAATAAGGTGAAGAAATTGTTTGAAGGAAAAGAAATATCTGATATGAATTTTAAGGAAATCATTTATGAAAAAAAGAATTATGTTGCAACTGTTACAATAAATAGACCTAAAGTTTATAATGCTTATTCAACATTAACGTTGCAAGAAATGAATCAAGCTTTTCACGATGCTTCTTGGGATGACAAGGTAGCTGTGGTAGTTTTAACTGGTGCTGGAGAAAAAGCTTTTTGCACTGGTGGTGATGTTAAAGAATATGCTGAAAAATTCTTAAAAAGTCCTCATGATTATTGGAAATGGATGGGTGTATTTCAAGAGGCGCATGATATTTTTAGAAATATAGGTAAACCAACTATTGCAAGAATCAATGGAATTGTAGCAGGAGGAGGTAATGAATGGAACATGGCTTGTGATTTAGCAGTTGCTGCTGATCATGCAACAATAAGACAAGTTGGAACTAGGATAGGATCTGTTGCAGCTGGTGGAGCCACCCAATGGTTACCAATTATGGTTGGGGATAGAAGAGCACGTGAGATTTTATTTACGAATGAACCTCTATCGGCACAGAAAGCATTAGACTGGGGATTAGTTAATCAAGTGGTGCCTTATGCTGAACTAGATAAGGCTGTTGGTGATCTTTGTGAGAAAATGGTTGATAAATTTCCAGAATGTACAAGATATACTAAACAGCAACTAAATTTCTGGAAAGATTTTGCTTGGCATCAAACTATAGGTCATGCAAGGGAATGGTTAGCTTTACACTATACTTCATGGGAACCTTATGAGGGAATGACATCTTTTGTCGAAAAACGTCAACCAGATTACCGTAAAATTCGGGACAGTTCTCATCCTGAATTTTTATGGGGACCTCCATCAAAAACTTGTAATAATTGCAATACAAAAGGCATACCATCAGAATTCGAATTTTGTGGTAAATGCGGATCAAAATTTTGAATAAAATCTAAAATAACACTTTTTTTATTATAATTTTATATATTTTATCCAATTTTTTAGGATAATTCACCTATTTATGTCCTTGATTTGTTTTTATTATTCATTAGTTTGACTTCTTTATCAATTCTAAGTCATTTTCAAATTCAGAAAGAGTAGAAAGATGAGAAATACCTAGTTTATTTAATTCATCATGAAAAGACCATATATCTATACTTACTAATTCAGCAGCTCTTCCAATACTTATTTTTTCTTCTTGATAGAGTTTGATTGCATGATCTAACTTCTTTTTACTTATCGCTTTGGAATCTAGTTTCACGTTACATAATATAGCTATTTTTATTTTTAAGTATTACGAAATATATATTATGTAATCATTTTTTGTGTGAAGAAATGGGATGATGTTTTAATGCTGGTGCTTCGGATTGGCAAAAAATCTATTTAATTAGTAATTATAAAATCCTCTTCCTGATTTTTTTCCATGAAGTCCAGCTCGAACCATTTTTCTTAATAAATTTGGGGCCTTGAACATGGGATTTCCTGATTCTTCGAACATATAATCAGCAATAAATAAAGTTGTATCAAGACCTACATAGTCCAGTAAGGTAAAGGGACCCATAGGATGATTTAATCCTAATTTACATCCAGTGTCCATATCTTCAGGAGTACAAACTCCTTGTTCCACAGCTCTAATTGCTTCTAACATAAAAGGGATAAGAACTCTATTGACAGCAAAACCTGGAGCTTCGTTTACAGTAATTACTTCTTTTCCTAATTTCTTGCTCAACTCACTAATTGTCTTATGGGTTTCATCAGAAGTTAATTGTCCCCGTATTATTTCAATTAGCTTCATTAATGGAACTGGATTGAAAAAATGCATGCCAATAAATTTTTCTGGTCTTTTAGAAGCAGTAGCCATGGACGTAATACTAATTGAACTAGTATTAGAAGCGAAAATGGTATCTGGTTTAGATAATTCACCTATTTCTTTCCATAATTGGTTTTTAATATCTACTTTTTCCGTTACCGCTTCAATTACAACATCTGCGCTTGCTTCAGAAATTCCTTTTTTTAAATCAGTAGTCCCTTGGATCCTTTTTCTTATTGAATCTGAATCTTCTTGTGATAGTTTTCCTTTTTTGACTATCCTACCGAGGCTTTTTTCTATAGAGGCTAATCCATTATCAACAAACTTTTGATCTATGTCTATCATAAAAACAGAATATCCAGCAGTGGCACAAGTTTGAGCTATACCATTACCCATTAATCCAGAGCCAATTATTGCTATTGTCTTAATATTATCTACTTGCATTTCATTTTTCTCCAAATAATTAGATTATGATTATAATATTGTTGTAATAGAGTTTATTTTGTATAAATCTAAAAATATTTTTCAGTAATTAAAGAAAATAAAAATACTCAATAAAATATGGAATTAATTAAGAAAATAGGTTGTAATATTCCTAATTTTACTAAAATGGAATTCCTTTTAATAGCTAGTTTATAATTTTCTTGTTATTCTAATATAACTTAAATTTATTGTAATTTATCTAATTTAACAACAAATATTTCTGTAATTATTGGTGTATGTTAATGAAATTCAAAGATGTACGGGAGAAAGGGTTTCGAGAAAGAATTAAACTATCCAATGCAATAAAACTAGGAGAAATCTCTTTTGAAATACATCCTTTGGAAAGAATCAATATCACAAACAATACGATTAATAAAAGAATTTTAAGAGAAAATATTTATTCCCAAAGGGATATTCCCCCATTTGATAGATCAGCAGTAGATGGTTATGCAGTAAAAGCTGAAAATACTTATGCTGCATCTGAGAATAGTCCTGTAAGATTGAAAATTATTGAAGAAATTCAAATAGGACAGATAGCTAATAATGCTATTTCAGATAATGCAGCAATACAGATTCCGACGGGTGGTGTTGTTCCCAAGGGAGCCAATTCAATAATAATGGTTGAGGATACTTCAAGAATTTCAGATACGGAATTGTTAATATTTGATAAAGTTCATCCGAATAGGAATATCTCAAAAAAGGGAGAAGATTATTTAAAAAATAAATTATTATTCAAACCAAATTATAAATTAAGAAGTGTTGATAGATCGATTTTGTTAGCTAGTGGTATTACTGAAATCAACGTAACAAAAAAATTGAATATAGGAATTATAATATTAGGGGATGAATTGATAGAACCATGGATTTTTTTAGAGCCAGGAAAAATACCAGAAGTTAATTCAATTAGTTTATTTGATTTATGTATGAATGAAGGATGGAATCCTAAAATAATCGGAATTTTTAACGACAATTATGAAATAATAACACAAACAATAAAGGAATCCATTAAAAAATATGATATTATATTCGTTAGTGGAAGCACATCAGTTGGAAAAAAAGACTTTATCCCAATAATACTAAATGATTTAGGTAACATAATTTTTCATGGAGTGGCTATGAGACCAGGTAGTCCTGTATTATGTGCAAAATTGAGTAATAAAATAATTTTTGGGTTACCAGGGTTTCCAACAGCATGTATAATAGCCTTTTTATTTATTATTAGACCTATTCTTAATTATTATTCTGGGTTTAATCCAAATGATGATTTAATTAAGATACCTGCAAAAATATCAAGAAATGTCGGATCAAAATTAGGAACGATAGACTTTCTTAGAGTCAAATTAACTAAAGATACCAATGATCATTATTTAGCGGTCCCCATTCAAATTTCTGGCTCTGGAAGGCTGTCTAATATAACTGAATCTGATGGAATTATTAGGATATATGAAAACAGTGAAGGACTTAAAGAAGGGGACAATGTTTTAGTTGAACTATACCCATTTTAACATTCAAAAATATTTGTGTGAAAAAAGTGTCTGTAAAAAATGAATTCTTAACATTGCTATCCTTAGAGCAAGCTAACAAAATTATTGCTGATAACTTTTCTTGGAAACGTCTCATTGAAAAAATTTCAATTGAAAACGCACTAAGCAGAGTTTTGGGAGAAAATATTTCGGCTAAAGTCGATGTTCCACCTTTTGATAGAAGTAGAATGGATGGATATGCTGTGAGAGCTAAAGATACCTTTGAAATAGATGAAATTCATCCTAAAAAATTTAAAATAGTTGATTCTGTTGCTGCTGGAGAATTTTCAAAGAAACTTTTATTTGATTCTTATACATGTATTGAAATTGCAACTGGTGCTCCAATTCCGGTTGAAACAAATGCTGTAGTAATGATAGAATACACTTCAAAAGTAGCTGAAAACGAAATTGAGATTTTTCGTCCTGTCACACCTCAAGAAAATATTGAATCAGCTGGTTCAGACGTAATGCTTGGAGAAATAGTATTATACAAAGATGATATCATAACACCAATTAGATTAGGCATTCTATCGTCAATGGGGTTATCTCAGGTACCTGTTTACAGAAAAATGAAAATTGGAGTAATTTCTACTGGAAACGAATTAACCAAAATTGGAGAAGATTTAGAATATGGAAACATTTACGATAGTAACAGTATAATTTTAATAAATTTAATTAAAAATTTTGGGGGTGAAACGATCGATTTAGGCATTTGTAAAGATGATTTAAATGAATATTTTAACTTAATAAAAAATAATATTGATAAAGTTGACTTATTGTTAATCTCTGGAGGAACTTCTGCGGGAGAAAGTGATTATTCCTATAGAATTATTAAAGAAATGGGAGGAATATTATTGTTTCATGGAGTATCTCTTAAACCTGGAAAACCTGTAGCTGTAGGACTAATTAAAGAGAAAATGCTAATTATTTTACCAGGTTTTCCTGCTTCAGCAATTTTTGCATTTAATTCAATAGTCGATCCTTTATTGAAAAAAGTGTTGAATTTAAAAGTAAAAGAATCCCAGAAGATTAAAGCAAAAGTAGGACAAAAATTTCGAAACACTTCAGGTCGAACAGAGTTTAAATTAGTGTATTTAATTGAAGAAAATAGTGTATATTATGTATTTCCTATTAAGGCTACTAGTGGATCAATTTCTGCACTCGAAAGAGCTGATGGCTATATAACTATTCCAGATTCTCTTTCGAATATAGAAATAGACGAAACCATTGAAGTTACGCTATTTAAAGATAAATTAACTATTCCTGATCTGGTATTTATAGGAAGCCATGATTTCTTTTTGAATTCATTAACCAACGAGTTAAAAAATAATTTTCCTGCAACAAATCTTAAGTTAATTTATACCGGTTCAACTGGAGGATTAATATCAATATCTCAAAATAAGTGCGATATTACTGCCATACATTTGCTTGATTCTGAAAGTAAAACATACAATAAACCTTTTATTAAAAAATATGGACTTGAAGACAAAATTATTTTTGTTTCTGGTTACAAACGAATTCAAGGATTAATTATTCCAAAAGGGAATCCGAAAAAAATCCAGAGTTTACAAGATTTAATGAGGAAAGATCTCAAATTTTTGAATCGAAATGAGGGATCAGGAACTCGAATATTGCTAGACATTTTATTAAAGGACTTTTCTAACACTTTGGAAAAAGATTTCAAAGAGGTTATCAATGAAATTGAAGGATATGATGCAATTACGTTTTCTCATAGTGGTGCAGCTATCAGTGTAAAAAGAGGGGCAAGAGATGTTTCTATTGGAATTAAATCTTATGCAGATTTGTTTGATTTAGATTTTATTCAATTACAAGAAGAAGATTATGATTTCTTGATAAGAAAATCAAGTTTAGATAAACCAGCAGTGAAAAATTTTATCTCTTTGTTAAAATCTAGAAAATTTGCAGTGTCTTAGAATTCAAATATTTTGTTCATCGATTAATTAAACGGTCTTGTAATTCATATAAACCTACTTCCTGTTTGCAAGAAGTAAATATAACATCAATGTTAGGATTTATTGTTTGTGCATCATGTTTTAATGTTTCTGGATCTACATCCATTGCTTCTGCAACATCAATTTTGTTTATAACAGAGATATCAGAAATTTTATAAATTAATGGATGTTTTTGAACATGATAAGGGCCTTCTGTAACACTAGTAACGACAATATTGGTTTCCGCACCAACATCCCAATTAGCAGGACATATCAAGTTACCAACGTTTTCTATAAAAATAACACCATTTTTAAATGGCGCTAGACCATCGGGAAGAAAATTTTTATCATTCAAAACTTTTTTAATCCATTGAGCATCTAGATGACATCCTTGTCCAGTGTTAATTTGAATGGCTGTAGCTCCAGATCGTTTAATTCTATCCGCATCGATTGAAGTGACCAAATCACCATTTATAACCAAGATTGGAAATTTTTTGATCAAAATGAATGATAATTTCTCTAATAAACTTGTTTTCCCAGCTCCAATACTCCCCATGATATTAAAAGACTTCATATTATAAGAAGCAAACATTGATCGAATATCATTACCTAAAGCTTTATCCTTTGTAAAAACACTCTCTTTAATAGAAATTTTTTTAGTAAAGCTCACTTAAAAACCTGCTATAATCTATTAACAATTTTAATATGTATGCTCTAAGAGTTTTCACAAAGTTATATAATTTTATGTAATTATGGAATATTATGCATGAATATGCAGTGACGCAATCTTTTTTGGAGATAATTCTGGACTCATTAAAAGATGAGAAGGTCAAATCTGTCCTGAAAGTAACTATTGAAATTGGACCATTCTCATTTGTGTATTTTGATCAGGTAAAGTTCTGGTGGGATATTTTAAAGGAAGATAATATCGTTCTCAAAAC